>NZ_JABBWX010000012.1:0-343949 GCF_014161375.1 Microbispora sp. H10830
GCTCGGAGTTCATCGCATACTCCACCGCCACCAGCCCGACCGGGCCGTGGACCTACCGCGGCACGATCATGCCCACCCAGGGCAGTAGCTTCACCAACCACCCCGGAATCATCGACTACCAGGGCGGCTCGTACTTCTTCTACCACAACGGCGCCCTGCCGGGCGGCGGCGGCTACACCCGCTCGGTCGCGGTGGAGAAGTTCACCTACAACGCCGACGGCACCATCCCGACGATCAACATGACCACCACAGGGGCACCCCAGATCGGCACGCTGAACCCCTACACCCGCCAGGAGGCCGAGACCATCGCCTGGGAGTCCGGCGTCGAAACCGAGGCCTCCAACGAAGGCGGAATGAACGTCGGCTTCATCGACAACGGCGACTACATCAAGGTCAAGGGCGTCGGCTTCGGCACCGGAGCGACCTCCTTCTCCGCACGGGTCGCCTCCGGCGCCGGCGGCGGAAAGATCGAACTGCGCCGCGACAGCGCCACCGGCACCCTCATGGGCACCTGCGACGTCCCCGGCACCGGCGGCTGGCAGACCTGGACAACCGTCTCCTGCCCCGTCACCGGCGCGACCGGCACCCACGACCTGTACCTCAAGTTCACCGGCGGCAGCGGCTACCTGTTCAACCTGAACTGGTGGCAGTTCACCGGCGACGGGCCGACCACCAGCCCCTCGCCGTCTCCCTCGCTGTCTCCCTCGGCGTCTCCCTCACCGACGGGCACTCCGCAGGCGACGAACGCGATCCGGGGCACGGGCTCGGGCCGGTGCCTGGATGTCACCGAGGCCTCACAGGCCAACGGCGCGCAGGTGCAGATCTGGGATTGCAACGGGCAGTCCAATCAGCAGTGGGCCTCCACGAGCGCGGGTGAGCTGCGCGTCTACGGCAACAAGTGCCTGGACGTGAACGGCGCGGGCACGGCGGACGGCACGGCGGTGATCATCTGGGACTGCAACGGGCAGAACAACCAGAAGTGGCGCTTCAACTCCGACGGCACCATCACCGCGGTCGGGGCGAACAAGTGCCTGGACGTGTCGAACTACGGCACCGCCAACGGCAGCAAGGTGCACATCTGGACCTGCCACGGCGGCACCAACCAGCAATGGACCCGCATCTGACGCTGTCCCAGTCGCCCTGGCTGCCAGAGGATCGACCAGATCAGGGGCGGCGCGCTGAGCGCCGTCCCTGATGTGCGGGCGACAGCACAACTGTGAAGGATGAGCGGCGAACCCACGGAACCCGAGCGAGCGCCGAGCGCCGCCCGACGAGTGGGTTCGCAGCCTTCGCCGTCCGCAGGGCCGTCCGAAGACGCGCACGCCGCGGACAGGCCGCTCATGGCCGAGGGGACGACGCCCGCACCCGCACGCCCCGGCTCTCGGACCGGCCAGCCGCACGTCACGCGCGTCGGCGAGCGGCTCTCTCGATGATCGCCACCCCGGTCTCGGACTCCAGCGCCGGGGTGTAGCCGGCGGCGCGCAACCGGGCCAGCGTCTCCTCCTCGCCCACCGCACTGATCAGCACGGTCGGGGCGATCTTGCGCAGGCCCAGCGTGCGCAGCGCCTGAGAGCGGGCGAGTTCCTCGACGAGCGCTTCGTCGTCGGAACGGAGGCAGCACCCGGAGCGCACCACCCGGACGCGCCCGTGCGTACGGGCGGTGTCCTTGATCAGATATTCCAGCGGTTGCGGCAGGGGCGCCTCGGCCACCTCCGTGAGCCGCGCGAGCAGAGCGCTGGCCTCGTGCCCCCGATCGAAGGCCCGGCGCACGGTCGAACCGGAGAAGCGCCAGACCACGGCGTGCCCCTCCGACTCGCGGTCGGCGACGTCGTCGAGCAGTTCGGCGAGCTCCGGGCCGGGCATCCCGCGGACCACGGCCGTCAGGTCGGCCTGGAAGAAGGCGCTGGCCTGCGCGGGCGGGAGCATGACCGCCAGGGCGGCGGTCAGCGCGGGCTCCGGCGACGTCCACGCCTCACCGCTCAGCAACAGATCGCGTACGACACGGCCGACGCCGGTGAGGGCGCCCGCGGCGACCAGGCCGAGCGACTCGGCCTCACGCACGACGGCGCCGACCAGATCGTCGCCCGCCCCGGACTCGGCGAAGTGGTGCGGGCGGTGCCAGGCCGCCCGTTCCGTCACGTACGGCAGGCCGTCGGCGGAGACGCCCTTGCCCGGAGGAAGCGCGGCGAGCGCCTCGAAGACGGCGCCCCTGATGCCGACCGCGTTCGGATCGTCGGGCTCGGTGAGGGCGACCGGCGTCCCGGCCTCCTCCGGCCAGAACGTGTAGACGGCCGGTATGGTCGCCCAGGTGGCGATGATCGTCACCAGCCGCTCGACGGGAGACCGCTTCAGCCAGTCGTCGTACTTCGTCTTGGGCAGCAGACTCACGACCGGCTCAGGCAGCTTGCCGCGATGGCCCTTCGGCCGCTGCACCGGCTCGGCATGCAGGCCGAGCAGCCCGGCCTGCGTGGCCAGGTCGAGCCAGAACCGGGTGACGTCATCGGCCACGCCGGCCGCTTTGGCGATCCGCTTGGTGTCGCGGACCGCCAGACCGCCGGCCTTGCGCAGGAGGGGAGGCTGGTCGGCGCACGCGGCGAGCACGCGCTCGATCTGGGACAGCGCGGCGGTGGCGGCCGCCTGGGCGGAACCGTCGGCCCCGGCGGCGTCGGGCAGGCCGGCCGGGGGTCGCGGCGGCTCCGGGGCGAACGGAACGCGCAGCTCGCCGAGCGCGGCCACGGCGACCTCGATCGGCACCTCCGCCGTGTCGTACGGCCCGGCGGGCAGGAGGAGCCCGCGCGCGGCCAGCCAGTCGGTGTTCGGGTCGCCGGAACCTCCGGGCCGGAAGGCGTACTTCGGCGCCTGCTGGTAACCGAAGCCGCCGCGCGCCTGATAGGCGTGGGTGAGCACCTGCGATCCGTGCCCGATGATGTCGAGCAGCCACTCCCGGGCGTCCGCGGGGGCCTGTCCGAGCAGGGCCCGCACCCGCTCCTGGTCGGTGAGCAGGCCGAGCACGTTCCGCTCCGCGCCCTCCCGCGCCCTGGCCTTCGGGAATCCCAGGGTCTCGGCGATCGCGTGGACCTCCGGAGCGTTGAAGTGGAGCCTGATGAGCTCGGCCGCCGGGCGGCCCAGCCCCGCTGCCTCGGCGAGGTGCGCGTGGATGCCTGTGGACACGATCACCTGGTCGTCGTGCGGCGGAAGCACCAACGCCATGTCGGCGAGCGCGTCCAGAGTGGCGGCGGCGCGCGCCCGCAGGGCCGGATCACTCCCGGCCAGCAGGTCGAGCACGTCGGCGCGGGGCACTGCCCTCGTGGCCGGGTCCGCGTCATGCCAGAGGTTGAGCAGCGGCCCGTGCCGCTGCGCCGCCAGCCACGCGACGGCCGACAGCGCCTGGTGCTGAGGAAGGGTGCAGAACCGCGCGAGCGAGAGCGCCGCACGCGGCTGGAGCAGCAGCCGGGCGAGGTCCTGCGGGGTTACGTCGTCATCGGAGGTGAACCCGACCCGGGCGAGGATCAGCCGCCGGCCCTCTGGCGACTTCGTCTTCAGCCATGTCGCCAGGCGGCGCCGGGTGCTCACCACCGCAGCGTATTACGCCGCGTCCGGTGGCCGGACCTGTCGCCGGTTCACGCCCCGATGCGAGCCGCCGGGTGGAGTCGCTTCTCCACGGCATGGACTGCCGGACCCGCAAGCTCCCGGGCAAGCGGCACGATCCGTGCGCGCCGAGTCCCCCGGCGCGCAGGGGTTTCCCCGTACAGGCGTGGCGGCGCGCCCCCACCTCGTGGACCGATGGGCGGGCGTCGTGGTTTCACTCGGTGAGATAGCGCTGGACCGTGGGACTCAGCCAGGCGATGAGCTCTTCCTCCGTTGCCGCCGCCATCGGCGGGAATTTCAGGATGTAGCGGGACAGGGCCAGGCCCAGGAGTTGCGAGGCGACCAGGGAGGCCCGCAGGGGAGCGCGCTCCGGATCGCCGGTCAGTTCGATCACGAGCGGCATGACCTGGCCGCCGAAAATCGTCCGCATGCGTTCGGCGGCGGCCTCGTTCGTCACGCCGGTGCGGAGCAGGACCTGCAGCCCTTCGTCGGCCTCCCACTTGCGCAGGAAGTGGCGGACCAGGCCGGCACCGGCCTGGTCCGGCGCCAAGTCGGGCAGTTCCAGGTCGAATTCGGCCGCGGCGGCGAACAGCTTCTCCTTGGTGCCGAAGTAGCGCATGACCATGGCCGGGTCGATCCGCGCGTCGGCGGCGATGGCCCTGATGGTGGCCTTGTCGTAGCCGTCGGCGGCGAAGCGTTCGCGGGCCGCGGCAAGGATCACGGCCTTGGTCTCGGCGGAGGATCTCCTCATGTCAACGATTGTAGGCCAACAAGTGTTGACTTTCCATTCGTGGCGGGCTTACGTTCATGCCAACAACCGTTGACCAAGGAGGCGCCATGAACGCCGAAGTGCTCATCGTCGGAGCCGGACCCGCCGGGCTCACCGCCGCGATCGTCCTGGCGCAGCACGGGCGGCAGGTCATGATCGTGGACGCGCAGGCGGAGGGCGCCAACACCTCTCGCGCCGCCGTCGTGCACGCACGCACTTTGGAAGTCCTGAAGCCGTACGGCGTGGCGGACCGGCTGGCCGCGCACGGCATCCACACTCCGGTCTTCACCATCCGCGACCGCGACAAGGTGCTGATGCCGGTGCCCTTCGGCGGCCTGCCCACCGCCTACCCCTACACCCTGATGCTCTCCCAGGCCGACACCGAGGCCCACCTGCTGGCCCGTTTCCAGGAGCTCGGCGGCAAAGTGATCAGGCCCGCCCGGGTGAGCCGCGTCGAGCACGACGCCGACGGCGTCACCGCCGTCCTGGACGACGGGCAGCAGATCCGGGCCGCCTACCTGATCGGCGCCGACGGCCTGAACAGCACCGTCCGCCAGAGCGCCGGGATCGGCTTCACCGGCGGCACCTACGCCGAGTCGTTCGTCCTGACCGACGTCCGCCTGTCCGGCGGGGTGCCACGGAACGAGGTCATCCTGTACTTCTCGCCCGCCGGGCTGGTCGTCGTCGCCCCGCTGCCCGGCGGCCTGCACCGCATCGTCGCCACCGTGGACGAGGCTCCCAAAGAGCCCGGCATCCCCTTCGTGCAGCACCTGCTCGACACCCGCGGCCCCGAGGCCGAGCCCGCACGGGTGCAGGAGCTGATCTGGAGCTCGCGATTCCGGATCCACCACCGCATCGCCGACACCTACCGCCAGGGCCGCCTCCTACTGGCCGGCGACGCCGCCCACGTGCACTCGCCCGCCGGCGGCCAGGGCATGAACCTGGGCATCGACGACGCCGTACACCTGGGCGAGGCGCTGGCCCGGGTGCTCGACGGCGAACCGGACAGCCTGCTCGACTCCTACGCTGCCACCCGCCGCGCGCAGGCCGAGCAGGTGGTCGCCCTCGCCGGGCGGCTCACCAAGCTGGCCACCGCCGCCGCCGGCCGCCGCGTGCTGCGCAACCTCATCCTCGCCCTGGCCGGCCACATCCCCGCCGTCCGCACCCGGCTGGCCTGGCAGTTGTCCGGCCTGTGCAGACGGCACGCCGCGTGAACCTGTCCGCGTTCCTGCCGGGCCTCCTCTTCCGGCCCACCTTCCGCAGCTTCGTGCTGGCTGATTTCGCGGCGAACGGCATCGCCGCCCAGCCGATCACCTACCGGCGGCTCTGAAGCCGACCGTGACCGTCGCCCTGTCGATCCTGTGAGCGCGGCACGCTGGGGAACTCTGCCCGCTACTCCTCGGGGTCGCTCACGGCCACTGCCGGCGCGTCGCCGTACATCGCGTCATGCTGCTTGCGTGGGGCGCAGACGCTGGCCTTGGAGCAGGCGCAGCGGCGGCCGCCCTCGTTGAGGCGGACGATGACGGAGTCGGACGGCACGTTGTGCCCCACCACCGTGCCCGGACCCTGCGGGGTGTCCACCGCGAGGCCCGTACGCGGCGCCGACGCCCGGAACTCCTGGTAGAGCGGGTGCTCGTATTTCAGGCAGCACATCAGCCGGCCGCAGGCGCCCGCGATCCTGAGCGGGTTGACCGGGAGGTCCTGGTCCTTGGCCATCCGCACCGAGACCGGCTCGAAGTCCTTGAGGAACGTCGCGCAGCACAGGTCGCGTCCGCAGGGGCCGATGCCACCCTGGAGCCTGGCCTCGTCACGCGGGCCGATCTGCCGCAGCTCGACCCGGGCACGCAGGTTGCGGGCCAGGTCGCGCACGAGCGCCCGGAAGTCGACCCGGTGGGGCGCGGAGAAGTACACGGTGTAGACGTTGTCGGCGTCCAGGTAGTCGACGCCGACCACCTTCATCGGCAGCTCGTGCCGTTTGATCAGGCGCTTGGACACGCTGCGGGCCTCCGCCCTGCGGCGGCGGTTGGTCTCGTCGCGGGCCAGGTGCTCCTCGGCCGCGATGCCCTGGCAGACGGGCAGGCCCTCGACGTCCTCGCTCACGTACTGCGGCGCCCACACGCACTCGGCGACCTCGGGCCCGGAGTCGGTCGGCACGAGGACCTTGTCGCCCACCTTGGGAGAGTGGCCGCCCGGATCGAGGTAGTAGAGCCGTCCGTAGCGGGTGAAGCTCACCGCCATCATCATGCCCAAGCGCCGGCCCTCCTCGATCCGTACGGCTAACGCGTCCGAACCCACCATACGTGCCGTACGGCACCGGCAATCATCGCCTGTGGACAACCTCCGGCGGATCGGGAGACCCGGCCCGCCGGAGGACTCCGCCTACAGACCGCCTACCAGGCCGCCTACCAGGCCGCCGTCCGCGCGACGCCGCCGTCGTCCGTGAACAGCGTGCGGTATCCGGATTCCGTCACCTGTCCCGTCTCGTCCAGCCCGACCACCAGCACGAACCGCCCGGTGCCGTCCACGTCGACACGCTCGAAGAGAGGCCGTCTTTCCTCATCGCGATAGAGGGTCTGCACGGCCTGCCCGGTGCCGACGTCGTACGCCACGACCTCGGCGACGGCCCCCGCGAGCTTGGTCACACCCTGCACCTGCGCCAGCCTGCTCCAGCCCACCGTAGCCAGGACGCGTCCTCCGTCCGGCGTGAGGGCGACGTCATGGACCCCGCCCGTCGTCGGGGCGGACGATCCTCCCAGCGTGATCGTACGCACGTCGTCGAGGCCGCCGGAGGTGCCGGTGTCGAGCACCCACACGGTGCGGGACATCGAGCACTCCCAGGCGACCTCCGTCGCCGGTCTGGCGGAGGAAGGCGCCGTGCCCGAGACCGGATTCTCCGTCGGATTCTCCACCGCGCTGGCCGGTATCAGGCAGGTCCACCCCTTGGGCAGCGGCGGAGCGGAGGGCTCGGCCGACTCCGCCACGGGCTGCTCTCGCGGTGCGGCCCCCGCTTCCGGTTCCGCCGAAGCAGCCGGGAACGGCGCCGCCCCCGGTTCTTCCGGGGTCACGCGGGACTCCGGCAGGACGCCGCCGTCGTCCTGTGGGAGAGCCGATTCCACGGCGGCGGGGGATGCGGAGGTCGTCTCCGGCATGGCTTCCGGCTCCGCGGTGGCTACCGGCTTCGGGGTGGCTACCGGCTCCGCGGTGGCTACCGGCTCCGCGGTGGCTACCGGCTTCGGGGGCGCTTCCGCCGGGACGGCCGGCTCCGTGGTCGCCTCCGTCGACGTGCCCCAGACCGCACCAGCCCGGCGGAACACGAGGGTGCGCCCGTCCTCGCTCATCGAGACGTCCCGGACGGCCGACGTGCGCGCGGACGTCCAGGTGCGGCTGTCACCGGTCGCCGTATCCGTGACGACCAGAGAGGCGCCCTTATCGCTTGGAGCGCAAGAGGACAGCCCGTAGGCCAGCGTGGAGCCGTCCCCGTTCACCGCGAGCGAGGTGACGGCGGTGCCCTCCGGCGGCGTGAACGGGAGCGCGCCGATGGAGCCGACCTCCCCGCTGTCGCTGAGACTGAACCGGTAGAAGCGGGACCGGCACGTGTCCTGCTCGGTCACGGCGTAGAAGAGCCGGTTGTCCCGGGTGGCCTGCACCTGGGTGAACCGCTCGCCCCCCGGTCCCGGCACCGTGGCCGTCACGTGGCCGTCGGCGACGCTCCTGACCGCCATGTCCCCGGAGCGGATCTGCACGAGGAAGGACGGCTGGACGGCGGGGCCCGCCGTCGTGCCGGCGGCCGTGTCCATGGTCCCGCCGCCGTGGCGCGCGACCGCCGCCCCGCCCGCGACCGCGACCGTCACGGCGGCCGCCGCCGCGACCGGAATCAACCAGGACCTCGTCCGCCTGGAGCCCGCAGGCGTACGGCGGACGGGCGCGGTGGCCGGGTCGAACGGCGGGACGGCCTCGACCGTCTCCCCCACCGCGTGGGCGGCGTCCTGCAACCGGCGGATCACGTCGTCGTTCATCGGGTCTCTCCCAGGAGGCGGCCGAGCGCGTCGAGCGCCCGGGAGGTGGTGGACTTCACGGTGCCCCGGCTGATCTTCATGACCCGGGCCGTCTCCTCTTCGGACAGCTCGGCGTAGTAGCGCAGGACCAGGGCCTCACGCTGGCGCGGGGGCAGGCGGTGGAGGGCCTCCATGACCTCCCGCCGCTCCGCGCCGAGGATCGCGGCCGACTCGGCCGACCAGACGGGCGGGTCGTACGTGCCGGCGAACCAGGACGGCAGCCGCCGCCTGCGCAGCACGGAGCGGGCGTTGTTCAGCACCGCGGCACGCACGTAGACGAGCGCCTTGTCCCGGTCACGCAGGCCGTCGAAGCGCCGGTGCAGGCCGAGGAACGCCTCCTGCACCACGTCCTCGGCGCTCTCCCGGTCGCCGACCATGATCAGGGCCAGCCGGGTGAGGCCGAGGGCGTGCTCGGCGTAGAGCCCGCTGATCGTGTCGTCGGCGCCCGCCGACAGGGGCGGGACACTCACGGGCCCCCCGGATTGCTGATCGAGATCGAGCGTTTCGGCCTTCATGTACCAGAGACGCCGTACGCCCGCCGGGGTTGCTCGCGTCCTATGCGGGCGAGCGGAGAGCGAGGGTCATGGCTTCGACCGCGATCTGCGGGTTCACATTGGCCGCCAGCCGCTCCCGGCACTTCATGATCGCATCAGTACGGCGGAGCGTCTGCTCGGCGGTGGACGCGCGCGCGACCGCCTCCACCTCGTGCCTGCGGTCCTCGTTGGCCAGCTCGACCGGGGCCCCGAACTGCACGGCCAGCACGTCACGGTAGAACGCCACGAGTTCGAGCAGCGCGAGGTCGAGGGAGTCGCGCTTGATGCGGGTCGCCCGCGACTTCTGCATCGTCTCGAGTTCCTTGAGCGCTCCCGCGCCGCCCCGCACGAGGCCCTTGTTGAGCCCCTTGCCGGAGGAGCCCTCGCCGTAGACCTTGCGCAGCTCGGCGGTCTCGACCTCGTTCAACGCGGTCGTGGCCGCGTCCGCGTCCTCGGTGGAGGTTTTCACCAGCCGCTCGGCGGCGGTGATGCACTCCGCCACACCGGTCAGCGACCGGGGGATCGACAGCACGTCGTCGCGCCGGCGCCGCGCCTCCTCGTCCAGCGCGAGCCGCCGCGCCCGGCCGATGTCCCCCTGGGCCGCCCGCGCGGCGTCGAGCGCCACGTCGTGGGGCACCCCGTCGCGGGTCACCAGCACGTTCGCGACCGCCTCGGTGGAGGGCGTGCCCAGCGTCACGACCCGGCAGCGCGAGCGGATCGTGATGATCATGTCGTCCGGGGAGGGCGCGCACAGCAGCCACACGGTCCGCGGCGGCGGCTCCTCGATGGCCTTGAGCAGCGCGTTGGCCGCCGCCTCCGTCACCCGGTCGGCGTCGTCGAACAGCACGATCCGCCACCGGCCGAGCGTGGGCGCCCCCGCCGCCTTGAGCACGAGTTCGCGCGTCTGGCGCACGCTGTACGACAGGCCCTCGGGCCGGACGAACGTGACGTCCGGGTGCGAGCCGACCTCGACCTGATGGCAGTCGTCGCAGTGGCCGCACCCCTGGTCGGGGCAGAGCAGCGAGGCCGCGAACGCCGTGGCTGCCGCGGACCGCAGGGCCGGCCCGGTGAACAGCCAGGCGTGGGTCATGCCCGCGCCGCGCCCTCCGGCGATGGCCTCCGCGGCGGCCGACGCGGCCCGCCGCATCACGTCGATCGCCCGGTCCTGCCCGATCAGATCCCCGAAAACGGTCATGTGCGGCTACCCGAAGTCGCGGATGGCGGGCATCGTGCCGGTGGCCTCCTCGGCCTCCTGCGGCACCGGGTCGGGCAGGATCTCACGCACCCGGTCCTGGATCAGGCGCGTCACCTCGCGCTGGTCAAGCGTGCCGTCCACCATGAGGTAGCGGTCGGGGTCGGCCGCGGCCAGCGCCCGGAACTCCCGCCGCACCCGCTCGTGGAACTCCAGCGGCTCGGCTTCGATGCGGTCGGCGGGCGAGGCCATCCGCCGCAGCCCGACCGCGGGCGGCACGTCGATGAGCACGGTCAGGTCGGGGACGAGCCCGCCCGTCGCCCACCTGTTGATCCTCGCGACGTCCTCCTGGTCGAGAGAACGCCCGGCGCCCTGGTAGGCCAGGGACGAGTCCACATACCTGTCGGAGATCACCGTCGAGCCGCGCTGCAGGGCGGGCCTGATGACCTTCTCCACGTGCTCGGCCCGGTCGGCGGCGTAGAGCATGGCCTCGGCCCGCGGGGACAGGCCCTGGTGGGCGGCGTCGAGCAGGATCGCCCGCAACCGCATGCCGACCTTGGTCGAGCCCGGCTCGCGGGTCTGCACGACGTCGAAGCCCTGGTCGCGCAGCCAGATCGCGAGCAGCCGCGACTGGGTGGTCTTGCCCGAGCCCTCGCCGCCCTCGAAGGCGATGAACAGACCGCGCTCGGGGTCCGCCTCCTCCGGCACGAACCGCCGCCCGCGCAGGGCGGTCAGCAGGTCGACCGCGATGGGAACCCCCGGCCGGTCGTCCATGTGCCGCAGCGCGACCACCCCGACGGCGATCGCCAGCAGCGCGCCCAGGAGCAGCACGAGGTTCGTGCCGTCGAAGCGGTAGCTGATGCCGGCGACCCCGAGGGCGTGCGTGCCGAACAGCGCGGCCAGCGTCGAGGCCACCGCCACGACCAGCAGCAGCACCACCCGGGCCAGCGACTGCAGGAAGGAGAACGTGCGGCCGCGCAGCCCGTCCTCCACTTCTAGGCCGATCACCGTGTAGCCGATGATCCAGGCGATGCCGGCGCAGGCGCCCAGCAGCACGGTCAGCACGACCACGACGACCAGGTTCTGGATGAGCGCGACGGCGGCCAGCGTCAGCCCCGCGAGCACGATCGACAGCCCGAACAGCCGCCGCCTGGACAGGCCCTTCAGCAGCCGCAGGCCGAAGAACATGCCGAACGCCATGCCGAGGAAGACGGCGCAGAAAACGGCGCCGTACCCCGCGTCACCGCCGCCCAGGGCCTGCACGTACGCCTTGGCGACGCCCACGACGGCGCCACCGGCGGCGAACGCCCCGAGCATGCCGATGATCAGGCCGCGCACGATGCGATTGCCGCCGACGAACCGCCATCCCTCGGTGATCTGCCGGAGCACCGAGGGCGTGGACACGTGGCTGATGTGGTTCTTCGGAATGGCCCGCAGTGTGAAGACCATCACGGCGGAGGCGAGATAGGCCAGCGCGTTGGCGTACAGCGCGACGCTGGTGGCGGCGACGTCGAACGACGGGGCGGCCGCCGAGATCGTCGTGACCACGCCCGACACGATCGCGAACAGCGCCGCGGCCACGGGGGCGGTGCCGTACGTGACGAGGAGATTGAGCTGGTTGGCCTCCTCGAGCCGCTCCTTGGGCACGAGGTTGGGCACGGTGGCGTCCTTGGCCGGCACCCAGAAGAGGTTCACGCACTCGACCAGGAACGTCGCGATGATGACCCACTGGTAGTTGCCGACCAGCGGGATCGACAACACCACCGCGAACCTGGCGAGGTCGGCGACGACCATCGTCACCCTGCGGTCGAACCGGTCGGCCACCGCTCCCGCGAGCGGGCCGAGCAGGATCGCGGGCAGCATCTTGGCGACGAAGACGCCGCCGATGGCGAGGCTCTGCGCCTGGAAGCCGGACCTCGCGGTCAGGTTACCGGCCAGGGCGGTCAGCGCGATGATGTTGAGCCAGTCGCCGAGGCTGCACGTCGCCATCGCCGTCCACAGCCTGCGGAACGGCGCGTTCGCCAGCACGTGCGGCTGCTTGCGGCGCGCGGCGGCCCGGCCAGTGGTGCTCATGATGTCAGCGTATCCAGGTGCTCGCTGGGCTTGGGAGACGGACGAGCGGGCCGCTGGGGCCTGCCCGTCGCCTGAGGGTATTACGTCCGCCTCGTCCTCGCTGTCGAGATGGCGCCAATGCTCTGCCCGATTCCGCTTCCGGGGATCCGGAGCGGTCAGGCGCGCAGCTCGATGAGGGTGATCTCGGGCGGCGCGCCCACGCGGACCGGCGGCCCCCAGAAGCCCGCACCTCGCGTCACGTAGACCTGGGTGTCGCCGCCGCCCGTGCGCGGCACGCTCGCCAGCCCCGCCACCACGGGCTGCTGCAGCGGCACGAGCAGGTTGAACGGCGCCATCTGCCCACCGTGGGTGTGCCCAGACAACTGGAGATCGACGCCGTGCGCGGCGGCCTGCGTCACCTGGACGGGCTGGTGGGCCATGAGCACGACGGGCCGGTTCGCGTCGCGGCCCCCGAGCGCCTTGTCGAGGTCCGGGCCGTCGCCCGACGGCACGCCGTTGAGGTCGTTGACGCCCGCGAGGTCCAGTACGGCTCCCGCGTGCCGGATCTCGACTCGCTCGTTGCGCAGCGGCCGGACGCCCAGCGAGCGCAACTCCTCGATCCATTCCTGGGGGCCCGCGGCGGTGTAGTACTCGTGGTTGCCGGTCACGAAATACGCGCCGTAGCGGGATTCGAGGGACCTGAGGGGCGTGGCGAGACGGCCGAGCTCGGCGACCGTGCCGTCCACCAGGTCGCCCACGATCGTCACCGCGTCGGCCTCCAGGCCGTTGATCATCCGGACGATCCGCTCGGTGTGCCCCCGGCCGCTCAGCGGGCCGAGGTGGATGTCGCTGACGACCGCGATGCGCAGCCCGCTCATCCGGGGGTCGAGCCGGGGCAGGCGAATCGGCACCCGCTCGATCACCGGATCGCCGAGGGCCCGGCTCACGCCATACCCCACGGTCGCGAGCGCTCCCGCGGCCACGACCGCGGAGGCCGTACGGGAGATGAACAACCGGCGGTCGATCGCCGGGGCGTCCGCCACGGCCCCCTCCACCGCCGGCCTGCCTGTCGTGGCCGTGCCGTGAGCGGTGGCGCCTCCCCCTGCCGCCGCTCCGGCGAGGACCACCTCGTCCACCGGCGCCGTCTCCCCCTCGGCCCGCTCGGCCGGGGCCGCGGTCTCGGCCGTACGGAGGTGTCTGGACACGACGAACGTCGCGACCGCCCTGGGCACCTCCATGACCAGGCCGAACACGAACAGGTAGAACATCACGGCCAGCCACAGGTAACCGGGCCAGGCCACGACCCGCTCGACGTCCATGCCGAGGCCGAGCCGGCTCCCGGCGAAGGTCACCACCATCAGGGCGGCGAGGATCACGAGCGCCCACGTCAGCACCCGGCGCGGACGCGATCCCGGCGTCGTCGACGCCCTGACGAGCCGCCGCCACAGATACACGTGCACAACGACGACGGCCGCCAAAATCATGCCGACGAACCCCACGAGAACTCCCCTCGACCGGCTGGCGATCAAGGGCCGGCTGACGACGATGCTACGAGCTCACGCCGACAGCCGCGTCCGTTGTCCACAGGTAGGCCGGGTGTCCACAGGTAGGCCGGGTGTCCACAGCCAGGCCTGGGGTGTCCACAGGCGCGGCGACGCGATGCGCAGCCGCGCCCGGGCATGCCACCGCACCGGCCACCGCACCGGCCCACCGCACCTGCCATCACACCGGCCCACCGCACCTGTCACCGCGCCCTGGCGGGACCGCGAGACGCGGGGACCGGGGGTCAGGACTTCCCGGCGGGCTTCTTCGCGGCGGTCCTGGCCCGGGTCGTGCGCTTGGGGGCGGGCGCCCGCTCCCGCCGCTCGGCCAGCAGCTCCGCCGCCCGCTCCAGCGTGATGTCCTCGACCGTGTCGCCCTTGCGCAGGGACGCGTTGGTCTCGCCGTCGGTGACGTAGGGACCGAAGCGGCCCTCCTTCACCACGATCGGCTTCTTGGAGTTCGGGTCCTCGCCCAGCTCACGAAGGGGCGGCGCCGCGGCGGCACGGCCGCGTCCACGGGCCTTCGGCTGCGCGAACAGCTCCTTGGCCTGCTCGATCGTGACCGTGAGCAGGTCCTCCTCCGAGGTCAGCGAGCGCGAGTCGGTGCCCTTCTTGATGTAGGGCCCGAACTTGCCGTTCTGCGCGGTCACCTCCTCGCCGTCGATCTCGCCGACGACCCTGGGCAGCTGGAGCAGCTTCAGCGCCTGCTCCAGGGTGATCGTGTCGAGGGACATCGTCTTGAACAGCGAGCTGGTCCGCGGCTTGGGCGCGTCGGCCTTCTTCGTCCGCTTCTTTCCGTCGGCCGGCGCGGGCTCCTCGGGCAGGATCTCCGTGACGTACGGGCCGAAACGGCCGTCCTTGGCCACGATTTTCCGGCCGGTCGCCGGGTCGACGCCCAGCTCGCGGTCGCCACTCGGGCGCGAGAACAGTTCCTCGGCCTTCTCGGCGGTCAGCTCGTCCGGCGCCATGTCCTCGGGAATGTTCACCCGGGCGCCGTCGCGGTCGAGGTAGGGGCCGTAGCGGCCGACCCTGATCACGATGTCCGTCCCCTTGATCGGGAACGAGCTGATCTCCTTGGCGTCGATCTCGCCGAGGTCGGTGACCATCTCCTTCAGGCCCTCGTCGCCGTCGCCGCCGCCGAAGTAGAACCGGCGCAGCTCGGGCACCCGCTCGGCGCGGTCGTTGGCGATGTCGTCGAGGACCTTCTCCATCTCGGCCGTGAAGTCGTAGTCGACCAGGTTGCCGAAGTGCTGTTCGAGCAGGTTGACCACGGCGAACGCGAGGAACGACGGCACCAGGGCGGTGCCCTTCTTGAACACGTAGCCCCGGTCGAGGATCGTTCCGATGATCGACGCGTACGTCGACGGACGCCCGATCTCCCGGTCCTCCAGCTCCTTGACCAGCGACGCCTCGGTGTAGCGCGCGGGCGGCTTGGTCGAGTGCCCGAGCGCGGTCAGCTCGGCCGCCGTGAGCCGGTCGCCCTCGGTCAGCGTGGGCAGGCGCTTCTCCGAGTCGTCCCGGTCGGTCGAGGGGTCGTCCGCGCCCTCCACGTACGCCTTGAGGAAGCCGTAGAAGGTGATCGTCCGGCCGGTGGCGCTGAACTCCACGTTCTCGCCGGCGCTGGACGTGCCGCCGACCTTGACCGACACCGACTCGCCGACCGCGTCCTTCATCTGGGAGGCGACCGTACGCTGCCAGATCAGCTCGTACAGCCGGAACATGTCCCCGGACAGGCCGGTCTCGCCCGGCGTCCGGAACTCCTCGCCGGACGGCCGGATGGCCTCGTGCGCCTCCTGGGCGTTCTTCACCTTGCTGGTGTAGACGCGCGGCTTGTCCGGCACGTACGCCGAGCCGTACAGCTTGATCGCCTGGCTGCGGGCGGCGGCGACGGCGGTCTCCGACAGCGTGATGCTGTCGGTACGCATGTAGGTGATGTAGCCGTTCTCGTACAGCCGCTGCGCCACCTGCATCGTGTACTTGGCGGAGAAGCCCAGCTTGCGGCTCGCCTCCTGCTGCAGCGTCGTGGTCCGGAACGGCGCGTACGGCTTGCGCGTGTACGGCTTGCGCTCCACCGAACGCACGGCGTACGAGGCGCCGGCGAGCCGGCCGGCGAGGGCGGTCGCGGCGGCCTCGTCGAGGTGCAGGATGTCGGGGCTCTTGAGACGTCCGGTGGAGGCGAAGTCGCGGCCCTGGGCCACGCGCCTGCCGTCCACACCGGTCAGCGTGGCGGAGAACGTCCGGGTGTCGTCGCCCGCCCGGCCGGTGTCGAACAGCGCCTGCAGGTCCCAGTAGTTGGCGGCGGTGAACGCCATGCGCTCCCGCTCGCGCTCCACCACCAGCCTGGTGGCGACCGACTGGACACGACCGGCGGAAAGCCGCGGCTTGACCTTTTTCCACAGGACCGGGCTGACCTCGTAGCCGTAGAGGCGGTCGAGGATGCGCCGGGTCTCCTGGGCGTCCACCAGGCGGAGGTTGAGGTCGCGGGGATTGGAGACCGCGTCCCTGATCGCGTGAGGGGTGATCTCGTGGAACACCATGCGGTGCACCGGGATCTTGGGCTTGAGCACCTCGCGCAGGTGCCAGGCGATCGCCTCGCCCTCCCGGTCCTCGTCGGTGGCCAGGTAGAGCTCGTCGGCTTCCTTGAGAAGCTGCTTGAGCTTGGACACCTGCGACTTCTTGTCCGGGTTCACGACGTAGAGCGGCTCGAACTCGTGGTCGACGTTCACCCCGAGGCGGGCCCATGCCTCGCTCTTGTACTTCTCCGGGATGTCATCGGCCTTCTCCGGAAGATCGCGGATGTGGCCGATGCTCGACTCGACGATGTAGCCGCGCCCGAGGTACCCGGCGATCGTCTTCGCCTTCGCGGGCGATTCCACGATCACCAGGCGGGTTCCGCCGGCGTTGCCGTTGTTGGCTGGCACGCTGCTTCCTACCTCGCTGTCCGCTGTCATTCCCCGTGCTGCCGGGCTTCGTACTCCCGGCTCATGACACCCTCGTCATCCGGGCCGGGGGCGCTTACCCCCGTGGGGCGCCGACGAGGCGCCGCTTTGACGGTACCTGCCGCCGCACGTTCCTCCCCCTCGGGCTACCCGGTTATGTCCGGGAATGTAACCCGCCTGGCGCTGTTATCCACGGAGACGCAGAATAGAGCCCATCGAGTTCCCTAGCACGCCCCGGAGACCAATGGCTGTGCTCGACTACTCCTATCTGGACCTGTATCTCCCTCGGGGCACCCCTCGTGAGGTGGCGAGGCAGATGCTCACAGAGCATGCCGAGCACGGAGACTGGGAACTGGAGCGGCTACGCCTTTATCCCGACGGCAGCAGGCGCGTCCGGCTGCGTCGGAAGATCATACGGGCCGCCCGGACCATGTGAGCCCCGGGGGCGCGGACGCCACGGTCAAAAGGGCTTTGCCCATCCGCAATGTGGTCGGCGCCATGACCGTAAGTGCTCCATCCGTCCCGAAACAGTACCCGACAAAAGGGCTTTGCCCGCCCCGGGCCGCGCCCCCGGAACGGGCAAAGCGTTCGTGCCTCCCTCCACTGGCGGTGGGGGGGCGTCCTGGTCGCCCGCGCCGGGAGCACCTGTCGGACACTCCCTGGCGCGGGCGAGTGATATCCCTCGCCTCCGTCAGCCGCGCGCCGCCGGATCACTTCCGTACGGCCGTCGCCGCCGGAGGCGTTCCCGTGCCGTCACGCGCGGCCGTACGACTACTTGCGGCCGAACCGGAAGCGGCGGGTGACGGCGAACAGGCTCGCCGAGGCGGCGAACATGGCGCCGATGGCCAGGGCGAGGAACGACGCCGGGTTCATCCCGGTCAGGCCGACGGGCTGCTCGGCGCTCATCAGCTTGAGAGGGCTCAGCTTGCCCAGCGGCAGCACGTCGGCGCTCTTCCCGAGGTCGCCCGTCGGGAGGTCGCGCGCCGTGTCGGAGACGGGCAGCGAGGCGGTCGCGTCCTCCAGCGTCTGGTTCGTGGGCAGCGAACGAGTCGCGCCGTCGAGCGTGCCGCCGGCCTTGGAGACGGCCGCGGGGGTGCTGCCACCCTTCGCGCCCTTCCCGGCGGGGACGGCGGGCAGGCTCGGCGTCTCCGGCAGGCCGAGCATGTTCGGCAGGTCCCCGACCACCGGAGCGGAAGGAGTGGCGGCGGCGCTCATCGGCTGCACCGTGTGCTTGCCCGACAGCACCGACGCGCCCGGCATGGCGGGCATGACCCCGCCGCGGGCGGCCTTGTGCTGCGGGTGGGCCCAGTAGCCGTGGCCCTTCCAGCCGCCCACCTGGGCGCCGCCCAGGCACCCCGCGGCGGCGTCGCCGAGCACGGCGACGGAGTTGCCGCAGACGTTGATCGGGGCGGTGATCGGGGCGACGATCTGGTTGCCCGCGAGGATCCCGTGCCTGCCCGAGGTGATGTTGCCGCCCGCACCGGCACCGCCGCCGAGGACCGAGGCGCCGCCCCGGCAGCCCGCGTGGGACCGGCCGATGACGCTCACCGCGTTGCCGCAGACGTTGATCGGGGCCGTGATCGGGGCGACCACCTGGTTGCCTCCGAGGATCGAGCCGCGGCCGGACGTGACGTTCCCGCCGGCGCCCCAGCGGCCGCCGTGCCTGCTCCAGCCGCCGATCACGGTCGCGCCGCCGCGGCAGCCCGCGAAGGCGTGACCGACGACCGCGACGGCGTTGCCGCAGACGTTGATCGGCGCGGTGATCGGCGCGACCACCTGGTTGCCGCCGCCGACGCTGTGCACCCCGCTGGTGCGGTTGCCGCCCGCGCCGCCGCCGGACCAACCGCCGGACCAGCCGCCGTGACCACCGTGCCCGCCGTGACCACCGTGACCGGGCGTGGAGCCGCCGTGGCAGCTGCCCGAGCCGTTGCCGCACACGTCGGCCGGCGTGGTGATCGGCGCGACCACCTGGGTGCCGCTGCCGGCCGAGTAGCGGCCGTCGGTGTCGTGGCCGGTCGAACCGGGACGGTGCCAGTGACCGCCTCCGTGGTGGCCGCCGTACCCGCCGTGACCACCGTGACCGCCGTGTCCGTGGCCGCCGTGGCCGCCGGAACCGCCCACGGACGAACCGCCGCGGCAGCCCGAGAACGCGTCGCCGAGGACCGCGACGGAGTTGCCGCAGACGTTGACGGGCGCGGTGATCGGCGCGACCACCTGGTTGCCGCCCAGGATCGAGCCACGGCCGCTGGTGCGGTTGCCACCCGCACGGACGCCGTCACGGCCGCCACCGACGAAGGCGCCGCCACGGCACCCGGCGGTGGCGTCGCCGAAGACGGCGATCGAGTTGCCGCACAGGTTGATCGGCGCGGTGATCGGCGCGACCACCTGGTTGCCGCCCCCGATGCTGTGCACCCCGCTGGTGCGGTTGCCGCCCGCGTTCGCGCGCCGCCCCGAGCCCTTGACCGCCGCGCCGCCCCGGCAGCCCGCGTCGGACCGGCCGAAGACGGACACCGCGTTGCCGCAGGCGTTGATCGGCGCGTTGATCGGCGCGACCACCTGGTTGCCGCCGAGGATGCTGCCCTCACCGGAGGTCCTGTTGTGTCCGGCACCCACGCCCGCACCCTGTGCGGTCGCGCCGCCCAGGGAGGAGGCCCGGGAGTCGCCGGCGACCGCCACCGCGTTGCCGCTGATGTCGATCGGCAGGGTCACCGGGATGTCGACCTGGTTGCCGCCGAGCACCGAGTGACTGCCATCGGTGTCGGCGAAAGCCGTACCGCTGCCAAGGGCCATGACGCCGGCGGCCAGAAACGCCGCGGAGGCCGAGCCCTTCGCCCACGTTCGCATGATGAATGCTCCTAGTGGTTCTTCTAGGGGGGTTACCTGACAGCTCGCGACGCATGTCCAGGCCGCATGAGCACAGCGGAGCCGTGGACGGTCACGAGGATGGGAAATTCCGCGTCACCCGCGGGAGCCTGCCGCCCGGGCACCACGAGCGAGGGCAGGCGGTGGCACCGGTCGCCGTACGACGGGGACCGGTACGAAGGCGGGATCAGTCAGGAGAGAAAGACGGGTCGTCCGCCGCTGTGCGGACCACCGGGGGAACAACCGCCGCCAGTGGGGCGGGCAGCTTGGTGAGGCGCGGTTCGAACACATCCCGCGCGACATCCCCGAACAGGATGTTTCCACCGCTCGACTGCGGGACCAGGCCCTGGTCTGCGGGCGCGTGGTCCGCGGTGGAGGGCGGAGGGAGCAGAGGCTTCGACTGGCTGGTGAGCCCGTCGACCGTGCGCCCCGCCATCGCCTCGGCGTTCGCCGAGACGTCGTCCGCCGCCGTGGGGAAACCGTCGGTGCTCTTCCCGTGGGACTCGACCGCGCCCGGCGAGGGCGGCAGACCGAGGTCCGGACCTGAGAGACGATCGGGAAGAGCCGACCCGGCGACATCATGTGAGGGTGCGGTCCCGGCCACGGACGTCGCCGTGCCGAAGACACCGAAGTTCACGCCGAGCAGCCATCCGGCGGCGATCAGCCCGCCGATGACCAGCAGGCGGCCCAGACGGGAGCCGGCCGCGAACCGCGCCATCCGGCTCCGCTCCGCAGAGCCGGGAGACGTGACGCGCACGCCGGGAACGGCGGCGGGCGAACTCGCCCTCCGCTGTTCCTGCGACGTGCGCGTCACGCGACCTCCCCAAACCGCTGAGTCAACAGTCCGCTGGGTCAACCCGGTGCGGATCCAACCCCCAACGGAGAGTTACTGTAGCGGCACGGCATGTGATCGCAAGGGCTTTCTCAGCAGTATTCGAGGAAACGGTCAAGGACCCGGACGCCAAACCGGAGCGAATCAACCGGAACCCGCTCGTCGACGCCATGGAACATCCCGGAGAAGTCCAAGCCTTCGGGAAGGCGCAGCGGCGCGAAGCCGTAGCCGCTGATGCCGAGGCGGCTGAACGCCTTGAGGTCGGTGCCGCCGCTCAGCGTGTACGGCACGGCCCGCGAGCCCGGGTCCTCCTCGTGCAGCGCGTCCGCCATCGCCTTGACCAGCGGGCCCTTGAAGGGGGTCTCGACTGCCACGTCGTGATAGACGAACTCCCTGGTCACGTTCGGCCCGAGCAGCTCGTCCACGGTCTGGAAGAACTCGTCCTCGTACCCCGGCAGGAACCTGCCGTCCACGTGCGCGGTCGCGATCTGGGGGATGACGTTCGCCTTGTAACCCGCCTGGAGCATGGTCGGGTTGGTCGTGTTGCGGAGAGTGGCGCCGATCATCCGGGCGAGCGGCCCGAGGGTGGCCACCGCCGCCTCCGCGTCCTCCGCCTTTACCTCCGTGCCGAAGACCTCCTCGAAGAACGCCTGCACGGTGGGCGTGAGCCGCACCGGCCACTTGTGACGGCCGAGCCTGCCGACCGCCTCGGCGAGCTCGGTCACGGCGTTGTCGTCGTTGAGCATCGAGCCGTGCCCGGCCCTGCCCTTGGCGGTCAGGCGCATCCAGGCGATGCCCTTCTCCGCCGCCTCGATCAGGTAAAGCCGGCCCTTCTCGGTGGTCACGCTGAAGCCGCCGACCTCGCCGATGGCCTCGGTGCAGCCCTCGAAGACCTCCGGATGCCGCTCGGCCAGCCACTGGGCGCCGTAGTGGCCCCCGGCCTCCTCGTCCGCAGTGAAGACGAGGACGACGTCCCTGGGCGGCCTGCGCCCCTCGCTCAGCCGCCGCCGCACGACGGCGAGGATCATCGCGTCCATGTCCTTCATGTCGACCGCCCCGCGGCCCCAGACGCAGCCGTCGGCGATCTCGCCGCTCAGCGGGTGGTGGGTCCAGTCGTCGGCGTCGAACGGCACGACGTCCAGATGACCGTGGAGGACCAACGCGTCCCTGCCCGGGTCGGTGCCCTCGACCCGGGCGACCACGTTCGCCCGTCCGGGATCGGACTCGAGGATCGTCGGCTCCAGGCCGACCTCCGACAGCTTGCCGGCCACGTACTCCGCGGCCTCGCGTTCCCCGGGCCCCGCGTTGTCCCCAGCGTTGACCGAGTCGATGCGGATCAAGTCGCGGCACAGCTCTGCGACCTCGTCCTCCCCGTAGCGTGGGGTCATTACGCCTCCTCCTGCCGGGTGGGCCGGTCAGCGGCCCCCCGCCTTTCCCGTCGTACGGCTCGCGCCTCCATCCTGCCGCCGTACAGGCGTGACGTTCACCCCCGGGCTCCGGCGATCTGCGTGAGGGCCGTTTCCCGGTATGAACCAGGGGCGAGAGAGTGCTAACCTGTATCAGCCGACGCGGGATGACGATCCTGCGTGAGGCACCACGTCCGGGTGGCGGAATAGGCAGACGCGCTAGCTTGAGGTGCTAGTGCCCAGTGATGGGCATGGGGGTTCAAGTCCCCCCTCGGACACCAGAGAGGCCCCGAGAAGATGCAGGTCATCGGCTCGGGGCTTTGTCGTGCTCGCGCTTGTGTGCCTTCAGTAGCTGCCACGGTCGCCTCGTCGACATCGACGACGCGCGGCTTGCAGTCTTGGACGGCCCCTCCTCCGCACAGCCGGTCCAGGTCCGGTTCTACGTCTGCGGCCCTACGAGCAGTCTCCACGACGGGGAGAAATGGCCCGCCCACCCGACCGGCGATGTCGTGCCGGTCGTCTCCGAGGAGACGATGAAGAGCTGAGGTCCGTACGGCTCGCGCCACCCCACCTGGCGCGAGCCGTACGCTCGTCAGCTCTTCCTGAGGGACCAGACGCTATCAGCCTTGATCGTGACGAGGATCGTTCCGCCGGGGAGCGGGACTTCACCGTGCCAACTGCCGATCTCGTTGATGAGCAGTTCCCTGCTCGACTCGGTCCAGGCCTCTACGATGAAGTTCTCGCTCCCCGAGTGCCGCGCGTTCACCGTCGTGAGGCCGGAGCTCTGCGGCGAGACGATGGCCACCTCGTCGCCACGACCCGTGAGCGAGTCGCCAGACCAGACGCGGGCCATCGACAACGGCTTCAACGTGATCGTCCACGCCCCATCGGCTTGGATCTTCAGCGCGGCCGTCTCCTTGCCGTCGTCCTCGTTGAGCAGGACGCTCCCCTTGTAGTTGCCGATCTCGTTGACGATCGCGCCTTGCTCTGCGCCGCCGGGGTCGAGCGGGGAGACGATGAAGTTCGAGCCTCCGCGATGAGTGAGGGTGACCAGCCACACGGCCGACCAGTCGCTCTTGCGCAGCTTGAGGACCTTCGCCCCGGCGCCGCTGTAGGTGCGCGGCTTGGGCTGGGGTCGGCCGGCGCGCTCGACTTGCGGGCCTTCACGACGGGGCTCGTCGTGCTCGACGTGTTGGAGGCGAGGGAGCCGATGGCGGCCATGCAACCGAAGAGGAGGACGAACGGCAGCCCGATCACCAGCAGCCAGAAGACGGGTCCCTTGCCCTTCTTCCGGTGAGGGGGCGGTGGTTGCCAGGCGGGCGGCCGCTGACCAGGCCCGCCGTACGGAGGCTGTTGGGGGTTTCCGCCGTATAGGTGCTGGCCGGCGGGTGGTCCGTAGGGACCGTTCGGCGGGCTGGGCTGCTGATGCATGCCGTTACTCCAGAGGCTCGGGTTGCTCTGTGCGGTAGGGGGACGTGGTCTCGACGGGGAGGGTTGGCGGCCGAGATTGGAACGTTGCAAAAACTCGTTGAGCGCCGTCCGGGACCGCACGGAACGGGGGGAATGTCGGGAACGGGTCGAGGGCGCCGCGCGGTGCGTGTGGCCCCGCACCGTCCCGACGTGGCCTCGCCGCTGTACCCCCTCAGGTGCGCGGCGGGGCCACCGTCTCGGCCCGCCAGCCGTCCCGAACCGGCAGGCCGAGCCCTGCCTGTGCGTAGATGTCGGCCTTGTCGACCGTCTGACGCGGCCGCGCCCGCGCGGCGACGAGCCGCACGTTCTTCCTGATGCGCCGCCTCAGCCGAGCGCCAGCTCGGCGACCCGGCGGGCCAGCAGGCGAGCGGGATCGACGACGGGGACGGGGACGCGGGAACCGTCCAAGGCCAGGACGATCTCGGTGCACGCGGCGACGACGCGCTCGGCGCCGCGGTCCGCGAGGGCGCGGGAGACCTCCTCGAGCACGTGCCGGTGGGCCGGGCCGACGGCGCCGCTCTTGACCGCGCCGATGGCCGCCATGACCCGCCGCTGGTCGGCCTCGCCCGGCTCGATCACCGCGACGCCGCGCCGCCGCAGCGCCTCCGCGTACAGGCCCGCGCGCAGGGTGCCCGACGTGGCGAGCACGCCCGCCGCGCGCACGCCGGCGGCGGCGAGGGCGTCGGCGGTGACCTCGATGATGCTCGCCAACTCCAGCCCGGCCTCGTCCGCGAGGCGGGGGACGAACGCGTGAGCGGTGTTGCACGGCACGGCGAGCACCTGGCACCCGGCCCGTTTCAGGCCCTCGATGCCGCGTCGCAGGTATGGGGTCGGGTCCTCGCCGTCGCCGACCAGGCTCAGGGAGCGGTCGGGGACGCGGGGGTCGCCCCAGATGACGACGGGCACGTGCCCCTGGTCGCAGGTCGCCGGCGTCTCCTCCACGAGCTTGCCGTAGAAGTCGACCGTGGCCGCCGGTCCCATGCCGCCCAGGACGCCGACCAGACGGGGTCCGCTCACCGGCCGCCTCCGGCCGGGCCGCGGACCCGCCGGGTGCCGCAGAACCGAGTCACCGAGATTCGTCCTCTCCCCGAGTCGCACGGTTCCCCGCGCGGTCGCGGAAGCGTCAGCGCCGTACGTCCGGGAGCCGCGACGGCTACCCGCACAAGGATCGATCTATAAGGTGATTTCGGCCTAAGAACGCAGCAAACAGCCATTGGAGGGGTGATTGTGCAGGATTCCGGCACAGAGTCGCCTCGGTTGCTGTCGGAGGCCGACCTCGAACTGATCGACGCGCTCCAGATCAACCCGCGCGCGAGCTGGGTGGACATCGGGGCGGCGATCGGCGCCGATCCGGTGACGGCCGCCCGGCGCTGGCAGCGGCTGAACGCGTCGGGCGAGGCGTGGACCACCGTCGCCCTCGGACAGCGCCAGATGCACGCGATGAGCATGGCGTTCCTGGAGATCGACTGCGAGGCCGGAGCCGCGGTCGACGTGGCGGACCGGCTCGCCACGGCCGGGCACCTCATCACCGTGCAGCACGTCGCCGCGGGCCACGACCTGTTCGTGATCGCCGTGGCCGCGTCGATGCCGGCGCTCGCGGACTACCTGCTCACGGACCTGCCGCGGGTGCCGGGCGTGGCGAAGGTGCGCACCCACGTCGCGACGCGCGTCTTCGAGGCCTCGTGCCGCTGGCGGCTGCGCGTGCTGCCCCCTCGTGCGGCGGCCGCGCTGGCGCGGCGGCCCGGCCCGCCGGAGTCGACGAGGCGGATGGACGCACTCGACCGCCTGCTGTTCAAGGCCCTGCTCGCCGACGGCCGGGCCGGTTACTCCGAGCTGGCCCGGACCGTCGGCGCATCCGAGCGCACGGTGCAGCGCAGGCTGTCCCGGCTGGTCGCGACGGGCGACATCGACTTCCGCTGCGATCTCGCGCGCTCGCAGGCGGGCTGGCACTCCTCGGCGATCCTGTGGCTGCGGATGCCGGACGGCCTGCTTGAGGAGACGGGCCGGGCGCTGCTTGGCTGGCCGGAGACGCGCACCTGCGCGGCGCTCGCGGGCACCCGCAACATGCTCCTCACCGTGGGTCTGCACGGGGTCTCGGACCTGCACCCGCTGGTGGTCCGCCTGGAGGAGCGGTTCCCCCACGTCAGCGTCGCCGACCGGCAGATCGTGCTGCGGCAGGCCAAGCTGTACGGCCGGGTCCTCGACCGGCTCGGCCGCTGCACGGCCGTCGTCCCGGTGGACCCGTGGACCCTGCCGCGGCACGCCTGAAGGGTCAGCGGGGCTCGGGGACGCCGCCGCCCCGCGCCTCCCGGCAGAGCCCGGCGCGCAGGACGTCCGCCTCGCGGCGTCCCACCACCTGCAGGTCGCCGACCGCCAGCGCGGGCAGGCCGAGCGCGGACACGACGGCGGTGAGGCGGCCGACCTCGCCGCGTACGGCGGCCTCGTCGCACCCGAACCGGGGCGCGGGGCCGCCGAGTGTCGGCATGATCAGGAGATCGACCCCGGACATCTCCGCGCAGAACCGGGCCCGGACCGCGGCGAGCTCCTCGATCGCCCGGCGATACTCCCGGTGGCCGATCCCCGCGCCCTCCAGCTTGCGCCGCACCCCCTCGCTGTAGCTCTCGGCCGCCCTCGGATAGGTGGCCTCGTGCGTGCGGCGGGCCTGCGCGCCCACGATCGTCCAGTACGGCGGGAGGATGTCGTACGGCAGGGCGATCTCGCGGACCTCGGCGCCGAGGCCGGCGAACTCCCCGGCCTGCGCGCACCCCTCGGCGACGCCGACGACCAGCCCCGACAGCGAGTCCGGCGGCTCGACCGCCTCGCCGGAGAGCACCCGCCACACGCGGGCGCAGTCGGCGACCGAGGTGGTCATGGGCCCGACGACGTCGAACATGGGGGCGAGCGGCGCGACGCCCTCGGACGGGACGGCGCCGGCTCCGGGGCGCAGGCCGACCACGCCGCAGCAGGCGGCCGGGATCCGTACGGAGCCGCCGGTGTCGGTGCCGAGGCCGAACCGGGCGATGCCCGCGGCGAGCGCGGCCGCCGTGCCGCCGCTCGATCCGCCGGGAGACAGGTGCGGGTGGCGCGGGTTGCGCACGTCGCCCCAGTGCGGGTTCTCGCTGGTGACGCCCCAGGCGAACTCGTGCTGGTTCGCCTTGCCGACCAGCAGCGCCCCCGCGCGTTCCAGCGCCCTCACGCAGGGGGCGGTGGTCAGCGCCTCCTCGCTCCCGTACAGGGCGGAGCCGCGGGTCGTGGGGAGCCCGGCGACGTCGATCATGTCCTTGACGACGAACGTCCACGCCCACAGCTCCGGCGGGTCGTCGGGGGCGGGGCGCTCGTGGCGGGCGAGCCGCTCGATGACCGGCTCGGGGCCGGCCTCGATGAGGATGGCGTGCCCGCTGTGCAGGCGGATCGCCTCGGCGGACCGGGCGATCGCCGCCTCGCGTGCCGCGACCGCCTCGGTCGATCCGGTGATCGCCGCCTCGCGTTCCATGGCCGAGGGCCTCCTCACGCCTGCTCCGGCGGCGGGGGGGCCGTCCGGTGGGGACGGCGCGGCGGGTCGTCGCCGGCCGCGCCCATGATCCGGCAAATGCTGACATATCCCCCGTTCCGCGTCGAGAGCCCCGCGCGGACCGTACGGTCAGACCGCCAGCGCGTCCAGCAGGGACAGCAGGCGGGCGGTCTCCCGCTCGGGGCGGGCGAGGGCGAAGATGCTGCGGCTGGTGTTCAGCCACGGCACGTCGGCGACCACGACGCCCGGGCCGTGCCCGCGCAGCGCGAGGCCGGGGACGAGCGCGGCGCCCATCCCCGCCTCGACCATCGCCAGTGTGATCTTGAAGTCGTCGGAGTAGCCGGCCACCCGGGGGTGCAGGCTCCAGCGGGCGAACACGCCCTCGAAGAAGGAGGCGTCACTGCTGCCCGGGTGGTGCATGATCCACGGCAGGTCGACGAGCTGCTCGGCCCGGTACGGCGCCAGGTCGCCCCACTGTGCGGGAAGGACGACCTTGTAGCGGTCCTCGGCGATCCAGCGGCGGCCCAGCGCGGACGGCCACGAGAGGCCGGAGTTCCCCACCTGGTAGACGATCGCCGCGTCCATCTCGCCTCCGGCGCCGAGACGCGGGATGAGCTGGGAGGACTCACCAACGGTGACCCTCACGCCGGCCCGGTCCCTGTCCTCCATCCGCCCGAGCACGCCGGTCAGCACGTCGGCGAAGCTGGGGAAGATGCCCAGGTGGATGCGCCGCTCGCTGTTCCGGTGCACGGCCTGGACGGTGGCGATCATGCGTTCCATGTCGCTGAGCACGGTCGCCGCCTGCCTGGCCAGCACCTCGGCGGCGCCGGTGGGCAGCACACTGTGCGCGGACCGCTCGAACAGCCGCACGCCGATCTGCCGTTCCAGCGCGGCCATCTGCTGGGAGACGGCCGACGAGGTGTACCCGAGCCGATTCGCCGCGGCGGCGAAGGAGCCGAGCTGGACCACCTCGCGCAGAGTGCGTAGGTGTTCCGGCTTCAGCATCAGCGTTCCTTGCCCTCAGGGTTGCTAAATGTCGTGTTTATAGCGCTTCCGCCTTTTTTTCGCCACTCCTACAGTGATGGACCACCGTCCTCCGAACCCGTTTGAGAGTCACATGAGCATCCGCGTGTACCGCAACGCCGCCATCCACACGAGAGCCGGCGGCGCCCCGCCCGCCCAGGCCATGGCCGTGGACGGCGAGACGCTGCTCGCCGTCGGCACGGAGGCGGAGGTGCGCGCGGCCGCAGGCCCGGGAGCGGAGCTGATCGACCTGGACGGCGCAGCGGTGCTCCCCGGCTTCTACGACGCGCACATCCACACCGCGCAGTACGCCCAGAGCCTCGGCGCGGTGGACCTGCGCGACGTGCGCTCCCTGGACGAGGCCCTCGCCATGGTGGCGGCGCACGCGGCGCGGCTGCGGCCGGGCGCCTGGCTGTTCGGCGGCCGGTGGAACAGCAACACCTGGGATCCGCCCGCCCAGCCGGACCGGTACGCGCTCGACTCCGTCTGCCCCGACCTGCCCGTCGCGCTGCCCAGCGTGGACGGCCACACCGTGTGGGCCAACTCGGCCGCGCTGCGGCTGGCCGGCATCGACGCGGGCACGCCGGACCCCGTGGGCGGCGAGATCGTCAGGGACGCGAGCGGGGAGCCCACCGGCATCCTGCGCGAGGCGGCCTCCTACCCGCTGCGCGACCTCATGGTCTCCCCCGACCTGCGCGACCTGCTCCGCGCGGCGCAGGAGGAGCTGCTCGCGCTCGGCCTGACCAGCGTGCACGACATCGACGGCGAGGACTGCCGGGCCGCCTACCTGGAGCTGCGCGACGCGGGCGAGCTGAAGCTGCGCGTCCACAAGGCGATCCCGATGGTCCACCTGGAGACGGCGATCGCCGAGGGCCGCCGCACCGGGCAGGGCGACGACTGGTTCCGCACCGGCCCGGTGAAGATCTTCAGCGACGGGGCGCTGGGCTCGCACACCTGCCACATGAGCGAGTCGTTCGCCGACGATCACGGCAACACCGGCATCGCGGTCACACCGTACGAGGAGCTGGTCGCGCTGTTCTCCCGGGCGGCCGGAGCCGGCATCGCCGTGGCGACGCACGCGATCGGCGACCGCGCCAACCACCTGGTCATCGACGCCTACGAGGCGGTCGGCCCCACGCCGGGGCTGCGGCACCGCATCGAGCACGCCCAGCACCTGCGGCCCGGCGACCTGGCGCGGATGGCGCGGCTGGGCATCGTCGCCTCGATGCAGCCCGTGCACTGCACCAGCGACATCGACCTGGTGGACCACCTGCTGGCCGGCCACGAGCTGGCCTCCTACGCCTGGCGGGGGATGCTGAACGTCGGCGTGGCTCTGGCCTTCGGCTCCGACGCCCCCGTCGAGCACCCCAACCCCTTCGCCGCGCTGTACGCCGCGGTGACCCGCACCCGGACCGACGGCACCCCCGCCGGCGGGTGGCAGCCGGAGCAGCGGCTGAGCATGGCCGAGGCCGTCACCGCCCACACCCTGGGCGCGGCCTACGCCGCCGGCGAGGAGGAGCGCAAGGGCGTCCTGACGCCCGGCAGACTCGCCGACTTCATCGCGGTGGACACCGACCCCTACCTGGAGTCGCCCGAGGCGGTGCTGCGCACCAAGGTTCTGACCACCGTCGTCGGCGGCGCGGTCCGCTGGCGGCGCATCTGAAGGAGCACCCCCCCTTGAACACCCGGATCCTCACCATGCTCGCCGTCGGCGGGCTGCTCACCGCGACCGCCGCCTGCGGCGCCCAGTCCCTGGACGCCGGCGACTCCGGCGACTCCGGCGACTCCGGCGCGGCGGCCTCGGCGCCGGCCGTCGTCCTCGACCAGGCCCCCGCCGAGGAGAAGGCGGCCGACGTCATCAACGCCATCACCCCCGACCAGGAGCTCGCGGCCAAGGCGCCGGCGAGCCTGAAGTCCGGCGGCCTCAAGGTCGTCTCCTCCATCGGCTATCCGCCCATGGAGCTGTACGCGAGCGACGGCAAGACGCCGATCGGTTTCGACCCCGCCCTGGCGCGCGCCATCGCGAGAAAGCTCGGCGTCAAGGTGACCATCACCGACGAGGAGTTCAACTCGCAGATCCCCGGTGTGCTCACCGGCCGCTACGACTTCGTCATCTCCTCCATGAGCGACACGCCGGAACGACAGGGCCAGGTCACGTTCGTCGACTACGTGCAGGCGGGCGCCGCGCTGCTGGTCAAGAAGGGCAACTCGGCGGGCATCACCGGGCCCGGGGACCTCTGCGGCAAGACGGTCTCCGTCGTCGACAACGGCTCCTCGATGGAGCTGGCCGAGAGCTATGACGCCGACTGCAAGAAGGGCGGCAAGCCCGCCGTGGACATCCTGAAGTTCCCCGGCGACACGGAAGCCATGCTCCAGGTGAGCAACGGCCGCGCGCAGGCGAGCGTCACCGACTATGTGGTCGCCGCGTACAAGGCGGCCGACCCCGCGCTCGGCATGGAGGCGATCAGCCTCGACGGGACCGCCAGCCCCTGGGGGATCGGGATGCGGCCGGACAACAAGCAGCTCGTCGACTCCGTCAAGGGCGCGCTCGACTCCCTCATCAAGAGCGGGGAGTACGGCGGGCTGCTCAAGGCGTGGAACCTGGACGCGCTGGCCGTCGAGTCGGCCGTGGTCAACGGCGGTAAGTGACGTGCGCACCGAACCGATCGCCGACGGGTCCGGCACGCCGGTCCCCGTCGCGCGCACCTGGCACTGGGGCCGCTGGCTCGCCGCGGCCGTCGCGCTCGCGGTCGCCGGCTGGCTGGCCTACCTGGTGGTGGTCAACCCGCACCTCGACTGGGGCAAGGTCGCCGAGTATCTGTTCAACGAGCGGATCCTGTCCGGCGTCTGGGTCACCATCGAGATCTCCGTGCTGGCGACGGCACTCGGGCTGGTGCTCGGCGTCCTGGTCGCGGTCATGCGCCTCGCGCACAACCCGGTGCTGAGCGGGCTGGCCGCGTTCTACATCTGGTTCTTCCGCGGCACGCCGGTGCTGGTGCAGCTCATCTTCTGGTACAACCTGGCGTTCCTGTTCCCCGAACTGGTGGTCAAGATCCCGTTCACGATGATCGGCCTCAGGTGGGACACCAACCAGGTGATGACCGGCTTCACCTCGGCCATGCTGGGGCTGGGGCTGAACCTGGCGGCGTACTTCGCCGAGACCGTGCGCGCCGGGATCCAGGCGGTGGACCGGGGCCAGACCGAGGCGGCGTACGCGCTGGGCATGACGCCGGCCAGGCGGATGCGGGTCATCGTGCTGCCGCAGGCGCTGCGCATCATCATCCCGCCGACCGGCAACGAGTTCATCTCCATGCTGAAGACCACCTCCCTGGTGTACGTCGTCGCCGGGCACGACCTGATGACCAACGCCAGCCAGATCTACAAGGCGAACAACCGGATCATGGAGCTGCTGATCGTGGCGAGCGTCTGGTACATGGTCATGACCGCCGTGGCGACCTTCCTGCAGGGACGGCTGGAGCGCCGGTTCGGCTCCGACGCCGTACGCCTGGTGCGCGGCGGCGGCGTCGCGGCCCGGGTCCTGCCGAAGGTGGCCGCGTGAGCGCCGGGGAGGGCCACGGCGCGGCCCCGGTCGTGGTCGCGTCGGACGTCCGGATGGGCTACAACGGCGTGCAGGTGCTCAACGGGGTGGACTTCACCGTGGCCTCCGGCGAGGTGAGCTGCGTCATCGGGCCGTCGGGCTCGGGCAAGTCCACGTTCCTGCGGTGCCTCAACGGGCTGGAGCCGGTGCTGGGCGGCAGCCTGCGCGTGCTCGGGGAGGAGGTCGGCCACACGCTGCGGGACGGCAGATACCACCCCTGGACGCCCAAGCGGTTCGCCGCCTTCCGCAGGAACATCGGCATGGTGTTCCAGCGATTCAACCTGTTCGCCCACCAGAGCGCGATGGAGAACGTGGCCTGCGGCCCCGTCCATGTGCTGGGCACGCAGCCGGATCGGGCGCGGGCACTGGCGATGGAGCACCTGGACCGCGTGGGCCTGGCCGACCACGCGCACAAGCGGCCCCACCAGCTCTCGGGCGGCCAGCAGCAGCGGGTGGCCATCGCCCGGGCGCTGGCGATGAACCCGGCGCTGATGCTGTTCGACGAGCCGACCTCCGCCCTCGACCCCGAGCTGGTGGACGAGGTGCTGGAGGTCATGAAGAGCCTGGCCGCCGAGGGGATGACGATGGTCGTGGTGACCCACGAGATCGCCTTCGCCCGTGAGGTCGGCGACCGGCTGGCCTTCTTCGCCGACGGCGTGGTCGTCGAAGAGGGCCGCCCCCGCGAGCTTCTCGCCGCCCCGGAGCACGAGCGCACCCGCGCGTTCCTGTCCAGCGTCCTCGGCGCCCAGGAGGGCCCGTTCGAGAAGTGAGCGCCGGCTGCCGCCGTGTGCGCGGCGGCGGGGGTCGGGCTGGGGCCGCACACCGTGCTGCTCGGCTACGTGGCGGGCAAGATCGCGGCGACGGTCGCGGTCATCCCCGGCGGGCTCGGCGTCACCGAGCTCGGCATGGCCGCGACGTTCGTCGGAGCGGGGGTCACCGGCAGCATGGCGGCGGCCGTCGTCGCGCTCTACCGGCTGATCTCGTACTGGGCCGTGCTCGCCGCCGGCTGGGTCGCCTGGCTGCTGCTCCGCGACGGGGTCCGGGCCCGGCTGGCCACGGCCGGACGGTGGCTGCTCGGCGTCGTCGGCCGCCATGAGGACGAGGCGGGCGTGCGTCCGGTGGGGTGAAGCTCACGAATCCCGGGAAACGGGTGCCAGCCACAGCCCGACGAGCGCGTCGATCAGCCCGGTCGCCGTGCCGTGCCAGCTGGATCTGAGCGTGGGGGCGCCTTCGGCGAGGGCGCGCTCGTGTTCGGCGCACACGTGTGTGATCAGCTGCCGCGCCATGTCGCCGCGCTCCGCCCGGACTTCGGCGGGCAGTTCGGGCAGGCAGCGGATGAACCCGTCCAACGCCTGTCGCAGCGAGGTGTGCGTCTCCTCGGCGATGATCGCACGCAGCGCGGGATCGGTCACCACCTGGGCGAGGAAACGGGCGTACCAGGTCGGGTTGCCCTGCGCGGCCAGATGCTCGGTGACCGGGCGGACCAGGCAGGCCACCCAGTCGCGTACGTCGGCGGAGTCGCCGATGTCGGCCAGCATCCGCTCGCGTATCCGATCGACCGGCTCGGCGTGTCTGCGGGCGATCGCGCGTACGAGATCCGCCTTGGTGCCGAAGTGGTAGCCGACCGCGGCGTTGTTGCCCTGCCCCGCGGCCTCGCTGACCTGGCGGTTGGACACCGCGAACACGCCGTGTTCGGCGAACAGCCGCTCCGCCGCCGACAGAATCCGCTCGCGGGTCACGCCGGCCCGTTCGGCTCGTGACTTACCGGTCATCCTCACCAGCGCACCGGAATCGATGCGGCAAGTCAAGCAATTGAATTAAACGTCTTCCGGCGCTCGCGGGCGCGGACCGCCAGGGTCACGGGCACGGCGTGGCCCAGCACTCCGACGCCCCAGCCCAGAACGGGCCAGATCGGCCACGGATACCAGAAGTCCGTCGCCCGCCCGACGGCGAGCCAGACGACCACCATGAGAAGCGATGTGCCGGCATAGACGCCGGCGTGGATGCGCACGCCGAGCCTGGCCGCCCTGGCCTTGCGGGCCCGGCGCAGCGCCCGGTCCCTCGACGTACGCAGCTTGGCCGGCAGGTCGGCGAGGAGGGCGTCGAGCTCGGTGCGGTGCCGCGCTCGCGTGGCGACGTCGAGGCGCTCGTCGAACTCCTCCTTGGTCAGATAACCGGCGCCGAACGCGTCGCCGAGCAGTTCGACGGCACGGTCGCGTTCGGCGGCGCCGACCCGGGGCGCGGTGGCCGGGGCGGCGGCGGGCCTGGAGCGCAGCGCTGTGCCGGAGTCGGTGTCCAAGGGAGGCCTCCAGGGGTCGGGCGGGCGATGACCGCGAACGTGGGTAACCCGAGCATCGCACGAACGCGTTAGCTAACGCAATACGCTACAGTTGACATGTGTCAACAGAAGAGGGGGGGCAGACCGATGGCGGGGTCCTCGACGACCAGTCCTTCACGACGCCAGAGGGTGCGTGACGCCACGCTGCGTGAGCTGATCTCGGTGAGCCGCGAGATCCTGACGACCCAAGGCGTAGAAGCGCTGACAATCCGGGCGGTCGCCCGGGAGATGGGGATGACCCCGCCCGGGGTCTACCGCTACTTCGACGGCCACCGCGCCCTCCTCGACGCGGTCATCGTGGCGATCCTGGACGAGCTCACCGAGTTCGTCGCCACCCGGGTCGGCGAGGTGGACGAGGCGGACACGGCGGGCAGGCTCGTCGTCGCCAGCAGGGCGTTGCGGCGCTGGGCGGTCGAGCACCCCCGGGAGTTCCACCTCTCCCTGGTCGTGTCCCCGCCGGAGGAGGAGAACCAGGCCGTCCGCCGTGCGCGAGGCCAGGTGGGCAAGCTGTTCGGGGAGATCTTCGCCGGAGCATGGCAGGACTACGGCGGCGCCTCCCCCGCTCCCTGGCCCCGCGAGCCGCGGATCGAGCCGCTGGCCGAGCGGCTCGTCCAGATCCTGGAGATCACGATGCCCTCCACCGCCGCCGCGACCGCCTTCACCCGCTGCTGGACGCGGCTCTACGGAATGGTCTGCCTGGAGTCGCTCGGCCTCCCGCGGATCATCGGCGACGAGGCGGGCGATCTGTTCGAGGCGGAGCTGACCGACCTCGCGCGGACACTCGGCCTTCCCGAGGCCGCCCTGGGCGCCGCTCGCTGACGTCCCCCCCCACCACCATCCTCACAGGAGTGCCCAATGACCCCCCTGCAGCTCAGCCAGCCGACCCAGGTGATCGCCGGCGCCGTCCTGCTGACCGTCGTGACCATCGAGTTCGGCGGATGGTTCCTCACCCGGATCGTCCGCGGTGCGGTGCCGATGACGCCCTTCCAGCAGACGTTCGCCCGCGCCGGGCACGCGCACGCGGGGGTGCTGGTCACCCTCGGACTGGTGTGCCTCCTCTTCGTCGACGCCACCGGCCTCGACGGCGTCGCCCTGTGGACCGCCCGGCTCGGCGTGCCGGCCGCCGCCGCGCTGATGTCCGCCGGATTCTTCCTGTCGTCCCTCGGACGGGATGCGACCCGGCCGAACCGGCTGATCATCCTGCTCTGGCTCGGCGCGCTCTGCCTGGCGGCGGGCGTGCTTACCCTCGGCATCGGCCTGCTGACGTGACCGGGGCGCCCGGTCCACGGGATGTGCATGAGACCGGATTCCGGGGGTAAGCGAGAGCGGGAGAGTGCGCTACGGGGCCCGCGCGGGACGGCGGCGGACAGGTCATCCGTCACGTCCCGCGCGGGCCTCGCTCACCTGTCGTGGACGGTGACCGCGTACCCGTCGGGGTCGCTGAAGGAGAACGTCCGGCCGAACGGCCCGTCGACCGGCTCGGACAGGATCGGCACCCCCGCCGCGGCGAGCTCGTCGTGGAGCCGCTGGGCGTCCTCGGCCTTGAACCACAGCGCCACCCCGAGGCCCGGACGCGGGGCCGCCTCCAGGTCGACGCCGGGCAGCGGCTCGCGCACCGCGAACGGGATGGGCGCGGTGGCGAACACCACGGCGTGCGGCGGCCCCGCCGGGTCTCGTCGCAGCCCGAGGCGCTTCTCGTAGAACGTGGCCGCTGCCTCCAGGTCGCGCACTTGCAACGCCACGAAGTCCACTCCGGTGACGGTCACGGCTTTCCTCCTATGTCAGAGCTTTGACACAAGCGACCATATGTCAGAATGCTGACATGAGGCAAGGGAGCAACGACGCCGACCTCGGCCGCCTGGTGGGCTACCAGTTGAAGAGGGTCCAGGCGGCCCTGCGCTCGGCGATGGACGCCGCGCTGCGCCGCCACGACCTGACCACTCCGCAGTACGTCTGCCTGGAACTGCTCGACCAGCGGCCGGGGCTGTCCAACGCCGAGCTGGCCAGGGGCGCCTTCGTGACCCGGCAGTCGATGAACGTGTTGCTCCGCAACCTGGAGGACACCGGGCTGGTCGAGCGGCCGGCGTCCGCGCCGCAGGGCAGAGCCCTGCCCACCACCCTGACGGCGGAGGGCAGGGCCCGGCTCGCCGCCGCGCGCGGCGACGTGCTCGAGATCGAACAGCGGATGACCGCCGACCTGGACGCGGAGCAGGCCGACCTGCTGCTGGGCCACCTGGAGCGGATGACGGACGCCCTGGAGGACCGCCCGTCCCCGGTCCGCCGACAGCGGTAGCGGAGCCGCCACCCCGCAGGGCCGGGAAGACATGCCCCCGCCCACCCTCGGGATTTGCCTACTCTGACGTCAGAGTAGGGTGATGCGAGTCACGTGGTTCTCCCGGCCGACGCGGCAGCCGTCCCGCGACGTCCCCGCGCCCCGCGTCGTGACCGCCGGGAGGCCGGGGACCCGGGCGGCCCCGCCGCCCGCGGGGGCCGGCTCGCGCGGGAGCCTCCTCCGCGGTGGGTCCGGCCACACGAGAGACCGCACGTGGAGAGGAGGACGATGTCCGTCTACCGCGTCAGGATGTACAGCGGCTTTCAGCGCACCCTCACCGCCGACCGCGTCGTCGTCAACGGCGACAACGTCTGCTTCGAGCGGAGCAGGAACGGGTCCTGGGTGGCGGCGCTCCAACTGCCGACACAACTGGTCACCCGGGTCCGCCGGCGGTGCGTCCAGCCGGACGGCACGGTGACGTGGAACGTCGAGGAGCCGGAGCCCAGCACCTACTGATCGCACGCGCTCGCTCCGCCGGGCATCGGGGGGTTATTGCTCTATAACCTTCCGTGAGAGTAGAGTCTGCCCCGCTTGCGGTGGGACTCCGCTTCGCCGCGTGCTCGCCCATCGCAGGCGTCAACGCCACCGCACGGCCCGCCTGGCCCTTCCCCCTCGCCGGGCGCGCCGTCGCGGTGGGGGCCGGCGCTGCCGAGGGCTCCACCAGGGCGGGCTCGGGGCCTTATGCTTGTCCTCCCCTCCAGCCGGACTCCCGGACGAGAGATATCGTCACCGACGAGTTCCAGGGAGCTGTTCTGCGAAACCCTACCCATACGTGAGGGTAGGCCGTGAGTGGCGACGGTAGCCGCACGGGAGCGGCGACCACGGGGGGTAGGAAAGGTGAGCGGAGCGATGCCTGAAGGTCTGGTGCAGATCGGTGAGGTCGCCGAGCGGCTCGGGCTGTCCCTGCGCACCATCCGCCATTACGAGGAGGTGGGCCTGGTCGTGCCCGCCCGTACGCAGGGGGGTTTCCGGCTCTACAGCGAGGAGCACGTGCAGCGCCTGGCGCTGATCAGGCGGATGAAGCCGCTGGGGTTCACGCTGGAGGAGATGCGCGACCTGCTGGAGATCACCGATCGGCTCACCCGCGGCGACGACGACCCCGGCCTGCTCTCCCGGCTGCAGCTGTTCGAGAAGGCGGTCGCGGAACGCGCCGACAAACTGCGCGAGCAGCTCGCGATGGCCAGGGAGTTCGCCGAGCAGCTCCGGCGTCAGCGGTTGAACGTCCCGAAAACCACCTCCGCCCGCTGATCCGTCTCCCTCGTGCCTGTCTAAGTCCGTCCCAAGTGCCGCCTAAGCCCTGCCGCCTAGGTTCACCGGCGTGAGGAATTCCGCTGCGAGGGAGCATGGGATGTCCCTGTCGCCCGCGTCCGGCACGGCCGGGCGCACGAACTGGCCCGCCGAGATCCTTCCGGTGCTCGAAAACGCGCTGACGTGCGAGTACGCCTCGCTCACCCGTACCGGCGCGCCGATCACCTGGCCAGTGGGGCCCTACGTCGCCGAGGACGGCCGTACGGTCGACGTCTCGACCGGCCTGACCTATCCGTCCAAGGCCGAGCGGGCCAGACGCGACCCCCGGGTCGCGCTGCTGTTCTCCGACCCCACGGGGTCGCCCGTCTCCGGCCCTCCCGTCGTGCTCGTCCAGGGCCTGGCCACCGTACGCGACGGGGATCTGCAGGCCAACACCGATCTCTATCTGCGGCGGACGCTGGCGAAGTATCCGCGGGCGATCGCCCGGCAGCCGTGGTTCCTCGTGCGACGCCAGGCCTGGTACTGGGCGCGGATATGGATCGAGGTCACTCCGCTGCGCGTGCTGTGGTGGCCGCACGGGCGGCTCGACGCGCCTCCTCAGCGGTGGGAGGCGGCCCCGGAAGCGACCGCGCCGCCGTCGGATCCCGCCCCCACAGGAGCCGGCGCTCCGGGGTGGCTGGAGCCGCCCGCCGACTGGCGCCCGCGCGCCGACCACGCCGTCCGCCTCGGCGATCCCGTGCTGACCGTGATCGGCGAGGACGGCTGGCCCCTGCCGCTGCGTTCGCTGGGCGCGACCCGTGTGGACGACGGCTTCCTCGTGCGGACCGGCCCGCCCGGCGTCCTGGCGCGTGGACGGGCCTGCCTGACCTTCCACACCCATGGCGCCGACATGAGCGGCCAGGAGAACGTCGTGCTGGTCGGCGAGGCCACGCCCCTGCCCGACGGGGTCCACGTGCGGGTCGAGCGCGCCCTGGCCGACTTCAGCCTCAGCGGGAGCCGTCTCGGGCAGGTGCGGAAGATGATGCGGACCGCCCGCGCCCTGGCACCGCGACTCGAACGGGAGGCCGCGCGACGCGGGCAGCCCGTTCCCGCGCTCCGGCGTCCTCGCTGATCACAGGCGCGCGAGCGCGTCACGAGCCGCCTTCTCCCAGTGGGGGGAGCCCACCTGCCGGGCCACCTCCACCGCACGGGCGTAGTGTCCCGCCGCGGCCTCGGGCCCGCCGAGGAAGACGGCGAGGTCGCCGAGCGTGTGGGCCACCGGACCGAAGGTGACCGACGCGCTGCTCATCCCGGCCATCTCCCCCTCCACGGGGAGGAGCTGGCGGTAGCACTCTCCGGCGGCCTCGCGGTCCGCCAACGCGATCGCGGTCACCGACCGCGCCGCCATCATGCCCACCCAGGAGAAGTCACGGCGCGGGAGGGCCGCCGGCCACACGGCCCTGGCCTCCTCCAGGCGGCCGGCCGCCACGAGAGCGCGGGCGTACAGCTCTTCGACCTCCTGCGGGATCCGCTCCCACACCGGGGTGATCGCCTCCACGCACTCGTCGAAGCGTCCGGCCGCGAGACGGACCGCGAAACAGCCCACAGCGCCCATGAGGGACGATATCGACGCCCCCGACTCCGCCATCCGCTTGCCCAGCGTCGTGTACGCCTCCTCGGCCTGCTCGAACTCTCCCCGCAAGAGCAGATGAAGGGCGTCGAGGAACGCGAGGATGCCGAGGGCGTGGCCGAGCTGGCCGCTCGTCGAGTGCTCCGCCGCCTGGTCGGCGTGGTGCCGGGCGCCGGCCCAGTCGTTTCGGCTCAGCGCGACCATGCAGAGCGCCGCGTGGCCGAGCGTCTGGTAGCCGAGCAGCCCGGCCGACGAGGAGACCCGCAGCAACTCGTGCCCCAGTCCTTCGAGCTCCTCGCGCCTGTCCGGGGCTTGGCAGGCCCAGTATCGGGCGTTCAGCGCCATGCACAGCAGGTGGGGGTCACCGATGTCGCGGGCGATGGCCACCGCCTCCGTGCTCGCCGTCTCCACCCGGGCGCCGTCGTGTCCCTCGACGGCGTGGCACAGCGTGACCAGCAGAAGGCAGCGTGGCTCGCCCGTCTCCCGGGGAATCGCGTCCTCGATGGCGTGCACCAGATCGCGATCGAGCCTCCGCTCCGGCTGGATGGTCCAGATGACGGGCGCGTCGAAGGCCACCGCGGCCCGGGCGACGGCCTTCGGATCGGCGGTTCTCCTGGCGACGGCCAGCGCCTTCGCCCGGGCGTCGAGCGCCCCTTCCACCTCACCGGCGTGCGCCAGCGCGGACACCAGGCGGCACATCAGGTCGAGTCGCAGCGCATCGGGCGGGTCAGGCGCGAGATCGAGCGCACTCAGCGCGCCGTCCAGGAAGGCCGCCGCGTCCCGGTGGGCGTACAGCGCGGACGCCTGGGCCGCCGCGCGCGACGCGTACTCCGCCGCGGCCGGCGCGGTCGCGGTGGTCGCGGCGGCGAGGGCGTGATGCCCAAGCGCCCCGACGTCCCCGGGCCGCACGGTCTCCAGGGCCGTCACGACCTTGCGGTGCATCCGGGCGCGCCGCAGCCGGGGAATGTCCTCGTAGAGGGTCTCGCGGACCAGCACGTGGGCGAAGCGGACCCGGCCCGGCCGGGGTTCCTCCAGCAGCCCGGCCAGCACCCCCGCCTCCAGCCCGTCGAGCACGGTCTCCTCGTCGGCCCCCGGCATCGCGATGAGCACGTCGGCGTCGACCTCCCTGCCGAGCACCGCCGCGTTGCGCAACGTCACCTGGACCGCGCCGGGGAGGTGGGCCACCCGCCGCCGGATCAGGTCCCGCACCCCGGGCGGCAGCACGTTCACCGCGGAGGGGCCGTCGATCGCGAGAAGCCGCGCCGTCTCGCTCACGAACAACGGGTTGCCGCCGGTGCGCTCGCTGACCTTCCGCGCGGTCGCCCGATCCACCTCCATGCCGGACCGCTCGGTGAGCAGCCGGGCGACCTCGTCCGGTGCGAGACCGCTCAGCTCCAGGTTCTCCACGGTCTGGACGGCGAGGGCGGCGGCGGTCGCCATCAGGTCGGCGCTCGACTCCCCGGGCCGGTGCGTGAGCAGGACGAGGACGGGTGTCGCGGCCAGCCGTACGGCCAGGTGGCGCAGCAGCTGAAGGGTCTCCTCGTCGGCCCTGTGGACGTCCTCCAGCACGATCAGCAGCGGCCCCGGCACCCCGTCCACGTAGTCACCCACGGCCCTGGCCAGCCAGAACTGGCCGACCGGTGCGGCGTCGTCGGTCAGCAGCGGCGCCAGCCGCGCGGCGGTCTCCGGCGGGGGCGGAGTGGTCGCGGCGAGATCGCGCAGCACCTCGCTCCACGCCCACGCGGGCGGCACCCCGCCCGTCGTCTCCGGGCAGCGGCCGACGACGGTCCGCCAGCCCCGCGACGACAGGTGCCCCACCAGGGCGTCGGCCAGGGTGCTCTTGCCCAGCCCGGCCTCCCCGCCGAGCCACGCGACCCGGAACCCGTCCCCGGCCTGCTCCGCGGCGGCGGTCAGGCGGGACAGCTCCCTCGTACGGCCGACCATCCTGCCGGGGGACGGCGGGCGCGGCCGGTCGGGCGGAACGACCAGCGGCGCCGGCACGGGCTCCCGGATGATCAGGTCGAGGGAGGGGGCCTGGGCGAGGATGTCCGCCTCCAGGCTCCGCAGGGCGGGCCCGGGGTCCACGCCGAGCTCATCCGCCAGCAGGGCCCGGGTGCGGCGCAGGACCGCGAGGGCCTCCCCCTGACGGCCGGCCCGGTAGTAGGAGAGCGTCAGCAACCGGACCGCGTTCTCCCGCAGTGGGTGGGCGGCGACATGCCGTTCCAGCTCGGGGACCAGTTCGGCGTGGCGGCCGAGCGCCAGGCCCGCCTCGGCGCGGTATTCGACCGCGACCGCCCGCAACTCCAGCAGGTGGCCCACCTCGGGCACGGCCCACTCCTGGTCGGCGAACTCCGCGTACGCCTGGCCGGTCCACAGCGACAGCGCCTCGCTGATCGTGTCGAAGGCGCCGGCGGGTTCGCGCCGGGCGAGGAGGCCGGCCGCGGCGTCGACCAGCTTGGGGAAGAGCCAGGCGTCCACGTCCTCGGTGTCGAGTGCGAGGCGATATCCGGGCGGCGCGCTCACCAGCACGCGGGCGGCGGCCCGTGGCGCCCGCTCGGGCTCCAGGACACGGCGCAGGTTCGAGACGTACACCTGCAGGGCGCCGAGCGCCTTCGGCGGCGGCTGGCCCTTCCACAGGTCGTCGATGAACCGGTCGGTGGACACGATGTGCCCCTGTGCGCAGACCAGCCGGGCCATCACGGCCCGGTGGAGTGACGTGCCGAGCTCGACAGGACGGCCCGCCACCTCCGCGCCGATGTGACCCAATACCAGAACGCGCACCATAGCGGGAAAAGCATAGGTCTGTTTCCTTTTACGGTGACAGCTCGTTGGGGTGAGCGCTCGATTCCCGCAACGGCGGCCCGCCGTCCGCCCGGGCCTGCGGGTAATGGTTCGTTATGCGGATACCCGCCCTCGCCTTGGGGATAGCGTGCCTTCGTATGGCCTGCCTAATCTGCGATAAGTGACGCTCTTCCCGACCGTACGACGCGCCGCGCACGGAGCGTCGGGGTGCTTCGCCACGGGAGGTGCCCGCTGGTGACCAAGGAGCACGACACGATGAACTCGCAGACCATGGACCGGGCCGACGTCTCCGCGGCCGAGGTTGTCAGTTCCGTATACACGTGTCCGGTGCCGCACTCTCCTCAGGAGGTCAGCGGCGTGCGACGCCATGCGCTCGGTGTCCTGGCGGCCTGGGGAACGCCCGGGACCACCGCGCAGGAGGTCGTGCTGGTGATCTCCGAGATGGTGACCAACGCCGTACTCCACGCCCTGCCGCCGGCCGAGCTCCGGCTCTTCGTCTACGCCGACGGCGATCGGCCGGTCATCCGGGTCGAGATCACCGACGGCGGAGCGGCGCCGGTGTGGCCGGGAACCGCCCCGTCCCCGGACGAGAGCGGGCGCGGCGGCGTCGTCGTCGACGCCCTCGCCATCCGGCACGGCTCTCTGAGCCGTCCCTCCGGCACCACCACGTGGTGGGCGGACCTGCCGGCCCGCTGAGCGGCCGTACGCCCGCGCTCAGCGGCGCAGGGTCTCCGACGGGGACTCCCCGAAACGCCGGCGGTAGGCGAGGGCGAACCGCCCCAGATGGACGAACCCCCAGCGGTAGGCGACGTCGGTGACCGTGGTGGCGCCCGGATCGTGGACCGTGAGTTCGGCACGCACCCGCTCGAGGCGCACCTCCCTCAAGTAGCTCATGGGCGTCGTCTCCAGCTGACGCCGGAACCCCTCCTGAAGCGCCCGCGCGCCGACGCCCACCGCCTCGGCGATCTCCTCCACGGTGAGCGGTTCCGCCGCCCGCGCCTCGATCACGTCCACGGCCCGTTCCACCGCCGTCGGCGCGACGCGGGGCTGCCCGCCCGACAGCGCCTCGCTGTAGTTGCTGGGCTGGGCCAGCAGCAACTGCGTCATCAGCAGCCCCTCCAGCTGTCTGAGCGCGACGGGCTGCTCCAGCATGGCGCCGCCTGTCTCCGCCTCTCGCCTGAGCAGTTCGACGACCGAAAGCCACGATCGGGCGGGGGGCCGGGTCAGGTCCATGCCGAGGGAGAAGGTGAGCGGACTGCGGGGCGTGCGCCCCATGAGCTTGCCGAGGTGGGCTTCGAGCACGGCGCGGTCGAAGCGGACGATCAGCGACTCGTGCCCGGGGGCCCATCGCATGGACATGGGCCGCGTCAGCGACAGTACGGAGGCGAGCTCGGGCGTCGACACGATCCGTTCACGGCCGTGGGACACCTCCGCCCTGCCGGTCAGCGGGATCTCGACGAGCAGGTAGCTGTCCAGCGGCTGCGGCGTGATCAGCACCTCCGTGCCGTAGCCGAGCGAGTACAGCCCGACTCCGTCGAACGTCATCCCGTTCAAGCGGGCGTCGAACCGGGTCTCCGAATCCACCGGGCGCAGCCCGTGGTCGCCGAGGTCGTTTCCGACCCGCGTACGGGCCTCGTCGACGTCGTGTGTGTACAGCCGCACATGCGCGGCGAGTGGTAGCGATTGTTCGGCCATTTCGCCTCCCCAAGCGGGCAGGCCCCCCGTTCCCGCAGGTGGCGGGCGCGACACAAGCCTACGCGCGCGGCCCGCTGCGGCGGGACACGGCCGCGGTGAGGACCGGCCGGACGGTCAGATCAGGCGGCGGGAGACGATCCCGCTGCCGACGTCGTGGCCGCACCACAGGCGGAAACGCTCCCCGGGGCGCAGATACTCGACCGCGTCGTCGTCGGTCGTCGCGATGGTCACCACGTGCAGCCAGTCTCCCGGGCTCAGCGGCTCCTCGTCGTCCGCGGTGATCGCGACCTGGAACGGCCGGCTGAACCGCATGCCCTCCTCTCCGGCGCAGGCGCAGATCACCAGCGACTGCGTGCGGAAGGGCAGTTCGTGCGGCAGACCGCCCTGGTCGGAGGGCAGGAGCGTGATGAGTGCCTTTGCTTGGACGGTCATCGAGACCACCAACTTTCACGCGACCATTGCACAGTGACTCTTGCATAGTGCAACGTTCGCCCCGGCCGATTGCTTCCCCAAGCCTCACTATCCAGTGTGCGCCGCGGGGGCGGTCGAGCCGCGCACCACGAGTTCCGTCGCGAGTTCGACGTGGTGGGACTCGACCTGTTCCCCGGCCGCCAGGCGCAACGCCGTACGCACCGCGACGGCGCCCATCTCCCGCAGCGGCTGCCGCACGGTGGTCAGGGGCGGCGAGGCCATCCGGGCGATCTGCGTGTCGTCGAAGCCCACGATGCTGAGGTCCTCGGGCACGCGCAGCCCCCGCGCCCTGGCCGCCTCCAGCACGCCGAGCGCGATGTCGTCGCAGCCCGCGAAGATCGCTGTGGGCGCCTCGGGCAGGCCGAGCAGGGCCGCTCCGCCCGCCATGCCGTCGTGGTAGTGGAAGTGCCCGGTCCGCACGTAACCGGGCAGGACGGGAGCCTCCCCTGCCTCCATGGCGGCCCGGTAGCCGTGCAGCCGGGCCTGGTTGCAGGCCGCGGTGGCCGGGCCGCCGAGGTAGGCGACGCGCCGGTGGCCGAGCGCGAGCAGGTGCTCCGTCGCGGCCATGCCACCGGCGAAGTTCGTCGAGCCGACGCTGGTCACCCTGGCCCTCGGCAGGTTCAGCGGGTCGATCACGACCAGGGGCAGCCGTGCCCGGGCCAGGGCGGTGAGCTGCCCGGCGGTCAGTTCGCCGGTGACGGCGACCAGCGCCCGCCGCCCGGCCGCGACCAGGTCGCGCGCCCACCCTCCCGTGCGGTCGGCGTCGCGCCGGATGCTCACCACCACGGCCACGTCGAGATCGGCGCCGGCCTGCACCGCACCCTGGACGATCTCCGTGGAGTACGCGTTGAGGTCGGCGTCGAACTCCACCTCGATCGTGTCGGGCGCCGCCTCGCCCCGGCGCTGCGGCGGTGCGACGTAGTCGTGCTGCTCCAGCAGCGACAGCACCAGGGAACGGGTCTCCGGCGCGACGTCGCTGCGGCCGTTGAGCACCTTCGACACGGTCGCGACCGATACCCCCGCAGAGGCCGCGACCGTGGCGAGAGTGGCCCGCCTACGACTGGGCGGCATCTGTTCCTCCCTGATCGGGGACCGCCGCCGGTCGCACCTCCACGGGAGTGACCAGCCGCCGGTCGTGGCCGACGTGGCGCAGCGGGCCGGTCAGCCGTACACGGCCCTGGCACGGCAGGTCCGACGCGGAGGTGCCGACGAAGACGTCGATGTCCCCGGGCTCGACGATGCGCCGCAGGTCGCGGCCGGTGAAAGCGGTCCTGTCCGCGTGCACGGTGAAGGTCGCCCGCGCGCTCTCGCCGGGCTCCAGCCGCACCCGGGCGAACCCGGCGAGCTGCCGCACCGGCCTGGTCACCTGCGCCAGCACGTCGTGCAGGTAGAGCTGGACGACCTCCTCGCCCGCCCGGCCGCCGGTGTTGCGCACGCGCACCGACACGGTGAACTCCCCGTCGGTGGAGACCTCGGAGTCGCTGATCTCCAGGTCGCCGACCTCGAAGGCGGTGTAGGACGCGCCGTAGCCGAACGGGAACAGCGGTGTCGGGTCGAGGTTGCTGATCCCGTGGCTGTCGGAGCCCAGCGGCGGCTGCAGGTAGGTGCCCGGCTGCCCGCCCGGGGTCCGCGGGATCTGCACCGGCAGCTTCCCGCTGGGCTGCACCCGGCCGGACAGGACGCCCGCGATGGCCGCCCCGCCCTCCTCGCCCGGCATGAACGCCTGGACGAGCGCGGCGGCCCCCTCGCGCACCCGCCCCAGCGCGTACGGCCGGCCCGACACCACGACCACCACGACCGGCGTGCCGGTGGCGGCCAGCTCGACCAGCAGGTCCTCCTGCGTCCCCGGCAGCCGCAGGTCCTCGGCGTCGCAGCCCTCGCCCGACGTGCCCTGCCCGAACAGCCCGGCGAGGTCGCCGACGACGGCCACGCACAGGTCGGACTCGCGGGCCGCCGCGAGCGCGGCGGCGAAGCCGGACCGGTCCTCGTCCCGCCAGTCGCAGCCCCGCTCGTGGACGATCTCGGCGTCCGGCAACTCGGCCCGCAGCGCGTCGAGCAGGCTGGGCGCCTCCACGCCGAGCCCGAGCTTCGGGTGGCGGGGCAGCACATGGTTGGGGAAGGCGTAGCAGCCCATGAACGTGCGCGGGTCGTCGGCGCAGGGCCCGACCACGGCCACCCGGCGCGGCCCCGGGCGCCCCTCCCCGAGCAGCGGCAGCGCGTCACCCGCGTCGAGCAGCACGATCGACCGCTCGGCCAGCTCCCGGGCCAGCGCCCGGTTGTCCGGCGAGTCGAGGTCCACGGCGTCCGCACCGGCGACCGACCCCTCCGGCGTCCAGTCCGGATCGAGCAGCCCGAGCTGCACCTTCTGGGTGAGCAGACGGCGCGCGGCCCGGTCCACCAGTTCCTCGGGCAGCTCGCCCCGCCGCACCCGCTCGACCAGGTGCCGGCCGAAGCCGAGCGTGTCGGGCAGCTCGACGTCGATGCCCGCGGTCAGCGCGAGCACCCCGGCTTCTTCGTGGTCCGCGGCGACCTGGTGCATCTTCGCGAGGAACGCGATCGCCCAGTAGTCCGACACGACCGTGCCGGTGAACCCCCACTCGTCGCGCAGCACCTCGGTCAGCAGCCAGGGGTCGGCGGCGGCGGGCACGCCGTCCACGTCCGAGTAGGAGTTCATGACCGAGCGCGCACCACCCTCGGCGATGGCGGCCTCGAACGTCGGCAGGATCATGTCCATCAGCTCACGGCGGCCCATGGGGACCGGACCGTGGTTGCGGGCCGCCCGTGAGGCGGAGTAGCCGGCGAAGTGCTTGAGCGTGGCGATGACCCCGGCCTTCTCGAGGCCGCGCACGTAGGCCGCGCCGAGCATCGCGACGAGGTACGGATCCTCGCCCAGGGTCTCCTCGACCCGGCCCCAGCGGTAGTCGCGCACCACGTCCAGCACCGGCGACAGGCCCTGGTGGACGCCCACGGCCCGCATGTCCCCGCCGATGGCGGCGGCCATCCGCTCCACCAGCTCGGGGTCGAAGGTCGCGCCCCAGGCGATGGCCGCCGGGTAGACGGTCGCGCCGTAGGTGGTGAAACCGGTCAGGCACTCCTCATGGACCAGCGCCGGGATGCCGAGCCGGGAGTGCTTCACCACCTCGCGCTGCAGCCGCACCACCTCCGCCGCGCCCTCCACCGCCGTCACCGGAACACTGCCGAACACCCGCGTCAGGTGGCCGAGCCCATGGCGTGCGGCCTCCTCGATGGGCACCGTCCCCGAGGCGGCGAAGACGTCCTGCATAGGGGCCACGTTGTGCGCGTTGTCGGGCTCGACCTCCTCGGGCGCCTGCATGTCGTTGCCGATCCACCGGCTGCCGAGCTGGCCGACCTTCTCCTCAAGGGTCATCTCGGCGAGGAGGGCCTCGACCCGGTCGGCCACGGGAAGTGCCGGGTCCTGCCACGCCCGGAGCGTCCCGTCCGCCGCGTGCGTCCGATCTGGGGCCGTCATCTGCTCTCCTCAAAAAAGTTTCGAAACATTTCGGCGTCGCGGTCAGTTCTGTCGTCAATTTTCGGCCGACCATGATCACAAGGTGTGACGCCTGTTCGTCGGTACTTTACACACGCATCACGTTGAGCTGGAGAGCTCGTGAGAGCGCTCTTGACAGTCAGGTATCGCAAATCTAGATTGGCGTGCCACGCGGCTTGTGTCGAAATATTTCGAAACGAGCTGACTTCAAGAAGGAGTGGACAGTGGCACCGGGGTGCCGATCCACGTCGCCCCCCGCCGCGTCCGAGTTACTTTTCAACGAGCCGCGGCCAGCCTCGGCGTTCGACGTACGGAGATCAGCGTGGAGTCCAGGACATCATCCCGCCGCACCTTCCTCACCCTCTCCATGGGCCTCCCCCTCGGTGCCGCGTTGGCGGCCTGCGGCACGTCCGGCCCCGCCCCGTCCGGCGGAGGCACGGGTGGCGGCGCCGCCGGGGGCAACGGTGGCGGCGGGGGCAAGGCCACCTACTGGTTCCTCCAGGGCCCGCCCGGTGAGGCCCCCCGCACCGCGTCCGTCCAGCGGTTCAACAAGGCCAATGCCAGCGGCCAGATCGCGATCACCACGATCCAGAACGACGCGTACAAGACGAAGATCAAGACGGCGATCGGCGCGAACCAGGCGCCCACCATCATCTGGGGCTGGGGCGGCGGCGGTCTGCGCAGCTACGTGCAGGCCGGCCAGGTCGAGGACCTCACCTCGTGGTTCGGCGAGAACGCCGCCGTGAAGGACCGGCTGTTCCCCGGCGCCTTCGGCGCCGCGACGATCGACGGCAAGATCTACGCGATGCCGTGCGAGACTGTGCAGCCGATCGTCCTGTTCTACAACAAGAAGGTCTTCGAGAAGGTCGGCGCCCAGCCGCCGCAGTCGTACGGCGACATCCTCGACCTGGTGAAGAAGTTCAACGCGGCGGGAATCGCGCCGTTCTCCCTGGCCGGCCAGTCGCGCTGGACGAACATGATGTGGCTGGAGTTCCTCTTCGACCGCATCGGCGGCCCCGAGGTGTTCCAGGCCGTCTTCGACGGTGAGAAGGACGCCTGGAACAACCCCGCCTCGATCGAGGCCCTGACCAAGATGCAGGAGCTCATCAAGGCCAACGCGTTCATCAAGGGCTTCTCCTCGGTCACCGCCGACTCCAACGCCGACCAGGCGCTGCTGTACACCGGCAAGGCCGCGATGATGCTGCACGGCAGCTGGTCGTACGGCATCCAGCAGGCGCAGGGCGGCGACATCGTCCCCAGCGGCGGCCTCGGCTGGATGAACTTCCCGGGGGTCGACGGCGGCAAGGGCGACCCGACCAACACCGTCGGCAACCCCGGCCAGTACCTGTCGATCTCCTCCAAGGCGACGCCCGAGCAGAAGGAGATCGCCAAGAAGTTCTTCGCCACCGGCGTCCTCGACGACCAGGAGCAGAAGGACTGGGTCGGCACCGGCGGCGTGCCGATCGTCAAGGGCTCCGACAAGCTGTTCGCCGGCTCCAAGGACGCCGAGTTCCTGAACTTCATCTACGGCGTCGCCAGCAACGCCAAGGTGTTCGCCCAGTCGTGGGACCAGGCGCTCAGCCCGACCGCGGCCGAGGTGCTGCTGGACAACATCGCCAAGCTGTTCCAGCTGTCGATCACGCCGCAGCAGTTCGCCACGAACATGAACGCGGTCATCGGTAAGTGAGCATGTCCGCTATCAACGCAAGAAGGACGTCGTCCGCCGTCGCGCCCAAGGCGCGCGGCGGCGTCATCCTGCCGTGGCTGGCCACGCCGGCGCTGGTGGTCTTCGCCGCCTTCGCGCTGATTCCGCTGGTCGGGGTCCTGCTGCTCAGCTTCACCTCCTGGGACACGCTGGGCGAGATCAAGCTGACCGGGCTCGAAAGCTGGCGGGCCGTGCTCAGCGACCCCGGTCTGCCGCACGCGCTGTGGGTGACGTTCCTGATCACAGCGCTCTCCTGGGCGGTCCAGACACCGGCCAGCATCCTGATCGGCGTGTTCCTGGCGGGCCGTCAGCGCTACCGCGAACTGCTCGCGGTGCTGTACTTCATCCCGCTGCTGCTCAGCTCGGCGGCCATCGCGATCACCTTCAAGGCGCTGCTCGACCCGAACTTCGGGCTCGGCGCGGGGCTGCACATCGACCTGCTCAACCAGGACTGGCTCGGCACGCCCAGCCTCGCCATGGGCGTCGTGATCTTCATCGTGTCCTGGCAGTTCATCCCGTTCCACGCGCTCCTCTACCAGGGCGGCGTACGGCAGATCCCGCGTTCGCTCTACGAGGCCGCGGAGCTGGACGGCGCGGGGCGGGTCCGCATGTTCTTCAACATCACCCTGCCCCAGCTCAAGTACACCGCGATCACGTCCTCCACCCTGATGATCGTCGGCTCCCTGACCTTCTTCGACCTGATCTTCGTGCTGACCGAGGGCGGCCCCGGCGACGCCACCCGCGCGCTCGCCCTGGACATGTACAAGCGCGGCATCCAGGCCAACCTCATGGGTCAGGCCTGTGTGATCGGTGTCATCCTCGTTCTCGTGGGTCTCGCCCTGGCGCTGCTGCTGCGCCGGCTGGGCGGCCGCAACCCCAACGCCAGCCAGCTGGAAGGGGCCTGACCGTGACCGCGACCCACACCTCGAGGGCAGCCCAGCGCACCGCGGCGCCAGGGGCGCACGGACGCCGCCGGCACAAACCGGCCTCCCAGCGCCCCAACTGGCTGGCCGGGCTGATGGGCTGGCTGTGGCTGGCGGTGGTGATCATTCCGATCTACTGGATCGTGATCACCAGCTTCAAGACGCAGTCCAACTACTACATCACCAACCCGCTGGTGCCACCCGGCGATCCGACGCTGGACAACTACCGGCTCGTGCTCGACCTGGACTTCCCGCTGTACTTCCTCAACAGCCTCCTCGTCGCCATCGGCACGGTCGTCCCGTCGGTCCTGTTCGCGTTCATGGCGGCGTACGCGATCGTCCGGAGCGCCGGCGCCAGCCGCTTCCTCCGCGGGGTGAACTCGCTGTTCCTCATGGGCCTGGCCATCCCGCTGCAGGCGACCGTCATCCCGGTCTACCTGCTGATCATCAAGTTGCAGCTCTACGACTCGCTGACGGCGCTGATCCTGCCGTCGGTCGCCTTCGCGATCCCGCTGTCGGTGCTGGTGCTGTCCAACTTCATCAGGGACGTGCCCAAGGAACTGTTCGAGTCGATGCGGATGGACGGCGCGACCGAGTGGAAGACGCTGTGGGGCCTGGCCTTCCCGCTCACGCGCCCGGCCGTGGTGACAGTGTCGATCTACAACGCGCTGCAGGTCTGGAACGGGTTCCTGCTGCCGCTGATCCTCACCCAGAGCCCCGACAAGCGCACGCTGCCGCTGGCGCTGGCGGCGTTCCAGGGCGGACCGTACGGCGTGAACGTGCCCGCCGTGCTGGCCTCCGTCGTGCTGACCATCCTGCCGATGCTGATCCTCTACACGGTCGGCCGCCGTCAGCTGCTCAGCGGCCTGACCGCCGGTTTCGGCAAGTAGACGGAGGATCTCACGCTCCGCCGTACAGACGGCCCAGGTCGACGAGTTCCACGTCGGGCCGTCTGTCGGCGAGGCGGACCAGCGCGGGGGAGAACCCCGAGCGCGCGAACAGGAGCAACTTGGGCAGGGCGCCGACCTTGCCGGCGGGCAGCAGCCCGCGCAGGTGCTCCAGGCGTTCCAGCTGAGGGACGTCGACAGGGGCCTCGGTGCTCTTGGCCTCGCCGATCGCGGTGATCCGGTCGGCGGCGAACGAGGCGGACTCCGTGACGACGACGTCGAGCTCGTGCCCCCGGCGGTGCTCCCGGCACGGCAGTTCCGTCGGACGCACCGCGCTCGCGACCCCGCCGAGCGTGTCCGGTGAGGCGTGCTCGAAGCACCACTGCCGCGCGAGGTCCTCGAAGTGCGCGCCGTAGATCTGCGAGGCGACGGTGTCCGCGTTGGTCTTCCAGACACGCTCGGCACGCCCGGCGACCAGCTCCGCCTCGTGGCGTTGGATGACGAGCTGGTGCAACCGCACGACGGGCTCGGCTATGCGGTAAACGCTGCGCTTACCCCGCAGGGCGTCGTCGATGTGCTCGATCAGTCCGATGTCCTCGAGGCCGCCCAGCAGATGGGCGAGGGCGCTGCTGGGGCGCCCCAGCGCCGCCGCTATCTCCGAGCGCCGACGGTTGCCGGCGCTGATCGCGCTCAACGTGGCCGAGTACGAGGTCGGATCGGCGATTGAGGGCTCCTCCCGGAGCAGCAGGCCGCCTTCGCGGAACATCGCGGAGGCCGGGTTCAGCAGGCGCCGCTGAACCCAGCGGTCGAACTCGGGGACTCCGGCGGGCCCCGATCCCCCGCTCATCTCCAGATAGGCAGGGGTTCCACCGAGCAGGGCGTGCAGCCGGAACGCCAGCTCCGGATCGTGATCGACCCCCCAGAACGCCGCGGCCTCACGGAACCTGAACGGGCGGACCACCAGCTCCATACCGGCACGGCCACGCAGGGGCGCACCACCGGAGAGCAACTGCGCCATGGTCGTCAACGCACTGCCACACAGGATCATCCGGGCCCGAGTGTGTTGCTTCGCGTAGCTCAACGGGCTGAGCGCCTGCTGGAGGTAGGAGGGCAGCGCGGGCGTCGCCGAGACGAGATAGGGGAACTCGTCGATGATCAGTGGGGTGGCCTGGTCCTCCCCGAGCCGGAGCAACTCGTCGATGGCTTCACGCCACGTACGGAAGGCGACGGGCTGACGCAGGCCACGGTGAGCGGCATAGGCCGCCCCGAGGTCGGTGAGGTTCTGCGTCTCGGTCTGCTGTGTCGCGCCGAACAGGAACCCGCCGGTCTGCTGGGCCAGCAGTTCGAGCATGAGGGTCTTGCCCTGACGGCGGCGGCCGTAGACCAGCCCGAGCGTCGCCCCGGACATGGGGGACCCGACGAAGTCGGCGAGGTTCTCCCACTCGGTGTCCCGGCCGAACAAGCGTTCCGGCTTCTCCAGCAACGGCTGCTCCTTACGTGAAGTAATGATAGCCGCATCTATCATAGTTGTAACTATCATTCGTCGCTCACCACCCTCCGGTGGAGGGCTGCCCAAGCACACCCTCACCGGCTACTGGCACAACTTCGTCAACCCCGCCGTCGAGCTCACGCTGTCGCAGGTGCCGCAGGACTACGACGTGGTGGCGATCGCGTTCGGAGAGGCGACCACCACACCGGGGCAGGTGACGTTCGCCCTCGACCCCGGCCTGTCCACCGCCCTCGGCGGATACACCGAGGCCCAGTTCAAGGCCGACGTGCAGGCGCTCAGGCAGCGCGGTCAGAAGGTCATCCTCAGCGTCGGCGGCGAGGCGGGCCACGTGCAGGTGGCGAGTTCCGGAGCGGCCACGGCGTTCGCGAACTCGGTCTACTCGATCATGCGGACCTACGGGTTCGACGGCGTCGACATCGACCTGGAGAACGGCCTCAACGCCACCTACATGGCCCAGGCGCTGCGCGAGCTGCGGACGAAGGCGGGCGTCAAGGACATCCTCACCGTCGTCAACATGCAGTACTACAACTCCGGGGGATGCTCGGCTGCGACCAGAAGGTCTACAGCCAGGGGTCGGTGGACTTCATGACCGCGCTGGCCTGCATCCAGCTGGAGAACGGCCTGCGCCCCGACCAGGTCGCGCTCGGCTTGCCGGCCGGTCCCGGCGCGGCCGGCGGCGGCGTCGTCTCCCCCGGCACGGTCACCGGCGCGCTCAACTGCCTGGCGCGGCGCACCGACTGCGGGTCGTTCGTCCCCTCGCGGACCTACCCCGACATCCGGGGCGCGATGACCTGGTCGATCAACTGGGACGCCGCGAACAACTGGAACTTCTCCAGAACCGTCAAGCCCTTCCTCGCCACCCTGCCCTGAACCACTGGACGCCCCGCACTCGGGTGCGGGGCGTCCAGTCGAAGCGTCAGGCGTAGAGGAACCAGAAGTTACCCCCGCCGGTTCCCCATTCGCAGCGGAAGGAGGTCCACCAACCCCACTGGATGCCGAGGTTGCCGCCGTTGTAGCAGTCCGACTGGTAGTAGTAGGCGTACCGGATGCTGTCCGCGTGTGCCGGCGCCGTGGCGACGGACACCAGGCCGGCGGTCAGGACGGCGGAGACGAGTAGAGCCCGTACCGTACGCATGCGATCCTCCCGGGATAGACGCCCGCAAGGCGAGCGGCACCCGCACTATCGCATCGCTGATCATGGGCGACCAGAGAGCGCCGGAGGGCACGGTCCCCACCTGCCCGGCCGCCGCGGCGGCCCTGAAAGATTCACGAACCCCTGGTCACAGGGCCACGGTGCGGAAGCCGGCGTTGGCCATGGAAGAGTCGGGGGTGTTCGACGACCGCGCCGAGTTGCGGTAGCGGTTGCAGTAGGAGTCGTGGCACAGGAACGAACCGCCGCGCAGCACCCGGGCCCTGCCGCGCAGCGGACCGCGCGGGTTGTCCGAGGGCGAGTAGACGTAGTAGTCGGGCGCGTACCAGTCCGCGCACCACTCCCAGACGTTCCCCACCGTCTGCCACAGCCCGTACGCGTTGGGCGCGAACGTACGAACCGGAGCGGTCGTGAGATAACCGTCGTCCAGGGTGTTTTCGGTAGGGAAGACGCCCTGCCAGATGTTCACCCGCCACTCGTCCTGAGGCAGCTCGTCTCCCCAGGGGTAGCGGGCGCCGTCGAGGCCGCCCCGGGAGGCGTACTCCCACTCGGCCTCTGTCGGCAGCCGCCGGCCCGCCCACGAGCAGTACGCCATCGCGTCGTTCCAGCTCACGTGGACCACCGGGTGGTCGGGCTCGGCCTGCGACAGCCGCCCGTCGGGGTGACGCCAGTCGGCGCCGCGCACGCCCACCCACCAGGGGGTGCCGGGCACGGGCCCCATCACGTCGTCGGGGTGGGCGCGCATCGCCAGGTGGAAGACGGCGGAGAAGCCGTACTCCTCCGCCTCGGTGCGGTAGCCGGTCGCCTCGGCGAAGGCGGCGAAGTCCGCGACCGTCACCGTCGTGGCGTCGATCGAGAACGGCGCCACGGTGACCGCGTGCACGGGCCCCTCGCCGTCGCCGGGGTTGCCGTCGCCGGTGGCGTCGCCCATCCGGAACTCGCCGCCGGGCAGGCGCACCTGCTCGATCCCATGAACACCGTGTGCCGTGAAGCGCACGGGTTCCAGCGGCTGTCCCGGCGTGGCGGGCGTGCAGCAGCTCCCCGACATGGTCAGACCCCCGTGATTTCCAGCGATCGGGGCACCGGCTGGCTCGGGTGCGGCTCGTCGCCGAGGGCCGCCTGCGCGTGCCACATGCGGACCTTCATCTCCTCGCGGACCTCGTGGTAGGCCGGGTCGTCGTAGACGTTGCGCAGTTCCTCCGGGTCGGCCTCCAGGTCGTACAGCTCCCACTCACCCGGGTAGGTGAACGCGCCCGTGCCGGGGATGCCCATGCCGTCGTTGTAGAAATAAATGATCTTGTAGCGGGACGTCCGGTAGCCGTAATGGGCCGGCGCCTTGTGGAAGACGTCGTCGTGCTCCCAGTAGCGGTAGTACATGCCCTCCGCTGGCGGCGGGCCCGGCTCGCCGGTCAGGTCGGCGAGGAAGCTGCGGCCCTGCATCCGGGGGTGGTGCGCCACCCCGGCCGCGTCCAGCACGGTCTGCGCGAAGTCGACGTTCGTGACGATCCCGATGTGCACCTGGCCGCCCGGGATGCGCCGCGGATAGCTCAGCACGAGCGGCATCCGCAGCGACTCCTCGTACATGAACCGCTTGTCGAACCATCCGTGGTCGCCCAGGAAGAAGCCCTGGTCGGAGCAGTACATCAGCAGCGTGTCGTCGAGGTCGCCGCGCTCGCGCAGCCAGTCGACCACCCGGCCGACGTTGTCGTCCACCGACGCGACGACGGCCAGGTAGTCCTCCATGTAGCGCTGGTACTTCCACAGCGCCAGTTCCTCGTAGGACAGCCCCTCGGGCGGGTCCTGCTTGAGGTCCTCGGCGTTGAGGTGCTCGGCGATCCGCATGGCGGCCCGCCGGGCCGACGACGAGCGCGTCGCGTAGTCGTCGTCGAACGTCGAGGGCACCGGGATGGGGTCGGTGTACATCCCCGCGTGCTTGTCGTCCGGCTCCCACGGGCGGTGCGGCGCCTTGTGGTAGATCAGCAGGCAGTAGGGATCGTCGCCGTCGAGCGAGTCGGCCCAGCTCAGCGCCATGTCCGTGATGAGGTCGGTGGCGTAGCCGGGGACGGTCCGAAGGCCGTCCTCCGACAGGAACGACGGGTCGAAGTACTCCCCCTGGTCGATCAGCACGTCCCAGTAGTCGAACCCCTGAGGGTTGTGCCCCGGGCCGTCCCCCATGTGCCACTTGCCGACGATCGCGGTGCGATATCCGGCCGCCTTCAACTGGCTCACGAACGTCGGCTGCGCCGCGTCGATCGGCGTGACCAGCGTCGAGACGCCGTTCACGTGCGAGTAGGTCCCGGTCAGGATGCTCGCCCGGCTCGGCGAGCACAGCGCGTTGGTGGCGAAGCAGTTGTCGAACCGGACGCCGAGGTCCGCGATCTCGTCGATCCGCGGCGTCCGGTTGACGACCGAGCCGTACGCGCCGACCGCGTGCGACGCGTGGTCGTCGGTCAGGATCATGACGATGTTCGGACGCCTGCTCACCGGTAGGTCGCCTCGTCCAGTCCGCTCAGCGTCGGGTCGTAGGAGACGTCGCCGACGTCGTACATCGAGGTCATCCAGTGGTAGAAGTTGTCGCCCCGGTCGCGCAGCACCTGGTAGAGGCGCCGCATCAGCCGTCCGCGCACCTCCGCCATCTCGGGGTGGTCGTAGACGTTGAGCAGTTCGTCCGGGTCGGTGAACAGGTCGTACAGCTCGTTGGTCGAGTCGGGGTTGACGACCAGCTTGTAGCGGTCCGTCCTGATCATCCGCTGTGGATACGGGAAGTGGTGCCCGTGGAACTCGCAGACGATGTCCTGCTCCCACGGCACCTCGCGGGTGGAGGCGAGCGGCACGAGGCTGCGCGAGTCGACCGCGGGGGCGGGATCGATCCCGGCCAGCTCCAGGATGGTCGCCGTGCAGTCCAGCAGGCTGACGAACTCCGTACGGACGACCCCGGGCTCCTGGCCGGGGATCCGCAGCAGGCCGGGCGTGCGGTAGATGTCCTCGTACATCGCCGGGCCCTTGTCGTGCAGCCGGTGGGCGCCGGTGAACTCGCCGTGGTCGCAGGTGAAGAACACGGCCGTGTCGTCGTTCAGGCCGAGGCGCCGCATGGCGTCCATGACCCGGCCGATCTCCATGTCGATGAGCGCGACGTAGCCCCAGTAGACCGCGATGAGCTTGCGCGTCACCTCCAGCGGCATGGTGTCGAACGTCCAGTGCGCGCTGTAGTTGGCCTGCACCCGCGGCTTGCCGGCGAAGGTCTCGGCGATCGACTTGGGCAGCTCGACCAGCTCGGGGTCGAACATGTCGAAGTACTCGTCCGGCACGATGTACGGCAGGTGCGGGCCGAAGAAGTTGAGCTGCAGGAAGAACGGCTTCGGCTCGGCGGCGTACCGCTCCAGCATCTCGATCGCCCGGGTGGCGAGGTAGTGCTCGAACGTCGCCTCGACCGGCTGGCGCAGCCGCGCGGCGAGCAGGTTGCCCGGCCCGCCGTTCGGCAGCGTCCCGCGGATGCGGTCGTGGATCTCGTAAGGCGGCAGGTCGTTCGCCTTGAGATAGTCGAGGTAGTCGGGGTGGTCGACGGGGTTGTGCCACCCCGGCAGGTCCGGCCCGTCGAACCCGAAGTCGGCCGCACGCCGGTGGTGCCCGACGTGCCACTTGCCGATGAGCCCGCAGTTGTACCCGGCGTCCCGCAGGGCCGTGGAGAAGGCCCATTGGTCGTCGGGCAGGTCCTCGATGTAGCCGACGTTCCTCTCGTGGTTGGCGAGCAGCTTGTGCCGGAACGGCGCCTGCCCGGTGAGCAGGCTCGCCCGCGCCGGGGTGCAGATCGCGGTGGGCGTGTACCAGCGGTCGAACCGTGTCCCGGTCCGGGCCAGCTCGTCCAGCACCGGGGTCGCGGCGAGACGGTTGCCGTACGTCCCCAGGGTGTCGGCCCGGTGCTGGTCGGTCATCAGGAACAGAACGTTCACCGGGCTCGTCATTGGGCCGCGCCCGTGAACAGATCGCCGGTGTAGTACGTCTTCGGGTCCACGGCCGAGGGCAGCTTGCCCGCGCCGACGAAGTAGTCACCCATCCCGCTCAGCCACTTCTCGATCGTCCCGTCCTTGCTGTAGCCGTCCAGGTCGGAGAGCGACAGCACCTTGGAGTTGGCGGCGTCGGCCTTGACCTGGTCGGCCGGCAGCTTCAGCATCTCGGCGGTCGCGGCCACGGTCTCGTCGAGGTGCTCGCTGCGGTACTGGATGGCGTCGCGCAGCACGCCGATGACCTTCTCGGTCTTGTCCTTCTCCTTGGCGACGACGTCGTTGCCGGCGACGAACGCGGTCGGGAACGACACGGTGTCGGCGAAGTCCTCGTTCTTGGCCAGCTCGACCAGGTCGGGGACGCTCTTCTTGATCGTGGAGATGGCCGGATACCAGAAGCCGGCCGCGTCGATCTGCTTGGAGGTGAACGCCGACACGATGGTGGAGGCGTCCATCGGGACGATCTTCACGTCGTCCTTGGTCAGCCCGGCCTTCTTCAGCGCGAGGGTGAGGATCATGTCGCCGGAGGTGCCCTCGGGCACGCCGATCGTCTTGCCCTTCAGGCCCGCCAGGGACGTGATACCGGCCTGGGCGATGACGCGGTCGGCGTTGCCGAGCGTGTTCAGCGCGACGACCTTGGCCTTGCCGGAGGCGGGCAGCCACATGGCGCCGGGGCCGATGTAGCCGAAGTCGAGGTCGCCGGTGCCCAGCGCCTGGATCTGCAGCGGGCCGTTGGTGAACACGCTGACCTTGGCGTCGAGGCCGTGCTTCTTCCACAGGCCCTGCTTGTCGGCCACGGCGAGCAGGCTCGCGCCGTTGAAGTCGGCGATGTAGCCGAAGTCCACGTGGGTGGTGCCTCCGTCCGAGCCGCCCGCGGCGCCGGAGTCGTCCGATCCGCAGGCCGCCGCCGACAGTGCCACGACGACCGCCGCGGCGGCCAGGAGAGTCTTCTTCATTTCGCGGGCTCCTTGATCTGCCGCTGGTGGTACACCGCGTGCCAGACGCGGTTGCGCAGGGCCCCGAACTCGGGGCTCAGCCTCATGTCCTCGTCGCGCGGGTAGGGGAGGTCGACGTCGATGATCTCGGCGATGCGGCCCGGCCGGGCGGCCATGACGACCACCCGGTTGGCGAGGAACACCGCCTCGTCGACGTCGTGGGTGATGAACATGACCGTCCGCCGTTCCTTGCTCCAGGTCTCCAGGAGCTGCTCCTGGAGCCGCACCCGGGTCAGCGCGTCCAGGGCGCCGAAGGGCTCGTCCATGAGCAGGATCGACGGGTTCACCGCGTACGCGCGGGCGATCGCGCACCGCTGCTTCATGCCGCCCGACAGCGTCTTGGGCAGCGCGTCCGCGAACTGCTCAAGGCCGACCAGGCGGATGAAGTGCTCGGCCCGCTCCCGCCGCTCCCCCTTGGGGACCTTCGCGGTGCGCATGCCGAACTCGACGTTCTCGCGGACGGTCAGCCACGGGAACAACGCGTACTGCTGGAAGATGACGCCGCGCTCGGGGCCGGGGCCGGTGACCGGCTTGCCGTCCACCAGCGCGGTGCCGCCGGTGGGCTGCTCCAGCCCGGCGAGGATGTTGAGCAGCGTGCTCTTTCCGCAGCCGGAGGGGCCGACCACCGTCACGAACTCGTTGTCGCCGATGTCCAGCGAGACGCCGCCGAGCGCGACGAACGGCTCCTTCCCCACCGGGAAGACCTTCTGAACGTCGCGTACGGAGATCTTGGGAGTGCTCATCGGTTCTCCTGCCAGGCCGTCAGCTTGTTGCCGGCGATCATGAGCAGCCGGTCCATGATCAGGCCGAGGACCCCGATCGCGATGATGCCGACGAAGATCGTCGGAAGGTCGTAGTAGAGCTGCGCGCTCTGCATCCGGTGACCGAGCCCGGCCTGCGCGGCCAGGAGTTCGGCGGCCACCAGCGTCCCCCAGGCCGAGCCGAGCCCGACCCGCATGCCCACGAGGATGAACGGCGTCGAGGCCGGCACCACCACGCGGCCGAAGATGGTCCCGTCGCTCGCGCCGAGCACCCGCGCGGCGTTGATGAGCGTCTTGTCCACGTTCACCACGCCCTGATAGGTGGAGATGACGCAGGACAGGAACGCCGCCAGGAAGATGACGAAGATCTTCGGACTCTCCCCGATGCCCATCAGGACGAGCACCAGGGGCAGCATCGCCAGCGGCGGGATGGTGCGGAAGAACTGGATCCACGGCTCGAACAGGCCGCGGGCCACCGTGTACCACCCCATCACGAAGCCGACGATCACCGCCGCGACCGAGCCGAGGGCGAACCCGGCCAGCACGCGCCCGAGTGAGGCGCCGACGTCGGTCGCGAGCGTGCCGTCCTGGATCATCTTCCAGGCGGCCGAGACGACCTCGACCGGAGTGGGGAACTGGAGTCCGGCCAGGGACAGCCCCCACCAGATCGCGATTCCGGCCACGATCGAGATGATGTTGAGGACCAGGAAGGTCCGGTTCTTGCGCGGCCGGGCGGGGGCGTTGTCGGCCCTCGTGGCGCCCGCACTGGTCACGGCCACTATCGGCCTCCGTCCGTCGTGACGTTCGCTTCGTATCCGGCGAGCAGCGGGGACTCGTGGAACAGGGCCGCGATGGCCCCGCGCGCTCCGCCGTCGTCCGAGAGCAGGGCGGGGCGGATCACGGGCGCAGCGTCGATGCGCCATGAGAGCTCGTAGGTGACCGTGTCCGCGACCTGGCGCAGCAGGGCCGGGGCGACCTGGATGATCTCGCCGCCGAGCACGATCTCGTCCGGATTGAGTGTCATGGCCGCCGTGCCGAGCACCCGGCCGACCGCCATGCCCGCCTCGCGGAGCACCTGGTCCACGGTCGGGTGGGCGATCTCCACCGCGGCCTTGAGGTCGTCCAGCGTGTCCACGGGCACGCCGAGCTCGCGGCACCGCCCGAGGATCGCCGGGACCGACGCGACGGTCTCCACGCACCCGCTCTTGCCGCAGCGGCACCGCGCGCCGCCCGGGACGGCGGTCACGTGGCCGAGCTCCCCCGCGTACCCGTTGGAGCCCTTGACGAGCTGCCCTCCCACCACCAGGCCTCCGCCGACGCCGTCGGACAGGCGCAGGTAGATGAGGTCGCGTACGGAGTCCGACTGAGCGTGCAGGGCCTCGGCCAGCCCGGCGAAGCGCACGTTGTTGTCGACGATCACGCCGGCGTGGAAGCGGGTGGCGAACACCTCGGCCACGCCGTCGGCGCTCGAACGGTCGCCCCAGCCCGGCACGCCGATGGCGATCGCCTGAAGCGCCCCGTAGTGGACGCCGGTCTCGGCGCTCAGCCGGTCGATCAGCGCGAGCCCGGCGTCGAGACGCTCGGGCCACTGTGCCGACTCCTCGTAGCGGGCGGTCCCGGACGCGATGATGTCGTGCGCGGCGTCGGCCACCAGGACGTTCACGCGGCGGTGACCGAAGTCGACGCCCATGTACTGCCCGGAGGCCGGGTCCAGCGCGAGCCGCTCAGCCGGCCGGCCGCTGCCCACGCGCTCCACGGCGTCGGTGTCGACGACGCGGATGGCACCGCGGCCGAGGAGATCGCCGGTGATCTCGGAGACCGTGGTGCGTGACAGGCCGACCCGGGCCGCGATCTCGTTGCGGCTCTGCGCGCCGTTCTGGCGGAGCACGCGCAACACCCGCTCCTCATGGGAGCGGCGCACGAGGGCATGCACGCCGTTGGGGGTCGTTGACACGCTGGAAACCTAAGGTTCGTCTGTTTTTTACGTCAACCATCCGATAAAAAGATTCGATAAATATGTCCGGGATCTTGACGAAAGCCTCTGACCAGCACGGACACCTCCCCGACAAGCTCCCAGGCATCCTGCCGCACCCGCCGGGGGCCGCTGAGGCCCCTGGGACACCGGATTCTGACGGCGTCTCGACGGAAAAATTTCACCTGTCTACGGTGCTCGCCGTGAGACAACTGGTGATCGGAGCCTTACTCCTCGCGTCCTCCGTGGCCCCGGCGACGCTGCCCGCCCAAGCATCGACAGTGCAGGCATCGACAGTGCAGGCGGCGTCCGGCCCCACCTACACCAACCCGGTGAGCGCCGGGGCGGTGCAGACCTTCCCCGACCCGACGATGATCCGCGGCAAAGACGGCCTCTGGTACGCCTACGGCACCACGAACCCGATCGACGGGAAGAACGAGCACATCCTGCCGATGCTCACGTCCCCCGACATGGTGCACTGGACGTACGCGGGAGACGTCTACACCGGAGACGACCACCCCTCGTGGTGGCCGAACGGCACACGCCCCTGGGCGCCGGACATCCGCTATGTGAACGGGACCTACCACCTGACGTACGCGCTCTCCACCGGCGGCGTCGGGCTCGCGACCAGCCCCCACCCGACCGGCCCCTGGACCGACCACGGCATGATCGTCCGGGCGGGCGGCAGCGGCTGCCCCACGGGCAACATCGACCAGGCCATGTACACCGACGTGAACGGTGACAACTACCTCTACTGGGGCAGCTACGACACGATCTGCGGCGCGAAGATGAACGCCGAGGCGACCGAGGTCACCGGCCCGGTCACGCAGATCGCCCGCGGGCGCCGCATGGAGGGCGGCTTCGTCGTCCGGCGCGACGACAAGTACTACCTGTTCTTCTCCGACGCAGGGTGCTGCGACGGCGCGTTCAGCGGCTACACGGTCAAGGTCGGCCGTTCCGACAGCCCACTCGGGCCCTTCACCACGCCGACCGGCGTCGACCTGATGGACCTGACCAGCAAGGACGGCATCGTCCTCGCGGCCAACGGCAACGGCTGGGCCGGCCCGGGCCACAACGCCGTCCAGACCGACCTCAGCGGGCAGGACTGGCTGGTCTACCACGCGATCCCCTCGTCGGCCCCCGAGTTCGGGCCGGTCACGACGACCTGGGGCACGACCATCGGCAACCTGGCCCGCCGGCCGCTGATGATCGATCGGCTCGACTGGATCGACGGCTGGCCGGTCGTACGGGCCGGGGCCGGGCCGTCCACCGGTGAGCAGCCGGCGCCGGTCACCACGTGGACCGTGGGCGGCACGTTCAACGAGGGCAAGGACGGGTGGACCGGGCCGTGGAAGCTCGCCTCCGACCCCGACTCGCTCGGCTACCTCAGCGGCAAGGGCGTGACCAGCGAACTCAGCGACGACCGGGTCCAGGGCGACGTGCGCGTGGAGGCCGACCTGCGCCTCGGCGCGGACGGCGACGCCGCCGGGCTCTTCGTGACCCGCGAGAACGGCGCGCGGAACATCACGGCGTGGCTCGACCGGGAGCGGGGCGCGCTCGTGGTGACGGCCAAGGTGAACGGGAAGACGACGAGGGCCTCCAGCCCGCTGCCGGCCTCGTTCGACTACGGCTCCTGGCACAACGTCGCCGCCGAGCGGCGCGGGAACGCGCTGGTCGTGTCGGTGTCGGCCGACCGGCTCGGGGACCCGCTGGCGACGGTCTCCATGACGCTGCCCGACGGCACGCCCACCTCGGGTGCCATCGGCGTGACCACGCGTGGCGCCGCCGACGCCGACAACGTGGGCGCCGCTCCGCTGTACCAGCCGGTGACCGAGCGGGTGCCCGACCCCGTCCTGGGCAAGCGGCTCCCGGCGTACTCCTACGAGTTCGACGGCACCGGCTCGCCCACCGGCTGGACCAAGGTCCGCAACCCGTCGGCCACCCTGTCGAACGGCTCCCTGGTCTGGCCGACCCAGAACGCCGAGCTGTACCTGGGCAACAACAGCGCGTCGATCCTGCTCCGCGACGCGCCGCAGGATGACTTCGCCGTGGAGACGAAGCTCACCTTCGACGGCACGAAGGGCAACCAGCAGGCCGGTCTGCTGCTGTACGAGAACGACGACCGATGGCTGAAGCTGACCCACTCGATCCTGCCGCTCAACCAGGGCAACGGCGCGGTGCTCCACCAGACCGAGTTCGGCAAGGAGGGCCCGCGTCCGGGCACCACCCCGCCCACCGCGGTCGCCAACGCGCCCATGTTCGGCGGCCCGGCCGCGGAGACCACCTGGCTGCGGCTGCTCTATCACTACGACCAGGAGAACGGCGAGCACGACGTCCGGATGGCGTCGAGCACCGACGGCACCCACTGGATCTGGGGCGGCACCTGGTCGCTCCCGCGCACCGGGCCGGTGAAGATCGGCCTGATCTCGATGAACACGGCGGGCGCCACCGCGACGTTCGACTACCTGCGGACGTACGAGGTGACCAGCCGATAACCGGCGACCGGCCGCCCCTTCACCCAAGGGGCGGCCGCTCAATGCGCGGGGAATGATCCGCTGCGGTTTGCGCCGGGGCCGGGGCGCGGGCCCGCGGGCGGGGTAGAGGCACTCCGATGCCGACCATCCACACCCTCACGGGATTCCCTGACTCCCTTGCGCGACGGCCCACGACGACGGCGGCGACGCTCGCCCTCGCGCCGGCCCTGGCCCTGGCTCTGGCCCTGGTGGTGCCGGTGGCCGCGGGCGCGGCGGCGGCCGGTGACGGCAACGGGAACGGCTCCGCCGTGCGCGTGGGCAACGGCTCGGCCAACCGCAACCTGGTGGCGATGGGCAGCACGCACCTGCGCGGCGCCCTCCACCAGTTCTCGGCGGGAGTGGGCGGGCTCAGCAGCGTGCAGGGCGGACTGTGCAGGCCGCGTGGCCGGCTCTGCGCGTTGTCGCAGGACATCCGCGCCACCAGAGCCAGGGCGACCCGGCGGTGACCCGCTGATGCGCGGCGGTCTCGCCCTGGCGGCGGTCACGATCGCGACGGCGGCGCTCGCCGCGTCGCCCCCTGCCGCCGCCTTGTTCCCTGCCGCCGCCTTGCCCCCTGCCGCCGCCGCACAGGCGGCGGTCACCCATGCGGCCGGGAACGGCGACCGCAACGGCAACAGCGCCACCGTCCGCCTCGGCAACGGGATCCGCAACGTCAGTCAGCTGACGGTGGGCAGCGCGCGAAGCGCGACCGGCATCCAGCAGAGGACGGTCGGCGTCGGCGGCCTGGCGAACGCGCAGAGCATCATGTGCCGCCGGTGGTCCCGCCTCTGCGACCTGACGCAGCGGGTGCGGGCGTCGGACCGGCAGAACGACGTGGTCCGCCTTCCGGAGGCGCGAACCCGGCGGGGCGTCGGGTCGTCGCCCTCGCGCCGGACGTCTACGGCCAGCCCGCGCCGGGCACCGTGACCCGGGTCGAGAGCACCTGCCCGGTTCCGGGTGGCACCATCTCGGGCATGCGCCACTCGGCCGCCACGATGAACAGCGTCTTCCCGTCCTGACCCCCGAGCGCGCAGGCGAAGCATCCCCGGTCGACTTCGACGGTCTGGAGGACCTCACCGCCCTCCCGGATCCGGACGCAGCGCTTGTTGCCGACGTCGGCGTACCAGACGGCGCCCTCGGCGTCGATGCAGATGCCGTCGGGGTGGTCCTCGCCGGTCTCGGCCCAGACCCGGCGATGGGACAGGCCGCCGTCCGCCTCGATGTCGAAGGCGACGAGCCTGTTGCCGTATGAGTCGGCCACGATCAGCGTCGAGTTGTCCGGCGTCACGGCCATGCCGTTGGGAAAGGCGATGTCGTCCGCCACCTGGCGCGCCGAGCCGTCGGGGCCGACGTGCACGACGTATCCGGGGTCGAACGCCGCACCGCTGAGCATGTCGAAGCCGATCCGGTTGACGTAGATGTTGCCGCGGCCGTCGATGACGATGTCGTTCCAGCCGCGCCCGAGGCCGGTGAGGTCGGCCAGGGTCGTCGACGAGCCGTCGGGTTCCAGCCGCCGCAGCAGCCCCTGCGCGGAATCGACGATCACCAGCCGTCCGTCGGCCTGCCACGCCGTGCAGAGCGGAAGCGAGTCCACCCGGGCCACCACTTCGTGCGTGCCGTCCAGGCCGAGCGCGATCACCTCGTGCGCCGTCCAGTCCGAGAAGTACAGGCGGCCGTCGTGCCAGCGCGGCGACTCGACCAGCCCGAGACCGGTGAGCCACGTGCGCAATTCCGTCATCGAAGACTCCCATCGCCGCGTTCGATCGGACAGTACGCGGCCGCTACGACAGTTTCCGTGTGCTTCTCACCGGCGCCGCCAGGGATCAGGGCACAACGGAGATCGTTCCGCTGGGAGGTCCTAATCCTCGTTCAGCGGCCGTGACGAGCGCGCCGCCCCGGGGTAGATGCCCGGCAGGTCCGTGCGAACGGATCTCCTTGACGGACGACGGGGAAGGCGCGGGAGAACATGGCTCGTCACAGGGCTCGTCACTGGGCTCACAACAGGGGGCGGCACGCGCTCACCGGCCCGGCGGCGCGACTGCTGGCGCTGACCGCGCTGACCTTCACGAGCGCCGGCCTCGCGCTCTCCCCCGTGAGCGCGGACGCGGCGACGAGCCGGGGATGGGGCGGCGGCGACGGGAACGGCGCCAACTCCAGGTATGTGATCAACAACGGTCAGAACAACCTGAACTCCCTGCTCGTCGGCAGCCAGCGGAACACGACGGGCGCTCAGCAGGTCATCACGGGCGTGGACGCGTCGGTGAACACGCAGGCATCCAACTGCCTGCACCGGCCCGGTTGCAGGGGCTCCCAGAACCTCCGGGGCCGTAACCAGAGCTCCCCCAGGACGAGCGGCACCGTGATCAACGGACGCTGACGTGCCGCAAAACGGCCGAGAACATGGTGGGACACGCGCGCCGGGGATCATCGGCAGGACCGCTGCGGAAGCTACGGTGTGACCAGGCTTCGGATCGGCGGACGGGCGGTGGCGGATGCATCATTCCTGCGGCGCATCTCGGCGTGTCCCGCTGTTCGCCGTCGTCCTCGTCGCGGCCGCCGCGCAGGTCCTTCTCACCGCTCCCGCGAACGCGCGGGCCGGGCGGGGGGACGGGGACGGCCCGGCCTCCGTCGGCAACGGAACCCGCAACCGCAACATCGTCTATCTGGACAGCCCCACGCGCAATCGCGGTCACCAGCACACCGCGGCCAGCACCGCGGGCGGGGCGACCAGCGTGGCGGACGGTTTCTGCCGCCGGGCCAGGAACTGCGACATCAGGCAGAACATCGCGGTCGCCGTCGCCGCGCCCCTGTAGCCCTCCTCACCTGCCCCTGCTCACTTACTCAGCGCGCGTACGGCCTCTTCCGGGCTGTCGTAGAAGGAGAGCAGCCGGTCCAGGCCCATGATCTGGAAGACGCGGGCGATGTCGGGGTCCAGGCCCGCCAGGAGCAGGGCGGCGCCCGCGTCGGCGGCGCGCTGGTGGGCCGCGACCAGTATGGCGATGCCGGTGGAGTCGCAGAAGGTCAGGCCGGACAGGTCGATCACCAGATCGGCGTCCGGGCCGAACTTCACCTCCTCCAGGGCCGCCCGTAGGCGTGGAGTCGTGTGATGATCCAGGTCACCGGCCACGACCAGCAGGTGCGGCCCGGAGGTGTGCGGCTGGAGGCTGACGGTCAGACCGTTGTCATGCTGCACCGAGGCTCCCGGAGGACGGCGTTCGAGTGGCGGGCGGGACGGACAGGGCGAGGACCGCGGTGTCGTCTGACACCCCCTTGCCCAGGGCCGTGATCAGGTCGTGCACGGTGGTGAGGAGGGCGTCGGCGCTCGTGGGCCTGGTGGCGGCGAGATGCGCGGTCAGTCCGTCCTCGTCGAGCATCGAGCCGGACGGCGTCCGCGCCTCGGTGAGGCCGTCGGTGTAGAGCAGCAGCGCGTCACCGGCGTTCAGGCGCGCGCTCACCTGGGCGAAGTGGGGATCGCGCAGGATGCCGATCAGCTGACCGCCGGCCGGGTGGATGGGCTCGACGGCGCCGTTCGCCCGCACCGCCAGCGCCGGGGGATGGCCCCCGGTGGCGAGCGTGACGCCGAACCCGTCACCGTCGGGCTGCAGGACGCCGAAGACCGCCGTGCAGTACGGCACCGGGGCCTCGCCGCCCGCGTGCTCCTGTTGCAGGACCGCGTCGAGATTGGCCAGCACCGCGTGCGGGTCGGCGTCGTAGACGGCCGCGGCGCGCAGGGTGTAGCGGACCAGTGACGTCAGCGCGGCGGCGTCGGCGCCCTTGCCGCAGACGTCGCCGAGGAAGAAGCCCCACCGGTCGCCGTCGAGGGGGAACAGGTCGTAGAAGTCGCCACCCACCTCGTCGGCAGAGACGGGGTGATAGGCGGCGGCCGCGCACAGTCCGGGCACCCGGGGCAGCGCCGGCGGGAGCAGGGTGCGCTGCAGGGTGCGGGCCAGCCGCTCCGCGCCCGCGCGCAGCTCCCTTTCGACCTCGACCGTACGGTGCGTGGCCAGCCGCACCTCGAGTTCGTCCATGACGAGGCCGGCCAGGTCCCGCAGACAGGCCAGCTCCTCGTCGCCGGCCTCACGGGGGCGGACGTCCATGACGTTGACGCTGCCCAGTGCCTCCCCGTCGGGCGTCGTGATCAGCGCGGCGGCATAGAAACGGATGCCCGGCTCACCGCGCACCGCCGGGTCGCCGGCCGCTTGAGGGGCCGGCAGCGCGTCGTGGACGACGTACGGGCCGCCGTGCCGTACGGCCGCGGCGCACAGGCTCTCGACGAGCCCGCGGCGCGGTGGCAGCCCGTGCGCGGCGATGACGCGGACCGTGTCGTCGCCGATGATCGTCACGGTGGCGAAGGGAGCGCGAAAGATTCGCGCGGCCAGGGCGGCCACCCGGTCGAACGCGGCGCCGGAGGCGGTCTCCAGGGCCGCGTAGCGGCGCACGGCCGCGAGACGACTCGCCTCCGTGGCGGAGACGAGCGACATCGGCCTGCCGGGCGCTTCGTCGACGGTGCTGACCTCGGGCTCCTTCCGCTCTCACCGGACCGGGGGCCCGGGAGCCCGCCTGCCCGGTGAACGATTTGCCCTATCCTACGTATCGTTGAACTGCGGCCAGGCGTCACCCCAGACGACGTCGCGCGCCTCGCGGTAGGTCTCACCCTGGCGCTTGGAGACCGCGCGGTCGGCCAGCCCGTCCTCGGCCGTGCACAGGCGCAGCGTCACCAGCCCCTTGCGCTTGAGGGGGTGGCGCAGGATCCGGCTCTCCGCTCGCGGCCATGGCCGGGCCGACGCCGCGACATAGGAGAACTTCTCGTCCTCGAAGCTCAGCGTGCCGTCCTTGATCCGCCGGTGCAGGGCGGTCCGGTTGAGGCGGACCGCGAAGTGGCACCAGTCCTGGTCCGGGCGGATCGGGCACTCGCCGTCGTGCGGGCAGGGGGCGACCAGGTGCAGGCCCGACTTCGCCAGCAGCCGCCGGGCCGCCGCGATCCGGGCGTAGCCCGCGGGCGTGCCGGGCTCGACGATCACCAGCATGGCCGCGCCGCGGGCCAGGGACCCGACCACGTCCTCCTGGACGGCGGGCGACAGCTCGCCGAGCACGTAGGACATCGTGACCAGGTCGGCCACCGGCGCGGGCGCGCTCCGGTCGACGAACGCCTGCTGCCAGCGCGCCTCCCGCACGGCCGCCGCGGGCGCGTGACCGGCCAGCCGCCGCCCGAAGGCGATGGCGGAGGGGGACTGCTCCAGGACGGTGACCGTGCGCAGCGCCGGCCAGACCGTGCTCGCGGCCCACAGCGCGCTGCCCGTGCCGCCGCCCACGTCCACCTGCGTCTCCGGCGCGAAACCGGGGGCCAGCAGGGCGACCTGGCGCAGCGCCGCGCGCACGGCGCTGTAGGTCGCCGGCATGCGATATCCGGCGTACGCGGCGACCGCGACCTCCGAGCTCAGCGCGGGCACGCTCCGGTCGAAGCCCTCCCGGTACTGCCGGATGAGCGTCTGCACGCTCCGCGTCAGCTCGGCCGTCGGGAAGCCGCCGAGCGACGCTTCCAGCGCGTCGTCCAGGTCATCAGGCAGGGTGGACACGGCGTTCATGATGCCCGGCTCCGCTCAGGCTGTCGAAGCGCCGAACCGCACGGTCACCGTGCAGGAGGCGCCCTCGTGACCGGCGAGCCCGCCGAACGTGAGCGTGAGCCGGGCGCCGGTCTCCACGCGGCGCAGGAGCGGATGGCCGCGCGTGACCCCGGCCACCGGGCGGTCCCACGTCACCGTCAGCCCGTCGAGGGCGCGCCGGGGGTCGGCCACCGTCACCGTGGCCGTGCCGTCGCCGAGGTCGCGCACGAGGACCGCGCACGGATCGGAGGCCGTCAGGCCGCCCGCCCGTCCCCCGGCCCGTCCGCCCGTCCAGAAGTTGACCGCGGTGACGCCCAGCGACGGAACCTCGACCCCCTGCTGCGCGGAGGTGTTGGCGAGCACCCGGGCCCAGCCGGGATCGGCGGCGCGGGCGGCGATCTCCGCCGGGCCCGCCCCCGGCATGAGGTGGTAGACGTAACCGGCCGCGTCCGGGTCCACGCCGTGGTCCAGCCACAGTGTCGCGTAGGCCCGGGTGACCCCCGCGGCCGTGCGGTCCTCGCACAGCGTGCGCAGCGACTGCCCGGCGGGCACGACGTAACCGCCGTGACCGTCCAGATGAGCCCATCCGGTGTCCACAGTGAGCCGGGCGCCGGTCCTGCGGTTGTCCACGACGGTCTCGACCGGCACGCCGTCGCGGCAGGTGATACCGGCGCCGAGGCAGACCACGGCGTCGTCGAGGAAGAACCACGACTTGAACGCCTCCAGCGTGCTCTCCAGGCCGTAGAGGTGCTGGCCCACGGTGGCGTACACGCCGTCGGTCGCGCCGCCCACCCATTCGGCCGGCGGGCGGGTGTCGCCCCACTCACCGCCCGCGCCGTCCGGCAGCCGCCGGGTGGAGACCGTCGTGCCCGGCAGCCGGTAGGGATCCACGGTCGGCCAGAAGGCGTCGGAGTACTGCTCGCCCTGTTCCTGCGCTGACGGGCCGGTGGTCCACCAGTAGAGCATTCCTGAGCCGGTGTGCCAGCCGCGCAGGTTCTCGCCGTTGCCGTACTCGTAGTGCGCGACGCGGGAGGAGGCCATGCTGACCGCCGCGCACCAGCCGGGTCTGCGGTGCACGGCGCGGGCGCTCATGGGGAACAGGCGGTGCCCGGTGGGCTCGGCTGCGGCCGGGACGGTCGCGTCGCCCAGCACGGCGGACAGGCGCGCGTGGAACGCCAGGTCGCTTCCCTCGGCCGCCCCCTCGGCCGCCCCCTCGGCCGCCCCCTCGGCCGCTCGGAGCATCGGCTTCGCGGTGTCGCGCACGGCCCAGCCCTTGACCATGGCCCGCCAGCGGGCCCGGTCCGGGTCCGGGGCGGTCTCGGCCAGCAGCAGGACCGCCGCGGCGATCTCCCTGCCCCTCCTGTGGTCGCCGTACGGCCGCCTGTCGATGCCCCGTCCGCGTACGAGGTCCATGCAGGCGCCGTCATGGACGAAGGGCGCGAACGCCCGGTCCACCGCGTCGAGGACGGTGCGCGCCGCCGGGTCGGTGATCTCCCACGGCGTGCCGCGCAGCACGGCGAACAGCGTCGCGAGGCCGGTCAGCAGCACCGCGCCGTACCCGCCCTGGTAGGGGACGGAACCGTGCTGGATGAACGAGCCGTCGCGGTAGAAGCCGTCGCCCTCGGTGACGTAGGGGAACACCGGGGAGAGCGCGGAGGCAGCGAGCGCGGCACGACCGGGGTCGCTGCCGGCGATCGCCCGCAGCAGCGTCACCGTGCACAGATCGACCCGGTTCGCCCCGGTGCTGTTGCCCTCGTAGTCGTCGAGGCGGCTTTCCGGGACGAAGGTGTCCACCGCCTCGCACAGCGCCGAGACCTGGGTGTCCGTCAGGTGCGGAGCGGCCAGCACGGCCGCGTCGAGCAGCGCCCTCGGCGTCCCGATCTGCCAGTCCCACCAGTTGCCGGTCTGCTCGGCGTCCGCGGCGTACACGTGCCGCACGTAGTGCTCGACGCCCTCGCCGACGGCCGTGCCGAGGCCCGGCTCGGCGGTCAGCCCGGTGCCCGGCAGCGCGTACGCACGGGCCATGGCCCGCAGCCGGGCCGGCGTGGCGTCGAGAGAGGGGAAGGGCAGGTCCGGCCAGAGCGACCGGCGCGCGGGCGTCATGGCGTCGCGGTGCCGCGCGGCCTTCGCGCCCAGCCGCGCCAGCCGGGTCCGGTACGGCTCCCGCTCCGGGTCGAACGTCCCCGGGTAGCCGAGCGTGACCTCCCGCCATCGGCGGCGCAGCGGGGCGATGGTTCCGGCGTCGGCCTTCTCGCGGGGAGCACAGGCCGCGGCCAGCGCGGCGAGCCCGCCGAGCTGGAGAAATAATCGCCGGGAAGGTCCTTTCACGCGTAGATTATCCGCGCGATCCCTTCCTTTCATCGATCTTCCACGCGCCTCTATGGGAGCGCTCCCAAATGACGTACCTTACTTCTGCCGTTGTCATCGGGAAAAGGAGCGCGTCGTGCGACGACTGTTACCCGTGGTGTCGTCCTGCCTGGCCCTGCTGCTGCCGCTGACGGCCGCGCCGGCCGCCTCCGCGTCGGCGTCCCCGTCGCACGGGCCGGGGACATGCGCGAAGGGCGGCACGCTGTTCTGCGAGGACTTCCAGTCGCTGCCGGTCGGCGGCGCGGCGAGCCTCAAATGGGGCGTCGACACCAAGCACGGCACGCTGACGGTGGAGCGCGGCGCCCGCGGACAGAAGATGCTGCACGTCCACACCGAGGGCAACGGCCGTGCGTTCCTCAAGGTGGACGACTTCGCCCCGCCCGGCAACGGCTTCTACGGCCGCCTGCGGCTGCGCGTCAAGGCGTTCCCCACCGCCCCCGACTGGGCCCACTACACACTGGTCGAGGCCACCGGCGCGGGTCCGGAGATCGTCCGGCCGCTCGGCGGCCAGTACGTCCCCACGCTGGGCAAAGACCTGTGGGGCGTCGGCGCGGACGGCGGCCCGACCGGCGACTGGACCAACTGGCGCGAGTCGGCTCCGTCGCGGGCGGACGTGTGGCAGTGCGTCGAGTGGCGGATGGACCCCGCCGACAACACGATCTCGCTCTGGTTCGACGGCGTGCCCAACCCCGACCTCACCGTGTCCACCCGCGGCCACGGCGGCAACGACGTCGACTTCGTGTTCCCCCGCTTCGACACCGTCCAGATCGGCTGGCAGCTCTACCAGCCGAACCCCTCCCCCGCGGCGTACGACCTCTGGGTGGACGACATCGCCCTGAGCACCCAGCGCGTCGGCTGCGCCTGACGTCCCACGCGGCCTCTCAAGCGGCCTCGGCGCGGCTGTCCCGCGGACCGGTCAGCAGGCGCAGCGAGCCGACGGCCAGACCGGTGACGAGCACCACGTGGACGACCAGGTGGACGGCCATGAAGTAGGCGGCGAAGACCGGCCCCCGCTGCCGGCGGACGAACCCGACCAGCTCCGGATCGGCGAGGACGAACCCGGCGACGAACACGGCGGGAAGGGCGAGCAGAAGGGGGTGGAACAGCCCGAACGGCAGGCTCAGCACCACCAGCCCCAGGCCGGCCAGGGCGAGCCCGCAGGACAGGATGCCGGCCGGGCTGTTGGCGTGCTCCGGCTTGGCCGCACCGCGCCGGGTGGTGGTCAGCGCGAGCGGGATCAGCGGCAGGGCCCGCCGCCACTGCTCGGTCAGGATCGGCAGCAGGCGGCTGCCGTCGTCGTGACGGCCCACGACCGTGTCCGTCAGCACGATCCGGCTGCGTACGGCGAGCCTGCTGCTGTATTCGACGTCCTCGCAGTCGCGCAGCCGCTCGTCGAGCCTGCCCACGGCGAGCAGCACGTCGCGGCGGACGGCGGCGAGGGCGAACACGACGCTGTTGACCTCCCCCAGGTGGCGGCGGCGCCAGTGCACCGCGTGGAGGATGCGATACCACTCGACCGGCCCGTCGTCGATCAGCGGCACGGTGTCGTAGACCCCGTGGACGCAGCCCACCTCGGGATCGTGCTCAAGGATCTCCATCGCGTTCGCGACGGCGTCGGGCCGCAGCGCCACGTCGGCGTCGAGGAAGAAGACGACCTCGCCCGTGGTGGCGTCGATCCCGGCGTTCCTGGCGGCGGACACGCCCCGGTTCTCCGGCAGGCGCACGACCCGGCAGCCCAGTTCCTCGGCGATCTCCGCCGAGCCGTCGGTGCTCGCGTCGTCGACCACGACGATCTCGCCGGGCACGCGGGTCTGCGCCAGCACCGACTCCAGGCACAGCCGCAGCGTCCTGGCCGCGTTGTAGCACGGCACGACCAGCGAGATCATCGCGTCGGTCCCGAGAGCACCCGCGCGTACACGGCGAGCGTCTCCTCGGCGGCGCGGCTCCAGCTCAGCGTCTCCCGCACCAGCCGCTCGCCCCGCTCGGCCAGGCCGCGGCGCAGCCCGGGATCGGTCATGACCTCGATCACCCCGTCGGCGATGTCGCGGGGATCGGCCGCCCGAACGAACCGTACGGCGGGGCGCGCGGGGTCGCCGAGGAAGATCCGGGAGAAGCCGTCGCCCAGGATCACCGGCCGGGCCAGGGCCATCGCCTCGGTCGCCACGAGCCCGAACGGCTCGAAGAGCGAGGGGAACACGCAGGCGTCGGCCATCGCGTAGTACTCCAGCAGCGCCCGCCCGTCCACGAAACCGCCGGAGGTCAGCACCCGGCCGTCGAGCCCCGTCTCGGTGACGATCCGCGCGACGCCCGCCTCGTCGCCCTCCCCCACGAGCACCAGACGCAGCCCCGGCACGGCGGGCGCGATGTCGCGCATGGCCTCGAGGAGCGGGTAGATCCCCTTCTGCCGTTCGAGGCGGCCGACGAAAAGCAGCACCGGGTCCTGTTCGGCGATGCCGAGCCTGGCGCGCAGATCCGCGGCGCCGAGGCGCAGCTTGTCGCGGTCGAACGCGGGGTCGGCGACCACCCGCTCGTACGTGCCGCCGAGGCGGACGACGTCGATCGGCGAGCGGTCCCAGCCCGCCTCCAGCAGTTGCTCGCGCACCTCCGGCGTGGCGACCACCACCCGCCGGGAGATCCGCGCCAGCCACCGCTCCAGCGCGGCGAAGAGGTTGAGCGGGTCGGTGATGCTGCGCTGCGGGGCGACGCCGTACTCGGTGGTGTGGACGTGGAACACGACCGGGAGCCGCAGCACGTAGTGGCACAGCAGGCCGCACAGGAAGTTCGTCGAGTCGTGCACGGCGACGAGGCCGGGCCGCCGGTCGGGAGGCAGCCGCCGCAGGAGCAGGAAGTAACGCCAGTTGCTCACCACGACGGTCAGCGCGAGCAGGAGGAACTCCAGGCCCCGTGTGCGGTTGAGCCTCCGGCGGCGCGCGATCGCGCCGAGCACGCGCCCGCGCGGCCGATACACGGTGACATCACCGATCCGCTCCCACACGGGCAGGCGGCCGTCGTTCAGTGTGAAGACCGCCATCTCGTGATCGCGTGCCAGGTGCGGCGCGATCAGCTCGGCATACCGGCCGAGCCCCGCCGTGATGTTGGGCGGGAACTGGTTGATGACGTGGGCGATCCTCACCCGCGCACCTCCATTGCAGGCCGGTAGAGCCGGGCGGAGACGGCCGTCACGACGGCCACGAGGACGACATTGCTCAGGGCGAAGGCCACCAGCCCGCCGGCCAGCCCCTGCCAGGCGATGAGCGCCGCCTGGCAGGCGAGCGCGAGCGGCGTCCCGGCCAGCAGGCAGCCGATGAGCACCTTCGCCCCCCGCACCCCGTCCATGGTCAGGGCGACCTGCTGGAGGTTGAAGACCGTGTGCGCGCCGATCCCGAGCGCCGACAGCGCCATCAGACCCAGCGAGTACGGATACTCGCCCCCCATGAGCAGGAAGAACACCGTGCTCGCCGCGAACGAGAACACGACGGTCGCCGCGAACACCACCGGGGCGAGCCGGGCGATCCGCCGCATCACGGCGGGCTTGTCCGACGTCGCCAGGGTGGGCAGCAGCACCAGGCCGACGCCGTCGGTGAACACCACGCCGAGCAGCCGCTTGGGAAAGCCGTTGTAGACGGAGTAGACGCCCACGTCGGCCCGGGGCGCCCAGTGGTTGAGGAAGATCACGTCCACCCCGAACACCACCGCCGTGAGCGCGGCGATGGCGGTGACGTACGCGCCGTGCCGGTAGAGCGAGCGGGCCAGCGCCCACGACCAGGACCGGGGCACGACCTCGAACCCGGCGACGGAGACCAGGGCGAAGACCAGGTTGGTGCCGATCAGCGCGACCAGGTAGGGCTCGGCGTCCCGCACGCCGAAGACCAGCAGGCAGCACGCGGCGGCGCCCAGGTAGACGACGGCCACGGCGAGCTTGAGCCCGGCGACGAGGCGGAACCTCTTCAGCCCGCGCAGGAAGCTCTCGGTGAGCTGGTTGAGCGTCATCGACAGCGCCAGCGCGAGCGCGAAGGCGAGCGTGCGGGTGTCCACGCCGAGCGCGGCGGTCAGCAGCGGAGCGGCCGCGAGACCCGCGGCGAACACCACCGCGCCCAGCACGAGCGTGGCCAGCAGCGCCGTCGTCACCAGGGCGGGCCGCGCACCCGGCTCGGCCCGCGGCAGCTCCTGGAACATGACGTAGTTGAGGCTCGTCAGCATGCCGACGGTGACGATCAGCGCGATCGACAGCACGACGGTGAAGTGGCCGAACGCGGCGGCGCCCACCCCTCGTGCGATGACGAGCGTGGTCGCGGCGGCCGTGCCGCTCGCCACGGTGCTCACCAGCGTGGGTCCGGCGGCCCAGCGGTGGGCGGCCAGGAGCCCGGCCGCCCGGTCCGTCAGCGCGCCCACCGCAGGTGTGCCCGCCGGGCGAACTCGAGGTCGTCGGCCGTGTTGACGCCGCGCGCCTCGTCGGGGTCGGTCACCGGCACCACCGTCAGCGGCCAGTTCCGCTCCGCCGACAGATAGGGCAGGAACGGCAGGAAGTTGACCTCTCCGGTCCGGGCGCCCGCGGCCGCCTCGCCCAGGTAACGCGTCCACTCCTCACGGAGCCCTTCGGTGTCCAGGCAGAAGACGCCGACGTCGCTGAGCCCGCCGGGGCGGCACTCGTCGCCCTCCCGCGACTGGCGCACCCGCAGCAGCGTCCCGTCGTCGTCGAGTTCGTACTCCACGTACGGGTCGGCCATCGGCACCAGCGGGAGCGTGAACCCCTTCTCGTGCGCCCCGGCGACACGGCCGACCGTGTCAGGGGACAGGCCCGCCTGGTCGCCCCAGACCACGAGGATCGCGCCGTAGGCCTCCCAGTGCGGTGCGGCACCGAAGATCGCGCCACCCATCCCGGTAGGCGTGTCCTGCACGCTCACCGAGACCGCGCCGGTCGCGATCCGGTCCGCCGCCAGCGCGCGGAACGGCCCCTCCCCCTCTGGGGACATCACCACGTGGACGTGCTCGACGTACGGCCGCAGCCGCTGGTGGAGCACGTGCCACACGGTGACGCCGTCGGCGATCTCCACCATGATCTTGGGGATGCCCAGGCCGAGGCGGGTCCCCCGCCCGGCCGCCGGGATCACCGCGCACAACCGTTCAGCCGGCACCGCCCACCTCCGCGAACAGGAGAGACACGATCTGTTCCAGGTCGCGCACGGCCACCGCCCCGGGAGCGGGGTCGGCCACGTGGACGTGCAGGGTCGCCAGGCCCGCGCCCACCGCCGACGCCACCCCGTGCGCGGAGTCCTCCAGCACCACGGCCGCGCCGGGATCGAGCCCCCAGCGCTCGCACGCGTACGCGTAGAAGGCCGGATCGGGCTTGCTCGCCGGGACGTCGTCGCTGGTGAGCACGCCACGGAAGTACGCGCCGAGCGAGCAGGCCGCCAGCACCCGCGCGACCGACGCCCGGCTGCCGCTGGTGACGAGGTAGGCGTCGCGGCCCGCGGCGACCAGGCGGCCGAGCAGCCGCCGCGCGCCGGGGAACACGGCCACCGCACCGGCCCGCTCGCGGTACAGCCGCTGCTTCAACCGGGCCAGCCGGTCCGCGTCCCCGGTGTCGCCCAGCAGGCGCACCGCCACCTCGCGGGTGCTCGCGCCGGCGTGGTCGGCATACCGGAAGGACGGGAGCAGGTCGGGCGCGACCTCGTCGATGGCCTGCAGGAAGGCCGCCTCGTGGGCCGGGCAGGAGTCCACGAGCGTGCCGTCGAGGTCGAAGAGCCAGACGCGGCGGGCACACGCCTCCGCCAGGAGCGCCGTCATTGGGCCCGCGCCAAGGCCGCCTCGTCCCTGATCGCGAGCAGGGCCTCGGCCGTACGCTCCGGGTGGTGCAGGCCCGGGCGGCCAGGGTGTTTCGGGTCGGCAGGGTGTTTCGGGTCGGCAGGGTGTTCCAGGTCGGCGGTGACCCAGCGGGCCCCCGCCCACTCTCCCCGGTCGAGCACGCCGTGAGGCACCGCGGGGGCGTCCGGCGCGGACGTGCGATGGCTCAGCACGTGGGTCACCAGCCGCCGCCCGTTGCGGGGGTCGCCGAGGTAGGCCAGCGTGCGGTCCACCAGGTCGGGCGCACTCAGCCCCCGGATGTCGTGATCGCTCCGGGTGTTGACGACGAACACCTTGGCCGCCGCCCGGCTCCGTGCGACGGCGTCGGCAACGCCCGGCGTGAGATAACTGGGCAGGAGCGAGGAGTGCGGGGTGCCGGGACCGTAGACGATGAGGTCGGCGTCGCGGATCGCCTCAAGCGCCCGCGGGCTCGGCGTCACCTCGGCGCGCTCGCGGCCCAGGACCTCCCTGGTCCATGCGGGCGGCAGCGCCTCCAGTTCGACCCGCCGCCGCGCGCCGAGCGGTTCGCGCAGCAGGAACAGATCGGTGATCACTCCGGGGCCCTGCGGCGCGACGATGTCGGCCTCGTCGGCCAGCAGGCTGCCGTCCCGCCTGAGCGCGGCCAGGAAGGCGTTCTCCCCGTTGGTCACGTTGAGCAGCCGTACGGGCGAGCCGAACGTGCGCGCGCAGGCGTCGACGGCGGCGTTGAAGTCCCTGCCGAGCCGCAGGTAGGCCCCGGCGAACACGAGGTTGCCGAGCGCGCAGTCGGCGAGGTCGAGCCCGTGCGGGTACGCCGCGAGCCGCCGGGCGAACACGCGCAGGTCCGCCGTGACGGCCTCGCGGGCCGCCTCGGGCAGCGCGGCGAACGGGCCGCGCCGCGCGGCGATCGCCTCGATGACGGCGGTGAGCCCCGCAGGCGTCGTCCCGCCCGGCAGGCGGTGTTCGAGCACGGTCGCCGACGCGGCCTGCGCCGGATCGGCGCGGTCGAGGTGGAGCAGGAGGTTCTTGCGGAAGTCCGACGGCCCGAGCATCCCGGGCAGATAGCGTCGCAGCGCGCCGGTGGACAGGCCGTTGTCGTAGCCGTTGACGATCAGCGACAGGCCGACGCCCGGAGTGCCCAGCATGCCCCTCGCGATGCCGGCCGCCCCGCGCCCGCCGCTGAACATCGTCACCGCGACGTTCATCGGATCTCCTCACGAGCGGCCGGCCGGCGCAGGACGCCCCGGCGCAGCAGCCAGTGGCGGTAGCCGAGATAGGCGACGAACAGGGCCCGGTCGCGGGCGCCGCGCCAGTATCGCCAGCCGCGACCGCCGCCGCCGCGCTCCCGGTGCTCGATCGGGACCTCCACCCACGCGTGGCCCATCTCGGCGACCCGCGCGGTGATCTCGGTCGAGCAGTTCATCCCGCCCGACTCCAGCGGCAGCGACCGGAAGAGCGGGCCGTGCACCACCTTGAAGATCGAGTTGAAGTCGCGGTAGCGCGTGCGGTGGAGCAGGTTGCTGACGGCCCCGCTGGCCGCCGACCCCCACCGGTAGGCCACGCCGTCGGCCTTCCTGATCCGGGCGCCGGAGAACGCCAGGGCCTCCCCGGCCTGAACCCGCGGCAGGACGCGGTCGAGGTTGGCGATCGGGAACTGGCCGTCCGAATCGAGCAGCACCACCCAGTCGAGCCGGGTGTGGGCGATCGCGGCGGCGACGGCCGCGCCCGCGCCCCGGTTGCGCTCGAACGTGACGACGACGAGCCGCGGGCACCGGGCCCGCAGGCCGGCCAGGATCTCGCCGGTCGCGTCACTGCTCCCGTCGTCGCAGACGACGATCTCCCAGTCGCCCACGGCCGGGGCGTTCTCCAGGTAGTCCTGCCATTCGCCCACCACCGCCGCGATGGTGTCCGCCTCGTTGTACGCGGGCGCGGCAACGGAGATGTTCACGGCGACGCTCACGGGTCACCCGCCCCCAGCAGGCGGCCGATCCAGCGGTCGAGGGGAAGCAGGTTGACCCCGACGATGATCGGGATGTGTACGAGCGCGAACACGATCGTCGCGCCGTACGAGATCGGTCCCCCGGTGAACAGGTTGATGTGCGGCGCGTCGATGACCTCGGGGATCTCGACCGGGTTGACCACGAACCACATGAGGTCGAGGAAGCCGGAGAACACGATGAGGATCCCGCTCAGCATGATCTTCAGGCAGCGTCCCGGGGTGCCCCCGCCGATGCGGTACGCGGCGGCGACCGTGAGCACGATGCCCGGATAGAGCAGTAGATAGAGGTGCGTGTAGAAGCTGTCGCCCTGGGCCCGCGCGCCGTCGCCGTAGTAGAACCAGCTGATCCGCGGGATGAGATAGCCGGTGAAGAAGACGAACGGGACGTAGAGCAGCCAGTTCAACCGCGGGGACACCCAGGGGAAGACCGCGATCGCCACGCACAGGCAGGCGAACGCGACCAGCTTGGCCACCAGCTCCCAGGGTGAGCCGATCTCCCTGGCGTGCGGCGTGGCCAGCCACACGAAGGCGAAACCGAGCGCCCCGACGGCCAGGGCCATCCACCACAGGTGGGGCGCCCAGGGGCGGGAGCCGGCGCGGACGACGTCCGCCGGAACATCTCCGTCGAGATGCGGCCGGGACGGAGGACTTTTGCCGAATGCCGTCATGAAGACGCGGCACCTTCCTTCCAACGTGCCCTGCGGGCAGGCGTGCCGGATGGCGCTGCGGAGAATGCAGCCGGGAGCGCGGGAGCGCTCCCACGCATTATGTCATTCTGATCCGGAAATCCGTCCGCAATATCAGATATTGGGCATCAGGGATCGACATTAGGGGCATATGCGCAGGTCAGCAGTGGCCCCAGACAGGAAAATTGTACTGGCGGGTAGTTGAATCTCGCGCTATCGCCGCCATTTCATTGCATTACGGACAATGTCAATCGCGTTTGCGGGCCCATGTCAATTTTGGACCGGTCCTATTTCGCCCAGCCTCAATCAGAAATCCTTTCCGGGGCCAGCCGGCCCAGGAGGACGTCGAGGTGCTGCACCCGGCCCGGCAACGGGGTCGTGCCGTCCCACCAGCCGATCGCGGCGATCTCGGCGTTGGGCACGAACCCGCCGTGCGGTCCGGGGACGCGGACGGCGTACACGGCGGCGTACTCCACCCGCCGCTCGGCTCCCAGCGCGAACCGGGCGTATCCGGCGAAGGTCAGGTCTTCCGCCCGCAGCCCGGACTCCTCGCGCAGCTCCCGTACGGCGGCCTGGCGGGGCGTCTCCCCGGGATCGATCAGGCCGCCCGGCAGCTCCCAGCACTGCCGGTAGCGGTTGAAGACCAGGAGCAACCGGTCCAGGTGCGCGAGCCGGTGCCAGGCCGCGACCAGCGCGAGCGGCGTCGGGGCGTCCGAGAACACCGCCTGCTCCGCCACCCGGTGAAACGCGGTCAGCTCGTTGCCCGCCTCGTCCGCCGCCATCGCGTCGGTCACGGCCACTCCTCACGTACGCGAGACGACGACGCCCTCAGGAGGCGAAGGCGGCCAGTCCTATGGTCTGCAGCATGGCCGAGTCGCCCTTGGTGGTCGAGCCCACCGAGACGACCATCGCGTGAACTCCATCGGGTTCTTCGCCACCCCGTCCATCCACTGCTGGGGCGTCCACGTGTCGTACCGGTGGTCGAGGATCCACTGGTCGTCGTCGGGCAGGGTCGGGCTGGGCAGGCCGCTCGTGTGGTTCAGCAGCTGGGCGACCGTCACGGGCGGGTAGCTCGCGGGCAGCGGGCCGGGCAGGTAGTGCTGCACCGTGCCGTCGAGGTCGATCTTCCCCTCGCCCACCAGCTGGAGGACCACGGTGGCGGTGAAGACCTTGGTCACGCTGCCGATCCGGAACCGGGCGTCGTCCGGCACCCGGCCGCCCGTCCGCAGGTCGCGCACGCCCGACGAGCCCGTCCGGGAGCCCGCCTCGCCCCGCACCCGGACCAGGGAGTAGGTCGCCTGGCCGACACAACGCCTCAGTATCGCCAGCCCGGAGGATCGGCGGATCGCCCGTACGAGCGATCCCGCGACAAGATTCGATGAACGTTTCATCGAATCTTGTCGCCGACCCGTGAACCGGTTAATTTGTTTGGCCAATTGACGAACTAAAAGGAAACTCGTTTCCGGGAGGATCGCACCTATGAGCCAACCCCCCGGCGGCCCCCTGACCAGCCGCCGCGGATTCCTCGGCATCGTGGGCGCCGGCGCGCTCGCCGCCGCCGGCCTCACGGGCTGCGCGGCCAAGAAGGAAGTGTCCAAGGGCACCGCCGTCGCCGCCGACAAGCTCAAGGGCCTCGTGCCCACCCGCGTGCCGTTCCAGGTGACCGGCCTGACGCCCGACCTGCCGGGCTCCGAATTCGTCGAACCCGGCTTCCTGACCAGGCCGGGCACGATGGTCCAGGCCGTCGCCGCCAAGCCGATCACCAGCGGCACCGAGGTGAAGGTGATGACCCCGCTGTGGGGCACCATCCCTCCCGGCCTCGGCGAGAACTCCTACTACGACGCCGTCAACGAGCGGCTCGGCGGGGTCGTCCGGTTCAACATCTCCGACGGCAACACCTACGTCGACAAGCTGAACACCATCCTCGCCAGCGGTGACGTGCCCGACATGATCCAGATTCCGGGCTGGAACCTGATCACCATCGCCCACTTCACCGAGGCGGCCAACAAGCTCTTCGCCGACCTGTCGCCCTATCTCGCGGGCGACAAGGCCAAGGAGTTCCCGCTGCTGGCCAACTACGACACCGCCGCCTGGGAGTACGGCGTGTTCGGCGGCGTGCTCCAGGGCATCCCGTGGCAGAACGCGCCCTACCCGTTCGCCACGATCGTCCGCCAGGACATCCTCGACGAGCTCGGCCTGTCCGTGCCCAAGAGCGCCGACGACCTGCTCACGCTGGGCAAGGAGCTGACCGACCCGAAGAAGAAGCGCTGGGCCTTCGGTGGCATGGACCAGGAGGTCCAGCGGGCGTTCGGCGCCCCGCGCGAGTGGCGCAAGCAGCCCGACGGCACGTTGATCTACAAGTACGAGACGCCGGAGTGGCAGCAGTCCATCGAGCTCCTGACGAAGCTGTTCGACGCGGGATACGTCCACCCGGACGTCGTGGCCAACCAGTTCGCCGACCACAAGGAGCCCTTCGGCAGCGGGCAGCTCGTCATGTACAAGGACGGGATCGGCGCGATCCACGAGCTGTTCGGCCGGTTCCTGCCCAGCAACCCGAAGTTCAACGTGCGGGCGGCGGATCCCTATCCGGCCCATCCGGGCGGCAAGGTCATCGTCTGGCGCAACGAGCCCGCGGGCATGTTCTGCTTCATCAAGAAGGGTCTCGGCGACGCCCGCACCCGCGAGCTGATCGGCGTCGCCAACTGGTGCTCCGCGCCGTACGGCACGCAGGAGTACGACCTGGTCAGCAACGGCGTCGAGGGCAAGCACTTCACGGTGAAGGACGGGCAGGTCCAGCAGACCGCGCTCGGCCGCAAGGAGTTCGCCCCGACGTACCTGTTCCTGTCCGGACGGCCCGGTGCGATCACCGAGAACCAGTATCCCGGCTACGTCGAGGCCTACCACGGCTGGGAGCAGACGGCCTCGCGATACCTGGAGAACGACCCGTTCGTCGGCATCCGGGTCGAGGTGCCGTCCAAGATGGCCGCTCTGGTCAAGCCGACCGAGGACAAGATGAACGAGATCTTCCGCGGCAAGCGGCCGATCTCGGAGTGGGCCACGATCCTCAAGGACTGGCGGGAGCAGGGCGGCAACGAGGCCCGCGAGTTCTACATGAAGGTCGCCAGGGAGAACGGCCGGCTGTGAGTGCCGACGCGGACACGAGGAGCGTGACGGAGGTCCGGCCGGGGGCGACCCAGGCCGGACCGGCCGTCGGCGCGCAGAAGGACACGCGGCGGGACACCTTCGCCGCACGGCTGCGGCGGGACTGGCCGCTGCTGGTCATGGCCATGCCGATGCTGGTGCTGGTCACCGCCTTCTGGTGGGTTCCCGCGCTGGGAAACGTCATCGCCTTCCAGGACTACAACCCCTTCACCGGCGGCATCCTGGGCAGCCCGATCATCGGTTTCACCAACTTCGCCGAGCTGTTCGGCGACCCGCAGTTCATCCGGGCGGTGGTGAACACGCTGGGCATCACCGCGTTCCAGCTCGTCTTCTACTTCCCGGTGCCGATCGCGCTCGCGCTGCTGCTCAACAGCGTGGTCTCCGGGCGGCTGCGGGCCTTCATCCAGGGCGTCGTCTACCTGCCCCACTTCTTCTCGTGGGTGCTCGTGGTCGCGATCTTCCAGCAGATGTTCGGCGGCGCCGGCCTCATCGCGCAGATCCTGCGCGACCACGGGCACGCGGGCATCGACTGGATGACCAACTCCGACACGTTCATCCTGCTCGTGACCGCGGAGACGGTCTGGAAGGACGCCGGCTGGGGCACGATCGTGTTCCTCGCCGCGCTCAGCACGATCGACCCCAACCTGTACGAGGCCGCCGCGGTCGACGGGGCCCGCCGGTGGCGCCGGATGTGGCACATCACGCTGCCGGGCCTGCGGCCGGTCATCGTGCTGCTGCTGATCCTGCGGCTCGGCGACGCGCTCAACGTCGGCTTCGAGCAGTTCATGCTGCAGCGCGGCGCGGTCGGCAGCAAGGTGTCGGAGGTCTTCGACACCTTCGTCTACTGGTCCGGCCTGCGCACCGGCGACTTCGGGTACGGCGCGGCGGCAGGCCTGTTCAAGGGTCTGGTCGGGCTCGCGCTCATCCTGGCGGCCAACCGGGTGGCGCACGCCCTGGGCGAGCGGGGGGTGTATTCGCGATCATGAGCAAGACGAAGGTGTCCGGGCTCGCGCCCTGGGAGGAGCCGGGATCGGCCGCGGGCCGGATCGGCAAGGGCGGCGTGCTGGCGCTCATCGTGCTCGCCGTGCTGCTGCCGCTCTACACGATCGTGCTGACCAGCCTGTCGTCCGCCGACACGGTGAACCGGGTCGGCGGCCTGGTGCTGGTGCCGGACGGCATCACGTTCGACGCGTACCGACAGATCTTCTCCGACAGCGTGGTCAGCCGCGCGGTGCTGGTCAGCACCGGCGTCACGGTCGCGGGCACCGCGGTCAGCCTCGGCGTGAGCGTCCTCGGGGCGTACGCGCTGTCGCGGCCGGGGACGCTGTTCCACCGGCCGATCCTGTTCTGCGTGCTGCTGATGTTCGTGTTCTTCCCCGGCCTGATCCCGACCTATCTGATGGTGGCCTCGCTCGGGCTGAAGGACACGTACTGGTCGCTGATCCTGCCGTCGGCCGTGTCGGCGTTCAACGTCGTCGTGCTGCGCGCGTTCTTCATGAACATCCCGCGCGAGCTGCTCGACAGCGCCCGCATCGACGGCGCCGGGGAGTTCCGCATCCTGTGGCGGATCGTGCTGCCCCTGTCGAAGGCGGTCACGGCGGTCATCGGCCTGTTCTACGCGGTCGGCTACTGGAACGCCTGGTTCAACGCCATGCTGTTCATCGACGACACCCGCAAGTGGCCGCTCGCGCTGATCCTGCGGTCGTACGTCGTGGACTCCAACCCCCTGCCCACCGCCACCGTCGGCATCAACGGCTTCGGCCACGTCGCGCCGCCGACCCTCGCGATCAAGATGGCCATCGTCGCCATCGCCGTGCTGCCCGCCCTGGTCATCTACCCGTTCGTGCAGCGTCACTTCACCAAGGGCGTCATCATCGGCGCCATCAAGGGCTGACCCTCCTTCCCCCGGACGCTCCGCCCCACGGACCGACGCCCCGCCGCACCTCCCACCGGCAGGGCGTCGCCGTGCGCCCTGTCAGCCGCGCGTGATGACGCCGTTGACTCGGTGATCCGGCGCAAATTAGTTTGGCTTCCAGCCAAAAGAAGGGCACGTGCATGCCACTGTGGTACGGAGGGGACTACAACCCGGAGCAGTGGCCCGAGGAGGTCTGGGCCGAGGACGTCGCGCTCATGCGCCGGGCCGGGGTCACCCTCGTCACCGTCGGCGTCTTCTCCTGGTCGCGGCTGGAACCGTCCGAGGGCCACTACACCTTCGGCTGGCTCGACCGGGTGCTCGACCTGCTCGCCGACGGCGGGATCGGCGTGGACCTGGCCGTCCCGACCGCCTCTCCCCCGCCGTGGTTCTCCCTGGCGCATCCCGATGCTCTGACCGTCACCCGGGACGGCGTACGGCTCACGCACGGCAGCCGCGACACCTACTGCGTGAGCGCCCCGGCGTACCGCGAGGCGTCGTCGCGGATCACCCGCGCCCTCGGCGAGCGCTACCGTGACCACCCCGCGCTGGCGATGTGGCACGTGCACAACGAGTACGGCACGCCCTGCCACTGCGACCACGCCGCCGCGGCGTTCCGGGCCTGGCTGCGGAAGCGGTACGGCGGCCTCGACGCGCTGAACGACGCCTGGACGACCGCGTTCTGGGGCCAGCGCTACTCCGACTGGGCGCAGATCACCCCGCCCCGGGCGACTCAGTACCTCCCCAACCCGGCGCAGGCGCTCGACTTCCGCCGGTTCGTCTCCGACGAGATGCTCGCCCACTTCGCCGAGCAGCGCGACCTGCTTCGCGAAGCGACCCCCGGGGTGCCCGTCACCACCAACTACGTGCTGGCCGGCTGGGCCTGCGTCGACCATTGGAAGTGGTCGCGCGAGGTGGACCTGGTCGCCATCGACGACTATCCCTCGGGACAGGGCATGGCGGCGGCCGAGCAGACCGCCTTCGCCGCCGACCTGGCCCGATCGTGGGCAGGCGGGCGGCCCTGGCTGCTGATGGAGCAGGCCACGGGGTATGTTCCGGGCCCGCGCACGTCGCCCAAGGAGCCCGGCGAGATCGCCCGGCACAGCCTGCAACACGTCGCCCGGGGCTCGAAGGGCGCGATGTTCTTCCAGTGGCGAGCCTCCCGCGGCGGTGCCGAGCAGTGGCATCCCGGCATGGTCCCGCACACCGGCCCGGACTCCCGCGTCTTCCGTGAGATCTGCGCCCTGGGCGAGGCGCTGAAGCGCGTCCCCGCGCCGCTCGACGGGCCGCCGATCGTCGAGGCGGAGGTCGCGATCCTGTGGGACGAGGAGGCGTGGTGGGCCGTCCAGGGGCCCGGCCTGCCGTCCGCCGAGATCGACTACCTCGCGGCCGCCGAGCAGGCCCACCGGGTGCTGTGGCGGCAGGGCGTCGCCGCCTGCTTCGCCCATCCGTCGCACGATCTGCCGGCGTACCGGGCCGTCCTCGTGCCGAGCCTCTACCTGCTCTCCGACGAGGCCGCCCGGAACCTCGCGACGTACGTGGAGGGCGGCGGCACGCTCGTCGTGTCGTTCTTCAGCGGGATCGCCGACGAGCACACCCGGATCAGGCTGGGCGGCTACCCGGGGGCGTTGCGCGAGATCCTCGGCATCCGCGTGGAGGAGTTCCGCCCGCTCGCCGACGCGATCGAACTGCCGGAATTCGGCCGGGCGACGGTGTGGAGCGAGGTCGTCCACCTGGACGGGGCCGAGGCGGTCGCCCGCTACCCCGGCGGCGGGCCCGCCGTCACGTGCCACCGCCTCGGCGGCGGCACGGCGTGGTATGTCTCGACGCGGCTCGACGACCCCGGCTATGCCCGCGTCCTCGCGCGCGCCGGGCTGGCCGGGAGCGGCATCCCCGGCGTCGAGGTCGTGCGGCAGCGGGACCGGGTCTTCGCCATCAACCACACGGAGGACGAGCAGCCCGTGCCGGTCGACGGCACCGACCTGATCACCGGCAAGCCCGTCGACGGCAGGCTCGACCCCGGCGGATACGTCGTCGTGCCCCTATAGGTGCGACGCGCGGTCAGTGTCCTACGGGGATCCGGGGATCCGGCGCCTCGGCCGACCGGCGGTGCCGGGCGGCCTCCGCCGTCCCCTGCTGAGCCCTGTCCGGCTGTCCGGGCTGCGGCTTCTCCTGCGCCTGTTCCCGCGCGGGCCGGCCCTCGGCCTGCCGGATCTCGTTCTCCAGGTCGTCCGCCGTCGGCGCCTCCAGCATGCGGGGCACGATCGCGGTCCCGGCCCGGGGGACGGCCCAGAAGTTCCCGGTGCGCTCGCCGTACCAGACCATCCAGCCGGGCGCCCTGGCCGCCAGTGCCCGCGCCGCGTTCCTGCCCGCGGTGATCTCGTCCGCCATGCCGATCCTCCCGTTCGCCGTACTTCCGGGAACCGGCCCTCTACCCGCGTGCGGACGGGTCAAGCGCCGGATCCTGGCGTTCCCGTGACCTTCCGGATGCACCGGTCAGGTTTGGGCCATGGGCCCGGCATGGTCGGTAATGCGCTCATCAAGAAGGAATGGGGAGAGTAAGCATTTTTCGAGAAAGGCGGGATACGCCTCATTTGTCTGGCTAGCTGGTATGTTTGAAGTGCTCCAGTCTCCACCCTCGCGAGACCGGGCGACGCGCAGCGGTCACCGCGTCCGGGCACCCGCCTCCGGCGATCATTCGAAGGCCGCGAGCCCCTATGGGACAGGCGTTCCCCGTGATCCCGGGAGGTTCGGGACACACCGCCAAAGATCCCTACAAAGCCTGACTTCTTTACCTATTTGCCACATTCTGGCGTACAGGTGGGATTGCCGGACGGACCCGCATACCATCGACCGTTGCGCATTACCGGGACCTGACACTCCGCCGGGTAGCGTCGTTCAAGACAGTACGCCCGAAAAATATGGATGAAGGCGCGTATATGACAACGCAGCAGCTCGAGATTACTGTGAGCGATCACCAGCCGGCCGTCGTGGTCGCGCTGCGAGGTGAACTCGACATCGCCAGCGGGGACACGCTCCGGAGGGCGATCAGGCATCTTGTCCGCCAGGGTCGCGTCAAGATCGTGGTGGATGCGTCCGGTCTGCGGTTCTGCGACTCCTGCGGCCTGGAAGCGCTGCTGGACGCCCGGGACGACATCGAGAAGGCCGCCGGTTCGATGCGGCTCACCGGAGTTCACGGCATCTTGAAGATCGTCCTTGAGGCGACCCGGCTGCGCGACACGTTCACCATCGACGGCACGCCCGTCGAGGCCGTCGCCGCCATGGTGCTGTCGGCCTCGCATGACGTGTCCATGGTCTGAGTGTTCACCGCCTGAACGTTCACGGTCCGACCGTTTGACCGCCTTGACCGCCGCCCCCGCCCTCTCGCCGAGGGCGGGGGCTTCTGACCGCCCGCCGCGGTCGTTTGTGCCGGTCAGGTCGGGGTACGCGCGGACGGGGGGGGGAACGGCCCCACGTCGTTCAGGGGAGGAACACGGACATGGATCAGTCCCGCGCACCCGTGCTGGAGGCGCTCACCGCCTATCGCCGGCGGGGAGACCTCAGCTTCACGCCTCCGGGCCACAAGCAGGGGCGGGGGGTGGATCCGCGGGTCCTGGAAGTCCTGGGCGAGGACCTTTTCAGGGACGACGTGATGATCATGAACGGCCTGGACGACCGGTTGCAGAGCAACGGTGTGCTCGAAGAGGCGCAGCAGCTCATGGCGGCGGCGGTCAACGCCGAGCAGGCGTTCTTCTCCACCTGCGGCAGCTCCCTGTCCATCAAGAGCGCCATGCTCTCCGTGGCCGGTCCCGGGGAGAAACTGCTGGTCGCCCGCAACGCCCACAAGTCGGTCATCTCGGCACTGATCCTGAGCGGCGTCGAGCCGATCTGGGTGCACGGGGACTGGGACGGCGATCTGCACATGTCGTATCCGCCCACGCCGGAGGCGGTGGAGGAGGCGTTCAAGGCGGCCCCCGACGCCAAGGGCGTCATCGTCGCCAGCCCGGTGGACTACGGCACCTGCGGCGACCTGGAGGGAATCAACGAGGTGTGCCGCAGGTATGACCGGACGTTCATCGTGGACGAGGCATGGGGCGCCCACCTGCCGTTCCACGAGGACCTGCCCACGTGGGGCATGAACGCCGGGGCGGACCTGTGCGTGACGAGCGTCCACAAGATGGGCAACGGGCTGGAGCAGAGCTCGGTGTTCCACCTGCAGGGCAACCGGGTGGACCCGGCCGTGCTCAAGGCCCGCGAGGACCTGCTCGGCACGACCAGCCCCTCGACTCTGATCTACGCGGCGCTCGACGGCTGGCGCAGGCAGATGGTGGAGCACGGCAAGGACCTGCTCGACCGTACGCTGGAGCTCGCGGAGTCGGTCCGCAGGGAGATCGACAAGATGCACGGCCTGTGGGTGCTGAGCAAGGAGAACACCCGCGCCTTCGACATGGACCCGCTGAAGATCGTGGTCGACGTGTCGGGGCTCGGCGTCGACGGCTATCACGCCGCAGACTGGCTGCGCGAGCGCTGCCACGTCAACCTCTCGCTGAGCGACCACCGCCGCGTCAGCGCCGAGATCACCGTCGCCGACGGTGAGGAGACGGTCGGCGTGCTGCTCGACGCGCTGCGCACCCTGTCATCGGCCCGCGACCTGCCGCCCGCGGCCGTGATCGACGTGCCCGAGCCGGGGGAGCTGGAGCTGGACATCGCGATGCTGCCCAGGGACGCGTTCTTCGGTCGGGTCGAGATCGTGCCCACCGGTCAGGCGGTGGGCCGGATCGTGGCCGAGATGGTGACGCCATACCCGCCGGGCGCACCCGCCCTGTGCCCGGGGGAGCGCATCACGCAGCCGGTCCTGAGCTACCTGACCAGCGGGCTCGAAGGCGGCATGAGCATCCCCGACGTCAGCGACCCCAGTCTGAAGACGCTGCGCGTCGTCGCCGAGTGACGGGGGTATGACGGGGAGCGCCCAATCAGGACCAGCACAGTCAGGACCAGCGCGTCAGGCCCAGCAGGAGGCGGCCGTCTGCGCCATGAGCAGCTCGACCACGTCGCACAGCCGGCCGCGCCGGGCGTACGCCGCCCGCTGACGCGCCGCCCCCGACCCGCTGCGGCGTACGCGCTCGAGCTGGTCGGTCAGCGGCGTCCAGTCGCCGTTCTCCTCCAGCACCGGCCGCACGTACTCGAGCAGGCGGTCGACCAGCCGCCAGGCCGGCACCCTGCCTATGGAAACCCCGGCGCCGAGCAGATCGAGGGCTTCGCCGTCCACGCCGTCGCGGGCGGCCCTCCAGTAGGCCGCCCGCAGCAGAGTGTCCTCGACCTCGGGGGCGGGCACGCCCGCCCGCACGTCGCGCAGCGCCGTCTCGGCCAGCCCCCGCACCAGTCCGGCCAGCAGCACGGTCTCCCCGACCGTCGGGCACACGTCGGCCGCGCGGATCTCCAGCGTCGGCACATGATCGGACGGGCGGACCAGCCAGTAGATCATCTTCCGGTCGAGGATCGTGCCCCCGGCCAGCATGCCGGCGACCAGGCTCTCGTAGTGCTCGACCGAGCGGAAGAACGGCGGCGGCTCCGCGCTCGGCCACCTTCCCATCATCAGCGCACGCCAGCTCGCGTAGCCGGTGTCCCTGCCGTCCGAGATCGGCGAATTGGCCGCGAGCGCCTGCAGGACCGGTAGCCACGGCCGCAGGTGGTTGCTGACCCGCACCGCCTCCTCGCGGTCGGCGATCCCGACGTGGACGTGGCAGCCGCAGACGCCCTGACCGTCCATGATCGCCCCGAACTCGCGGAGCATGGTCTGATAGCGAGGGCACGATGAGAGGGGCGGCACTCCCTCGTTGCCGTCCAGAGCGGTGCCGCACGCGAGGAGCGCGAGCCCGGCGCTCGCGGCGGCGCAGGCGGCCGCGCGGCGCATCTCGAGCAGGTCGCCGTGCAGGTCCCGCAGGCTGGTGTGCACGGCGGTGTTGCTCTCCAGTTGGAACTGTGTCAGTTCGAACACCAGCCGGTCCGCCCCCGGCCCGGCCGCCCGCTCGCGGATCTCCCGCGCCGCCGGGGCGACCCGCCCGGTTCGCGGGTCGGCGAGCAGGAACTCCTCCTCGACCCCGAGCGTGAGCGTCGCCGAACTCACGGTTGCCTGCGCGACGAGGGAAGGTCCGTGCACGGTGTCGAACTGGACCTCCCTTGTCACGTCTGGCATAAGCGGTCTTTTCAGGAGGGGTCCAGTCGGTCAGTTGCCCATTCCCCCCGACCATCGGGCGAAAAACCACATATGGCGTTTCTTGACCGTCCAGCTCGACCGCCCGGCTTGATCCTCCATTCGTGGCCTTCCGCAGGCCGTACGCCCCGGTTCAGGGGCGTCGCTGCTCTAGACTGACGAACCTGGCCGGGACTCCGGCCAGGCCCTGTCCCCCTGTCCCCCCTTCCCCCCACCGCCCGACCGTCCCCGCAGCGTCCGCCGAGGTGTGCTCCGTGACCGCCGCCGTCGTACTGACTCCCGTGTCCGCCCCAGTAGCCGACCATGTGCTGGTCGTCGCGCTCGACGGCGCCTTGGACTACACGAACGCCGAGCGGTTGCGCCAGGACGTCGAGGCGGCCCTCGGCGAGGAGCATCGCGAGCTCGTCCTCGACCTGAGCGGCGTGAACTTCTGCGACTCCACGGGCATCCGGATCCTGCTGTCCGTACGGAAGCTGATACAGGAGCGCAACGGGGCGGTGACGCTGGCGGGCCTGAACGCCCGGCTGGCGAGGATCTTCAGAGTCACCGGACTGATCAGCGCCTTTATCGTCGTGCCGGGCCTGGCGGAGGCCGTCGACGCGGTCAGCGCGCGGTCGACCCCCAGGTGAAGGCAGGCAACGAGTAACGAGACGGTAGCCTCGAAGACATCGGGCGGCAGACCCAGCCAGGAAGACAGCGGCGAGGAGGACAGGTGGTGGATCACCGCCGGCAGTGGCCGATAACGGATGATCTCGCGGCGCTGCGCGAGAACATCCAGCGGTACGCCGTGCAGGCGGGCCTCACCGGCCCCCGGCTGGACGACCTCGTCATCGCCGCCAACGAGGCCGCCATCAACGTGCTCGAACACGGAGGGGGAGCCGGCACTCTGGCGATCTCCTGCGACGGCGGCGTGCTCGCCGTCGACGTCGCCGACCACGTCGGCGTCCTGCGGCCCGGCGCGGTGCCGAGCGAGCGGCCCAGCGGTCGCGGCGACCGCGGCTTCGGCCTGTGGCTCATGGGCGAGCTGTGCGACTCGGTGACCATCGACCGGGTCCCCGGGCAGTCGACGATCCGGCTGTCCATGCAGGTTGACGACGGCGCCGCCTCCCTCGGGCGCAGCGCCCACCCCGTCTGAGCGGGCGCCTCCCCCCATCGCCTGGCCCCTGCCGCCTGCCACCCGGCTCTGTCGCCTGGCCCTGTCGCCTGGCTCTGTCACCTGGCTCTGTCGGCAAGCGGCGGCCCGTCGCGGACCCAGGCAGCGCCCGGGTCGACCCCTGGTTGGCCCTGGTTATCGTCCCGATCCCGTAAACCGGGCCGTCACGGCTCTCCGGCCGCCTTAACCTGGGTCCGCGACCACCTCCTCATGGCTGCTGGACGGCTACCTGAGGAATGCCCATGACGCGGCGGCAACCGCGATCAGGGCGCAGAGGCGGATGGTCCGGGGTGTGCTGTCGACCACGTCCCGGACCGCTCTGGCCACCTCTCCGATCCACGAGCCGAACTCCGGGTCGTGAATCCGCCCTTCGTGACGGCGTCCCGCGCTCCCGCGGGGCCTGATAGCAGTCATCGGGGCCCCCTCCCCATATGCGCTGTCCGAGATCGATGTCTCGGACGTGTCGATCGGCCCGATCAGGAATCCGTTCCCGGCCGGTCCGAGGCGCGCCATGGGCGGAATCCCCGCCGCCGCCGCGCCGCCGACCCGGTAGGAGGGATTCCGGACCTTTCCCTGATGTTCACAGGTGACCCACCGTGCACGCAACGAATGCGAGTGGGATTCGAGGTTCCATACGAAGAGTGACGATCAGATCACAGCTTGCGATAGCTTTTGATCCTGATTTGTCCGCTGACGCGAAGTTGTCTGTCCGATTTGTCCGAAGCGCTTTCCGGAATTTTGGGTCAGCGCGCGACACGCCGTCATTTGTCTCAGAGGACGGCATCGGGCGGCATATCCGGGCCGCCCGCGCCACGTCTTCACGAGGCCGGGACCGCGTTCGGATGGGGGATGCCCGAGACGATGTTACCGAAAGTGACGCCTCCGTCACGCATCAACGGCCCGGTGGCGGCTTCAGGCCCCGAGGTCGCGAACGGTGTTCTCGAGGCACCGCGTGAGCGCCTCCACCCGCTCCTCCGTCACCGGCTCGTCGCCGTGGGCCTCGGGCAGGTCCGCGCGGCGCACCACCACGAGCTTGCGGTGCCTCTCGTCGATCTCGTCGAGCGGCAGCACGCGGCACTCGCCCCGGACGAAGACCAGCGCGACGTCCGGGTCGGCCGACTCCAGCAGCCGCCGTACGCAGTCGGGGTCCAGCAGCGCCATCGTGCCTCCCTCGCCGATCGCCGATGCCTTCTACGGCCGCGTGCCCACGCCCGTCGTGACCTCCTTGATCCGCTCCCGGCCCGAAGCGGGCGCGAGCGGCGGGGTCTCCATGCCCGCACCTCGCCGCATTCCCTCGATCACGGCGCGCAGGGCGTCCACCGCGCTGTTCCGGGGCTGCCAGCCCAGCTCCTCGCGGGCGCGGGTGATGTCCATGATCGGGACCTGCAGGACCATCTCCACCAGGCCGGGCGAGGCCGGGATCAGCCGCAGGTGCCAGCCGGCCGACACCGCCGTGCGGACCACCGCGGCCGGGACCGGCAGCCGCCGCGCGCCGAGCAGGTCCGCCAGCACGGCGGGGTCGATCACGGGGTCGGCGGCGATGTTGAACGCCCCCCGCACGTCACGGGTGAGCGCCAGCCGGAACGCCTCTCCGGCGTCCCGCGAGTGGAGCGCCTGGAACCGCAGGCGCGGCATGTCCGGCACGAACGGGATCAGCTCCGGCCGCACCAGCCGCTGCGGCAGGAACGGCCCGGCGAACAGCCGCCGCTGCTCGGTCGCGGCCTCCTCCTTGAAGATGAACCCCGGGCGCATCCGCACCACGCGGATGTCCGGGTGGTCGCGCTCGAAGATGTCGAGCACGCGCTCGACGTAGGCCTTCTCCCGCCCGTACGCGGCGTTCGGCCAGCCGTGGGTCGGCCAGGACTCGTCGACGGGCGGGTCCTTGGGCCCCGGCGAGTACGCCCCGACGGACGACGAGTGGACGAGGACGGAGACCCCGGCCCGGACGGCGGCGTCGAAGACGCGCATGCTGCCGAGCACATTGGAGTTCCAGGTGGTGACCGGGTCGTGCGTGGGCTGGAACAGCCAGGCCAGGTGCACGACCGCGTCGGCGCCGGCGAAGATCGGATCGAGGTCGTCCCTGAAGACGTCGGCCGTACGCCATTCGGTCTTCGCCGGTTGCCAGCCCGGCATCCGCCTGGCGACCCCGACGATCGAGGTCACGCTCGGCTCGGACTCGAGGGCGGCGAGCACGCTCGTGCCGACGTTTCCGCTCGCACCAACCACGACAACTCGCATGAAATACTCCGTTTCCTGGCATAAGCCGCTACAAACCGCGATAGCGCCCATCCCCGACAATTGGGTGATCATGCGCTTCGTGGTCGCCCGGCTGGAGCGGGCCCGAAGATGGGGTTCCAGATTTCCCCTGGGACAATGCGGGGGAATCAGTGGTGGCGCGGGAATACCGCTACCTAGGAGGATTAAGTTCTCAATCTGGTCAGAGAGGCGGAGCAGCAGAGATGGCTCAGATCGTCGGTGGCGGACGCCCCGTCAATGACGCCGAGCGAAGGGTCATCGCGCACCTGCGGGACAACGCCCCTGACGACTGGCTGCTGCTGCACAACATCGAGATCCCGCGCGGGGCCGACCTGTTCGAGGTGGACGTGGTCGTGCTCACCGGCCACTCGCTCGTGGTGATCGACGTGAAGGGAGCCCGGGGCCGGTTCGAGGTGTCGGGCACTCGGTGGTTCCCCCAGCACCGGGAGGCGTTCGGCTCGCCGGTGGCCAAGCTGCGCGGCACCGCGCGGGCGCTGAAGGGCCTGCTGATCGAGAAGCACCGCGAGCTGGAGCGGCTGTACGTCGACAACGTGGTGGTGCTGACCGCCCCAGGCGCCGTCCTCGTCGACCCCAGCGGCCGCGACGCCCGGCACGTCACCACGATCGCCGGGCTCGTCCCCATGCTCAGCGACGTGTCCCGGGTGCGGCACGGGTGCAGCCGCGACGCCGAGCCCTACCGCACCGCGATCCTCGAGGCGCTGAACGGCACCGTGCGCCGCTCGACCGCGCCCCCGCGCTTCGGCAACTGGGAGGTGGAGGAGCAGCTCGGCGGCGACAGCCGGGTCACCGAGTATCGCGCCGTCAACGCGACCGCCCCGACCAGCGGGACCGTGCTGCTGCGGGTCTACCGCGCCGACCCGATGGCCGAGCAGCGGCGGCGGGTGGCCGAGCAGCGGCGGATCGCCAACGCCTACCAGTCGCTCGCCAAGATCCCGCCGCATCCCTGCGTCGTACGCTCGCGGGACTTCTTCGCGATCGACGACGAGAGCCGGTTCGTGCTCGTGCTCGACGACGTCCACGGGCAGGCCCTGCACCTGCACCTGACCGGGCGGAGGCTGGACATCGACGCCAAGCTCGGCGTGATGGAGGACATGCTGGACGGCCTCGCCCACGTCCACGCCAACAACGTCATCCACCGGTCGCTGACCCCCGCCTGCGTGCTCGTCACCGACGACGGGAACGCGATGCTGACCGGCTTCGACTACGCCAAGCCCGGCCCGCGCAAGCACACCGTGGCCAACGAGCTGCCCAACATCCTCGACGTCCACTACGTCGCTCCCGAATGCCGGGCGCGCCCCGATCGCATGACCCCCGCCGGTGACGTGTACTCGGCCGGAGTGATCGCCTTCCAGCTCCTCACCGGTGAGCTGCCCGCGCCCGGCGTGGACGCCGAGCCGGACGCCGGCGGCGTCGCCCCCGAGGTCATGGACCTCGTACGGCGGATGCGCGACCCCACACCGGCCAAGCGCCCGGACGCGGCCACGGCCCTCGTGGAGCTGCGGGTGGCCCGCGACGCCCAGCCCCGGCGGCGCGCGCCGTTCGGCGGCAGGATCAGGAGCGCCCTGCGCCGCCTGTCCCGCCACTGAGACCGAGGCGGTCACGCGGGACCTTCGTCACTTCTCCGGCGGCCCAAGGAAGGCTAACGTCCAGGTCATGATTCGGGTGTTCCTGGTGGACGACCACGAGGTCGTGCGGCGTGGTGTGGCGGCGTTGCTGGACGCCGAGGACGACATCGAGGTCGTCGGCGAGGCGGGGACGGCCGAGTCGGCCGTGGCCCGCATCCCCGCGCTGAAGCCGGATGTGGCGGTGCTCGACGTGCGCCTGCCCGACGGCAGCGGGGTGGACGTGTGCCGTGAGGTGCGCTCGAAGCTGCCCGGCCTGGCCTGCCTGATGCTGACCTCCTACGCCGACGACGAGGCGCTGTTCAACGCGGTCATGGCCGGGGCGGCCGGGTATGTGCTCAAGCAGATCCACGGCTCGGACCTGGTCGGCGCGGTGCGCACGGTGGCCGGCGGGCAGTCGCTGCTCGACCCGCAGACCACGGCCGCGATGCTGCACCGGCTGCGCGACCAGGCCGTGAAGAAGGACCCGCTTGCCGCGCTGTCGGACCAGGAGCGGCAGATCCTTGAGCTGATCGGCGAGGGCCTGACCAACCGCCAGATCGGCGAGCGGATGTTCCTGGCCGAGAAGACGGTCAAGAACTACGTGTCCAACCTGCTGAGCAAGCTCGACATGCAGCGCCGCACCCAGGCCGCCGCGCTCGCCGCCCGCCTCAAGGCCGGGCAGGAGAGCTGAGCCGGGGCCGATCGACGTCGACAACGGGACCTTCGTCCCTAACCCGCGTGGCGGTCGATCCCCCAGGCTTGCAGACATGAAGCTCGACTCGGCCGGCCTGGAGATCCTCAGCGGAGGGGAATGCCTGGACCTGCTGGCCTCCACCCCCATCGGCAGGATCGTCTTCACCGATCGCGCCCTCCCCGCCGTCCAGCCGGTCAACTTCTGCCTGCTCGACGGCAACATCGTCATCCGCACCGCCCCCGGTTCCAAGCTCGCCGCCGCGGCGCGGAACGCCGTCGTGGCCTTCGAGGCCGACGACTTCGACGCGACGTTCCGTACGGGCTGGTCGGTGACCGCGGTCGGGCACGCCCGCGCGGTCTCGGAACCGGAGGAGATCGCCCGCCTGTCGGCGCTGCCGCTCACGCCGTGGGTGCCCGGAAGCCGCGACCACTTCATCGTGATGGCCCCCGAGCAGATCTCCGGCCGCCGGCTCAACAGATAGCTCCCCGGCAGGAACGCCCGCCTCGTCTCCCGAGGCGGGCGTTCTTGCCGTGCGTCAGCGGGTGACCGTCAGACGGCGGCGGAACACCCAGTAGGTCCAGGCCTGGTAGGCGAGGACGACCGGAGTGAAGATCGCCGCCACCCAGGTCATGACGCCCAGCGTGTACGGCGTGGACGCCGCGTTGTGGACGGTCAGGCTGTTGGCGGGGTCGAGCGCGGGCATGACGTCCGGCCACAGACCGCCGAAGAGGGTGACGGTGACCGCGACGACGGCGGCCGCGTTGGCCGCGAAGGCCCAGCCGTCCCGGCCGCGCAGCGTCGCGACGAGCGCGCCGGCGATCCCGGCGGCGGCGGCCGCCACGCTCACCCAGGTGCCCGCGGTGCCGGTCATGAGCTGCGTGACGAGCAGGAACGCCCCGCCCAGCACGAGGGCGGCCAGACCTGCCCACCGGGCGGCCGTCCTGGCCCGCTCCCTCAGCTCGCCGGTGGTCTTGAGCGCGGTGAACACGGCGCCGTGCAGGGTGAACAGCGCCAGCGTGGCCGCGCCGCCCAGCAGGGCGTAGGGGTTGAGCAGGTCGAGCAGGCCGCCGGTGTACTCGTGCCGGGCGTCCAGCGGGACCCCGCGCACGATGTTGGCGAAGGCCACTCCCCACAGGAAGGCCGGGCCGAGCGAGCCCCAGAAGAACGCGCGGTCCCAGCCCCGGGTGCTGTCGCTCTTCGAGCGATACTCCAGGGCCACCCCGCGCACGATCAGGGCCAGCAGGACCAGGAAGAGCGGCAGGTAGAAGCCGCTGAACAGGGTGGCGTACCACTCGGGGAAGGCGGCGAACGTCGCGCCGCCCGCGACCAGCAGCCAGACCTCGTTGCCGTCCCAGACCGGGCCGATGGCGCGCACGAGCGTGCCGCGCTCGGCCTCGTCGCGGCCGAGGAACGGCAGCAGGACGCCGACGCCGAAGTCGAACCCCTCCAGCACGAAGTAGCCCGTCCACAGGACGGCGATGAGCAGGAACCAGACGGTGGTGAGCTCCATGGGATCGTCCTTCAGTACGACAGGGCGGGGAGAGCGGGCTCGTCCTGGTGGACCGCGTCCTCGGGCTCTGGCCCCTGGCGGATGAACTTCAGCAGCAGGCGGACCTCGATGACCGCCAGCACGGCGTAGACCAGCGTGAAGCCGATCAGGGTGGTGGCGACCTCACCGACATCGGAGCCCGGGGAGACGGCCGCGGCGGTCCGCATGACGCCGAACACGGTCCACGGCTGACGGCCCATCTCGGTGAAGATCCACCCGAGCGTGTTGGCCAGGAACGGCAGCCCGATGCCGAGCACGCCGAGCCGGTAGAACCAGGGGTTGCCGGGCAGCCCGCGGCGGCGGGTGGACCACAGACCGGCCAGCGCCAGCAGCCCGGCCAGCGCGCCGAAGCCGATCATCAGCCGGAACGACCAGTACGCGAGGCCGACGACCGGCCGGTAGTCGCCGGGGCCGTACGTCTTCTCATAGCGCGCCTGGATGTCGTTGATGCCCTCGACCTTCCCGTCCAGGGTGTTGGTGGACAGCAGGCTCAGGCCGTATGGGATCTGGACGTTGATGTGGTTGCGGCCGTTCTCCACGTCGCCGACCGCGAAGATCGAAAAGCCCGCGGAGGTCTCGTCCTCCCACAGGGCCTCGGCGGCTGCCATCTTCATGGGCTGCTGCCGTGTCATCAGCTGCGCCTGCCAGTGGCCGCTCAGCATCACCCCGGCCGACGCGACGAGCGTGACGACGAGGGCGGCGCGGGCCGAGGCGCGGAACAGGTCCACCTCGCGCCTGCGCGCGAGCTGCCAGGCGCTCACCCCGATGACGAACGCCCCGGCGGTCACGAACGCGCCGAAGATGACGTGGGGGAACGTCGCCAGAGTGGTGACGTTCGTCAGCACCGCCCAGATGTCGGTGAGCTCGGCGCGCCCGGTGGCCGGGTTGAGCCGGTAGCCGACCGGGTGCTGCATCCAGGAGTTGGCCGCGAGGATGAAGTACGCGGAGATGTTCGTGCCGATCGCGGCCAGCCAGATGGTCGCGAGGTGGACCTTCGGCGGCAGCCTGTCCCAGCCGAATATCCACAGGCCCAGGAAGGTGGACTCCAGGAAGAAGGCCATCAGCCCTTCCATCGCGAGCGGCGCGCCGAACACGTCGCCGACGAACCGCGAGTAGGCGCTCCAGTTCATCCCGAACTGGAACTCCTGGACGATGCCGGTGACCACGCCCATCGCGAAGTTGATCAGGAACAGCTTGCCCCAGAACTTCGTCATCCGCAGGTACGCCGCATCGCCCGTACGGTGCCAGGCCGTTTGGAACCCGGCCACGAGAACCGACAGGCCGATCGTGAGCGGCACGAACAGGAAGTGGTAGACGGTCGTGATGCCGAACTGCCACCGGGACAGATCCAGGACGTCCATAGGGGCTCCACACGCTCATGAGGGACGTCTGAAGCCTGGCCCAGCCCGGATCACCGCCCCAGGGCTGGCGGACCCGACTGGGAGAGGACCTTGGTCACGATCCCTCGGGACCGTTGGCGATGATGGACCTGTGCGTGTGCGTCCCGTCTCCCCGTCCCTGCTCGTGGAGGAACTCGCCGACCTGATCGCCGACCGGCCGCGCGACGCGTGGGTGCGCGTCGCCGTGGACGGCGCCCCCGCCGCCGAACCGGGACGGCTGGCCGACGATCTGGTGGAGCCGCTGCGCCTGCGCGGCCGGGAGGTCCTGCGGGTGCCCGCGGCCGGGTTCCTGCGCCCGGCCTCGCTCCGGCTGGAGTTCGGCCGCACCGACCCCGACGTGTTCCACGACGAGTGGCTGGACGTGGGCGGCCTCACCCGCGAGGTGCTCGGGCCGCTCGAACCCGGCCGTACGGGCCGGGTGCTGCCCTCGCTGTGGGACAGCGAGCGCGACCGGGCCACCCGCGCGGACTACGTGACGCTGAAGCCGGGCGGGGTGGTGCTGCTCGACGGCGCGCTGCTGCTCGGGCGCGGCCTGCCGTTCGACCTGACCGTCCACCTGTCCATGTCGGCCGCCGCGCTGGCCCGCCGTACGCCGCCGGAGGAGCGGTGGACGCTGCCCGCCTACGAGCGGTACGAGCGCGAGACCGGCCCGGTGCGGGCCGCCGACGTGGTCGTCCGCGTCGAGGACCCGCGCCACCCCGCGGTAGTCAGTCTTTAAAGCTCGTACGCCTCCAGCAGGCGCAGCCACACCTCGCTGACGGTCGGGTACGCCGGGACGGCGTGCCACAGGTCGTCCAGGGTCACCCCGGAGGTGACCGCGATCGTCGCGGCGTGCAGCAGCTCGGCCGCCCCCGGGGCCACGAAGGTCACGCCGAGCAGCACCCGGCGGCGCTCGTCGACCACCGCCTTAACCTTGCCCCGATAGCCGTCGCCGAGGAGGTAGCCACCGGCCACCTGCTCCATGTCGTACTCCAGGACCCGCACGTCGAAGCCCTCGGCGCGGGCCTGCGCCTCCGTGCGGCCCACGGCGCACACCTGGGGATCGGTGAAGACCACCTGCGGCGCCCCGGCGCGGTCCGCGCGGTCGCGCATGCCGGGCCGGTCGTCCGCCTCGCCCCGGGCCCGGGCGACGATCACGTCGGAGGCCACCCGCGCCTGGTATTTGCCCATGTGCGTGAGGAGCGCGAGGCCGTTGACGTCCCCCACCGCATAGAGCCAGCCGTCCGCCACGCCGGTGGCCCGCATGCTCTCGTCCACCGCGACCGGACCCGACTCCGGCAGCCCGACCGAGGCCAGGCCGAGATCGCCGACGGCGGACCGGCGGCCGGCGGCGACCAGGATCTCGTCGGCCGTGACCGTCCCCCCGCTCGCGAGCCGCACCGTGACCTCGCCGCCCGGCTCCGGCCGCTCGACCTTCTCCGCGCTCTCGTGCGTGCGGATGTCGATGCCCTGGTCGGTCAGCGACCGCGCGACCGCCTCCCCGGCGAAGGGCTCCAGCCTCGTCAGCAGCTCGCCGCCCCGGACGAGCATCGTGACCTCCCTGGCCCCGAGCCCGCGCATGGCCTGGGCCATCTCGCACGCGACCACGCCGCCGCCGATCACCACGAGCCGGTCCGGCACGGCACGCACCCCGGTCGCCTCACGGTTCGTCCACGGCGCGGCCGCGGCGAGACCGGCCACGGGCGGGATCACCGGGCGGCTCCCGGTGGCCAGCATGACGGCGTGGTTCGCGACGAGCGTGCGGGTGCCGCCGTCGGCCGTCGTGACCTCGACCCGCCGGGGGCCGGCGAGCCGTCCCGTGCCGCGTACGAGCGTCACGCCCGCCGAGTCGAGCCACCTCGCCTGCCCGGCGTCGTCGTAGTTCGAGACCACGGCGTCGCGCCGGGCCAGCACCGCGGCGGCGTCGATCGGCCCGCCCCCGGCTGACGTGTCCAGCCGCAGCCCCGTGACCCGGCCCACCTCTCCCGCGAGGTCCACCGGCCGCAGGAGCGCCTTGCTCGGCATGCAGGCCCAGTAGGAGCACTCCCCTCCCGCCAGCTCGCTCTCCACGATGACGGTGCTCAGGCCGGCCGCCGCCATCCGTCCCGCCGCGACCTCGCCCGCCGGACCCGCGCCAATGACGATCACATCGAAGACTTCCACGGGCTCCACCCTGTCACGGGTGCCCTCGTGACGTGGAGACGAGCCCCCCTTCATAGGCGGCGATGACCAGCTGGGCCCGGTCGCGCGCGCCGAGCTTGGCGAGCAGGTGACCGATGTGGGTCTTCACGGTGGCCGTGCTCACATGCAGGTTCGCCGCGATCTCCAGGTTGGACAGACCGCGCGCGACGAGCGTGAGCACCTCCCGCTCGCGGGCGGTGAGGCCGTCGAGCAAGGGGCCGGATCGATGCCTGTCCGCGGCGGTCCGGGCAAACTGTGTGAACTGGGCAAACTGGGCGATCAACCGCCGCGTCACGCTCGGCGCCAGCAGCCCCTCGCCCGCGGCGATGACGCGGATCGCCGTGAGCAGGTCGGCGGGCGGGGTGTTCTTCAGCAGGAACCCGCTCGCCCCGGCCCGCAGCCCCGCGTAGACGTACTCGTCGAGGTCGAACGTGGTGAGGATCAGCACCTTCACGCCGGACGTCCCGGCGCAGATCTGCCGGGTCGCCTCGATGCCGTCCATGCCGGGCATCCGCACGTCCATCAGCACGACGTCGGGACGCTCTGCACGGGCCAGTTCGACGGCCCGTGCCCCGGTGCCCGCCTCACCGACCGCGACCAGCCCCGGCGTGCTGTCGACCAGCAGGCGCAGGCTGCCGCGCAGCAGTTCCTGGTCGTCGGCGAGCAGCACCCGGATCGGCGCGGACTCGTTCACGTCCCCTCCCCTCCCAGCGGCAGGCGGGCGAGCACGCGGAACCCGCCGCCGGGCAGCGGACCCGCCGTGAAGACCCCGCCGTGCGCCGTGACGCGCTCGCGCATGCCGATCAGGCCGTGGCCGGGCGGACCGGGGGGCAGGACCCGGCGGCCCGGCCCGTCGTCGGTCACCTCGACGCGCACCTGTTCTCCCTCGTCGCGCACGGAAACCCGGCAGGCCGCCGGGGCCGCGTGCCTGACCACGTTGGTGACGGCCTCCTGGACGATCCGGTGGACCGCCAGCTCCAGCACCGGGGGCAGGCCGTCCGTCACCCGCACGTCCAGGTCCACGCGTACGCCCGCGGCCGCCGCACGCTCGGCGATGTCCGGCAGCGCCTCGAGGCCCGGCGCCGGAGACAGCGCGCCGATGACATCTCCGGGGGCCGTACGCAGCACGCCGAGCATGTGCCGCATCTCGGTCAGCGCCTGCCTGCTCGTGGTCTCGATGACCCGCAGCGCCTCCAGTGCCTCCTCCGGCCGCCGGTCCGCCACGTGCGCGGCGACCCCGGCCTTGACCCCGATGAGGCTGAGCGTGTGGGAGACCACGTCGTGCATCTCCCTGGCGATGCGCAGCCGCTCCTCGGTGACGGCGCGCTCGGCGGCCTGCTCGGCCCGGCGCGCGGCGTACGCCCGGCGCTCCCGCACCGCCCGGCCGATCGTCCAGGCGCCGCCCAGCGCGAGCGAGCCGAGCACGACGGTCTCCACGATCCGCCTGACCTCCGGCTCGGCCGCCACGCCGCCGAACGCCGCCAGCAGCAGCGCCCCGACGGTCAGGACGCCGATCGCCGCCGTCGGCTCCCACCGGCGCCGCCGCGTCGTGAGCGCGACCGGATAGAGCGCGTACGCCATGGCGGCCAGCGGTTCCCGCGCGACGCCGAGCGCCATGACCGCAGCGGACGCGACCGCGACGACGCAGAAGACCGGCAGCGGCCACCGCCGCCTGACCGCGAGCGGCAGCGTCATCGCGGCGATCAGGGCCCAGGCCGCCGGGTGATGCACGTCCGGGGAGTTGACGACCAGCACCAACGCGTACCCCAGCGCGGCCAGCAGGTCGAGCGCGACCAGCTCACGGGGGCGCAGCGGCCGGGGGAACAACGGCCGCACGTCCGGATCGTCCACGCGCCCACGCTAGCCATCCCCGCGCACGCCCGCCTCCTGCCCTGGTCTGTCATGCCACGGTCTGAGGCGCGTCCGGCGGATCGCACTCCGCTCCGACGCGGGGAACGGGCGCCCCGCGAGACCGTCAGGACATGATCGAAGTCAGAGAGCTGACCAAGCGTTTCGGGCGCACGGTCGCCGTGGACGGGCTGACGTTCCACGTGAAACCAGGCCGCGTGACCGGGTTCCTCGGGCCGAACGGCGCGGGCAAGACCACGACCATGCGGGTGATCCTCGGCCTGGACCACCCGGCGAGCGGCGAGGCGCTGGTCAATGGCCGCCGCTACGACCGCATCCGCCACCCCATGCGGGAGGTGGGCGCGCTCCTTGACGCCGGCGCCGTCCAGGGCGGCCGTACGCCCCTCGGCCACCTGAGCTGGATCGCCCGAGCCAACCGCATCGGCCGCGACCGGGTCGTGTCCGTCATCGAGCAGGTGGGCCTGGCCGGCGTTGCCCGCAAGCGGATCGGCGGCTTCTCGCTCGGCATGCGCCAGCGCCTCGGGATCGCCGCCGCGCTCCTCGGCGACCCCGCGGTGCTGCTGCTCGACGAGCCGGTCAACGGCCTCGATCCGGACGGCGTGCGCTGGATCCGCGAACTGCTGCGCGGCCTCGCCGCCGAGGGACGCACGGTGCTCCTGTCGAGCCACCTGATGAGCGAGATGGAGCTCACCGCGGACCACCTCGTCATCATCGGCCGCGGGCGGCTCATCGCGGACACCCCGATGCGGGAGCTGACCGCCGTAAGGGACGTCCTCGTCCGCAGCAGCCGCGCCGGTGACCTCGCCACCGCACTTGCTGCCGCGGGCGGAACGGTCACCGCCGAGGACGGCGGGGGCCTGTCGGTGCGCGGCCTCGATCCGAAGGAGATCGGCGACCTCGCCGCCCGGCACGCGATCCCCCTCCACGAGGTCACCCCTCGCGGCGCCTCGCTGGAGGAGACCTACATGCGGCTCACGGCCGAGCTCACGGGTGGGGGTGCCGGCCGGTGATCGACGCCCTCGCCGCCGAATGGCTCAAGCTCCGCACCCTCCGGTCCACCTTCGTCGTCCTCGGCGTGGTCGGCGTCGTCGTCGCGCTCATGGCCCTGCTGGCGTGGTATGCCGTCCACCTGTGGGAGGGCCTGCCGCCCGGCCGGCGCGATCACCTGGAGGTGTCGTCGCTGCCCGAGCTCGCCAACTGGCTCGCCTCGCTGTGCCTGGCCGTGCTGGGCGTCCTCGCCTTCTCGGGTGAGTACGGCACCGGCATGATCCGCACCACGTTCACCGTGCTGCCGTCACGCGGGCGGGTGCTCGCCGCCAAGGCGGGCGTCGTCGCGGTCGCCGCCTTCTGCACGGGGCTCGCGGCCGTGCTCGCGACGTATGCCGCCGGGCGGCTCATCATCGGCGATCGGCCCATCCGAGGGCAGTCGGCCGAGGCGCTGAGCCGGCAGATGCCGCTCTTCCTCGCGTTGAGCCTGTCCATCGCGATGTTCGCGCTGCTCGGCCTGTGCCTGGCCGCGATCACTCGGTCGGCCGTCGCCGCCGTCGCCGCGCTCGTGGCGGTCTGGTACGTGCTCCCGATCATCGTCAACAACATCCCGGCGCCGTGGAACGAGCGCATCGGCTCGATCCTGCCGGGCGCCCTGGCGGGCCAGCTGGCCGGCACCGGCAACCCCCAGTCGCTCGGCGGCGCGCTCCTGTCGCCGCTCGCCGCGCTCGCGGTGACGGTCGCCTGGGTGGCGGTGCCGTACACGGTGGCCGCCGTCCTGCTGGCCCGCAGGGACGCCTGACGGCTCAGCTCGCGCTCAGCGGCGCGCAGGCCCCAGGGGTTGCGGTGGTCGCGGTGGTCGCGGTGGCCGGCTTCGCGGCCGTGCTCGCACCCGCGTCCGCCGCGAGGGACACCTTGGCCGTGAGCGAGAGGGTCAGGGGCAGGGTGAGACCGGGCGAACAGGCGGGAGCGCACGTCGCGGGCGCGGGCACGGACTTCACGACCGGCTTCTCGACCGGCTTCTCCACGGGCTTCACGACCGGCTTCACGACGGGAACGGGCGCCGGAGCCGGGGCGGGCTTGACGACCGGCTTCACCACCGGCTTGACGACCGGCTTCGCCACCGGCTTCACGACGGGCTGCACGAGCGGTGCCGGGTCGGGCTTCGACGCGGCGGGCGTGGACGTGACGCCGGCGGGCCGCTTGCCGGGATCGACCTGCGGCCGGGACGCCGGTGCGTCCTGCTTGCCGTCCTTCTTCTCGTCCTTCACGTCCTTCTTCACGTTGGCGGAAAGGTCCACGTCACGCTTTTCCACCTGTGGGGAGAACGTCGTCTTGCCGTTCTCCTCCTGGCCGTCGCGGTTGATCTCGACCGTCTCCGGCGTGTCCTGCAACGCGGCCAGCCGGTCCTGGTCGGCGTACTGCTGGGCGGTCGTGCTGCCGTTCTGCCAGTTGTACGGCAGCGCGGCCGCATCCGTCGTCTCCTTCTGGAACGGCGTGAGGACCAGCGTGAGATCACGCATCAGGAACTGATGCTGGCGCTGCTGCTCCCGCAGCCGCTGATTGTGCCGGTGCCCGTTCTTCTGGCTGTTGCGCTGGCCCCGGGAGTGCGGATGGCCGAACCGGACGAGGCCGTGCTGCGCGGACATCGTGGCGGCCCCCGCCGGAGCCGCGACGAGAGGAACACTCGCGATCACGGCGCCACCGGCGAGGACGGCGCCGATCGCGAGGATCCCGGCGACGCTCGTGCTGTTTGCCATTTCGTTTTCCCCCTAGAACAACCGCAGAAGAACCACCGTGCTTACCGATCTCGGGGTTTCCGCGCAGATCACCGGACAAACGAGCTAAGACCCGGTCTTTCCCTTCCCCTGCGCATTGTTGAGGGCGCCGCAGGTTTAAATGTCCGTCTTATGAGAGAAATGTCCTGACACCGCCCGATGCCGCCCGCCGTACCGTCGCGAAGTGAGGGTGGGGCGGGTCAGGGTACGGCTCAGGCATGACCTCTGCACGGGACGAACTGGCGGGGCTCGACCCCTTCGACATCTTCGACACCGAGGCGGCGCGGCTGGACCGCTTCTTCTCCTCCCTCGACGAGGACGGCTGGAACCGCCCCTCCCGGTGCGACGGCTGGACGGTGCGCGACGTGCTCGCACACCTGGTCGGTGAGGAGTCGTACAACCACGCGTGCCTGGACGACGACATCGACGGGTTCTACGAGCTGCTCGAACACGAGGGCGTGCGCGGCGGCTTCGACGGTTTCAACGAGTGGTGCGTGCGCAAGCGCCACGGCCTGCCGGTGGAGCAGGTGCTCGACGAGTGGCGGACCAGGAACGGGGAGACGCGAAGGCGGATGCGCGCCCTCGGCCGCGACGGCACGCTCCACACGTCGGCCGGCCCCTACCCGGCCGGTCTCCAGACCTTCCACTACGACTCGGAGTACGCCACGCACGCCGACGACGTCGGGGCTCCGGTGACGCCCGACGAGGCCGGCGACCGCCTCGGCTGGCGGGTCCGGGTCGGCATGTTCGTGCTGGAGGAGCAGGGGTCCAAGGCGCGGATCGAACACGCCTGCGGCCGGTTGCAGGTGCAGGTGGACGACGGCCTGACCGCCGACCTCTCCCCCGAGGAGTTCGTCGAGGCGACGGTCGGCCGGCTGCCCGCCGGGCATCCTCTCGACGCCCGCGTCCGGGGCGCGCTGCGCTGCCTCGCCTGAGCCGCGCGCCGGAAACACAGCTCCGGCGACAAGACGAGACACGCCGGGCGCCCCTGCGGGCACCCGGCGTGCGGGACATAACGGATCGGACCGCGCCCTCGGCACCGGTGGTAATAAGACGCTCGTCTCCCGCCTCGGCGGGACCGCCGCCCACGACCCCGTGTTTCCGGGAGCGGGCCGTACGGGCAGGGCCGCACGCACGGTCACGGCCCTCGGAGTGAGGGCACTCGCGGCGACGGGCGCGGCGGAGCCCCGGCGTGCGGCTCCGCCTCCCACCGTGCCTCCCACTGGGCACCGGTACGGCAGGCCGGCCGGACGTTCGCGGCCGGGCGGCCGGGTGGGGCCTCCGGGCCTGCGGTCGACGGCGGCGCGACGGCGCGCCGGATATGGAATGCGTATCGATAAACGCCTCATGCGAATTCCCCGAATATAAATACGGCCAGGACAGGCCGGTTTTGCCCGGGGGGATCCAGACGTGCGGCGGCCCGTCAACGATGCACCGGGATCGGGCCCAAATCAATCAGGCGCGCCGGAGAGAACGCATTCCGCCCGATTAGACAGGAGATCAGGGCAGCCAGGAGACGCGACCGCGCAGCACGCCGTAACCGACGAAGGCGACCACGTCGATCAGCGTGTGCGCGATGATCAGCGGCATGGTCCGCCCCCAGCGCTGGTAGAGCCGGCCGAAGACCACGCCCATCGCGATGTTGCCGACGAAACCGCCGAAGCCCTGGTAGAGGTGGTAGGAGCCGCGCAGGACGGCCGACGCCCCCAGCGCGCGCCACGGCGACCAGCCGCGCTGCCCCAATCGATGCAGCAGATAACCGGCGACCAGCACCTCCTCCAGCACGCCGTTCTGGGCGGCCTCGGCGACCAGGACCGGGATCCGCCACCACATGTCCGGCAGGCTGTCGGGCACGACGTTCAGGTTGAACCCGGACCGGAAGGCGAACAGGTAGAACAGCAGCCCGGTGCCGCCGATAACCGCCGCCAGCACGGCGCCGCGCAGCGTGTCGCGGCCCGGCTCGCGCCAGTCGGCCCCGATCGTGCGCATGGACTCGCCCGATCGCGCCAGCATGTAGGCGACGAGCCCCACCGGCGCCACGTTCACCGCGATCCCCGCGAGGTGCAGCGAGAGATCCAGCCACGGGCGGCCGGGGGCCAGCGAGCCGACGAGCACCGCGTGCTGGTCGCCCAGGTCCTTCGGCGCGGTCAGTGCGCCGATGAGGCGGATGAGCGACAGCAGGGCGCTGGCGCCGAGCGAGACCGCGAAGACCGCGATGATCTCCGGGCCGATCAGCCGCGGCGTAAGTCCGCGCAGGGCGGTCGCGTCGGCGGTGGCGTCGTCCATGCTGGCAGGGTAGCCGCCCCCGCACGGTCATCCGTCCCGTCAGTACGGCAGCGCACGGGACGTGAACGACGGTGCGACGAAGGCCGCCTTGAACTTCGGAAAGGCGACCGTGTTGGGGTTGCCGTCCGAGGTGTAGCGGTCGGTGGGGTTCGCCTTGAGCCAGTCGAGCCACGCCATCGAGCAGAACTTCTTGCAGTCGCCGACCTTCTCCTTCGACCTGATCCGCGGGATGCCGACGGGGTCGAAGTCCTTGGTGTACGGCGACGGCGCCGGGGTGTAGCCCGCGAGGAACACGCCCTTGTAGTCGTAGCGGGTGCCGCCGGACGCCCCCTGCAGCGCCCACTTCTTCTCGTGCGGCTGGTTGCCGTACGGCAGGGCGAGCGTGACCGGCGGCGTCTTGATCAGCGAGGTGATCAGCGTCTGCCCGGCCGCGATCTGGTTCTCCACCTGGTCCTTCGGCTTGCCGAGCAGGTTGAGGTGGTCGCGGGTGTGGTTGCCGACGTCGAAGTTGTGGTCCTTGAGCCACTGCAGGACCTGGATCTGCTCCTCCTGCCGGGCCTTGCCGAACAGATCCTTGATCACGTACATGGTCGCCACCGGCCGGAAGCCCGGGTGCTTCTTCGCGACGTCCATCAGGATGCCGATCGCGCAGTCCGGCGCCGGGTTGCCCATGCCGTCGAGCGTGAGCTGGGAGGGCGAGGAGTCGTCGAAGGTCAGCACCACCGGGTGCTTGCCCGCCGGAATGTCGATCTTTCCGGTGACGTACTCGGCCGCGGTGACCGGCACGTAGTCCTCCGCCGCGAGCCGTTCCAGCTCGTCGCGGAAGTCCTTCGGGCTGCGGTCGTCGCCCGGCGGCGGGTTCTTGACGATCCGGTGATACATGATCACCGGGACCTGTCCCAGTTCGTTGGCCTTCACCTGGGCGGCGGCGGCCGTCTCGGACTTGCGCAGCGCCGCCCCGCCCGCCGCGTTGTGCTGCTGGTGACCGGCCGGGCTCGCGTGCGTGATGTGTTTGCCCCCACCGGCGGCGCAGGCGGAGAGCGCAACCGCCCCCAACGACGCCGCGGCGATGCCGGCAACCCTGAAGCGCCCCATGGATCCCCCTCATCGGGCCGCGCTTGACGATGAGGGGCTCCTACCCGCGAGACGTGTTCACGTCACGCGTCGTAGGACAAACATCACGCTAAGTGAGTCACAGATGGGGCTCGGCGCAGAAGGCGACGCCGTCACCGCCGATCTCGACGGAGCCTTCCGACGCGGCGGCGAACACCGAATCGCCGGGCCGCAGCTTGACCTCCGAGCCGGCCGTGCCCACGTTCACGACGCCTTCGGTGCACAGCACGATCCTCGGCAGGCCCCCCGGAAGCGTCTCGTTCGCGCCGGATGCGATCCTGCGGAGCAGGAACTCCGGGACCGGCGGCACGTACGCACCGCCGACCGGCTCCACCACCACGGGCTGCGCCGCGGCGTCGGTGATCCGCAGCAGCTCCTCCACGTCGATGTGCTTGCCGGTCAGGCCCGCCCGCAGCACGTTGTCGGAGCAGGCCATGATCTCCACGGCGAAGCCGTCGAGGTAGCAGTGCAGCACCCCGGCGCCGAGGAACAGCGCCTCGCCGGGGGCCAGCGTATGACGGCGCATCAGCAGCGGCGCCAGCACGGCCGGGTCCTCCGGATAACGCCGGGCCAGCCGCACCACCAGCGCGTAGTCGGGCATGTGGACGGCGGAGGCCGCCCACACCACCGACTCGACCAGCTCACGCCGGGACGTGCCCCCGGATTGGGGCCACTCCAGCAGCACCCGCAGCGCGCCGAGCACGTCGCCGCCGCGCAGCGCCGCGACCACCGGCCGCAGCACGTCGACGTGCAGCCGCTCGACCAGCATCGCCGACTGCTCGGGCGGCCGGAACCCGGCCAGCCCGGTGAACGGCGTGAGCGCGCAGACCAGCTCCGGCTTGTGCCACGGGTCGATGTAGTTCGCGTCCCCTCGGGCGTGGCCGTCGGCGGCCTGCTCGGCGTCGGGGTGGACCTGAAGCGACAGCGGCGCGTCCACCGCGATCAGCTTCATCAGGTACGGCAGCCGCTCCCCGAACCGCCCGGCGACCGCCTCCCCGAGGGTCCCCACCGGGTCGGCCGCGACCGCGTCGGCGAGCGTGGTCTCGGCCCCGTCCCTGGTCAGCCGGGAGGACGCGGCCGGGTGGGCACCCAGCCACAACTCGGCCTCCGGCCCCGAGGCGGGCCGCCCGGTCAGCTCGGCGATGGCCGTCCGGGAGCCCCAGGGGTAGTCCTTGATGACGTTGGTGAGCAGATCCACGTGAGTCCTCTGCTTAGCGGGCACGGCGCGTCGGCGCGGGGGCCATCCGAGACTAACGGGATTCGTTGACGCACCGGAGCACGGGGTGACGGACGAGCGCGCCGGGGTCCACATCACCGCCCGTTACGTGGAAGACCGCGGTCTCCCCCGGCAGCAGCGTGACGAGCTGGTCGTCCACGGTCGCGCGGGGGTCGAGCCGGTCGGGGAAGATCGCCAGCTCGCGCACGATCGTCCGCGCGGTCACCCGCACCCGCAGCCCGCCCTCGATCTCCTCGACCACCGTGTCCATCTCCGCCGGCGGGTAGTCCATGGCCGGGTCCTCGCCGGGGAACCGCAGCGCGCGTACGTCGCCGAGGGTGGCCACCAGCACCTCGCCCGCCGGGTTCCCGGCTCGCGCCACCCCCTCGGGCAGCTCCACGGACACCGTGCCGCGCGCCGGCGCCGACACGTCGAAGCGCTCCTTGGCCAGGATCTCCCCCGCCAGGCTGAGCCGGTCGACGGCGAGCTCACCCGACCACGGCTCGTCGGTGTCGTTGACGACCGCCAGCGCGTCGCCCTGGAAGGTCAGCAACCGGTCGGCGTACGCCCGGCGCAGCGCGTACCACAGCGGCTTGCGCCGCCCACCGCCGTCCACCGCGGCCCACGAGGTGACCGGCCAGCAGTCGTTGAGCTGCCACACGATCGTGCCCATGCAGTAAGGCGCGAGCGCCCGGAACCGCTCGATGCCGTACGCCATCGCCCTGGCCTGGTTGAGCTGGGTGTAGTAGTGCCAGTCGTCGAACCCGTCCGGCTGGGGCAGGTGCTCCCCGAGGCCGCGCAGCAGCTTGAGGTTGCCGTCGACGGCCTTCTGGTGGTGGGTCACCCCGGGGGAGACCGGCGTCAGCGGGTCGTCGGAGACCGCGGCGCGCAGCGTCGCGTACGTCGGCGGGCCCTGGAAGCCGAACTCGGCCACGAACCTCGGCGTGTAGGTCGCGTAGTGGGTGTAGTCCTGGTGGTTCCAGACCGTCCAGATGTGGACCGTGCCCCTGGACGGGTCGTTCGGCGGCAGGTCGGGGGCCCCCGAGTAGGGGCTGCCCGGCCAGTACGGCCGGGTCGGGTCGAGCTCGGCGACGACCCGGGGCAGCAGGTCGTAGTAGAAGCCGCCGCCCCAGCTGCGGCCCTCCAGCGAGTCCTGCCAGCCCCAGTCGGCGTGGCCCTCGATGTTCTCGTTGTTGCCGCACCACAGCACGAGGCTGGCGTGGCGGGCCAGGCGGGCGACGTGCTCGCGGGCCTCGGCCTCGACGTCCGCCGTGAAGCGGCCCTCCTCGGGGTAGGCCGCGCAGGCGAACGGGAAGTCCTGCCAGACGAGCAGGCCCATCTCGTCGGCGAGGTCGTAGAAGTCCTCGCTCTCGTACATCCCGCCGCCCCACACCCGCAGGCAGTTGGCTCCCGCGCCGGCCGCCTGGGCGAACCGCTCGGCCAGGCGCTCCCGGGTGATCCGGTTGGGGAAGCAGTCGTCGGGGATCCAGTTGAATCCCTTGACGAAGACCGGCTTCCCGTTGATCACAAAGGTGAACGCGTCGTCGGTCCGGTCGAGCTCGACGGACCGGAATCCGATCCGGCCCGTCCACTCCTGGTCCTCCAGGCGTACGACCAGGTCGTACAGCGGCTGTTCGCCGTATCCGCGCGGCCACCACAGGTCCGGGTCCGGCACGGTCAGCGTGACGACCGCCCGCCGCTGCCCTGCTGCGACCGTCACGCTTTCGGTCACGCCCGCGACCGACGCCGAGAGGGTGAGCGGCCGCTCGGTGGCGCGCTCGACCGCCACGTGCACCTCGACGGTGCCGTCCGCCGAGGCGAAGGGCCGCACCTCGGCGATCCGGGCGGTGCTCCAGGTCTCGATGCCGATGGGCCGCCAGATCCCGGCGGTGACCACCGTCGGTCCCCAGTCCCAGCCGAAGTTGCAGGCCATCTTCCTGATGAACTGGTACGGCTCGGTGTACGCGCCGGGGCGGTCGCCGAGGGCCGCCTTCTGCGCCTCCGCGTACCCGTACGGCGGGTCGAAAAGGATCCTCAGCGTGTTCTCACCCGCGCGCAGCAGGTGCCGCACGGAAAACCGATACGACCGATGCATGTCGGCCGTCGTGCCGATCTCGATGCCGTTGAGCACGAGCGTGGCGGCCGTGTCGAGTCCCTCGCAGACCAGGTCTGCCCGGTCGTCGTCGGTGCCGTCCTGCGCGAACTCCCACGTGAAGGTGGTCTCGTACGACCACGCCGTACGCCCGATCCAGGTCAGCCGGTCCTCGTTGTCGTCCAGGTACGGGTCCTCGATCAGCCCGGCGGCGAGGAGGTCGGTGTGGACGCAACCGGGAACGGCCGCGGGTAGTCCCGCGACCACCGGCCGGAGCTGCCCGGTCGACGACACGGCGGTGACGGTCCACCCGTCGTGCAGGGGACGGTGAGAGCTCACGCTTTCTCCTTAATCTTCGATGCCCCGCAGCCGGAGCAGGCCACGAAGTGGTCGCCTTCCACCTCGGCCAGCCCGGGACGGGTCCGGCTCTCCTGCGGCGCCTCGTGGTACGCACACGGCACGTCCTCGGCCATGTCCTCGGGCATGTCCTCGGGCACGGCGTCCGTCCACTTGGCGTGCAGCCGGGGGACCGAGGCCAGCAGCGAGCGCGTGTAGGGATGCGCCGGTTCGCCGAAGACGAGGTCCGTCCGGCCCATCTCCACGATCTTCCCGTGCCGCAGCACCACGGTCCGGTCGCTGACGTAGTTGCCGAGCGACAGGTCGTGTGTGACGAACAGGATGCCGAGGCCGCGCGCCCGCAGGTCGGCGAGCAGGTTGAGCACGTCGATGCGGGTGGACGCGTCGAGCATGCTGATGATCTCGTCGGCGACCAGCAGCCGGATGTCGAGGAGCACGGCCCTGGCGATCAGCATGCGCTGGAGCTGGCCGCCGCTGAGCTGGTGGGGATACTTGCCGAGCACGTTGCCGGGGTCGAGCCGGACGCTCTCCAGCGCGCCCTCCACGCGCTTGCGCCACTCGTCCGCGCCGGCCTGGGGGAAGTACTGCTCCTTGATCATTGCGAAGACGCGGTCGGCCCGGAAGACGGGGTTGTAGCAGCTGAAGGGGTCCTGGAAGACGCCCTGCACCTGCCGGTAGTACTCCTTGCGGTCCTTGAGCGAGGTGATGTCCCTGCCGTCCAGCGTGATCGTGCCGCCGCTGATTGAGGCGAGACGCAGGATCATCCGGCCGAGCGTGCTCTTGCCGCTGCCGCTCTCGCCGATGAGCGAGACCACCTCCCCCTCGCCGACCTCGAAGCTGACGTCGGAGACGGCCTTCAGCTCCCGCCCGCCGAACGCGCCGACGCGGTAGATCTTGGACACACCGTCCAGCTTGAGCATCTATTCGGCCTTCCAGCAGGCGACGAAGTGTCCGGGGGCCACCTCGGCGAACGGCGGCTGCTCGGCGCACTGGTCGAACGCGAGCGGGCAGCGGTCCCTGAACCGGCATCCCCCGGGCGGCTTGAGCAGGGACGGCGGATTGCCGGGTATCCCCGTCAGCCGGCGGTCCTCGTAGCGCACCCCCACCTCGGGCAGCGCGGAGATGAGCTGCTTGGTGTACGGATGCCTCGGGGCGGTGACGAGCACGTCGGCCGGGGCCTTCTCGGCCAGCCGCCCGGCGTACATCACCATGATCGTGTCGGCGATCTGGTAGACGAGCGAGATGTCGTGGGTGACCACCATCATGCTCGTGACCAGGCCGCGGTCGCGGAATCCGAGCAGCGTCGTGGCCACGGCCTTCTGGCTGGACACGTCGAGCGCGGAGGTGACCTCGTCGGCGATCAGCAGCGAGGGGTTCAGCAGCGTGGAGACGACCATGACCACCCGCTGCTTCATGCCGCCGGACAGCTCGATCGGGTAGCGGTCGAGCACGTCCTTCGACAGGCCGACCAGCTCCAGCCGCCGCTCCAGCTCGGCCGTCTCCGGCCGCTCGCCGCGCGATTCCAGCAGCTCGCCGACCATCCTGCCGATCTTCCTGGTCGGGTTGAGCGCACTCATCGAGTACTGCGGGATGAGCGACACCTCGCGGAAGCGGAACCGGTCCATCCCGGTGTCGTCCGACAGGGGCATCGTCTTGCCGTCCAGCTCCACCGTGCCGCCGACGTGCCGCATGCGGCCGTCCAGGCGGATCAGGCTCTTGGCGAGCGTGGACTTGCCCGAGCCGGACTCCCCGGCCAGGCCCATGATCTCGCCGTCCGCGACGGAGAACGTGACGCCGTCGAGCGCCTTCACCTCGCCGCGCAGCGTCCGGTAGTAGACCCGGAGGTCGGTGACATTCAGCGCCACGTCACATCTCCCTCAGCTTCGGGTTGAACACCTCGTCCAGCCCGACGTTCATGACGTAGAGCGCGCCGACGATCGCCGTGATGCCGGCGCCCGGAGGGATGAACCACCACCACAGGCCGAGCTGGAGCGCGCTCCACCGCGCGGCGTTGTTGAGCATCAGGCCGAGGGAGACCCCCTCGGTGGGTCCGAGGCCGATGAAGTCGAGCGAGGCGGCGATCAGGATCGCGCTGCCGAACAGCAGGATGAACGTCAGGAACAGGTACGAGCTCATGTTCGGCGCGATCTCCCGAAGGATGATCTTCGGAGTGCGCACGCCGCTCAGCCGGGCGAGGTCGACGAACTCGCGCGAGCGCAGCGAGAACGTCTGCGCCCTGATCGCCCGCGCCGCCCACGGCCACGAGGTCAGCCCGATGAACAGCGCCTGCACGCCGATGCTGCGCACGCCCAGGTAGGCGTTGATGATCAGCAGCACCACCAGCGCGGGCAGCACGAGCACGATGTTGGTGAGCATGTTGAGCAGTTCGTCGACCCACCCGCCGCGGTAGCCCGCGACGAACCCCACGACCATGCCGACGACCGCCGCCAGCACGCCGCCGAGCACACCCACGAGGAACGTCGAGCGCAGGCCGTACACGAACTGGGCGAAGACGTCCTGGCCGAACGTCGTGGTGCCGAACCAGAACTCCCCTGACGGCGACGCCATGGGCGGCCCGACGTAGTCGTTCGGCCCGTGGTCGAACAGCAGCGGCCCGGCCAGACCGGCCACGAGGAAAACGGCGACGATGACCGTGCCGACGACCAGCTTGCGGTTGCGCAGCGCGAAGTGCAGCGCCTCACGCCGCACGGTGGGCACGGCCGTCATGCCGCTCCTCCCATCCCGGTCCTGGTGCGCGGGTCCACCAGGACGTACGCGATGTCGATGATGAAATTGGCGATCAGCACGCCGATGACGATGAACAGGAAGGTGCCCTGCAGCAGGAAGAAGTCCTGGTTCTGGATGGCCTGGAGGATCAGGTGCCCCAGCCCGGGATAGCTGAAGACGATTTCGGTGACCAGCGCGCCGGCCACGAGCACACCGAGTTGCAGGGCCAGGCCGGTCACCTGGGGCAGGATCGCGTTCCTGAAGGCGTAGCGCCGCACCAGCCGCATGGGCGCGCCGAGCGCCCGCAGGTAGTTGACGTAGTCCGCCTCCAGCTCATAGATGATCATGTTGCGCATGCCGATGGCCCAGCCGCCGAACGCGACCAGGAACAGCGAGGCGAACGGGAGGAACCAGTGCTGGGCGAGGCTGCCGAGGAAATCCCACGACAGGGACGGCTGCATGTCGAAGCCGTAGGCCCCGGCGACCGGGAACACGCCCGCGACGATGCCCAGCGCCCAGGCCAGCAGGATCGCCAGCCACATGTACGGCGTGGCGGTCAGCACGTAGCCGACGGGGAGCACGCTGTTGTCGAGCCACTTGCGCCGCGCGGCGAAGGCGCCGAACCGGTTGCCCGCGAACCAGCTCAGCAGGATGGACGGAATCAGCAGGCCCAGCGTGTACGGGACCGCCCGGATGATCACGTCGGACACCGGCGTGGGGAACAGCCAGATGCTGATGCCGAGGTCGCCCTTCAGCAGCGAGCCCCAGAAGTTGAGGTACTGCTGCCACAGCGGCAGGTCGAAGCCGAACATCGCGGTGTAGTGCGCTCGCATGGCCTCGACGGCCGCCGGCTGTGCGACGTTGGCCCGCGACAGCATGCTCTGCACGGGGTCGCCCGGCATGAACCGCGGAATCATCCAGTTGATGGTCACGGCCACGAAGAACGTCAGGCCGTAGATGAGAAGCTTTCTGCCGAAATAGCGGCGCAATTCGACCTCCCGGTCGCGGAACGGCGCCCCCCTCCCCGTACGCAGGATGGAAGGGGGGCGCGAGAAGATCAGCCTCCGGAGGCCGGCTGGAGTTCGGTGAGCATGAGCGTGCCGCCCATCTCCAGCCAGTTGCGCCACACCGTCGGCGGGTACTTCGGCGTGTTCGGCGCGCTGCTGGGCCAGTTCTTCCAGACCGAGTTGGTGGTCTGGGACCACAGGCCGTTGTACCAGAGCGGGACGACCGGCATGTCCTCGAGCTGGATCTTCTGCAGCTCCGAGGTGACCTTCTTCATGCCCTCCACGTCCTCGGGCTTGACCTGGTCGAGCTGCTGCGTGAGCTCCCAGGCCCGCTTGTTCTCGTACCGGCCGAAGTTCGTCGTGGTCTGCAGCTTCTGCACCGGCAGGCGGAACAGGTAGTCGTAGTACAGCCAGGGGGTGTTCGCGAGCTGCTTGTCGTTGTTGAGGACGATGTCGTACTTGCCCTGGTTACGCACGTCGACGAGCGCGTTGTAGTCGGGGAAGTCGGCCTCGATGTCGATGCCGGCGGCCTTGGCGCTGGAGCTGATGACTCGGGCCGCCTCCATCCAGTCGGTCCACCCGGCGGGCACGATCAGCTTCAGCGAGATCTTGCCGCCGCTCGGCGACTCCACCAGCCCGTCGCCGTTGCGGTCCTTGTAGCCGGCGTCGGCGAGCAGCTGCTTGGCCTTGTCGGGGTTGTAGGAGAAGCCGAGCGTGGAGGTGACGTTCTTGTCGACGTACTTGTCCCACTGCGGCAGCAGGCCGGACGGGTCGGACGCCTTGACCAGGTTGCCGTAGACGCCCTCGACGATCTTCTTGGTGTCGATGGAGTAGGCGACCGCCTTGCGGAACTCCTTGTCGTCCAACGGCTTCTTGGCCGTGTTGAACCACATCCAGGTGGTGTTCGCCGACAGCATGTACGGCGGCTGGTCGTAGTAGGTCTTGATGCCGAAGTTGCCCTTGACCAGGTTGGCGATGCCCGGCAGGAAGTTCACGCTGAGGTCGAGGCCCTTCTGCAGCAGCAGGCCCATCGCGACCTCGTTGCTGGAGTTGACGATGTCGACGATGTACTTGGGCTTGACGTCCTTGTTCAGCGCCTTCGTCGCCCACCAGCCGTCGCGCTTGACCCAGACCATGCGGTCCTGGTCGTGCGACTGGTAGGCGTACGGGCCGGTGCCGACGGGCTTCTCGTTGACCCCGTTCATCACCTCGTCCTCGGACCGCCCCTCCCACAGGTGCTTGGGGACGATGGCCCGGCTGTAGAGGTGGTTGGCCCACTCCTGGTAGTTGGCCGTGGTGAAGGTGAACTTGACCGTGTAGTCGTCGACCTTCTCGGCGCTCTTCATCCAGTCCCACAGCGGGTGGTAGGGGACGGTCTCCATCTTGCCGAGCTCGAAGGTGAAGATCACATCGTCGGCCGTGAACGGCTTGCCGTCCGCCCAGGTGATGCCCTTGCGCAGCTTGAGCGTGTACTCCAGGTCACCGGTCCAGTCGCCGCTCTCGGCCAGCCACGGCGTGAATTTGTCGGTGTTCGGGTCGTACATGAACAGCGTCTCGTAGACCAGGCCCTTGGTCCCGGTGGCGAAGTCCCACTCGCGCAGCGGGTTCCAGTTCGCGGGCGGTCCCCACTGGGTGCCGCTGGTGTAGAGGGTCTCGTTGCGGGGGAACGCCCCGCTGCCACCCGCGGGGGCGGCCGCGCCGCCTCCCTCACCGCCTCCCGCCGGGCCGGTCGGCGTGGACGAACCCCCGCCTCCCGAGCAGGCCGCGCTTAACAGGCCGACTGCCAGCACCGGTATAAGAAACCGCGTTCGGTTTCGCATGGTGACTCTCCTTCCCCCACGCGACACCGCGCGGGGTCCGCACTCCCTGCCAAGCCCCGATGATCAGCGGTCCGCACCGCTCGCCTCGCCGCGCCGTAGGTGCTGAACCGGATAAGTACCGAGACCGTAAAATCCGGATGTCGCCGGTGTCAATAGGGGAAGATGTAGGCAAAGTAACGGTAGTAAGGTGAGGGTCACTGGACCGGTTCAGTCGAGGGGACACGTGAGAAGACCGACCATCGCGGACATCGCACGCCAGGCGGGGGTCTCCAAGGGCGCGGTCTCGTACGCCCTGAACGGCCAGCCGGGGGTGTCCGAAGCCACCAGGGCCCGCATTCTGGCCATCGCGAACGAGATCGGCTGGCGCCCGAACATCGCGGCCAGGGCGCTCAACGGCGCCCGCGCGCACGCCGTGGGCCTCGCCCTGTGCCGGCCCGCCCGGTTCCTCGGCGTCGAGCCGTTCTTCATGGAGCTGATCAGCGGCATCGAGGCGGAGCTTTCCGCCCGCTCCTACGCGCTGCTGCTCCAGGTGGTCGGCGACCACGAGGCCGAAATGGGCGTCTACCGCCGCTGGTGGGGGGAGGGCCGGGTGGACGGCGCGATCCTCGTCGACCTCCACCTCGACGACCCCCGCGTGCCGCAGGTGGAGGAGATGGGCATGCCCGTCGTCGTCCTCGGGCATCCCTCGGCCGCCGGATCGCTCGTGCCGGTCTGGGCCGACGACAGCGCGGCGGTACGCGAGACGGTGGAGTATCTCGTCGCGCTGGGGCACCGGCGGATCGCCCGCGTCGCCGGGCTGCCCCGGCTGTCGCACACCTCGATCCGCGACCGGGCGTTCGGCGACGTCTGCGCGGGCCTCGGGCTGGACGCCTGCCCGATCGTGCACACCGACTACACGGGCGAGGAGGGCGCGCGGGCCACGCGGCGGCTGCTCAGCTCACCCGAGCGGCCCACGGCGATCGTCTTCGACAACGACATCATGGCCGTGGCCGGCCTGTCGGTCGCCCAGGAGATGCGGCTCGACGTGCCGGCCGACCTGTCCGTCGTCGCCTGGGACGACTCCCCGCTCTGCCAGGTCGTCCGCCCGCCGCTGACCGTGCTCACCCGCGACATCCCGGCGTACGGCGCGCACGCGGCGCAGCGGCTGCTCGCGCTGATCGACGGCGTGGAGACCAGGCCGCTGGAGGACGAGGCCCCGCGCCTGACCACCCGCGGCAGCACGGCGCCGCCCGCGTAGCCGCTCAGACCTGCGTGGGGAGCGCGGACCAGTCGATCACCAGGCGCTGCGGGTCCGCGGGGTCGGTCCACACCTGGACCGTCCGGCCCGGCAGGACGGCGCCCATCAGCAGCCGGGGGAGGATCTGCCGGTGCGCGACCACGTACGGCGCACCGGAGGCGGGCTGCACCCGCAGGTCGAAGGCGACGACGAGCTGGTCGTTCACCATCGTGCCCGTGTCCCGCATGCTCGCGACCAGGGCGGTGGCCGGCATGCCGGTGCCGACGAGGTCCTGGTTGCCGGTGCCCAGGAAGCTCTTCATCTGGCCGAAGACGCCGCCGGACGGGCCGCCTCCGCCGACCAGCCTGCCTGCCAGGATGACGACGTCGCCGACCAGCAGGAACATCCCGACGATGAAGGCGGGCAACCCCCACGACATCGTGGAGATCGAGCCCATCCCGTAGATCCCGGCGAACAACAGGACGATGCCGGCGCCGGCGCCGGCGACGAAGACGTTACGTGACATTGGTCTCAACCCTTCCGATTCCTCGTACGTCACAGGGATAGGCGGACGGGCTTGATCGACGCTTGCACTGGGCTTACTTGGGCGTTGGGAACGACACTTACCGGGCGTCGGGAACGACACTTACTCGCACCTCTGGCGCGGTGGTTACCGCGTTTGAAAGGTGACGTTCAGGGGAGATCGCTACACTTGGCCCCGTTTGCCGCTACTGGCTTTCGACCTGGTGAGAAACGCCTGGTCCGACCCTCAGGAGCACGACAGTGGGTCACGTCGACGTCCGTCCCGCGCCCCCGGCGGAGGACCTCCCGGCGCCGCCGCCCCGGACGCCGCCCAAATGGCGGCCATGGCTGTGGGTGACGTTATCGGGCGCGCTGGGCGTGCTCGCCGGTGCCGCCACGTTCGCCGTCGGCGGCTACGTCAAGCTGAGCGGCAACGTCAAGCACGAGGCGGTGACCCAGAAGGATCTCGGCGGCGAGGCACGCCCGCAGAAGATCAGCAAGGCGCTCAACGTGCTGATCGTGGGCTCGGACCAGCGCAACGGCGCCAACGCCAGATACGGCAAGTTCCCCGGCGAGCGCACCGACACGATCATCGTGGCGCACATCTCCCCGAACCGGGACGGCGCGGTGCTCATCAGCTTCCCGCGCGACTCGCTCGTCCGCCTCCCCGCCTGCCCGGCCAAGGGCAACCTGCCGGGCCAGCGGCCGCACGTCGGAATGATCAACGAGTCGTTCAACTCCGGCGGCATCGGCTGCACCTGGAAGACGATCGAGGGCCTCACCGACATCCACATCGACCACTTCGTGAAGGTCGACTTCACCGGCTTCAAGGCGATGGTGAACGCGCTGGGCGGCGTGCAGGTCTGCCTGCCGCAGGCCGTCCACGACAAGAAGGCGCTGCTCAACCTGCCCGCCGGCAAGCAGATCCTCAAGGGCGAGCAGGCACTCGGATACGTCCGCGCCCGCTACTCGCTCGGCGACGGCTCCGACATCGGCCGGATCCAGCGCCAGCAGATGTTCCTCGCCTCGATGGCCAAGAAGGCCATGAGCGGCGAGACGCTGACCAACCCCGCGACGCTGTTCGGGTTCCTCGACGCGGTGACCAAGTCGATCACCACCGACCCCGACCTCACGATCGGCGTGATGAAGGACCTCGCGACGAGCGCGCAGGGCCTGACCGCGGGGCAGATCCGCTTCGTCACCACCCCCTGGCGCTACTCGATCACCAGCCCCGGCCGGGTCGAGTGGGTGCAGCCGCAGGCCCAGCGGTTGTTCAGGATGGTCGCCGCCGACCAGATCGCCAAGAACGTCAAGAGCGGCGAGCAGAAGATCCCCAAGTCGCAGATCCACATCCTGGTGCGCAACGGCAGCGGGCAGCAGGGGCTCGGCACCCAGGTGGCCGCCGAACTGGAGCAGCGCGGCTACCACATCGTCAAGGTCGAGCAGGCGCCCAAGCCGTACGCCAAGACCGTCGTCGCGTACTCGGAGAACGGCGAGAGCCGGGCGTCCCGGCTGTTCCGCGAGCTCAAGAAGTCGCGGTCCCACCTGGTGCACACGGCCACCACGCAGACCCTCGTGCTGGGGATCGGGGCCGACTGGCAGGGGATGAAGCCCCCCAGGACGCTCGACGACGTGGAGGGCTTCGACGCCACCCAGGACAGCTGCACGGCCTCCTAGGAGAAGAGTTCTAGCCGAAGAGCCAGCCGAACAGGCCGCCGCCGTGGCCCGACGATTCCTGGGTGGGGGCGGGCGCGCTGGTCGGCTGCTCGGTGGCCGGCCCGGAGGTGGGGGCCGTGGCCGCCTGCTCCTCGGACGCCGCGGTGTCCGTCCCCGAGGTCTGCCCGTCTGACCGCTCGTCGGCGGACGACCGCTGCTGCGTGTTGACCGACACGCGGGACCGTGCCGGGCGTGGCGTGGCGTCCGGCCGGGAGCCGGGGTCCTGCGCGCGAGACCGGGACGGGTGTGTGGGCGCGGACGACGCGGTCGGCGCCGAGGTCCCGGACGTGCCGGGCCGGGTCCGTGTGGGTTCGGCCGTGGGGGCGTCGCTGGGGGCGTCACTGGGCACCGCGTCGGTGGGCCCGTCGGTAGGCGTCGCGTCGGACTCCCCGGCCGTGGCGTCGCCGTCGGGGGCCGGCGAGACCGGCGCCGTCGCGGCCGTCCCCGCCTTGGCGGCGCAGCCCGCCCCGTCCTCGCACTCCGCTCCGGAGGGCTGCCCGACCCACAGCGCCAGCGCCCAGATGGCGCCCAGGACGCCGACGGCGATCAGACCGGTCCGCAGCAGCATCCCGCCGCGCCGTGAACGCTCGTCGTCGTCCTCGTCCGTGTCGGGGGCGTTGCGCCAGCCCGAGCCGAGGAAACCGCGCGGATCGGTGTCGCCGTCGCTCACCAGGTCCCCGTCGTCCACCAGGTGCTCATCGCTCACCGGATTCTCCGAGCGGAGCCGAGCGGTGCGTCCAGCGGCGTAGTCATCCTGGTCGGCGTGGTCGGCGGGCGTCTGCGCGGGCTGGTCCGGCCGCCAGTCCTCCGACAACACGTCGCCGCGGTCGTCCGGCCCGCCGCCGAGAGCGTGTTCGTCCTGCTCCTCGGACCAGAACCGGTCTCCCTCTCCGCCATGCTGGCCTTCGCCCGTGATGTACGGACGGATTAACGAGCCGTCCTGCTCGTAGGCGTCCTCGGTGACCGGGTCGCGCATGAAGGTCCTTCCTCAGTGAGCTTTTAGGTCGTGTCCCAATAGCGAACGTTCCTAGCACTTGTCGACACGTCCTGTCTGGAAATTTCACAACAATCACTGGAAGCCGGTTTGTCACCGCCATCACAAACCCTGCAAACCAATCGGACTTGACGGGATTCCTGGAACGGTCTTTAATATCGACTAAACCGACTGACTTGGTAGGAATCTCGGAATAGAGGACAGGCATGACAGTGCGCAGGCTCGGGGCCATCGCAGCCGCCGTCATGGCGACGACCACCCTGGTCACCGCCTGCGGGGGAGACGACAACGCCGGCGGGGGCAGCGGCGGCGGAGGCAAGGTCCAGTTGGCGCTGGTCGCCTACTCCACCCCCCAGGCGGCGTTCGAGGACATCATCAAGGCGTTCCAGAAGACGCCCGAGGGCAAGAACATCACCTTCACCCAGTCGTTCGGCGCGTCCGGCGACCAGAGCCGCGCCGTGGCGAACGGGCTCAAGGCGGACATCGTCGAGTTCTCCCTGGAGACCGACATCACCCGGCTCGTGAAGGCCGGCATCGTCGCGCCGGACTGGAACTCCGCTCCCACCGCCGGGCCCAGCAAGGGGATCCTCACCAAGTCCGTCGTCGTCATCGGCACCCGCAAGGGCAACCCGAAGGGCATCAAGACCTGGGACGACCTCGTCAAGCCCGGAGTCGAGGTCATCACGCCGAACCCCTTCACCTCCGGCGGCGCCCGCTGGAACCTGCTCGCGGGCTACGGCGCCAAGTCGAACAAGGGCGCCGACCAGGCCGCCGGGCTCGCCTACCTGGACGCGCTGCTCAAGAACGTGCCGGTCCAGGACGACAGCGGCCGCAAGTCGCTGCAGACCTTCATCGGCGGCAAGGGCGACGCCATCCTCACGTACGAGAACGAGGCGATCTTCGCCCAGCAGAACAACCAGGAGATCGACTACACGGTACCGGACTCGACGCTCCTCATCGAGAACCCGGTGGCCGTGACGAAGAACAGCACCCACCCCAAGGAGGCCGCGGCCTTCCTCAAGTACCTCTACTCGGTCGAGGCCCAGACGATCTTCGCCAAGAACGGCTACCGCCCGGTCGCCGACGGCGTGACCGGCTTCGACTGGCCCGCCCCGCCGCAGCTGTTCACGATCCAGGACCTCGGCGGCTGGGACAAGATCACGACTGACTTCTTCGACTCGAAGACCGGCAAGGTCGCGGAGATCGAACGCAAGCTCGGCGTGGCGACGGAGAAATGACGCGTGCAGTGACCGCGATCACCGTACGCCCTGTCCGACGCCTGGCCGGCGGCACCGCCGCCGGCCTCGGCACCGCGGTGCTGTACCTGAGCCTGATCGTGCTGATCCCGCTGGCCGCCGTCGTCTGGCGCTCGGCCGGCGAGGGGCCCGGGTACTTCTGGCGCTCGGTCACCACCCCCGACGCCTGGGCGGCGCTCACCCTGACCGTCGGCGCCTCGGCGCTCGTCGCCCTGGTCAACCTGGTCGTGGGCACGGTCATCGCCTGGGTGCTGGTCCGCGACCGCTTCCCCGGCAGGGCCGTGCTCGACACGATCATCGACCTGCCGTTCGCGCTGCCGACCATCGTCGCCGGTCTCGTCCTGCTCGCGTTGTACGGCCCGCAGTCCCCACTCGGGGTCAACCTGGCCTACAGCAGGGCCGGAGTCGTGCTGGCGCTGCTGTTCGTCACGCTGCCGTTCGTCGTCCGTACGGTGCAGCCGGTCCTGCTGGAACTCGACACGGAGATGGAGCAGGCGGCGGCCTCCCTCGGCGCGAGCCCGTTCCAGACCTTCCGCCGGGTCATCCTGCCGAACCTGATTCCCGCGATGCTGTCCGGCACCGCCCTCGCCTTCACCCGGGCGATCGCCGAGTTCGGCTCGACCGTGCTCATCTCGGGCAACCTGCCGTTCAAGACGCAGGTCGCGGCGGTGAACATCTTCAGCCAGATCGAGGGCGACAACACCACCGGTGCGGCCGCGATCTCGACGGTCCTGCTCGTGGTGGCCCTGGTCGCGCTGATCACGCTCGACGTCCTGCAGCGCTGGGGGAGCCGCCGTGGCTAAGCACGTCCTGCGCGCGGTCGCCGTCGTCTACGTCGTGTTCCTGCTGGTGCTGCCCGTGGCGCTGATCGTCTGGCGAACCTTCGGAGACGGGCTCGCTCCGTTCGCCGAGGCCCTGACCTCCCCGTCGGCCCTGCACGCCTTCATGGTCACGCTGACGGTCGCCGGCTGGGCGGTCCTGGCCAACACGGTCTTCGGGGTCGGCACCGCGCTCCTGCTCGTCCGCCACGAGTTTCCCGGCAAACGGCTGCTGGGGGCGTTCATCGACCTGCCGATGGCCGTATCTCCGGTCGTCGTCGGGCTCGCGCTCATCCTCGTGTACGGCCGGTTCTCCCCCCTCGGCGGCCTGCTGGAGAGCTGGGGAGTCCAGGTGATCTTCTCCACCCCCGGCATGGTGCTGGCCACGGTGTTCGTGTCCCTGCCGCTCGTCGTGCGGGCCGTCGTGCCGGTCCTGGAGGAGCTCGGCGACGAGCAGGAGCAGGCCGCGCACACGCTGGGCGCGAGCCGCCTCCAGTCGTTCGTCCGCATCACGCTCCCCGGCATCCGCTGGGCCCTCGGCTACGGCGTCGTGCTCTGCCTGGCCCGTTCGCTCGGCGAGTACGGCGCGGTCGCGGTGGTCTCGGGCCGCCTCGTGGACCAGACCCAGACGCTGACGCTGTTCGTGGAGGAGCGGTTCCAGAACTTCGACCAGCCGGCCGCGTTCGCCGCCGCGACGGCCCTCGCCCTGATCGCCGTGGTCACCCTGCTGCTCACCAAGCTCCTGCGCCCGAAGGATCGGTCCGATGGCAATTGAGGTACGCGACGTGAACAAGTCGTTCGGGACGACCCCCGTCCTGCACGACGTGTCGCTGGACGTCGCCGCGGGGTCGCTCACCGCACTGCTCGGCCCGAGCGGCGGGGGGAAGTCGACGCTGCTGCGGGTGATCGCCGGGCTGGAGCGGCCCGACACCGGCACGGTGCGGATCTCCGGCGTCGACGCCACCCGGCTGTCCCCGCAGCGGCGCAACGTCGGCTTCGTGTTCCAGCACTACGCCGCCTTCAAGCACCTCACGGTCTTCCGCAACGTGGCCTTCGGGTTGGAGATCCGCAAGCGGCCCAAGGACGAGATCCGCAAACGCGTCATGGAACTGCTGGAACTGGTCCACCTGGAGAAACTGGCCGACCGCTACCCTTCGCAGCTGTCGGGCGGCCAGCGCCAGCGCATGGCCCTGGCCCGGGCCCTCGCGGTGGAACCCCAGGTGCTGCTGCTGGACGAACCGTTCGGCGCCCTCGACGCGCAGGTGCGCAAGGAGCTGCGCACGTGGCTGCGCCGGCTGCACGACGAGGTCCACGTCACCACCGTGTTCGTCACCCACGACCAGGAGGAGGCCATCGAGGTCGCCGACACGATCGTGGTGCTGGCCGGGGGCGAGGTCGTGCAGGCCGGCAGCCCCGGCGAGGTGTACGACAACCCGGCCAACCCGTTCGTGATGCGCTTCCTGGGCCCGGTCACCGAGATCGGCGGCAGCCTGGTCCGCCCGCACGACATCGAGATCAGCCCAGATCCCGTGGAGGGCGGCTCGCCCGCCGTGGTCTCCCGCGTCGTACGGCTCGGCTTCGAGGTGCGCGTGGAGGTGGAGATCGGCGGGCACGAGGCGTGGGTCCAGGTGACGCGGGAGCAGGCCGACCGGCTCGGTCTCGGGCCGGGCGACACCGTGCACCTCAGGCCCGCGCCCGGCGCCCGGTCGCTGGCCCTCAGCGCCGTTTGACCGAGATGCGGCTCTCCGTCAGGACCCAGTACGCCCTGCGCGCCGCCGCCGAACTGGCCGCGGCCGCGCCGGGGCCGGTCCCGGCCGAGCGGATCGCGGCCGCCCAGCGCATTCCCCGGCGGTTCCTCGACAACATCCTGCTGCAGATGCGGCGGGCCGGCCTCATCCACAGCCAACGCGGGCCTGACGGCGGATACTGGCTCGCCCGGCCCGCCGAGCGGATCACGCTCGCCGACGTCGTCCTCATCATGGAGGGGGCGCCGCAGGACAGCGAGGGGTTCCACGGCGTCGCTGAGCCTCTCGGCGACGTCTGGACGGCGCTGCGCGACCACGAGCAGGCGACGCTCACCGAGGTCACGCTCGCCCACATCGCGACCGGTTCCCTTCCACCCCTCTGATCCCGGTAGTTGTGGAAGACTCCACATTCAAGTGGAACGTGCCGTGGCGTAGAGGCAGGCGGGATGGGTACTGCTGGGCAGCTCATCGTCAGGCGATACCGGCTGGTCCGCGCCCTCGGCCACGGCCGCAGCGGGCTGGTGTGGGAGGGCCGCGACACGCTGCTCGACAGGCCCGTCGCGATCCGCGAGGTCCTGCTGCCCCCGAACCTGAGCGAGACCGCGCGGCTGCGGCTCGTCCAGCGGATCTCCCGCGAGGCCCGCCAGGCCGAGCGGCTGAGCCACCCTCACATCGTCGCCGTCTACGACGTCGCCGAGGAGGGCGACACCCCGTTCGTCGTGACGGAACTGGTCCCCTCTCGCTCGCTCGACGGGGTGGTCTCCGGCGACGGACCGATGCCCCCGGCCGAGGCCGCGCGGATCGCCCGCACCGTGCTGTCCGCGCTCACGCACGCCCACGCCGCCGGCGTACGGCACGGCGACGTCCGGCCCGCCAACGTGCTCCTCGCGCACGACGGCCGGGTGCTGCTCGCCGACTTCGGCGTGACGGTGCCGGCCACCGATCCGGCGTTCACCCGCGATCCTGCACCAGGCAGCCCTCCCGTCGGCCGTGGCACCGAGACGTACCTCGCCCCCGAACGGGCCGCCGGCGGGCCGCGCACGGTAGCCGCCGACCTGTGGTCGCTGGGCGCCACCCTCCATCTGGCCGTCACCGGCAGCCCGCCCACGGGCCAGGGGCCGCTGGAAGAGGTGCCCGGGGAACTGCGCGCGGTGCTCACCGGGCTGCTGGCCCGGGAGCCCAGGCGGCGGATCGACACGGAGACCGCCGACCGCCTGCTCGCCGAGATCGAGCCGCCCGCCCCGCCTCGGCCCGTACGCCGCCGCCCCGGCCGTGCTCGTCGTATCACGGGGATCGCGGCGGCCGTGCTCGTCGCGTGTGTTGTGGGGGGCTGGGCTGTCGGAGGGTGGGCGGTGCTGCGGCCCGGCGGGGAAAGCCGGGCCGGAGAGGTCTCCCCACCGGCGTCCGTGTCCTCCCCCGCGTCCTCCCCTGCGTCGGCTCCCGCGTCGGCCTCGGCGTCGGCGTCCGGGCAGCCCGCGCGGCGGCTGAAGCTGAAGTGGCACACGTCCGACGCCGGCTGGCGGGCCGGTGTGCCCCGCGGCTGGACCCGCGAGGACCGGCCGTACTCGACCTCGTGGCGCTCGCGGGACGGCGGGGCGGCGTTCACGGTCGAGGTGACCGCGCAGCGCGGAACCGACCCCCTGGCGGCGCTCGGCGAGGCGGAGGACATTCTCCGTCCGGACGCCACGGCCTATCACAAGTTGCGGCTCAGGGCCGTGACCGGTGAGCAGGGCCTTTCGGCCGACTGGGAGTTCACCTGGACCCCGCGCAAGGCGTCGGCGCGGGACCATCTGGCCAAGGACGTGGAGTATCACCAGTACCGCCGGGTGATCTCCACGGACACGACGACGAGCGTGCTCACCTGGACCGCCCCCGCCGCCGACTGGGACGCCCTGCGGCCCACGCTCGTCAGGGTGCTCTCGCTCTTCCAGCCGCCGCCGCTCGTTCCGACGCCTTCCGCGGCCTGAAATCCACCCGCGCTCACCTCGCCTGTGTCATGATGGCGCACAAGTGAAACTGACAACGGTTTTCATTTCTGATCGGGGGTCAGGATGCGCGTGGCGTTCGTCGGCAAGGGCGGAAGCGGCAAGACCACGCTGTCGTCGCTGTTCGCGAGGTACGCGACGAGAAGGGGGCCGGTCGTCGCGATCGACGCCGACATCAACCAGCACCTCGGCCTGGCCCTGGGCCTGGCTGTGGACGCGGCCGAGCACCCGCCGCCGCTGGGCGGGATGCTGGCGGAGATCAAGGACTACCTGCGCGGCGACAATCCGCTGATCCGCGACGCGGCGTCCATGGTCAAGACGACCCCGCCCGGGCGCGGCTCGCGGCTGGTCCGGCTGGACGACCCGTTCTTCCCGTCGTGCTCCGTCGAGGGCGTCTCGCTCATGGTCACCGGCCCGTTCGAGGAGGACGACCTCGGCGTCGCCTGCTACCACTCCAAGCTGGGCGCGGTGGAGCTCTATCTCAACCACCTGGTCGACGGCCCCGGCGAGTACGTCGTCGTGGACATGACCGCGGGGGCGGACTCCTTCGCCTCCGGGTTGTTCACCCGCTTCGATCTCACCTTCCTGGTCGCCGAGCCGACCCGTCAGGGCGTGAGCGTTTACCGGCAGTACCGCGACCACGCCGCCGGGTTCGACGTCGAGATCGCCGTCGTGGGCAACAAGGTCCACGCGCCGGAGGACGTCGACTTCCTCCGCGAGCACGTCGGCGACGACCTGCTGACCTGGTTCGGCCACTCCCCCGCCATCCGCGGCATGGAGCAGGGCCGGCCGTTCACGCTCGACGATCTGGAGCCCGCCGGCCACCTGGCCCTCGCCGCCATGCTCGACCGGCTCGACGCGCAGCCCAAGGACTGGCCGAAGTTCGGCAGGCAGGCGGCCGAGTTCCACATCAGGAACGCCCACGCGTGGGCCAACCGGGCGACGGGAGAGGACCTGGTCGCGCAGATCGACCCCGGCTTCGTGTACGGCCCCGCCGTCGCCGCCTCATGAACGTGTCGCCTCCGCGCCAGATGGAGGCCCGCGGCGTTCGATCTACCGTCAACTGCGTCCCCGCTCTGTGAGCAGACGCCGAGAGGAGAACAGCTCATGTCGCTGTCCGTGTCCAACGACCTGCTCGACCAGGCCCGCGCCGGTGAGGTGGACGACGCGGCCTTCGTCGCCTGCGTCCGCGACTCACTGCCGTACGCCTGGGCGACGATCATCGCGCTGGTCGAGCGGCGGGACCGGTCCGGCGCCGACTTCGCCGACAACCAGGTGCCGCCGCCCGACGAGGCCGCTCGCGGTCAGTTGCTGCGCTGCCTGGCCAGCGACGCGATGCGCGGCGCCCTCGAAAGGCATTTCGGCGTACGGCTGGCCTTCCAGAACTGCCACCGTGTCGCGGTGTTCCGCCCGGAGGCCACCGAGGCCTACCGGGAGTTCGTCACCCCCCGCGCGCAGATCCTGAACCAGAGCCCCGAACTGGTCGACTGCTGACCATGCCGGCTTGATCGGGCCAGCCTGATCGGGCCGGCTTGATCGGGCCGGCTTCGGCCGGGGGCGGCGCTCCGGTTCACGCCGCCCCCGGCCCTCGCCGTCTCACGGCCGGAAGCACCTCCGCGCCGAGGCGTGCGATGTTCTCCAGCGTCCGTGCAGGGTCTCCGGCGCCCTCGACCATCAGGATGAGATGCCGCAGCCCGGTCCGCGCCGCCGTGGTGGTGATCTTCTCCACGCAGTGCTCCGCCGAGCCCACCGGATGGATCCGGCACAGCAGGTCCACGTACTCCGGAATGTTCCGTCGTGGCGGCGGCCGGCCGTCCACGGGGACGTACCCGGCCAGTCCCGGCGCGAGCCAGCGCGGCAGCGACTCCCGCATCTCTCGTATGGCCTGCTCGGTGGTGTCCGCCACGTGACCGAGCGCGGCGCCGATGTGCGCCGCCGGGCCTGTCGCGTACGCCTCGTAGGCGGCGACCATCTCCGCCTTCTCCTCGTCGCCGATGTGCATGCCGAGAAGCATGGGCAGTCCCCGTTCGGCGGCGATCCGGACCGTGCCGTCCGACGTGCAGGCGACGACCGGCGACATCCGGGCCTGCGGGACCATCGTGACCTCCCGGAAGCGGAAGAACTCGCCGTCCCCCGCCACCGGACCGCCGTCCAGTGCCGTGCACAGCAGGTCGAGCGATTCGGGGAAGCCCCGCTCGAACCTCGCCGTCCCGGTGCCGAAGACCTCCAGCTCCAGCCACGGACCCCCACGCCCCACGCCGAGCCGGAACCTGCCGTCCGACACGTGGTGGAGGATCGCCGCCTGCTCCGCCAACGCGACCGGATGCTGGGCGGACAGCACGCTGACCGCCGTTCCCACCGTGATCCGCGAGGTCCGGCCCAGCGCCACGGCCGCCAGCGTCACCGCCGACGGGCAGACGCCGTACGACATGAAGTGGTGCTCGGCGATCCAGGCGTCGTCGAACCCGGCCCGTTCGGCGGCCTCGATCGCCTCCACCGTGCTGCGCAGCACGTCCCCGGGCGCCATGCCCGGGAAGCCCGCCGCGACGAGGAAGACGCCGATCCTCATACTCGCGGGCGCGCCCCCCTACCGGGGGCCGCCGTTGACGTAAAGCGTCTGGCCGGTGACATACGACGCGTCGTCGGAGGCGAAGAACGCCACCACTGCCGCGACCTCGGTCGGCTGGCCGACCCGCCGCAACGGCACGGCCTGCGCCATGGTGACCTGGTGCTCCTCCGGCGTCACCCCCAGTCGCACGGCCGTCGCCTCGGTCATCGGCGTCGCGACGTAGCCCGGCGCGACCGCGTTCACCCGGACGCCGAACGGGCCCAGCTCGATCGCCATGGTCGCGGTGAGCCCCTGGATGCCCGCCTTGGCCGCCGCGTAGTTGGCCTGTCCCCGGTTGCCCAGCGCCGACCGGCTCGACAGGTTGACGATCGCTCCCGACCGCTGCTCCACCATGTGCTTCTGGACGGCCCGGCTCATGAGGAAGACGCTCTTGAGGTTCACATCGACGACCTTGTCCCAGTCTTCCTCCGACATACGGAACAGCAGGTTGTCGCGGGTCAGCCCGGCGTTGTTCACCAGCACGTCGATCCGCCCGAACTCGTTCAACACCTCCGGCACGAGCGCCTCGACCTGAGCGCTGTCGGAGACGTCACAGCCGAACGCGACCGCCCTGCCTCCGGTGACGGTGATCTCGTCCACGATCGAGGCGCACCGGTCCGCTGTCAGGTCCACGCAGGCCACCGCCGCACCCTCCGCAGCCAACCGACGCGCGATCGCCGCACCGATCCCCCGCGCCGCGCCGGTGACCACCGCGAACTTCCCGATGAACCGTGACATCGCCAGCCTCCTCACCTCGATTCGATCACAGCAACTTACTCCGAGTCATCCTCCCGGCCGTGTCACAGGACAGCCAGGCGCGGCGATGCTCGCCTAGATCCGTAGCCGCCGGGCTCTGGTGGGGTTGCGGTAGGTGAAGGCCCAGCGGTCGGTGCCGGCTTTGCGGCGGGTGTAGCGGTCGGGGTGCTGGTAGCGGTCGCGGTTGTGGAACTGGCAGGCGGGGCCGAGGAGTTTGAGGTCGGTGTGGCCGCCGTTGCTCCAGTTGTCGGCGTGGTCGATCTGGCACAGGGTGGCGGGGAGTGGGCAGCCGTCGATCCAGCAGGTGGCGTAGCGGGCGAACACGGCCCTGCGTTGGGCGGGGGTGGCCAGGCGGACCTTGCGGCCCATGTCCAGCACCTGCCCCTCGGCGTCCATGACCAGGCGGACCAGGGTGCTGGTGCGGGCAAGGCGGTGCACGCTGGAGACCGGCAGCATCTGCCCGGTCGCCAGCAACACCCCCGGCGCCGCCCCCAGCACCGCCCCCGGCAGCGTCCCTGGGATTGTTCCCGGTGGCCTGCCCGGCTCCGATCCCGGCACGCCCGGCGGCGTCCCTGGCGCTGTTCCCGGCGGTGTTCCCGGCGGTGTTCCCGGCGGTGTTCCCGGTGGCCTCCCTGGCACGCCCCACTCCGATCTCGGTGTCCCCGGCGCACACGAGCACCGTGCCTCGCCGCCGCACCCGCACCCGCCCGCGCCCGGCCGCCGATGGCCGTGGCCGTGCCTCCGATGCTCGTGGCCGTGGCCGTGGCGTTGGCTCTCAGGCGTGCTCTGCCCATGCCGGCAGTCCCCCGCAGGCCGATGCCCGGCGTGGGCGACATGCGCAGCGGCCTCCTCGGGAGGAGGATCCGGCCGCGCTATCTGCGAAGGTGAACCGGCATCTGCGTCCGCATCGCCACCTGCACCGGCTGCTGCCTCGGCCTCGGCAGTGCCGGGGCCAATTGGCTGGCAGGGGCCCTCATCCTGGGCAGGTGCGGCAGCGCCGGTGCTGCCCACGTCGCCGGGGCCGCCCATCTCGCCGGGGGCATTGGTGTTGTCGACGTCGCCGGGTTCGTCAGCGCTTCCGGTGTCGCCGGTGGCGCCGGTGTCCTCGCTATCCCGGCCGCCCTCCGCGCCCTCGGCGCCCTCCGCGTCCTGGGCACGCTCGGCTTCCTGGGCACGCTCGGCATCCTGGGCATCCTGGGCATCCAGGGCGTCTTCGGCGTCGGCGGGGTGGTCGGTGCCGGGGGCGGCGGGTTCGGAGTCGGTGGGGAGGGATTCGGCGGTGACCAGGACCAGGAGCTCGGCGGCGATCTTCTCCTCCAGCAACGCGATGAACGCATCCGCGTTACGCACCCGCAACGGCCGGTCATCACCCTCCGCGCGCGGCTTGGCGTAGGCGTCCAACAGGGCCCGCAGCCGGGCGGCCGCCTCACGGGGCAGGTAGAACTCCCCCTCCACGCCCCCGCCTTTGGTGGGGCGGACCCTCAGGAACCGCCGCCCGAAGTCGGCCCGCTCGTCGCGTTCTTCCCCGTCGGGGTCCAGCACCGCCCGCAGATAGCGCCCGGCTTTGGCCACCTCCGCCGCCCCCGCCCTACCCGCCAACTCCAGCAAAATCGGCTCGGCCAGGCCGGTGTGCTCATCACTCAACTGGGCGGTGGCCATGCAGATCGCCTCCACCACCCCCGCCGCCAACCCACCCGCGGCGAACTTCTCCCGCACCCGAGGCAGACGCGCCAACTCCACCGCCAGCGTGAGCAGACGGCCGGCACCGGGCACGCTCATCCCCCCAGCGGTACGCAACCAGCTGCGGGTGGAGGCATGCCCATGCCGCCTGGCCTGCCCCGCACCATGCACCCGCCCCACCCGATCCGCCAACGCGCACGTGATCCGATCTCGCGCGAACAGCAACTCCTCAGCCTCGGCAAGACAGACATCCACATCGTCCGGCACCGCCGCCAACGCCAACGCCTGCGCCGACTCACGCAGAGAACCCACCAACATCCACGACGACCGGCCCTTGTCCCGACCGGCACCGGCCCCACGACCACCGGCACTATCGGCGCTCGCCTCATCGCCGGCGTCCTCACCGTCTGTGAGCCCGCTGTCGGTGCTGCTGTCGATACTGCTGTCAGCCTTGGTGTGGCTCGCGTGCCGCGGAAGCTCGGAGTCGATGATCGGAAAGTGCTCGCGGGCGAGTGAACCTTCGGACGACCACAGAGGGGAATCGGCGGTCAGCCGATCCCACCAGTCCCCCACGGCATCATTCAAACGACGAGGGTGATCAGAATCCTGATCAAGCAGATCCATCGCACCCCCCTCAGTGAATTCGAAAACCTGTATGAATTCTTTCATCGCTCATCACTCTCAGCAACCGCCGGAAGCGAATAGTTGGAGCAGCAGGTCAACCCGAAAAAGGGGCAATAACACCGAAGGCGCTGCGTAGAAAAACGCCGAAGGCGCTGCTCAGAAAGCGGCGACGGCGCGCTCGACGGCTTGCAGGGCGCGGTCGAGCAGGGTGATGCGGTCGGCGAGCACGTCCTGCATGGGATCACCGGCACGGATCCTGTCGATGCTGGTGACGTACACGGCGCGGTAGGCGGCGACCACCAGGGCGGCCGCGAGCCTCGGGGCCGGGTCGGCAGGGTCGGCCGGGTCGCGTCCGGCCGCCTCGGCGAACAGGTGGGCGAGCACGCCCTCGAACTCCTCGACCAGTTCCCTCGCCCGGGCCCTGAGCGCGGGCGAGTCCTGGACCACCTGCCAGAACACCTCATATCCGGGAGCGATCCCGCCGAGCGGGTGGCCTTCCCTGAGCATGCCGAGGAACAGCCGGCGCAGGGCGGCGAGAGGCGTCTCCCCCTCGGCGCGCTCCCGTACGGCCCGTGTGACCAGCTCCACCGCCTCGGGATAGCGGTCGAGGAACAGGTCCTCCTTGCGGGGGAAGTAGTTGAAGACGGTCTTGGTCGAGACTCCGGCCGCCTCGGCGACCTCGGCGACCGTGACGTTGTCGAACCCGCGCTGCATGAACAGGCCCGAGGCCACGTCCGAGATGAGCTGGCGAGTCTGCCGCTTCTTCCGCTCCCGCAGCCCCAAGGTCTCCGTCACCTGCCTCACTCTAGTTGCTAAAAACTTTTAGTGACAGTAAGTTTATAGCAACGGTAACTACGGGGAGGACGAATGTCATACGACGTCGTTGTGGCCGGCGGAGGGCCGGTCGGCCTGATGCTGGCCTGCGAGCTGCGGCTGGGCGGGGCGTCAGTCGTGGTACTCGAACGGCTGACCGAGATCGATCCGACGCTCAAAGCGGGCTCGCTCAACACGCCCAGCGTGGAGGCGCTCTACAGGCGGGGCCTGCTGCCGGCGCTGAAGGAGGTGCAGGAGCGGGCGATGGAACTCGTGGAGGCCTTCATGCGCAAACAGGCCTCCACGGAAGGGCCGCGCCGGACGCCGCCCAGGTTCGCCGGCCACTTCGCCGGGATGATGCTGAGCGCCGAACGGCTGGACGCCGACGACCCTGAGCTGTCCGGCCGTGGACCGGCCGCCGAGATCGGCCTCGTGCCCCAGCAGCAGCTCGAACAGATCCTCGCCGTACGCGCTGCCGAGCTGGGAGTCGAGGTGCGGCGCGGTGTGGAGGTGACCGGCTTCACCGACGACGGCGAGCAGGTGACGATCACCACGACCGGCGGCCCGGTGCACGGCCGCTGGCTGGTGGGCTGCGACGGCGGCAGGAGCACGGTGCGCAAGCTGGCCGGCTTCGAGTTCCCCGGGACGGACCCGGAGATCACCGCCTACCAGGCGGTCGCGGAGATGGAGGGCACCGAACACCTCGGCGTGGGCTGGCAGGCCACTCCCACCGGGGTCTACTCCCACGGGCCGGTGCCGGGGCGCATCCTCGTCGCGCGCTTCGACGGCGGCGCGCCCGGCAGGGCCGACAAGACCACACCGGTGACGACGGAGGAACTGCAGGAGGCGGTCAGGTACGTCACGGGCTCCGACGTGGTCGTCAAGAAGATCACATCGGTCACCCGGTTCACGGACAACGCGCGGCAGGCGGCGACCTACCGGCTCGGCCGGGTGCTGCTGGCCGGCGACGCCGCGCACGTCCACTCGCCCTTCGGCGGCCAGGGGCTGAACCTGGGGCTGGGCGACGCCGTGAACCTCGGCTGGAAGCTCGCGGCGGTCGTACGCGGACAGGCGCCGGAAGGGCTCCTCGACACCTATACGCGAGAGCGGCATCCGATCGGCGCCTGGGTGCTCGACTGGACGCGTGCCCAGATCGCCGTGATGCGTCCCGACCCCCACGCGCGGGCGGCGCGGGCGGTGGTCGCCGACCTGATCGGGACGGTCACCGGCACCACCTACTTCGTGAAGAAGATCTCCGGCGTCTGGCAGCGGTACGACATGCCCGGCGAAAGCGGGCACCCGTTGGCGGGACGCAGCGTGCCCGACTACGAGTTCGAGGACGGCTCACGGCTCGCCGACCACCTCCACGACGGTCGTGGCCTGCTCGTCCGCCAGAGCGGATCCGGACTCGACGGCACGGCGGTGGACGGTTACGGAGACCGGATCGCCACCGTCACTACGGCGATAGGCGACCCGCACGCTCCCGGCGCGCTGCTCGTCCGCCCGGACGGCGTCGTCGCGTGGGCGGAGGACCCTGACGCCACCGATGCCGAGGGGCTCGCGAACGCGCTGGAGACCTGGTTCGGCACGCCCGCGGACGTCCCCGCCGCCCTCCGCTGAACCGTTCCCCGGACATCGTGGATCTTTGGCCAAATCTTTACCCTGGCCGCCCGCCACACGGGACCCGAATCAAGGCTCTGACCTGCTGTTTCTCGCCCGGGCACACCCCTTAACCAATACCCCGCCAAGATGTCTCGTGTCATTTGGTATCAGCCGTGGTCAGCAGCCCCCATCATGTGCTCATGCCCGCTTTTGTCACCCTGTCCGGGCGCTCCGTGCGCCTGGAACCGCTCAGCCTCGCGGTGCTCGACGACCTCGTCGCCGCGGCGAGTGAAGACCGTTCTACATACGCCTTCACTCGCGTTCCCGCTGGCCGGGATGAGATGGCCTCCTACGTGGAGGCCGCCTTGGCTGAGCAGGCGGAGGGCCGCACGCTGCCCTTCGCCATCCGGTGGCTGCACACCGACCGCGTGGTCGGTGCCACCCGTCTGATGAACCTGGAGTACTGGCAGGGCCCGATGCCCTGGCCGCCGGGGACGAAGGGCGCGGTGGGCGAGGTCCCGTCCGTCGCGGACATCGGGTACACCTGGCTCGCCGCGTCGGCCCAGGGCACCGGTGTCAACCGGGAGAGCAAGTATCTGATGCTCTCCCTGGCCTTCGAGACCTGGCAGGTTCACCGGATCACCCTCAAGGCAGACGTACGCAACACTCGATCCCGGGTCGCCATCGAGGCCCTCGGCGCGCACCTCGACGGTGTGCGACGAGCGGACAGCCGAGGCGCCGACGACACGGTCCGAGATACGGCGTACTACTCGATCCTGAGTCCTGAGTGGCCCGCTGTACGCGATCGTCTCCGCGTACGGCTGGGCCTCCTGGAAACGGCATCGGAAGCAGCGTGATCACCCAATAGAAAGAGCGGCCCGTCCCGGAAGGGACGGGCCGCGTCATGCGGGGGGTGCCGGGAGGCGGACGGCCATCAGGCGTCGTAGCCGAAGTCGTCCTCGTAGGCGTTGTAGATGTCGTGCCAGGAGCCGCAGTTGACGGGGAAGCTGCTGTGCAGACCGATCTGGCAGACCTTCGCCTGGACCTGGGCGACGTCGTAGCGCCAGAAGTTGATCTGCTTGTAGCCGCCGGCGCCGCAGTACTTGTACGACTTGATGCTGGAGGACCAGTCGTCCTCCTCGTCGTCCCAGGACGACACGCGGAACTTGATGTACGCGCACTTGCCGCCCTGGTTGTAGGTGCGGTGGTCGTTGTCGTACAGCTTGCCGGTGACGTGGACCCGGTTCGACTCCTCGTCGTCGTAGTTCACGTCGACGTAGCCCTTGGCCTTGGCGAGGTGGTTGTTCGACCAGTAGGTGCCCCACCAGCCGTCGTAGTCCCAGTCGTCGTGGTGGTGGGACGCGGAGGCGGCGGAGGCGGCGGAGGCGGGGGCGGCGGAGGCGGCGGTCGCGAGGGCCGGCAGCCCGAGGGCGGCGACGGCGGTGGCTGCGGCGAGACCGAGGGTGATGGAGCGTCGCATTTCGGTTCTCCTGTTCGAGGACGATCCCCCGATGCGGGGTGCTGTCGGGGTTGCATCTCAGTGATAGGCCCGCCCGCCTGCAAGCTGCTTTCAGTGCTCTCACCGTGGTTTGCAGGCCGCTTTCAAGCACCTGAACGAACACTGAACCGGCGCGCTCGGTCCTACTGCCGCCGCGCCACACGATCTATCATTTGGTCGGAAATCTTGCCATTGGGAGACAGGTGCCATGCCTGATCACGCCGCCGCGGACGGCCTGCGCTTCGCCGTGCTCGGACCCGTCCTGGCCTGGCGTGACGGCGTCGAGCTCGACCTCGGCACGCCCTTGCAACGCTCCATTCTCGCGATGCTCCTGCTGCGGGAGGGGCACGCGGTCACGCCGGACGAGATGATCGACGGCGTGTGGGGCGGGGACGCGCCGCCGCGCGCGCTCGGCGCGTTGCGCACCTACGTCTCCCGCCTGCGCACCGTCCTGGAACCGGACCGTTCCCCGAGGACCCCGCCGCGGCTGCTGACCTCCGTGGGCCGGGGATACGCGCTGCGGCTCGGCTCCGCTCACTCCGGCCCCGCCCGCTTCGACCTCGCCGTCTTCGAGCGCGAGTGCGCCGCCGCCGAGTCCGACCGCCGTACGGGCCGGGCCGGGGAGGCCGCCCGGCGGCTGCGCGGGGCCCTGCGCCTGTGGGCGGGCGAGCCGCTGGCCGGCGCGGTCGGCCCGTACGCCGAGCACCAGCGCGACCGGCTGGCCGAGCGCCGGATGAGCGCGGTCGAGACGCTCATGGAGCTCGACCTGGAGCTGGGCCGGCACGCGGAGATCGTCTCGGAGCTGGTCGCGCTCGCCGCCGAACACCCGCTGCGCGAGCGGTTACGCGCCCAGCTCATGCTGGCCTACTACCGCTGCGGCAGGCAGGCCGAGGCGCTGTCGGTCTTCACCGAGACCCGGCAGGCGCTCGTGGAGGAGCTCGGCATCGAACCCGGGGCCGAGCTGGCCGACCTGCACCGGCGGATCCTCGCCGCCGACCCCTCCCTCGCCCCCGCACCCCCTCCCGTACGGCTCTCGCCGCAGGATGTCCACGATGACGCCGCGACGGCCGAGACCGGCCCGTCGATCGAGATGCCGAGACCGGCGCAGCTCCCGGCGGCCGTGCCCGACTTCACCGGACGTACCGGCCTGGTGCAGAGGCTGCTCGCGCTGCTCCGCGGGGAAGGGGCGGGAGAGGGCGTGCCGATCGCGGCGATGTCGGGCATCGGCGGCGTGGGCAAGACGACCCTGGCCGTCCATGTGGCCCACCTCGCCGATGACCTGTTCCCCGACGGTCAGCTCTACGCCGACCTGCGCGGATACGGCGCCGAGCCCACCGCGCCCGAGACGGCGCTGGTCGCGTTCCTGCGCGCCCTCGGCATCCCGATGGACGTCATCCCCGACGGCCTGGCCGAGCGCTCCGCGCTGTTCCGTTCGCTGCTCGCCGACCGCAGGATGCTGGTGCTGCTCGACAACGCCCGCGACGCCGAGCAGGTCGAGCACCTGCTGCCCGGTTCGGCCGGCTGTGCCGCGATCATCACCAGCCGGGGCAAACTGGCCGACCTGCCCGCGGCCCGGCTCATCGACCTCGACGTGATGGAGCCCGAGGAGGCGCTGTCTCTGCTCTCGGCGGTCGCGGGACCCGAGAGGGTGGCGGCGGAACGGGCCGCCGCCATGGACGTGGTCGCCGCCTGCGGCTTCCTGCCGCTGGCCGTGCGGATCGTCGCGGCCAGGCTCGCCTCCCGCCCGTCGTGGACGGTGGCCTCGCTCGTCCCCCGGCTCGCCGACGAGCGCCGCCGCCTCGACGAGATGAAGATCGGCAACCTGGCGGTCTCGGCCACGTTCGCGCTCGGGTACGGCCAGCTCGACGCCCGGCAGGCGCGGGCGTTCCGGCTGCTGGCGCTGCCGGCGGGCTCGGGCATCTCGGTCTTCGCGGCGGCGGCCGTGCTCGACCTCACCCCGGCCGAGGCCGAGGACGTGATCGAGTCGCTGGTCGACGCCAGCCTGCTGGAGGCGCCCGCCCCGGGCCGCTACCGCTTCCACGACCTGCTCAAGCTGTTCGCCCGGCGGCAGGCGGAGGACGCCGAGGAGCCCGCGGCCCGCGCCCTCGCCCTGCGGCGGCTGCTGGGCTTCTACCTGGCGTCGGCCGGCGCGGCCCACCGGCTGGCGTACGAGGGCAGCGCGATCGCCGACAACCTCACCGGCCTGGGCGTGCGCGGCCATTCCTTCTCCTCGGCCGACGAGGCCGTGGCCTGGTTGTCGGCGGAGTCCGAGGACATGTTCGGAGCCGTGGCCCAGGCAGCCGTGGCCCAGGCGGCCGTGGTTCAGGACGCGTCGGGCGAGGACCTGCTCGCGGCGGCCGACCTGCTGCTGGCGATGGAGCCGCTGCTGGAGTCGGGCACCAACCAGCGAGACTTCGAGCAGCGCACCTCGGCCCTGCTGACGGCGACCCGCGGGGCCGGCGAGCGGCGCGGCGAGTTGCGCTGCCGCTACGTGCTGGGCCGGGTGCTGTTCGGCGCGAACCGGCTGGCCGAGGCCGAGGCCCATTTCCTCGCCGCGCGGACGCTCGGCGAGGAGACCGGCGACCGGATCGTGCTGGGCGAGACGTGCAACGCGCTGGCGGTCGTCGCCGGCCGGCGGCGGCGCCACACCGAGGCGCTCGAATGGTTCGACCGGGCGACGGCGGTCCACCGGGAGACGGGCAACCCCGCGGGCGAGGCGCTGGCGTCGTGCTACTCCGCCCGCGACCACCTGGGCCTCGGGCGGCCGGACGACGCCATCGCCGCGGCCGAGCGCGGGCTGGCGGTCTTCTCAGAGATCGGCAGCGGCGCGGGAGTGGCCCGCGCCCGCTACCACCTCGGCAACGTGCTGTCCTATGTCGGGCGGCTCAACGAGGCCGTCGTCCACCACGCCGAGTGCCTGGCCTTCTTCCGTGCGAGCAACCAGCGGGTCTGGGAGCAGCGGGTCTGCTACCGGCTCGCCGCCACCTTCATCGCCGCCGGACGGTTCGCCGAGGCCGCCCGGCACGCCGAACAGGCGCTGACCGTGAGCCGCGAGATCACCCACCCGTACGGCGAGGCGCAGTCACTGGCCGCCCTCGGCAAGGCTCTCGCGGGCCTCGGGGAGACCGGCCGGGGCAGGCAGGCCCTGGTCAAGGCCCTCGACATCTTCACCCGGCTCGGCTCGCCCGAGGCCGACGACATCCGCACGCTCCTGCGCGAACAGGTCGAGACCTGAGTCGAGTCGCAGGTCGTCGTCGAGCCGGCTCATCCGGACGTGGTTGATCACATCGACCACCGTTCTTCGCTTGCGGGGGCTGGAACCGCCCGGCCGGCCGCCCGTCGCCACTGGGGCGCGCAGGGGCCCGGATCCTTCCGGTGCGCCCCGTGGCGACTCGCCGCCTCACGTTGACGACCGGCCGGGCTTTCGCGCGGGCCCCGAACCCCCCCGAAGCCCACGCAGGACCACTGTCGCCCGGGCCGTTCAAACTCCGATCAACGGAGGCTTGCAACCGTCAGGAAACCGTCCGCGATCAGGGGGCGCAGCGCAGCGGGAGCGTCGCGGAGCACCGCGGCGGGGTCCTCGTCGGTCAGCTCGGCGATCGCGGCGAGCAGCGGGCGCGTGGGCAGATCACCGTCGCACACCCCCGCCAGGGCCGCCTCCACCGTCCCCACGGCGGCCGTACGGCGCGCGCCCCGGGTCTGCCGCAGGGCGATGCGGGAGGGGTCGTCGGCGCCGGGCGGGCCGACGCGCTCCTCCACGACGCCCTCGGCCACCTTCAGCCGCGCGTCGAGCAGGTCCTCGTCGGACAGCTCGTGGGCCGCGCGCACCGCGCGCAGGACCTCCTCGACCAGCGCGCCGGACGGGGGCTCGACCGGCTGCGTCATCTCCTCCACCCGCACAAGCGGGCTCAGCGAGCCGGAGTCGTGCAGGGCGATCCAGCCGAAGCCGACGCCGGTCACGTCCATCGACTCGAACCAGCCGAGCCACTCGTCGTAACGCTCCCGGTAGGCCGAGGTGCCGTGCTCCGCGGAGTCCCGCAGCCACAGCTCGACGTACTCGGCCGGGTCCTGCACGTCGCGCTGCACGGCCCAGCCGTCGCAGCCGGTCTCGGTGAGCCAGCCGCCCACCCTGTCCTGCCAGTCCTCGCCCTTGACGTGCAGCCAGTTGGCGAGGAAGCGCGCCTGGCCGCCCTGGGCGAGGTGCCGGGGCGTGCGCCGTACGAGGTCGCGGCAGAACTCGTCGCCGCGCCGCCCGGCCTCCCGGTAGGTGTACCTGGCCTCTGGCGCGATGACGAACGGCGGATTGGACACCACGAGGTCGAAGCGCTCGCCGTCCACCGGGTCGTACATCGAGCCCTCGCGCGCCTCGACGCCGGTCATGCCGGACAGACCCCAGCTGAGGCGGGCCAGCCGCAGGGCCCTGCGGTTCACGTCGGTCGCGACGACGTGCTCCGCCCTGGGCGCCAGGTGCAGCACCTGCACGCCGCAGCCGGTGCCGAGGTCGAGCGCCCGGCCGACCGGGGCGGTCCAGCCGAGCTGGGCGAGGTTGGCCGAGGCGCCGCCCGCTCCGACCACGTGGTCGGGCCGCAGGGAGGGGTCGCCGGGGCGCACCTTGCGGTCGGACACCACGTACGCCGGGTCGCCGGTTCCGGTGTCCCAGGGCTGGAGGTGCACGGTGGCCTGCACGGAGTCGCCCAGGCGCACCAGCAGCCCGGCCTCGATGAGGTCCTGCAGCGGGAGGTCGGCGGCGGCCATGCTGGCCGGGGCGCCCAGCCACCACAGTCGGATCAGCGTGGCGAGGGGGTCGGCGTCCCTGGTGGCGCGCAGCGCGGGCACGATCTCCTCACGGGCCAGGGCGGAGGCGGCCATGTCGCCCAGCCGCTCACGCACGCCGTCGATCGTGTAACCGGCCTCCACGAATCTGTCGCGAAGCCGCCGGACCAGGTCAGAAGGGGCGTCCACGCCTCGAATCTATCGCGGGGCTACGGCATCTTGAGGCTGTTCCAGGCGGCCTCGCCCAGCTCGCGGATCTCCTCCTCGGTGGGCTGGTGGGCGCCGCTGAACCACAGCCGGCACATCTCCTGCGCGGGGCCGAGCCACAGCACGTAGCACATGGTGGCGGGGACGGGGCGGAGCACGCCGTCCTTCATGTGCGGCCGCCACCAGTCGGCGACCTGCCGGAAGAACTCGCGCCTCGAGTCGGCGACCTCCGGCCCGCCGGGCTCGTTGCGCCGGGGCGGGCGCTCGCTGATCAGCAGGCGGGCGCGCTCGGGGTGCTCGCCGCACCAGGCCATGTGCATCGCGACGATGGCCTCGATGCCGGCGCGGGCGTCCTCGTGGCGGACGAGCTCGCCGACGAAGGCGTCCTGGTACATGTCCAGGATCTCGGCGTAGAGCACGCCGAAGACGTGTTCCTTGCTCGTGAAGTGGTGATAGAAGCTGCCGACGCTGACGCCGCTCTCCTGCCGGAGGCTGGCCAGGGTGGTGGCCGACACCCCGCTCTGGCTGAACCTGCGCAGGGCGCCCTCGATGATCCTGGCCCTGCCGTCTCGCCCGCTCTTCGCGTTCTTCACATAGTCAATGGTGAACCAACAGAACCTTGTTCTGCAAATGCGAGGTCGGCTTTGATCTCGGCGGATGTGCCCTGTGTGTCGATTGTGGCAGAGGGCCAGGCCCTGCGCACCATGGACAGAACCCGCCGGTTCTCGGTCATGACGTCCATGCCGACGACGGCCGCACCGCGTACGGACGCCCGCCGCAGGAGGGTGCGCACGAGCCGCGAGCCCACACCGAGGCTCTGCCACCGGTCGTCCACCACGACCGCGATCTCCGCCTCACCCTCGGCCAGGTGGCTCATGGCGTGCCCGATCACGGCGTCGCCGTGCAGCGCGAGCAGCGCGTCCCGCCTGTCGTCGCGCGCGACCATCGCGCGGATCAGGCTCGCGCTCGGCCGACCCAGGCCGACGAAGAAGCGGTTCGTCAGCGTGGCCCGCGACAGGCCCTCCACGAAGTGCCGCACCCGCTCCTCGTCGTCGCCAGGACGCGCCGCACGGATGTCCACAAGGGGCCTCGCCTGAGTTCCCAACATGGACTCAGACTCTCCCGGGCACGCTGAGTCTGTCAAGTAGACTTAGATGCGGGGAGGATGTTGTGGTTACGATGCGCGACATGCGGCGTTATCGGGTGGACAACTGCTCCATCGAGCGAACCCTCGCCGTGCTCGGCGAGAAGTGGACGTTCCTGGTCCTGCGGGAGGCGTTCAACGGCGTCCGGCGGTTCGCCGACCTTCAGACGCGCACCGGCGCGCCCCGGCAGGTGCTGAGCGCGCGGCTGTCCCGGCTCGTGGACGAGGGCCTGCTGCGCAAGGTGCCCTACCAGGAGCCCGGCCAGCGCCAGCGCGACGAGTACCGGCTCACCCAGAAGGGCCTCGACCTCTACCCGATCATGATCGCGCTCATGCACTGGGGCGACCGCTATGTGGCCGATCCCGAGGGACCGCCGGTCGTGGTGACCCACCGCGAGTGCGGCGCGCCCGTCGCGCTGCACCTGGTGTGCGAGGACGGCCACGAAATCGGCGGCCCGCGCGAGGTGACCCCCCGCCCCGGCCCCGGCGCCCGCCTCAGCACCCCTGCCTGAGACACGGCCTGAGACACGGCCTGAAATCCATACCACCCCGGTGGCTGCCTAGGCTGGTCACGTGTACCGGTTCCTCCTCTCGCGCCGCTGGGTCGGGCTGCACCTGCTCGTGCTCGTGCTGATCCCTGCCTTCTTCTTCCTGGGAAGGTGGCAGTGGGGGCGGTTCGAGGAGCGGTCGGCCGACAGCGCGCGGATCACCGCCAACCTCGCCGCCGCGCCCGTGCCGCTCGACCGGCTGGACCGGACCGCAGTGCCGGTGCCGGAGAAGGACAGGTATCGCCTCGTCACCGTCACCGGACGGTACGACCCCGCCCACGAGCTCGTGGTGCGCAGGCGCACCCTCAACAGCCGCGTCGGGTTCTACGTGGTCACTCCGCTCGTCACGCCGCAGGGCGCCGTGCTGGTGAACCGGGGCTGGGTCCCGGCCGGAGCGACCGCCGAGACTCCGCCGCAGGTGCCCGCCCCGCCCACGGGAGAGGTGACGGTCACCGGACGGCTCCGCCCGGCGGAGACGCAGGACAACACCGGCATCAGGAACCGGTCCGGCCTGCCGTCCGGCCAGATCCTGCTGATCGACACGCCCCGGATCGCCGAGGGCCTGCCGTACGCGGTCTTCGGCGGGTTCGTGGAGCTCACCGCGCAGCAGCCGCAGGGCGCTCCCGCGCCCGAACTCCTGCCCCCGCCCGACGTCGGCGCCGGAGGCGGGCTCAACCTGGCGTACGCCGTGCAGTGGTGGCTGTTCATCGGGATCGCGGTGGGCGGCTGGGTGCTTCTGGTGCGCCGGGAGGCCCGCGATCTCCGTACGGAGCAGGTGTCACAAACCGTGACCGTACGCGCCGCAAGGTGAGCGAACGGATACCAACCGGAGACCTCGCAGCTTGTACGGTGTTATCCCTTGGCCCTACCGTTTACTACCGTGACTACGCCGCTGCATCCCGACCCAGAGCCGAGGCGGCGGGACTACGTGATCATCTCGGTCGATGATCACTTGATCGAGCCGGCCGACCTCTTCGAGGACCGCCTCCCGGAGAAGTACAAGGACCTGGCGCCCAAGGTCGTGGAGACCGACTCGGGTCACCAGGTGTGGCGGTACAGCGGCGCCACCTATCCCTGCGCGGGGCTGGACGTGGGCGCGGGCCTGCCCAAGGAGCAGTGGACGCTCGATCCCGTCCGCTTCGAGGACATGCGGCCGGGCTGCTACGACATCGAGGCCCGGATCGGCGACATGGACCGGGCCGGGATCTGGGCGGCCCTGTGCTTCCCCGGCATGCTGGCGAGCCAGGCCGGGGTGGCGTTCGGCCGCACCCGCGACCAGGACCTCGGGCTCGCGCTCGTACGCGCCTGGAACGACTGGCACGTCGACGTGTGGGCCGGCACCTACCCCGAGCGCATGATCGCGCTCCAGCTTCCCTGGCTCCCCGACCCCGAGATCGCGGCGAAGGAGATCAGGGCCAACGCGTCACGCGGTTTCAAGGCCGTCGTGTTCCCCGAGTTCCCCACCCGGCTGCGGCTGCCGTCCATCCACAGCCGCCACTGGGACCCGTTCTTCGCCGCCTGCGAGGAGACCGGGACGGTCGTGTGCCTGCACACCGGGGCGTCCTCCTGGGCGCCGGTGCCCTCACCCGACACCCCGGTCGAGGCGATCACCACGCTGATCCCGGCGAGCGCGATGTTCGCCTGCGCCGACTGGCTGTGGTCGGGGGTGGCGCTGCGCTTCCCCAAGCTGCGCGTCCTCATCGTGGAGGGCGGCGTCGGGTGGCTGCCGATGCTCGCCGAGCGGGCCGACTACGCGCTCGATCACCCCGTGGCAGGCGAGCCGAGCTGGGAGGGCGGCCTCAAGCCCAGCGAGGTGCTGCGGCGCAACTTCTTCTTCGGCACGCTCGACGACAGCGCGCTGAGCTCGGTGCGGCTCGCCGTGGGCATGGAGCGCGTGCTGCTTGAGGCCGGTTACCCGCGCGCGGAGTCCACCTGGCCCGACACCCAGCGCGCCGTGGCCCGCAACCTCGGCAGCCTGCCCCCCGCCGACATCGCCAGGGTCTCGTACGGCAACGCCGCCCGCCTGTTCGGCCACCCGCTGCCCTCGCGGGCCTGGCTGCGGCAGGAGCAGCTCTAACGCCGGACCTTGCCGGTCCGGGCGGGCCGGCCGCCGTGCTCCCACTCGACGAACTGGCCGCTCTCGCCGAGCAGCGCGGTCGCCAGCCACAGGAACACGCCGAAGTCGTCGACCACGCCGATACCGAGGAGGAAGTCGGGGACCACGTCGATGGGCGACACGATGTACGCCACGGCCATGCCGAGCATGGCGATCTTGCCCTTGGTCAGGCCGGGGTAGTCGCCCTTCACCGCGGCGCGGAGCATCCGGGGCACGGCCCGCAGCCGGGCCCCGAATCCCGGCGAACCGGGCTTGGAGACCTCGCGGTAGGCACGCCAGGTGGCCGCCGCACGTCCTGCCTTCACCATGAGGACACCTCCAGGGGAACGCCTCTGCCCGCTTTGCCCTCTGGTTAACGTACGGCGGCGCCCCGCCGGTTCCTTCAGGCGCCGGGCGCGAGCGCCCGCACGGTGTCGGCGAGCGGCAGGTCCCCACCCGGCAGCGGGGCCAGCACGGGCGTGTCCAGCCCGGCGGCCACGTACTCCCGCACCCGGGCCCGGCAGGTCGCCGCGTCGCCGTGCACGACGAGGTCGTCCACCACCTCGTCGGGGATCGCCTTCAGCGCGGCCTTGCGGTCCCCGGCCGCCCACGCCTCCCGCATGGGCCGCAGCAGCTCTCCCCGGCCCAGCCACTCGTGGAACGCCGCGTACACCGGCACGGTGAGGTAGGCGGCCAGCAGCCGGCGGCCGATCTCGCGCGCCTTCGCCGCGTCCTCGGTCACCACGACGAAAAGGCGCGCGATCAGCTCGGTCTCCGGCCCCAGCTCGCCCCGCACCTTCCGTACGTCCCCGGGCGACAGCCAGTTGGTGATGGCGCCGTCGGCCTCGCGGGCGGCCAGGCGGAGCATCCCGGGCCGCAGCGCGGCGAGCACGATCTTCGGCGGCGTCGCCGGGGCCTTCTCCAGCCGGAAACCCTTCACGGCGAAGGTCTCGTAGCTCTCGGTGACCTTCTCCCCGGCCAGCGCCGCCCGCAGGAAACGCAGGGTGTCGCGGACCCGCGCGTACGGCTTGTCGAACTCACCGGCGTTCCAGTTGCCCACGATGACCGGGGACGACGCGCCGATGCCCAGCACGAACCTGCCGGGCGCGAGGTCGGCCAGCGTGGCCGCCGACATGGCCAGCAGGGCCGGGCCGCGGGTGTAGACGGGGACGATCGCGGTGCCCAGGCGCAGGGACGGCGCCCACTCGGCCGCCAGGGCCAGCGGGACGAACCCGTCCGTGCCGCCCACCTCGGCCGACCACGCGTCGGTGTAGCCGAGCGCGGGCAGCTCGGTGACGAGCTCCTTCGACTCGACCGGCGTCTGCCCGAAGAACGGAATCGTCATGCCCCAGCGGTCCACGGCCACCCCTTCCAAGGTCTCGGACCCTGACCATACCAACCGGACGGTATGGAGTCGCGGTCACGCCCGAAGTTCGTGGACCACCTCGATGACCTCCCTGGCCACGCCCTTGATGCCGGGCAGATGCGACAGGCCGACCAGCCGGTCGACGAGCGGGACGACCCGGTCGATCAGCCGGTAGGTGCGCGCGCAGCCGGGCGAGCTGTCGTGCACCCAGAACAACACGACCCCCATCCACAGCAGCCACAGCAGCTCGGGAAGCTCCTCGCGCAACTCGTCGTCCATCCGCCCGGCCGATCCCTCGACCACCTCCCGGTAGAGCGCGATGGCCGACTCGCGGGCGGGCGCCGACTCGGCGCTGAACGGGCTCAGGGGGTTGCTGGGCTCCGCCGCGTGCTTGAAGAACTTCACCGCGAACTCGTGGTAGGGCTCGGAGATCCGCACCCATTCCCGCAGCACACCCCCGAGCCGTCCGGCGAACGACCGCTCGGCGGCGAACACCTCATGGCAGGCCGCCTCGTGCGTCTCCTGCGCCCGGTCGTAGTACGCCTGGATCAGCTGTTCTTTGGACCTGAAGTAGTAGTAGGCGTTGCCCACCGACACGCCCGCCTCCGCGGCGATGGCACGCATCGTGGTCGCCTCGTACCCCCGATCCCTGAACAACCGGAGGGCCGTCTCGACGATCTGCTCCCGTGTACTCTCGGCCACGCTCGTCACTGTACGGCTCGGGCCCGCGTCCGGTCATGAACCGACAAGATGATCCACGGGTCGCGGCAAATCGCCTCGTGGCAGCGGGCCGGCCGGCCCCCGCGTGTGGCATTGAAGACCTCAGCCCCCGTCGTCGACCGTGGAAACACCGAGGAAACGAGGCACGTGGACGTCCGCCCGTCATGGCGGGGGCTGGCCGGCATCGGCACCGCCGTACTGATCTCCCTGCCCATGCAGCACGACAGGAACCCCGTCCCACCGCCGTCCCCGCCGCCCGCGGCCGATCCCGGCGTCGGCGTCGAGGTGAGGGGGGAGGTCTCCCTTCCTCCGCTGCTGGCCGGCACGTTCACCGCCACGGTGAAGACCTGGGACACCACGGCGGCGGACGAGCGGATCGGCCACGCGCGGGCGGCCGGCCTGCTGCTCGACGCCGGGGTGCGCTGGAAGTCCACCGGAGCCTGCGCCGACCGCCGCCGTCCGTACTGCACGTCGCTGGAGGCCATCCGGTATGGCACCCTGATGCGCACCGTCGACCTGCGGCGGGACAGCGGCTGCCCGGTGACGGTCACCGGCGGCACCGAGACCGGGCACGCCGACGGCCGCTACAGCCACGGCACCGGCTACAAGGTGGACCTCGCGCACAACCGGTGCCTCGACGAGTACGTCACCCGGACCTACCGCTACTGGCGCACGCGCGGGGACGGAGCCGCCCTGTATCGCCCGCCGACGCCGGACCCGCAGACCAGGTCCGACGTGCCGGGTGACGACGTGTGGGCGGACGAGCCCACCCACTGGGACGTGCTGTTCAGGTGACTCTTACGCGAACTCGGTGGCGACCAGCGCGGCGATCTCTGCGGTGTTGAGCGCGGCGCCCTTGCGCAGGTTGTCGCCGCACACGAACAGGTCGAGCGTGTTCGGGAAGTCGAGCGCCTGGCGGATCCGGCCGACGTAGGTCGGGTCGGTGCCCACGACGTCCGCCGGCGTGGGGAACACGCCGTTCGCGGGGTCGTCGAGCACCACGACGGTCGGCGCGGCGTCCAGGATCGCCCGGGCGCCCTCGACCGTGACCTCCCGCTCGAACGTCGCGTGGACGGCCAGCGAGTGGGTGGTCACCACCGGGACGCGGACGCAGGTCGCCGAGACCTTCAGGTCGGGGATGCCGAGGATCTTGCGCGACTCGTTGCGGACCTTCAGCTCCTCCGACGTCCAGCCGCCGTCCTTGAGCGAGCCCGCCAGCGGCACCACGTTGAGCGCCAGCGGAGCCGGGAACGGCGAGTCGGCCAGGTCGGGCACGGCCTTGCGCACGTCACCCGCCACGGTGCCCATCGTCCGGTCGCCGGCGACGGCCTCGATCTCGGCGTACAGCCGCTCGGGGCCGGCCACCCCGGCGCCGGACACCGCCTGGTAGGAGGAGACGACCAGCTCGCGCAGGCCCCACTCGCGGTGCAGGGCGCCCATCGCGGCCATCATCGACAGCGTGGTGCAGTTGGGGTTCGAGATGATCCCCTTGGGCCGGTTGCGGGCCTGCTCGGGGTTGCACTCGGGCACCACGAGCGGCACGTCCGGGTCCATCCGGAAGGCGCCGGAGTTGTCCACGGCCACCGCGCCGCGCGAGGCGGCGATCGGCGCCCACTCGGCGGAGACCTCGTCCGGCACGTCGAACATCGCGACGTCGACGCCGTCGAACGCCTCCGGCGACAGCGCCTGGACGACGACGTCCTCGCCACGCACGCTCAGCACCTTGCCCGCCGAGCGCGGCGAGGCGATCAGCCGGATCTCGCCGTACGCGTCGGACAGGTCGGTGCGGTTGGTCAGGATCTCGAGCATGACGGTGCCGACGGCACCGGTCGCGCCGACGACGGCGAGGGTGGGCTTGCGGCTCATCGTCCGGTACCTCCGTACACAACGGCCTCGACCTGGTCGGCGTCGAGGTCGAACGCGCGGTGGGCGGCGGCGACCGCGGTGTCCACCTCGTTCTGTCCCACGACGACGGAGATGCGGATCTCCGAGGTCGAGATCATCTCGATGTTCACCCCGGCGTCGGCCAGCGCGCCGAAGAACTTGGCGGTGACGCCCGGGTGCGAGCGCATGCCCGCGCCGATCAGGGAGACCTTGCCGATCTGGTCGTCGTACAGCAGCGACTCGAAGGCGACCTGGTTCTGGATCTTCTTCAGCGCCGTGAGGGCCGTCTGGCTGTCGTTGGCCGGGAGCGTGAAGGAGATGTCGGTGCGACCGGTCGCCGCGGCCGACACGTTCTGCACGATCATGTCGATGTTGATCTCCGCGTCCGCCAGCGTGCGGAAGATGGCGGCGGCCTCGCCGACCTTGTCGGGCACCCCGACCACAGTGATCTTGGCCTCGCTCCGGTCGTGCGCGACCCCGGAGATGATGGGCTGCTCCACTTCGGTTCCTTCGCTGTAGGGGTCGGAGACGACCCAGGTGCCTTCCCTCGTGCTGAACGAGCTTCTGACGTGGATGGGCAGGTCGAACCTGCGGGCGTACTCCACGCAGCGCAGGTGCAGGATCTTCGCCCCGCACGCCGCCATCTCCATGGCCTCGTCGTAGGAGATCCGCGGGATCTGCCGCGCCGTACGGACGATGCGGGGATCGGCGGTGTAGATGCCGTCCACGTCGGTGTAGATCTCGCAGACGTCCGCGCCGAGCGCCGCCGCGAGGGCGACGGCCGTGGTGTCCGAACCACCGCGACCCAGCGTCGTGATGTCCTTGCTGTCCTGGGAGACGCCCTGGAACCCGGCCACGATCGCGATCTGACCGGCGTCGACGGCCTCCTGGATGCGGCTGGGCGTCACGTCGATGATGCGCGCCTTGCCGTGCGTCGAGTCGGTGATGACACCGGCCTGCGAGCCGGTGAAGCTGCGCGCCTCGTGACCGAGGTTGGCGATCGCCATCGCGAGCAGCGCCATCGAGATCCGCTCACCCGAGGTCAGCAGCATGTCGAGCTCACGGCCGGGCGGCAGCGGCGACACCTGCTGGGCCAGGTCGAGCAGCTCGTCGGTGGTGTCGCCCATCGCGGAGACCACCACGACGACGTCGTTGCCCGCTTTTTTCGTCGCGACGATCCGCTGGGCGACCCGCTTGATGCAGGACGCGTCGGCTACGGAGGAACCACCGTACTTCTGCACAACGAGCGCCACTGGAATCTCCAACGAATCAGGACGTGGAGCTCACAGTGTACTTGGACGTCCCAAACCGAGACCGGCACTGACCAGCATGTGGACGCTCAGCCCCCGGATCAGACCGTGGTGCCCTCTTCCACGACGTCCAGCCGGGTGTGCGCGACCAGTGCCTGCAGGGCACGCAACGCCGCGCCCGCGTGGTTGCCCCAGGTGTTGAAGTAGGAGTACTGCCACCACCACAGCGCCTCGAGCGGACGGCCCGCCTGGTAGTGCCGCAGTCCGTGGATGAGGTCGGCCGCCACCGCCGTGAGGTCGTCCGACAGCCGGTAGGGGGTGACCACGGTGTCCTTGTAGGGGTCGAACACCTCGGCGTAGTCGTCCACCGGGCCGAGGCGGGCGGCGAGAGCCGTACGGAGGGGGTCGATGTCGGGGTCCTCGCTCAGCGCGGGCTCGACGTTGCCCTGCAGGATCACGTCCTGGGCGGCCCCGAGCTGGGTGCCCGCGAGGCTGACCTGGGCCACCTCCACCAGGAGAAGCGGCAGCGTCGCGTCGCCGCCCTCACCGCCGGCAAGGCGGGTGAGGCCGTCGATGAAGTTCTGCGCGTGTCCGGCGACGCGTGCGGCCAGGTCGTTCCACTCGTCAGACATCCAGCAGCCTCCGTCCTTCGAAAGCGCGGCCCAAAGTGACCTCGTCGGCGTACTCGAGATCACCGCCCACAGGCAGACCGCTGGCCAGTCGGGTCACTTTCAATCCCAGGGGCTTGACGAGCCTGGCCAGGTAGGTGGCCGTCGCCTCGCCCTCGAGGTTCGGGTCGGTCGCGAGGATCAGCTCCGTCACCTGGCCGTCGGCCAGCCGGGTCATCAGCTCGCGGATCTTCAGGTCGTCCGGGCCGATGCCGTCGATCGGGCTGATCGCCCCGCCGAGCACGTGGTAGCGACCGCGGAACTCACGGGTCCGCTCGATCGCCACCACGTCCTTCGACTCCTCGACCACGCAGATGACGTGCGGATCACGCCGCTGGTCCCGGCAGATCCGGCACTGGTCCTCTTCGGCCACGTTTCCGCAGACGCGGCAGAAGCGCACCTTCTCCTTCACTTCGAGCAGCGCGTGCGCGAGCCGCTTGACGTCGGCCGGGTCGGCCGCGAGGAGGTGGAACGCGATCCGCTGCGCGCTTTTGGGACCGACGCCGGGCAGCAGCCCGAGCTCGTCGATCAGGTTCTGGACGACCCCTTCGTACATGCTCTAGAACCCCGGCAGCTGGCCGCCGAGGCCGCCCCCGAGTCCCTGCGCGAGCGGGCCCAGCTTCTCCTGCTGCAGCTCCCCCGCGGCGCGTACGGCGTCCCGCACGGCGGCGAGCACGAGGTCCGCGATCGTCTGCGCGGTCTCCTCCGGGTCGCTCGCGTCGATGGCCAGCGGGCTGATCTCGAGCTCGAGAAGCTCGCCGCTGCCGTTCACGGTGGCGACGACCAGGCCGCCTCCGGAACTGCCCTCGACCTCGGCGTCGCTGAGCTCCTGCTGCGCGGTGACGAGCTGCTGCTGCATCAGCTGAGCCTGCTCCAGCAACTGCTGGAGGTTGACATCCCCTGGATTCACGATGGTTGCGCTCCTCAGCGTCCAGCGACATGTTCGTCGCGACGAGCCTACGGCGTCCGCCCCGGTTTCCGCACCGGCGCGGCGTGCGTGTTCCGCGCCGGGTCGCGGCCGGACGGACACCGGTTACCCCACCAGTCTCCGTCCATGCGGCGGCCGTCCCTCAGGCGGGGAAGTCGCTCAGGAGTGATCGATTTCCTCGATGATGCGGCCGCCCAGCTCACGCTGGATCAGGGCCATGCCGGACAGCTCGCTGACGTCCGCGTCGTCGTCGTTGAGCGGGTCCACGTCGTCGTCCGGACGGGAGGCCCCGCCCGTACGGCCGGGCACCGTCTCCGGCCAGGCCTGCCGGGGGCCGGTCTGGGCGGCGGCCCTGGCCGCCGAGCGGGCGGCGGCCAGGCCGGGGCTCGGCGTGGATCGCGGGGCCGGGGACGGCGCGTCGTAGTCGTCGGACGGCGCGTCGGGCCACGACTCGTCGGTCGTCCCACCGGACGACACCGCGGGCGACACCGTAGACGACACCGCGGACGACACCGCGGACGACGCCGTGGGCGACGCCGCGGGTGCGGCGGCCTTCCGCTCCGGTGCCGGGGCGGCCTGGGGAGCGGCCGGCGCCGGCGCGGGCGAGGCCCCTGTGGGCGGCATGGCCGCAGGAGCCGGTGTGGCGGGCGCGGCCGGCGGAGCCGGGGGCGCGGGCGGCGGCGTGGGCGTCTGCGGACCGGACGGCCCGCGGGTGGCGGGGCCGGCCGGGCCGGGGCCCGAGCCGCCGACGACGACATCGACGCGCCAGTTGCCGCCGAGCACGTCGCCGAGCGCGGCGGCCACCACCTCGTCGCGTTTGCCCTTGAGGAACCCCTGGACGTCGCCCGGCTTCTCGAAGCCGACGGTCACGACGTTGCCCTCGACGCCGAGCAGCCTGCCCTGGGCGTTGAGGATCATCCAGGCCACCCGCTGGCGGTTCTTGATCGCTTCGAGCACCTGCGGCCAGGCGTGCTGCACCGGCCCCCCGCCCGCGGCGGGCGCCTGGGCCTGCTGCGCCTGCGGAGGCGGCGGCGCCGCCCCGGAGCCGGGCCGCACGGGAGTGGGCCAGTCGTCGGCGCTCCGCTCGGCCGCCGGGGCGGCCTGAACCTGCGGAGCCGGAGCCGGAGCCGGGGCCGAAGCGGCGGGTGCGGGTGCGGAGTGCTGCGCGGGCTGCGGAGCTGCTTGAGCCTGAGGAACAGTGGGAGCCTGAGGCGCGGCGGCGTACGTCCCGGCCGCGACGCCGCGCTCCAGCCGTTCGAGCCGGGTCAGCAGCGCGGCCTCGCCCTGGTCGGCCCCGGGCAGCAGCACGCGGGCGCACATCAGCTCCAGCAGCAGGCGGGGGGAGGTCGCACCGCGCATCTCGGTCAGCCCGGCGTTGAACACCTCGGCCGCCCGGGTCAGCTCGGCGGGGCCCATCGACGCCGCCTGCGCCTGCAGACGCTCCAGTTCGTCGGCCGGCCGGTCGAGCAGGCCGCTGCCCGCGGCCTCGGGAACGTTGGACAGGATCACCAGGTCGCGGAAGCGTTCGAGCAGGTCCGTGGCGAAGCGGCGCGGGTCGTGACCGCCCTCGATCACCCGGTGCACGGCCTGGAACACGGCCGCGCCGTCCCGCTTGGCGAACGCGTCGACCACCTCGTCCAGCAGATCGCCGTCGGTGTAGCCGAGCAGGGACACCGCCCGCTGGTAGGTGATGCCGGACTCGTCGGCGCCCGCCAGGAGCTGGTCGAGGATCGACAGCGTGTCCCGGGCCGATCCCGCGCCCGCCCGTACGACCAGCGGTAACGCCGCCGGTTCGTACGACACGGACTCGGAGTCGAGGATCTCCTCCATGAGCCGGCGCAGGGTCGCGGGCGGCATGAGCCGGAAGGGGTAGTGGTGGGTGCGGGACTTGATCGTCCCGATGACCTTCTCCGGCTCGGTGGTGGCGAAGACGAACTTGAGGTGCGGCGGCGGCTCCTCCACCAGCTTCAGCAGCGCGTTGAAGCCCTCACGGGTGACCATGTGGGCCTCGTCGATGATGTAGATCTTGTAGCGCGCCGAGACGGGGGCGAAGAAGGCCCGCTCACGCAGGTCGCGGGCGTCGTCCACGCCGCCGTGCGACGCCGCGTCGATCTCGATGACGTCGAGGTGCCCCGGGCCGGTGGGGGCCAGCGCGACGCAGGACTCGCACTCCCCGCAGGGGTCGGGCGTCGGGCCCTTCTCGCAGTTGAGGGACCGGGCGAGGATGCGGGCGCTGGAGGTCTTGCCGCAGCCGCGCGGGCCGCTGAAGAGATAGGCGTGGTGGATGCGGCCACTGCGCAACGCCTGGCGCAGCGGGTCGGTGACGTGCTCCTGCCCCTTGACCTCGGCGAATGTCCCGGGCCTGTACTTGCGGTACAGCGCAAGACTCATGCCGCCTCCTTGGAGGGTCGACCCGGCCGGCGTACCCGCTAACTGAGAGACCCCTCGCACACCCGCCAGAGCCCGCTTATCCTTGCTGCCTTCCGGCCCTGGGGAGGTTCACAGGATGACGCCGCGCGAGGGGTCCGTTGGACAGTCTAGCCACTCGACGGGTGTGCGCGGGCCGTCGAGACAACAGTCGAAACCACGCCGGAAAGTGGGCTAAGCTGTCCGACGGAGGATTCGCCTAGTTGGCCTAGGGCGCACGCTTGGAAAGCGTGTTGGGGGCAACCCCTCAGGAGTTCGAATCTCCTATCCTCCGCGCTTGGTTGAGCAGCAAGAACGCGAAAGGCCCGGTCCATCCAACCGGGCCTTTCGCGCGTCCAGGGTCTCAGTTTTGGTCTCAGTTGACCTCTGGAGAGGCTTCCCCGGGGCCGTCCGTGGACTCCCACAGCAGCCCGTCAACCTGCTTCGCCACGATGTGCCGGATGGTGTTGCAGCCCTAGGGCCTGTCTGAGAATGCCGAGGGCCGTATCGGCGGTGTCTGTGAGGGCGGTGGGACGCGGTCTAGGACGCGCCGTCGCTGGCAGCCTCGCTGCGGTGCGGCTCCAGGCGATCGACTGCTTGCTCGCTCCATGCCCGGATGACTGATGCCTGCTCGGGGGTCAGTGAGTCGAGGAAGTGGCGGCGGATGTTGCCGCCGTGCACGAGGATGGCACTTTGGGCGGCGCGGCGCCCCTCGGCGGTCAGCCCGATCCCCGCGCGGCGACCATCGGCCCCGTACTGGCTGCGCTTGACGAAGCCGCGTTTTTCCATGCGCGTCAGCTGATGTGAGACACGGCTCTTGTCCCAGTCGAGCGACTCGGAGAGCTCACCGACACGCATCTCGCGGCCAGCGGCCTGCCACAGCGTCACCAGCACGCTGAACTCGGCCTTCGAGATGTCGCAGTCATGCTGTAGACCACGCTCCAGCTCCCTGGTGAGCAGGCGCTGCGCGCGCATCCAGGTATCCCAGAACTCCCACTCCTCCGGTTCCAGCGATCGAGTCTCCGTCATGTGGCTGAGGATACCGCGACCAGCAGAGTTGTCACTTCAACTCCGCCCAATCTAGAGTTGACGTGACAACTCTCGGAAGGAAGACCATGCCGCTTCGCATCGCAGTCATCCTCGGAAGCACCCGCCCCGGACGCCGCGGCGACAAGATCGCCGCCTGGGCACTGGAGGCCGCCCGTGCCCACGGCGGAGCCGACTACGAACTCGTCGACCTCGCCGACCACGACCTCGGCAACCTCGACGAGCCCGGCAACCCGAACTTCCAGCAGTACCAGCACGACCACACCCGCGCCTGGGGCGCACTCATCGACAGCTTCGACGGCTATGTCTTCCTCGTCCCCGAGTACAACCACTCCTTCCCCGGAGCCCTGAAGAACGCCCTGGACTACGTCTACCGGGAATGGAACGACAAGGCCGCCGGGATTATCAGCTACGGCGGCTGGGTCGCCGGGGCCCGGGCCGCCGAAGCGCTGCGGCTCGTCCTCGCCGAACTCCAGGTGGCCACGGTCCGCGCCCAGCCCACCATCTCGACACACCCCTCGTTCCACACCGGGACCTTCGTCCCCCAGGAGGGCCTCCACACCGCCGTAGGCGACATGCTCGACCAGCTGATCGCCTGGTCCGGCGCCCTACGCGGGGTGCGCCAGGCCAAGACGCAGACGCCCACGGCTGCATGAGGTCCAGTTCGTGACCGATCACGTGACACGACGCGGCGAGCTGACGGACGCAGCATGGGAGGCGCTGAAGCCCCTGCTGCCGGCTACCGATGGACCAGGCCGTCCGTGGCGCGACCACCGGCAGGTAATCAACGGCGTGTTTTTCGGCGCCGGGGCATCCGCGCAGTCATCCCGGAGCGGACCGGCCAAAGGGCCAATCGCCAGCGCCGCGGCAGAGCCGGTGGCAGACCCCCGGCCTTCGACCCCGAGCTCTACAAAGCCCGCAACGTGGTCGAGCGCTGCTTCAACCGCCTCAAGCAATTCCGAGCCATCGCAACGCGCTTCTACAAGCCGGCAGCCCGCTACCGGGCCGGACTCCACATCGCCTCACTCATCCTTTGGCTCCGCAAACCCGCTCACAAACGTCCGATTTCCGCCAGATGCATCCTGTCCGGGGCGGACATGATGAGCGCATGGTGGCAGAAGCAACGACGAATGACGGTCCGGCTTCGGGAGGCGACGAGGGCAGGAGCTCACTGGCGGTGCTGGAGAGGTTCTACCGGGCGGAAGTTGCCTATATCGCCGCAGGGGGCCTCGGCAAGGCCGACTTCGGCGAGCTTGCCGAGTGCCTGGACCCAGAGGTCGTGATGTACCAGGCGGACTCCCTGCCCTACGGGGGCACCTGGCGCGGACCGAGCGGCATCGAGCAGTTCATGGCCGCCATGAGCGAGGCATGGCAGTCCCTGGAGTTCCTGGAGCAGAAGTATGTGGTCGACGGCGGCAGTGTCGTGGTCTGGAACCGCGGCATCCTGCGCGCCCGCGCCACCGGCCGGGCCTTGGAGACCTCGGTGATGCAGCTGATGACGATCAAGAATGATCGCATCACCGAGATACACCCGTTCTACCTGGACACTTCTGCGGTCCTGCACGCCCTACGCCCGGACGACGACGTCTAGCCCGGCTGCGGAGCGAGCAGCACGACCGGTCAGCATGAGAGCCGACGCCATAGCTGGAGACCCCGACGACCTGCGGTGAACGACGGTCCGCAGACTTGGAAAGCGTGTTGGGGGCAACCCCTCAGGAGTTCGAATCTCCTATCCTCCGCGCTTGGTTGAGCAGCGAGAACACGAAAGGCCCGGTCCATCCAGCCGGGCCTTTCGTGTGTCCGGACCTCACGCGTCGCCCTCGTGGAACCCAGGCCGGACGCGTGCGATGCCGTGGGTCACCAGGGCACCGGCCCGGCGTCGTCGAAGAACTGACCGGTCGGGCCGTCGTCGGGCAGGGTCGCGAGCCGGATCGCGATCGCCGCGCCCTGTTCGGGCGTACGGACACCGCGGAAGCCGTTGAGGTCGGTCGCGCAGAAACCGGGGCAGCCGGCGTTGATCAGGATGTTCGTGTCGCGCAACTCCTTGGCGTACTGCACGGTGACGGCGTTGAGGAACGTCTTCGACGGCGCGTACGCGGCGGAGATCGGGCCCGTTTCTGCGCCGGGAGTGGTCTGCCGGGTGAGAGAGCCCACGGTGCTGGACATGTTCACGATCCGCGGCGACGCCGAGCGGCGCAGCAACGGCAGCATCGCGTTGGTGACGCGGATGACGCCGATCACGTTGGTCTCCACGGCCGCCCGCATCGTGGCGGGGTCCACCGTGGTGGGCGTCTGCGGCACGCCGCCGGTTATCCCGGCGTTGTTGACGAGCACGTCGAGGCGGCCCGCGCGCTCCTCGATCAGCTCGGCGGCGGCGGCCACGCTCGCGTCGTCCGTCACGTCGAGCGGCACGCCGAACGCGTCGACGCCCGCCGCGCGCAGCTTCTCCACCGAGCCCTCCCGGCGCCCCTCGTCCCGGACACCGACTCCGACGCTCCAGCCGAGGGCGCCCAGGCCGGCCGCGATCTCATATCCGATGCCCTTGTTCGCGCCGGTGACCAGCGCGATCGTCTCTTCGCTCATGGTCTCATCCTGTCCGCGCCCAGTGCGGAACCTCCAACACCGTTTGGGTGGGCATCGATACCTCCCGGGTATCGATCACTCGCTTCCGGCGATACCGTGGCGACATGGAGACGCGTGAGCTGCGGTACTTCGTCGCCGTCGCCGAAGAGCTGCACTTCGGGCGGGCCGCGCAGCGGCTCGGGATCGCGCAGCCGCCGCTGTCGCGGGCGATCGGGCAGCTCGAACGGCGGCTCGGGGTGACGCTGCTGGACCGCACGAGCCGCACCGTCACGCTGACCGAGGCCGGGTCGGTGCTGCTGCGCGAGGGCCAGGCGGCCCTCGACGCGGTCGAGGCCGCCGAGCGCCGCACCCGCCGCGCCGCCCTCGCCGCGACCGGCCGGCCCGGCCTGGTCCTCGTCACGAAGGCCGGGGCCTCCGGCGAGCTGCTGCCGAAGCTGCTCGAGGCGTACGCCGCCGAGCCCGGCGCGGTCGCGGTCGACGTGCTCCTGTGCGGGATCGGCGAGCAGGAGCGGCTGCTGCGCGACGGCCGGGCCGACGTGGCGCTGCTGCACCTGCCGTTCGACTCGACGGCCGGGTTCGACACCGAGGAGCTGCGCGCGGAGGGGCAGGTCGCGGTCCTGCCCGCCGGGCATCCCCTCACCGGCCGGGCCCACCTGCGGATGGCCGACGTCACCGCGCTGTCCGACCTGCCCACGCCGCGCTGGCCCCGCACCGACGGCACATACCCGGACGGCCCCGGTCCGGAGGCCCGGGACCATGCGCAGCTCTGCCAGCTCATCGCGCTCGGCCGGGCCTCGGCGGTGCTGCCGGAGTCGTGCCGGGCCTATCTGCGCCCCGATCTCGCCGCGGTGCCGGTGCTGGACGCGCCGACGGTGACGACGGTGATCGCATGGCCGCCGCACAGCCGGTCGCACGCCGTCGCCGGGCTGGTCCGGGCCGCGACCCGCCTCTAGCCGTCCTTGCCTCCCGGCTTCCGCGGCGGGCCAGGCCCATATCGGCTGGACATCCGCCGGACGGAGAGAGGAGGGTGGGCCGAATGGAACAGATCGACTTCCCTGCGATTCCGCGAGCGGGGGACCTCGACGTCCGGTGGATTCACGGCTCTGAGTCGGCCAAGCACAACACCGACCCCGACATCCAGGTGCACCGGTACGACGAGCACACGTTCGTCCTGCGCCAGAACATGGCGATCAACTACGAGGCGCCCTTCATGTTCCTGATGTTCGGGAACACCCGGGCCCTGCTGCTCGACACAGGCGCGACGGCATCACCCGCGTACTTCCCGCTGCGCCGGACGGTGGACGAGATCGTGGACCGCTGGCTGGCCGATCACCCCCGCGAGGGCTACGGGCTCCTCGTCGCCCACACGCACGGCCACGGCGACCACATCGCGGGCGACGGTCAGTTCCGCCACCGCCCGGACACGGTCGTCGTCGATCCCGCCGTGGAGCACGTGCGCGAGTTCTTCGGGCTCGGCGACGATCTCGACGTTCCCGGGAGCGTCGACCTGGGCGGCCGCGTTCTGGACGTGCTGGCGAGCCCCGGGCACCACGGGTCGGCGGTGACGTTCTACGACCCACCCACCGGCCTGCTCCTGACCGGTGACACCGTTTACCCCGGGCGGCTGTACGTCGCGGACCGGCCGGCGTTCGAGCAGACCGTCGACCGCCTGGTGAAGTTCGCCGAGGCCCGGCCCGTCACCCACGTTCTCGGCTGCCACATCGAGATGACCAACGTGCCGGGCGAGGACTACCCGATCCGCACCACCTACCAGCCGGACGAGCCGCCGCTCCAGATGACGGTCGAGCACCTGCGCCGGATCCGCGACGCGGTGGCGGAGATCGGGGGCCGGCCCGGCGTCCACGTCTATCCCGAGTTCATCGTCTACAACTAGCGATCGGATCAGATCCAGCTGCGCAGCAGCATGCGGCTCAGCCAGACGTCGTACGGCACCGGCACGGCGGTGAGCACGGGCGACAGCCACCAGAAGTCGACCAGTGCGAGCAGCGTGAACGCGCCCACCACCGTCGCCCCCGTGGAGCGCCGCGCGGCCGGCGCGCCCGGCGGCCCGAGGACGAGCCCGCATGCCAGCACGATCGCGAGGACCATGAACGGCACCGCCGGGATCGCGTAGAACAGGTACATCGTGCGGTCGTCGGCCAGCGCGAAGTAGAACCACGGCAGCCATCCCGCCGCGTAGGCGAGCAGGACGGCGCCCGCCCGCCAGTCGCGGGTCCTCGCGTACCAGCCCACCATCGCGAGCAGCGCGAGCAGCGCGCCGTACCAGATCACCGGAGTGCCGGTCCCGAGGATCGCCTGCGAGCAGGAGGCGGCGCCGCAGGTGCCGTGGGGCGCCTGGTAGAAGAACGCGACCGGCCGCAGCAGCAGCGGCCAGGTCCACGGGTCCGACTGGTAGTCGTGGTGCGCGCTCAGCCCCTGGTGGAAGCCGAACACCTGGCTCTGGTAGTCCACCAGCGAGCGAAGCGAGTCGAAGACGAAGTAGGCCCAGCCGTTCGAGGTCGCGCGGTCCCAGTTGCGGCCCCACCCGCCGGCCGAGGCGAACCATCCGGCGAACGACGCGACGTACACGACGGCCGGTACGGCGCCGAGCCAGGCGAGCCCCAGCGGCCAGTCGAGACGGACCGCCTGCCGGTACGGCCGGCGCAGGCCGACGGCGCGCCTGGCCCCGCAGTCCCAGACGAGCGTCATGATCCCGAACGCCACGACGAACAGCAGGCCGGTCCACTTGGTCGCCGTCGCCGCGCCCAGGCACAGCCCGGCCGCCAGCCGCCAGGGCCGCGGGCCGAGCCGGGGAGCGGGCCCGTGCAGGGCGGAGGTGCGATACCACTCCGTCAGGCGCATGCGGGCCGCGTCGCGGTCGGCGACCAGGCAGGCGAAGCCCGCGAGCACCCAGAACATGAGGAAGACATCGAGCAGCGCGGATCGCGACAGCACGAGGTGCAGGCCATCCAGGGCCAGCAGCAGACCGGCGAGGCAGCCGAGGAGGGTCGAGCGGGTCATCCGGCGGGCGGTCCGCGCCAGGACCAGCACGCTGAGCGTGCCCGCGAGCGCGGCGACGCACCGCCACCCGAAGGGCGTGATGCCGAAGAGCCACTCCCCCGCGCCGATCAGCCATTTGCCGAGCGGGGGATGGGCGACGTAGGCGGCGCACTCCTCGAACGTCCCGCACGCCTTGAACACGTCCGTGCCGCCGCGTACGAACACCTGGTCGGCGCCGTCGGCGAACTGCCGCTCGACGCCGAACGTGATCAGCGAGTAGGCGTCCTTGGCGTAGTAGAGCTCGTCGAAGACGAGCGCGTGCGGGACGTCGAGACGGTAGAACCGGAGGAACCCCCCGAGAGCGGCCACGGCCAGCGGGCCGAGCCACCCCCGCCTGCCCGGCATCGGCGGCACCAGCCGGGGTAAGGCGGTCAGAGGCACGCGGTGATCCTAACCCGGCAAAACGCGAAGATCAGAGCAAGACGGATCCGGCATGGCGGACCGTCAGGCATGATCACCGCCCCCCGGGGCAGTAGCCCCGGCAAGCAACCGGCAACGCCATCGGGAGCGTCGCAGATGGATTTCGATGACCGAGCGCAACTCGACACCTCGCAGGTCGAGGACGTCGGCGGTGGGGGCGGGTTCCGCGGCGGAGGTCTGGCCATCGGCGGCGGAGCCGCCGGCATCATCGCCCTCATCGTGGCCCTGATCTTCGGGGTCAACCCCGGCAACATCACCGGCGGCGGCGACGAGCCCGCCGGCCTGCAGCCGACCAGCGACCTGAGCGCGCAGTGCAAGACCGGCGCCGACGCCGACCAGTCGGAGAAGTGCCGGGTCGTGGGCGTCGTCAACAGCATCCAGAAGTACTGGGGCGAGCAGATCCAGGGGTACACGGGCGCGAAGACCACGCTGTTCTCCGGCGGGGTGCAGACCGGCTGCGGCGCCGCGGACTCCTCCGTCGGTCCCTTCTACTGCCCCAACGACAAGCACGTCTACCTGGACCTGTCGTTCTTCGACGAGCTGCAGTCGCGGTTCGGGGCCAAGGGCGGCCCGTTCGCCCAGGCGTACGTGATCGCCCACGAGTACGGCCACCACGCGCAGGACCTGCTCGGCACCATGAACCGCGTCGGCCAGGACCAGGGCGCGGAGAGCGGCTCGGTGCGGCTCGAACTTCAGGCCGACTGCTACGCGGGCGTGTGGGCCAAGAACGCGGTGGACACCGGCTTCTACGCCAAGCCGTTCACCGACGCCGACATCCAGGAGGCGCTCGACGCCGCCGCCGCGGTCGGCGACGACCACATCCAGGAGCAGGCCCAGGGCAGGGTCAACCCGGACGCGTTCACCCACGGCACCTCCGCCCAGCGGCAGAAGTGGTTCACGAACGGCTACTCGTCGGGCGACCCGGCACGCTGCGACACCTTCTCAGGGAGCGTCTGAGACCCCCGGCGGAGCCTCGGGCGCGAACCTTTGCGTCGTCTCCTAAACTACATACCGTGATCTTTAAGTTGGTCGGTGACGGACGGCCCTATCCCGAGCACGGACTGTCGTCCCGCGAGTGGGCGCAGATCCCGCCCCGGCAGGTCCGGCTCGACACACTGATCACCACGAAGGCGGTGCTGGACCTGCACTCGTTGCTCGCCAAAGACTCGACCTTCTACGGCGACCTGTTCCCGCACGTGGTGCAGTGGAAGGGCGAGCTGTACCTGGAGGACGGCCTGCATCGCGCCCTGCGCGCCGCCCTCCACCAGCGCTCGGTGCTGCACGCCCGCGTGCTGGAGCTGCAGGACTAGACGCTCTCCGGCGATGCTCGCCGCCTATGCCGGGCCGACCGGCATCCGGGTGGCGGCGGGCGGCGGCCGGCCGGCACCCGGGTGGCGAACGCGCTCTGACCGGCCGTGCCGGGCCGATGCCTCCGGACGCTGGACGCTGGACGCGAAAAGAGCCGCCGACCCCTGTGATCAGGATCGGCGGCTCTTGCGTCGAGCGGTGGAGGTGGGATTTGAACCCACGGTAGGTTGCCCTACACACGCTTTCGAGGCGTGCGCCCTCGGCCACTAGGCGACTCCACCGCGCAGCAGCTTACCGGACGAACACCACTGCGCGTGCATCCGTTTTCTTCCGCCCGCCGAGTCAGGCGCGGCGGCCCGAGAAGAACTCGGTCAGCACGGCCGCGCACTCACCGGCCAGCACGCCCATGACCACCTCGGGCCGGTGGTTGAGCCGACGGTCCCGCAGGACGTCCCACAGCGATCCGGCGGCCCCGGCCTTCTCGTCCACCGCGCCGTACACGACGCGGTCCACCCGGGAGAGGACCGCGGCGCCGGCGCACATCGTGCAGGGTTCCAACGTTACGACGAGCGTGCAGCCCGTCAGCCGCCAGTCGCCGATCCGCGCCGCCGCGGCGCGCAGGGCGAGCACCTCGGCGTGGGCCGTGGGGTCGGCGCTCGCCTCACGGTCGTTGCCCGCCGCCGCCAGCACCCTTCCCGGCCCAGGCGAGCCGGGCGGCGACACTCCGGATTCGGGCGGGCCGAGTACGACGGCGCCGACCGGCACCTCGCCGCGTCCGCCCGCCCGGACGGCCTCCGCCAGCGCCAGCCGCATGGCGGCCTCGTACGTGTCCGGCGGCGAGCCGGTCACCGCAGGCGGTCGAGCTCGTCGGCGAAGCCGAGCCGTTCGGCGATGAGGGAGAGGATGTCGGCGGGCAGCACACCCTCCTCCATGCTGAGCTCCACGAGCTCCTCCGCGCTCAGCGAGAAGTCGCCGAGCAGCTCCAGGTCGCCGACCGGACGGATGCCGAGGTCGGGCGCGTCCTTGTCCACGACGACGCCGGCCAGCTCGGCGAAGATCTCGCCCAGGGGGTCGTTCTGCACGGCGTGCGCGTCGGAGATGAACACGCGGGGGTCGAGATCGTCCTCATAGCGGATGATCGCGAACCACTCGTCCTCGACCTCCACGCACAGCAGCGCGAGCTCGTCGCCGCTGAGCCCGAGGGCCTCCTGCAGGGCGTCGCTCAGGTCGTCGGCGATCTCGGCCTCGCCGAGGTCGACCTCGGCGCCGGCCCAGCGGCCGTCGATGCGGGCGAAACCGGCGGAGAAAAGGTTGGATCTGGAGGGCATTGCCGTCTCCCCAGGTCAGCCGATGGCGGCGTCGACGGCGCGTTCGAATGGCTGGGAGAAACCCAGCCGCGCGGCGATGCTGGACAGGACCTCGTCGGGCAGCAGATCGAGGTCGCCGGACAGCGCGCCCAGCTCCATCTCGTCGAGCCCCAGGTCGGCGAAGATGGACAGGTCCCCGGCGGGAAGCACGCTGTCGAGCTCCTCCTCCTCGGGCACCGGCACGTCGAGGTATTCGAGGACCTGCTGCGCCAGCGGCCACTCCCAGGCGGCCGTGATGTCCGAGAGGAAGACGTCCACCTGCTCGCCGAAGACCCGTAACGCCACGAAGAAGTCATCCCCTACGGCGACCATGCCAATCGTGGTTCCCATGCTGGGGGTCTGGCGGAGGGCGTGAATGAGTCCGTCCAGGTCGGAGGTCAGCGCCACCGGGAGCATCTCCGCCTCCCAGCGGTCCTCCTCGCGATAGACGACGATGGCGAAGTCAAGAGTGTCCACGTCTGTCATCGTCTTCCCCACCGCACGGTCTTCACGCAGGCAATGGTCGCAGAATCGGAGTCGTACCGTACGGTGCTCACTCCAAATCGTGATCAAAGACTCAGCCGACGTCGAGGGTTTGCCCAGGAGACGGTAACTTCTCTTCCCATGGAGACCCTCGTCGTCGACCACCCGCTCGTCGCCCACAAGCTCACCACTCTCCGCGACGTGCGGACCGACTCGCCGACGTTCCGCCGCCTGGCCGACGAGCTGGTCACGCTGCTCGCCTACGAGGCCACCAGGGACGTCCGGGTCACCGACGTGACGGTCGACACGCCGCTCGCCCCCGCCCACGGCGTACGGCTGGCGCGCCCCGTGCCGCTCGTGGTGCCGATCCTGCGCGCGGGGCTGGGGATGCTCGACGGGATGACCCGGCTCCTGCCGACCGCCGAGGTGGGATTCCTCGGAATGATCCGCGACGAGTCCACGCTCAAGGCCCAGACCTACGCCACGCGGCTGCCGGAGGACCTGTCCGGCCGCCAGTGCTACGTGCTCGACCCGATGCTCGCCACGGGCGGGACCCTCGCCGCGGCGATCCACTTCCTGTTCGACCGCGGCGCCCGGGACGTCACCGCGATCTGCCTGCTGGCCGCGCCCGAGGGCATCGCGTACCTGGATGAGGCGTTCCGCGGTGGCGACCGGCCGATCCGGGTGGTGACGGCCGCCCTCGACGAACGGCTGAACGAGAACGGCTACATCGTGCCCGGCCTCGGCGACGCCGGCGACCGCCTGTACGGCGTCGTCTGATCTCCCCCGCCGTCCGATTGCCCCGGCTTGATTTCCCGGGGTCTGATTTCCCGGGGGTCTGATTTCCCTTCCTTTCCGCGCGGTCCGTCCGCATCTCGCCTCTGGTTACACTGCGCGCCCAGTAGGGTACGCAGTGTGATGACGACGTCACCTCGCGCTCTCGCGAGCGGCGCGCCACCAGGGAGAGCGATGATCCAGCATCCGGCCGGCGAGCACTACGAACAGCTCGAGGCCCTGCTCAGGGACGAGTTCGCGGGGGTGCATCCTCCCGCGACGGTGACCCGGTGCGTTCAGGCCGCCCACCACGGCGCCATCGAGGTCACCGGACACGCGCACCCCGCACTGGTCGAGCGCATCGCCCGCAAGCATCTGCGGGTCCTGGCGACCGCCGCGGCGGAGCGGGGCTGACCGTCGTCACGATCATGAAACCCGTTGGCGGTTAGCCGCTTTACCAAACGGGGCGTCTGGGTAATGTATTGGTCATGGGAGTGGTGACGGCGTTGCAGGCGAAGAAAGTCATCAAGTGGACGCTCATCGTGTCGGCGGGCTTCTACCTGCTCACGAGACCGACTGACGCGGCCCACACGGTCCACGGGGCCTTTACCGGAATCGTCAGCGCGGCCGACTCGATGGCGCAGTTCTTCGCCACCCTGACATGAGACTTGTGACCCACGGGGACTCGGCCCCGTCGTCGGTCAACCGTTACCTCCTCCCCCACGAACACCAAGTCATCATGGTCCGGCGCCATCCCGCCGTCCTCCTGCGCCCGGTCGCCGAGATCTTCGGTGGGCTCATCCTCGCCGGAATCCTCAGCAAGTTCCTGAGCGACAACGGTGCGAGCCAGGCCCTCGCCCTCGTCTGGTGGGCCTGGCTCCTCCTGCTGGTTCGATTCGTCTGGAAGGTCGCGGAGTGGTCGGTCGACTACTTCGTGGTCACCTCCCAGCGCATGCTCCTCACCACCGGCCTCATCACGCGCAAGGTCGCGATGATGCCCCTGAGCAAGGTCACCGACATGAGCTTCCAACGCTCGCTCCTCGGCCGCATGCTCGGCTATGGCGAGTTCGTGATGGAGTCGGCCGGCCAGGATCAGGCCCTGCGCACCGTCCCCCACATCCCCTATCCGGAGACCTTGTACCTCGAGGTCTGCCAGATGATCTTCCCCAGCAAGGACGGGGACGACGACTGACCGACGGTCACCCGTCCGATATCTCGACACCGTGATCGAACCTTCATCGTCGTGATTCTTGACGGAGGGTTACACGATTCGGTCGCTTCGTGCCATTATGGCGACACTATTGACCCTTCCCCCGCCCTGAGAGACCAGATGCCGAGTCAGGGAACCATCGGCGACCGCGTCCGCGGATTGCGGTTGAGCAGGCGCATGTCACAGGCCCAGTTGGCCGGACCCGACCTGTCCGACAGTTACGTCTCACTCATTGAGTCCGGAAAGCGGACGCCTACACCGGTGGTCGCCCGGCTGCTCGCCGAGCGGCTCGGTTGCACCACCGAGTTCCTGCTCCACGGGATAGAACCCCGGCAGCGCATCGACACCGAGCTCGGCTTGCGACATGCCGAGCTCGAGCTGTATCACGGCGATCCCGCCGTGGCGGCCGACCGCTTCGGCGAGATCGTCAAGGCGGCGGGTGAGGACAACGCGATGCTGGCCGCCCACGCGCGCCTCGGTGTGGCGCGGGCGCTGGAGGCCCAGGGTCGCGTCGGCCGGGCCGTCGAGGCGTACGAGCGGCTGCGCCGCGAGGCCTCCGCGCATCCCGAGCGCCTCGCCGACCTGCCGCTGACGGTCGCGCTGTGCCGCTGCTACCAGCGGGCCGGCGACCGGCTGCGGGCGCGCGACCTCGGCGCCCACGCGCTCGGCCAGATCGACCGGCTCGGCGTGATCGAGGGCCAGCTGGCCGTCGAGCTGGCGCTCGCGCTGGTGGAGGCCGAGACCGGCCTGCCGTACGTCGAGCGGGTGCTGTCGACCGCGGGCCCGGCGCGCGCGAGCGACCGCAGCGCGGAGATCCTCGCGTTGTGGCAGGCCAGCGTCACGGCGGCCGAAGGCGAGGACTCGGCGCTGGCCGTGCAGCTCGCCGAGGACGCCCTCGCGGCCGGCCGTCCGGCCCGGATCGCCGTGCGCCGCGCCCGCATCGCGATGCACTGGGCTCAGATCACCGCGGCGAATCCCGAAGGCGCGGATTTGGACCGAGCCAATGATCTCGCGGAGTCCGCGGCGGACGTCTTCGCGCGGTTCCCGGCCGAGCGGCAGGAGCACGCGCGGAGCCTCGTGGTGCTGAGTTTCGTACGGTTCCGGACCGGAGACGCGGAATCCGCAGCCGAACTCGCCGGTCAGGCACTGGATCTATTGGACAGCGCCAAGGGGACCACCGCGGCGACCGCGAACATGGTCTTGGCCGAGATCGCGTTGGCACGGTCCGAAGATCCGGCTGTCACGCTCGACCGGGCGCACGACCTGCTGGACGGCGAGGCGCCCGACCGGGAGACCGCCCGGGCCTGGCGCATGCTCGGCGACCTGTGGGGCCAGGCCGGTGCCCTCGACCGGCAGTCAGGGGCATATCGTAGAGCCCTGGAAGCGGTCGGAATCCGCGTGAACATACCGGGCTCCATGACCACGACGGTGCTCGCTCGATAGCCTCCTGGGGCTCCGGACTTGTTCTGGAGGCTCTGGAATAATGAGGGTCTACCACTCATTCCATCATCGGATGATTGGCAACCCAAAGGAGGCTGACGTGAGCCTGCGGACGGCGCAGCGGGCGTCTCTCGTGGACCAGGTGATCGACCAGCTCAAGGAGCAGATCACCTCCGGCTCCTGGCAGATGAATGCCAAGATTCCCACCGAGACGGTGCTCGCCGAGCACCTCGGAGTCGGCAGGAACACGGTCCGTGAGGCGGTCCGCGCGCTGACCCACGCCGGGCTGCTGGAGTGTCGCCAGGGCGACGGCACGTACGTGCGGGCCACCAGCGAGCTGTCGGGTGCGATGGCCAGGCGGCTGCGCGCGGCCGAGCAGCTGGAGATCCTGGAGGTCCGGCGCGCCCTGGAGGTCGAGGCGGCCCGCCTCGCGGCGACGCGGCGGACCGACGAGGACGTCGCGTCGGTCGAGGCCGCGCTGGCCGCGCGCGAGAAGGCGTGGTCGGACGGCGACCCCGAGGCGTTCGTCGAGGCCGACCTCGCCTTCCACGTGGCGGTCGTCGAGGCCACGCACAACAGGGTGCTGATCGACCTCTATGTCGACTTCTCCGCGGCGCTGCGGGCGAGCATCGCGGCGGCCGGCGGCTCCCTGGAGCAGAACTACATCCCCCACGACGCGATCGTGCGCGCGATCGCCGCCGGTGACGCCACCGCGGCCGAGCGGGCCGGTCACGCGTGCATGGAGCACATCCTCATCGCCCTCACCGACTCCGCCACCCTCACCTCCTGAGCCCCCGCCCGGCGGGTCCGTACGAACGGCACCCGCGGGGCCCCATCAGGTGAGCATGGTCAGGCGAGGCCGGTCGAACGAGCACGGCTCAGCCGAGCCGCAGGGACATGACGAGGTAGCGGAAGCCGGGGTCCTCGCCCTCGTCGCTGATCAGCGCGGGACGGGTCGGCGAGTCCATGTGGATGCGCGCCCGCCCGGTCTCGACCCCCGCCAGCCCGTCGAGCAGGAAGTGGGGCTGGAAGGCGATCTGGATGTCCGGCCCCTCCAGCTCGGCGTCGACGACCTCCGTGCCCCTGCCGATGTCACCGCCCCCGGCCTGGATCAGCACCTGTCCCTGGGAGAACGACAGCCGGACCGCGGCGTTGCGCTCGGCGACCAGCACGACGCGCTTGACGGCCTCAACGAACGGTCCCACCTCCACGTCCGCGTGGATCGTCCACTGCGCGGTCAGCCGGGACCGGTAGTCGATGAACTGGTCGTCCAGCAGTCGCACGGTCGTCGTGCGCCCCTGACTCTCGAAGCCCGCCACGTTGTCGCCCAGGCCGATCGCCACCTCACCACCGCGCAGCGATCGGGCCACCTCGACCAGCACCCGCGCCGGCACGACCACGCCGTGCCCCACGTCCTGCCGCTCGGGATGCCACAGGAACTCGGCGGCGGCGATGCGGTAGCGGTCGGTGGCGGCCATCGACATCCGCACGCCCTCGATGTCCACGCGGATGCCCGTCAGCATGGGGAGCGTGTCGTCGCGGCTCGCGGCGGCGGCCACCTGCCCGACCGCGGTGGCGAAGGCGCCCCCGCCCACGGCGCCGACCTTCGGCGGCATCTGCGGCATCGCGGGGAAGTCCTCGTCCGGCATCGTGATCAGCCCGAACTCCGTGCTGCCGCAGGTGAGCACCGCCTCCGAGCCGCTTCTGACGATCTCGACGGGCCGGGCCGGCAGGCTCCGGGTGATCTCGGCCAGGACCTTCCCGGGGATCAGCACCCGCCCCGGCTCGGCGACGTCGGCCTCGACGTCGGCGCGGGCCGAGACGTCGTAGTCGAAGGCGGACACCCGCAGGTCGTCTCCCGCCTCCAACAGCAGGCCCGCGAGAACGGGCACGGCGGGCCGGGCGGGCAGCACCCGGGCCGCCCACGCCACCGCGTCGGCCAGAACGTCGCGGTTAACCTGGAATTTCATCCCGACCTCCTGCTGTGCCACGACTCGCTCCAAAGTAGCGCCCGGCACCGACATTCCCGGCCGGCCCTACTTGCTGTTGAGGAAGGCGAGCACGGCGAGGACGCGCCGGTTGTCGTCGTCGGAGGGCGCCAGGCCGAGCTTGGTGAAGATGCTCGCCGTGTGCTTGCCCACTGCGCTGTCGCTGAGGAACAGCCGTTGCCCGATCGCGGCGTTCGACCTGCCCTCGGCCATCAGTTCCAGCACCTCGCGCTCCCGGGGGGTGAGGCGGCCGAGCGGTTCGTTGCGCGCGTTGCTCGCCAGGAGCCGGGCGATCACCTCGGGGTCCATGGCCGTCCCGCCGGCCGCGACCCGGCGTACGGCGTCCACGAACTGCTCGCCGTTGAACACCCGGTCCTTCAGCAGGTAGCCCACGCCGCCGGACCCGTCGGCCAGCAACTCCCTGGCGTACAGCTGCTCGACGTGCTGGGAGAGCACGAGGACCGGCAGGCCGGGCACCTGCCGCCGCGCGGCCAGGGCGGCCTGCAGCCCCTCGTCGGTGAAGGTCGGCGGGAGCCGCACGTCCACGACGGCCACGTCGGGACGCTCGCCGACCAGGGCGGCGAGCAGCTCCGGGCCGGACTCGACCGCCGCGACCACCTCGAAGCCGTGCGCGCGCAGGAGGGCGACCAGGCCCTCCCGCAGCAGGTGCAGGTCCTCCGCCAGCACTACCCGCACGTGCCGCCCTCCGCTTCCCTGGTCCGCACCGTCGTCGCCAGCGCGACGGCCAGCAGACCGCCGCCGAGCAGCATCATGCCCACGATGACCGGCCACTGGAAGGGCCCGGGCACGTACAGGCCGAGGAACCAGGACTTCACCGGCGACCCCACCAGCTTGAGCACCATCGCGACCAGCCCCTGGGGGAACAGCGCGATCGGCCACAGTCCCCAGCAGAGGCGGCCGAAGTAACGCCACGGGGTCATCGGCGCCGGCCGCACCCGGAACGCCCGGGGCAGTTCGATGACGGCCGTGGTCGGGCCGCCCACCGGGCTGTTCACCGCGAGGACGCCGTCGAACGCCCCGAGCCTGCGCTCGATGCCGCGCAGACCGGTGCCCTGCTCGGGGTCCGCGCCGCCGTGACCGTCGTCGGTCACCGTCACGCGCAGCGCCGGCCCCTGCGTGCTCACGTCCACCCACGCCTCGGTCGCGTCGCCGTGCCGGGCGGCGTTGGCCAGCAGCTCGCTGACCGCGAAGTACGCCGCCGACTCCAGAGGGGCGGTGGCGCGCTCGGGCAGGTCGACCGTGACGTGGGTGCGCAGCGGGCTGTCCAGGGCGAGGGCGCGTACGGCGTCGCCGAGGCCGCGCTCGGCCAGCACCGGGGGATGGATGCCGCGCACCAGTCGCCGTATCTCCTGCAACGCGGTCGCCGAGGCCTCCCTCGCCTTGCCGAGCAGCGCCCGGGCGGCCTGCGGGTCGTCTTCCAGCAGTTGCTCGGCCGCGCCGATCGTCATGCCGATCGCCACCAGGCGGGCCTGGGCGCCGTCGTGGAGGTCGCGCTCGATCCGGCGCAGCTCCGCCGCCTGGGAGTCGACGGCCTCGGTGCGGGCGGCGTCCAGGCGGCTGACCCGCCGGGCCAGCCTGGCCTTCTCGGTGGGCCCCAGCAGCGCGGCCGCGACCTGGCCGTGGAGGCGCACGGCCCACGGCGCGTACCAGCGCACGCCGATCACCGCGAGCAGGATCCAGACCGCGCCCATCACCGGGTTGCCTCCGGCCGCCCACGCGACGCCGTACGCGGTCGCGAGCAGCGGCGCGGCGACCACGAGCCCGTTCGTCAGCGGCGCGGCGAGCAGGTAGGCGAGGTCGCGCCAGGTGGCCGGGTCCTTCGTCATCCAGTTCCACCGCTGGTTGAAGGCCGGAATCGTCGGCCGCTTGTACAGCGTGCGGCCGTCGCGGTACCACCCGTCGGACTGGGGCACCGGCGGAGGCGGCGCGGGCCGGTACGGCTCGTCCACGGGTATGCCCGACCATCGGGCGGTCAGCCCGCGTTGCAGCCGGGTCACGGCCCGCGCGAGCCGTACGGCCGAGGGGAAGACCACTACCAGGCCCACCAGGAAGGTGAGCAGCACCGCCGCGAGCACCACCAGGCCGACGGCCAGGCCCAGCAGGGCGAGGCCGGCGAGGGCGGCGCTCCGGGCCAGGGCGGTGAACGTCGGGCGAGCTGAGGTCATGGGTCCAGTCTGGAGGGCGACACCGGGCCGGCACAGTGGCCCGATCCGCCCGATGGGGGTGGAGGAAAGTGCACCCCCATCGGGTCCGCAGCCGCATTCTCCGCGGACCGTCCGATTCCTAGCGTCTTGGCCATGGCAATCATCACCGTGGACCACCTACGCAAGGCGTACGGAACGAAGGTGGCGGTCGAGGACGTGTCGTTCTCCGTGGAGGAGGGCGAGGTCTTCGGCATCGTGGGCCGCAACGGGGCGGGCAAGACGACGACGGTCGAGTGCGTCGCCGGGCTGCGCACGCCCACCGCGGGCACGGTCACCGTGGACGCGGACCTGAAAGAGCAGGTCGGCGTGCAGCTCCAGGAGTGCTCGCTGCCCGACAAGATCCGGGTCGGGGAGGCGCTGGCGCTCTACGCCTCGTTCTACTCCCGTCCGGCCGACTGGCGGGCCCTGGCCGTGGAGGCCGGGCTCGATCTCCGCGCGCCCTTCGGCAAGCTGTCGGGCGGTCAGCGCCAGCGGCTGTCGGTCGCGCTCGCGCTGGTCGGAAGCCCGCGTGTCGCGATACTCGACGAGCTCACCACCGGCCTCGATCCGCAGGCCCGCCGCGACACGTGGGACCTGGTCTCACGGATCAGGGAACGCGGCGTGACCGTGCTGCTGGTGACCCACTTCATGGAGGAGGTGGAGCGCCTGTGCGACCGGGTCGCGGTCATCTCCCGGGGGCGGGTGCGGGCGGTGGACACCCCCGCCGGGCTGGTCGCCCGCGCCGGCGGCGAGCAGCGCCTGATCTTCCACACCGACGATCCCGTCGACGGTCTGCGGGCGCTGCCCGAGGTGGCGTCCGTCACCAGGGACGGCGGGGAAGTCACCGTCACCGGCACCGGCGACCTGCTGAGCGCCGTCGCCGCCGTGCTGCCCCCGTCGCGCACGCGGGGCCTGCGGATGGAGCGGACCACCCTCGACGACGCGTTCCTCGTTCTCACCGGCAAGGAGGAGTCATGACGAAAGCCTTCGGAAAACTCGCGGCCGTGGAGGCCCGGCTCTTCCTCCGCGAGCCGATGGCGGTGTTCTTCGCGATCGTGCTGCCGGTGGGATTGCTGCTGGGGCTCGGCACGACGATCCCCGGCTTCCGCGACGCGGATCCGTCGCTGGGCGGGCAGCGGTTCGTGGACGCGCCCTTCACGGCGATGATGGTGCTGCTGTCGGTCGTGACGCTCGGGCTCAGCGTGCTGCCGGGCAGCCTGGTGATCTACCGGGAACGCGGCGTGCTGCGGCGGCTGTCCACCACGCCGGTGCGGCCGGGCGCGCTGCTGGCGGCCCAACTGGTGATCAACGTGGTCGTGTCCGTGGTCGCCACCACGCTGACGCTGGTGCTGGGTCGCCTGGTCCTCGGGGTGCCGTTCCCCGGCTCGCCCTGGACGTTCGCCGTGGTCTTCGTCCTCGGTTCGCTCACCATGCTCGCCATCGGCCTGTTGCTGGCCGCCGTGGCGCCGAACGCCCGCGTCGTCCAGGGAGTGGGCTCGGCTCTCATGTTCCCCCTGCTGTTCCTCGCCGGGATGTGGCTGCCCCGGCCGCTCATGCCCGAAATCCTGCGCCGGATCAGCGACTTCACGCCCACGGGCGCCTTCGGGCAGGGACTGATGGACGCCCTGGGCGGGCACGCGCCCCAGCCGCTCCACCTCGCCGTGCTGGCGGGCTGGGCGCTGGCCGCCGGTCTCGCCGCGGCCCGGCTGTTCCGCTGGGAGTAGCCGATGCGGCCCTGGCGGCCCGGCGCCTACCTCAGGGGTAATCGCCGGGCCGATCGGCGACCGGATAGCGTCCAGGGCGTGACCGTCGCAACGCTCTATCAGCGGCCGTTCGGGGAGCTCCTGCGCCAGTGGCGCGAGCACCGGCGGATGAGCCAGCTCGAACTGTCCAACCGCGCCGAGATCTCCACCCGGCACATCAGCTTCCTGGAGACCGGCCGGGCCACGCCGAGCCGGGACATGGTGCTCCACCTCTCCGAGCACCTCGACCTGCCCCTCCGCGAGCGCAACCACCTGCTGCTGGCCGCGGGATACGCCCCCGTCTACACCGAGTCGCCGCTCGACTCGCCGGGGATGGCGGCGGTGTGCGAGGCGATCCGGCGGCTGTTGTCGGCCCACGACCCCTACCCGGCCGTGGTGGTGGACCGGGTCTGGAACCTCGTCGACGCCAACGAGGGCATCGCGCTGCTGGCCGAGGGTGTGGACCCCGACCTGCTGAGCAACGTGCTGCGGGCGAGCCTGCACCCTGAAGGGCTCGCTCCGCACATCCTGAACCTGGGCGAGTGGCGGGCGCACCTGCTCGGACGGCTGCGCCGGCAGATCACGCTCACCGCCGACCCGCAGCTCACCGAGCTGTACGCCGAGCTGCGCGACTACCCCTGCGACCAGCCGGAACCCGAGGTGGAGCTGCCCGGCCCCGGGGACATCCTCGTGCCGCTCCGGGTGCGGCGGGCCGGGCGGGAGCTGTCGTTCTTCAGCATCGTGGCGACCTTCGGCACCCCGCTCGACATCACGGTCTCCGAGCTGGCCATCGAGTCGTTCTATCCGGCCGATCCCGCGACGGCCGCCTTCCTGCGCGACACCTCATCGTGATCATCCGGCGTCCGTGCGGCGATCCGGTCCTGCCACAATCCCCTTTAAGCACGATCAGGGGAGGCCGGGTGCCCGCACGGGTGCTGACCAATACGTTCCACGTGGACGCCGCGCCGGAGAAGGTGTTCGAGCACCTCACGACGCCGGAGAGTTACATCGGCCTGTCACCGCTCGTGGTCGCCGTGCGGGACGTCGACCGGTCCGAGCCGGGGGTGGTGCGTTACACCTCCATCGAGCGGTTCCGCTTCCTCGGCCTGAAGTACGACAACCCCATCGCCGTCACGCTGCTGACCGAGGGACTGTCCGTACGGGGACAGGTGCGCAGCCCCGGCGGCGTCCGGATGGGCTACCGCTTCGACCTGTCCCCCGAGGCCGGCGGCACGCGGGTGGACGACCGGCTGGACCTGAGCGCACCGTGGCTCGTGATGGGATTCGCGGCGGGCCAGGCGCGGAAGGTGCAGCTCGCCAGGGCCCGGATCCTCGCCGAACGACTGTCCGGGCGGTCTACGCGCGGTTCGTGAACGACTCCAGCGACTCGGCGTGCGTCGCGGTCGCGAGCGCCGGGTCGAGGGTGGCGAGCTCGCGGGCCGGCGCGGCCTCGGCGGTGACCTCGGCACACCGGATTCGGTCGAGCCGGAAGCCGCGCCCGGCCTCCCGGATCCGGCAGTGGCCGTGTTCGCCGTCCTGACCGCCGCTCGCGCGCGTGAGAAGCTGGAGCTCCCACCATCCGCCCGGAGGTATCACATGCTCGTGCTGGCGCACGTCAGCGACATCCACATCGACGGAAGCGAGCGGAACACCTCGCGCGCCGCCCGCGCGCTCACCTACGCACGGGCGCTGCGGCCCGACGCGATCGTGCTCACCGGCGACCTGGCGGACCACGGCGCGATGGAGGAGTACGAGACCGTCCGCGAGCTGATCGCCGGCGACGACGTGCCACTCGTGCTGTGCCCGGGCAACCACGACGCGCGCGGCAACCTCCGCAAGGTCCTGCTGGAGCAGGACGGCGACCACCCGGTCAACCAGGCGCTCAACCTCGACCACGCGACGATCGCGCTGTGCGACTCCAGCATCCCCGGCCGGTCCGAGGGCGCGCTGGACGACGACACCCTGGCCTGGCTCGACTCCGTGCTCGCCGCCACGCCCGGCGTCCCCGCCTTCGTCGGCATGCACCACCCTCCCGTCGCGCTCGGCATCCCCTACGTGGACGGCATCCGGCTCGGGCGGCCGGAGGGGCTGGCGGAGGTCCTGGGCCGCCACCCGCACGCCATCGCGGTGCTTGCCGGGCACGCCCACACGGGGGCGTCGACGACGTTCGCCGGGCTGCCGCTGCTGGTCGCGCCGGGAGTGGTCAGCACCGCGCTGCTGCCGTCCGAGACCTCGGCGCATCCCCCGGTCGACTACGACCTGCCGCCGGCCATCGCCCTGCACGTGCTCGACGACGGCCGGGTCACCACCCACTACCGCCCCGTGCCCTAGCCAGGTGCCCCCGGCCAGGCACGACGCAAATCCACGGCGCTTCCACCTGCGGCACCAACGCACGTGGCGCGTTACACGGGGTCGGGATCGTCGGCGCCGCACAAGCGCATCACCGAGGCCCGGAAATGCCTGGCCGCCCCCCGTGCGTCCGAGCGGCCGGCGCGGATGTGACGGTCGGCGGCGTGGCCGAGCGCGATCGTCGCCGCGACCAACCAGCCGGTGTCCAGATCGGTCGCGAACTCGCCGCTGTCGCGGCCGCGACGGATCAGGCTCTCCAAGCTCTGCTCGACCAGCAGGTGATGTGACTCGTCTTCCTCCTGGGTGGCATCGCCATGACCGACTGCCGCCTGCTCGGTCAGCAGTGTTCCGGCTGCGGTGAGAAAACGGCCGAGAGCTTCGGTGGCGGTACCCGCCTCGAGATCAGCGGCGTCCAGCACGGCGAACGCACGGCGGCTCAGCTCGTCACGCACCGCCGAGAGGAGCGCCTCGCGGGTCCCGAAGTGCACATACGCGGTCTGCCGCGTCACACCGGCCATCGATGCGATCTCCGCCATGCTCGCCTCCGGGTTCTGGGCGAGAACCCGGATTGCCGCCGACACCAGCGCGTCACGGTTGCGGGCGACCTCCACCCGCTGACGCCGCCGCCTTATATCTGACACGGTTGACAATCATAACGACAATACTAATGCTGACAACCATGTCAGAGATAACTGAGAGGGCGGCACGCCGCCTTCTGATCGACTACACCCGCGACATGGCCCTTTCCGACGAAGACCCCGAGCGGATCGTGGACCGCACCATGACCGCCGACGCGGTCTGGATAACCGACGGCACAACGCTCACCCGCGACCAACTGGTCGGCCATGCGGCCCCGGCACGCAAGAACGTCACCTCCATCGAGATGCGAATCGACGACCTCTTCGTCAGCGGCCACGAGTTCGCCGCACGCTGCCGCCTCACAACGGAGCACCGCAAGCGCGGACACGTGGCTATCGACTGGATCCTGATCGGCGACGTCGCCGACGACGGCCGGGTGCGACGCGTCCACCAGCTCGGTCGCACCGCCTAGTGCTCCGTCGAGCCGGGAGCGCGGCTCGTCCTGCTGTGCGACGCCGTCCGGGTCCCCGGGGTCTGACCCCGGTGCGCGTCCGTACGGCTCACGCGCGGAGGATGTCGCCGGGAATCTCGTCGGGGATCCACGAGCCGTGGAATCCGGCCGGCACCCGGCGCGGCAGCCGTACGGACGCCACCTGGGCCAGGTCCGACGCGTCGAGCACGAGCAGCTCGGCGCCGTGCTCGGTGCCCGCGATCGACAGCAGCCAGCCCTCGTCCTCGGCCTTGGCGCCCGAGGCGGGGACGAACACGGCCTCGCCCGGCGAGCGTTCGCCCGTCGGGTGCGCCCGGCTCGTGCCGTTCGCGGTGTCGTACTTCACGATCGCGCCCTTGCTGACCGCGTAGATGTAACGGCTGGTCAGGCCGGTGCGCGTCTCGTTGATCGTGGGGAACTCGACGTCCAGGTCGTCGAGCGGCTCGTCCTTGGCGACGCCGGTGGCGGGGTCGAGCGTCCAGCGGTGCAGGGCCGCGCCCCCGGTGTGGGCGGCCGGGTTGACCGCACCGCCGATGGTCGGCCAGAAGCCGCAGAACGCCCCCGGAGAGTAGCGCACCGCGTCGACGACGAGGCGCCCGTGCTCGTCCTCGCTCGCGTTGCCCACGTGGAAGACGTAGCAGGGGTCGATCTCGAACCACCGCACGTCGCCGGTCCCGCGGCTCATCACGCCCAGCCGCGCGCCGTACGCGTCGTCCCACCGGTACGGCATGCCGCGGCCCACCAGGTCGAAGTCGAAGACGACCGGCAGGTCGAGCCACACCACGTGGTGCTTCGTGATCGCGAAGTCGTGGGCCATGGTGGGCTCGGGCACGTCCACCGGCCTGCTCTCCACCAGCTCGCCGGCCGCGGACAGGCGGTGGTAGGTGAGGTAGGGCTTGGCCCAGCCGTACCCGAAGAAGTGCAGCTCCCCGGTGATCGGGTCCTCCTTCGGGTGCGCGGTCATCGCCGTGGCCAGCCGCCCGCCGAAGTCGCAGGGGCCGACCGTGTCGAGCTCCGGCGTCATCTCGTACGGCAGGCCGTTCTCCACGAGCGCGAGGATCTTGTCGGCGTGCCGGATCACGTGGGTGTTGGCGGGGACGGCCGCGAGGTCGACGCCGCGCTCGTGCACGTACGGCGCGCCGGCGAAGCGGGTGGTGCGGACCCAGCGGTTGCGGTACCACTCGGCCCGTCCGTCGCGCAGCCGGACGCCGTGGAGCATCCCGTGACCGACGAACCAGTGCCCGGGGTCCTCCCCGGGGCGGGGGTTGGGCCCGTTGCGGAAGTAGCGGCCGGTGAGCTCGGGCGGGAGCGTGCCCTCGATCGGCAGGTCGATCGCGTCGATCTCGTCGGGCACGGGGGCGAGGCGGCCGCTCAGGTAGGAGGCGGTCATGGCGGTGATTCCCTTCAGGCGGCGTAGCGGGCGCGGACGATCTGGGGGTAGCGGATGGTGAACAGGGCCGGGAGTGCGAAGCCGCAGACCTTCACCGCGATGATCGCGGCGGTGGCGTGCGGGGCGAAGGCGAGCAGCAGGGCGAGTCCGACGGCGTTGAGGGTGAAGCCCACCGCCCACACGGCGGTGATGACGGCGTTGACGCGGTAGAACAGCGGGGTCGCGTGCACCTCGGGAGCGGTCGTCCGGCGGGCGATGCCCAGCGTGAACGGCTTGCGGACGGCCAGCGACCCCCAGGCGGTGAGCGCCAGCCAGCCCACCGAGACGGCCGGGCCGTACTCGCCGAAGGGCGCCGGCGTGACCGTGAACGCGGCGAGCGTCAGACCGGCGAAGAACACCCCCGAGCTGAGCTCGATGACCATCTCGTCCCAGCCACGACCCGCCCTGCGGTCGACGGCGAGCAGCACGATCGAGACGAGGAGCGCGGCCGCGGCTCCGAATCTGGCCTCACCGTTCGTGCTGAGAACGGCGAAGGCGATCCAGGGGAGGAAGGTGAGGACGTAACGGAGCACGGGGGGTTCCTTAGGTTCAACATTCCATTAGTGACATGTCGAAAGTAGAACCTCCGCTATCGACATGTCAACACAGGAATGTACGATCGGACCCATGAGCCTTCGTCATGCCATGCTCGGCCTTCTGTCGGCCGGGCCAGCCAGCGGCTACGACCTGCTGAAAACCTTCGAGCTGTCGCTGGAGAACGTCTGGCCCGCGACCCAGAGCCAGCTCTACGCCGAGCTCGGCCGGCTGGCCAAGGAAGGGCTGGTGCGGGTCGCGGCGGAGGGCCCGCGCGGGCGGAAGGAATACGAGATCACCGAGGAGGGCCGGGCCGAGCTGCGCCACTGGCTGGTCGAGGTGCCGCCCACCATGACCCGGCGCAGCGACATGCTGCTGCGGGTCTTCTTCCTCGACCAGGTCGGCACCGGCGCCGCCCGCGGCTACCTGGAGCGGCTCGCCGAGCGTGCCGTCCACGAGCACGACCAGCTCCTCGGCATCCGCGAGTTCGTCATCGGCCAGGGCGACGACGCGCTGCGGCTGTACGGCGACATCGCGCTGGAGTGGGGCCTGCGCCTGACCGCCGCGCAGCGCGACTGGGCCGAGTGGGCCGCCGGGCGGGTGGCGGCGCTGGAACAGCAGGACCCCTGCCCACGCTCCTGACGAGCACGACAACTCGGCATACATCGGATGGCGATCCGGCCGGGTCATGCTCCTGCCATACCGCGATCGGGGCGCGGTGCGGGGGAAGCGGGGCACAGCTCCGAGGGGCGCCGGCGGGGGCCGGTGCGGAGCCCGTGACCCGGCCGCGGCGTCCCGCAGCACGCGGGACGCCGCAAGTGGCACGGGGATGACATGGCGGACGGGGACGACCCATGGATCTGCACGGCTGGGACACGGTGACCACGCTGTCGGTGGAGTCCGTGAACCGGATGCTCGCCATCCGGCCGCGGACACCGGCCGACGAATTCTCCTTCGGGGGAGAGAACTTCGGCACGCCGTACAAGGGCTCTGCGCGTCTGGGGGCATGGCGCGTCCTGCCCGGCGACCCGGGAGACCTGCTGCGGCTGGCCCTGCCGATCGTCTCGGGAGGCGTCGCGGGGGGATCCGGCGACGTGATCGACCTCACCGGCGCCACCGCGGTGGTGACGGTCTCCCTCCAGCTCCTGCCGGGTGACGTGGGACGGCCCAGGGACCTCGTGTTCGACCTGACCAGGGCCGGCCGGCCGGGCGACGTGCCCGTGCCCGGCGTGGTCACCCCTGTGGCGCTCACCGGCCCGGCGAAGGTCCTCGACCGGCTCGGGAAGACCGGGCGGGACATCGTCGTGGGCGCCATCGCCGAGCACCTGGTCGAGCACGCCACCGCGCTGTCGTACGCGCTCGCCCAGGTCAACCTGGTCGCACCGGGCCAGGGCGGCCGGCTGGACCCGGTCCGGTCGGCGTTCTGCTACTCGCGTAGCCTCGCGCCCGACGACCCCGGGCACGTCGCGGTGCTGAGCGTCACCGACGGACGTGACGTCTCCCGGCTGCCCAGGGTCGTCGACCCGGAGCTGACCACCGGCGGCGGGGAGGTGACGTTCGCCGTGTCCCCGGAGCTGTTCCTGACCGAGATGGTCCGGCCCGGCCTGCCCGGGGTGTTCGGCGGCGACGCCTCCGTCGCGGACCTCGCGTACGATCCCGCCCTCCGGGCCGTACGCAACACGTCCACCTTCTCCACCAGGTCCCTGCATGAAGGGGCGATCTGGTACACACCGCGCGTGACGTCGCTGACGGTCGGGGTCGTCGGGGGCGAGCTGGCCATCCGGGTCGAGGGCGACTGCGATCTCAAGGCCGGCATCTCGATGACCTACTGGGTGACGAGCCAGTCCCGCATGGTCTTCGACCCCGCCTCCGCCCGTATCTCGTTCGTCTCCGACCACGAGCCGCGCAGCGGCTACCAGGCAGACGTTCCCTTCTGGTACATCCTCGGCGGGCCGGTGGTCGAGGGCGTCACCCAGCTGGTCGTCACGATCATCAGCAAGGACCTGGCCGGACGGCTCGGCTCCCAGGAGGGACCGGCCGGGCTGGACCGGTGGACCAGCAGCTCCGTGCAGTGGCGCGGAGCCCGCACCGTCGCCGTCGAGCGCGCGGCGCTCGACGGCTGTTTTCTCCTCAGCGGCCGCCTGGCCTGACGGCCGGCCCGCGATCATCGAGCATCCAGGGAGATGCCATGACACTGCCGATACCCCTCGACTCCCTCAGCTCCCTCGACTTAGACAAGAGCAGCCTGCTCCACCTCCAGCTGACCGACGCCGAGCTCAGCAAGGCACGCGAGGAGCAGGGACAGGCCCGGCTCGCATCGGCCGTCCCTGCCACCTCGGGGGCGACGTTCAGCACGGGCGGCTGGGACACGGTCTTCGCCATCCGGATCAGCGACGTCAACCGCGCCATCGCGGCGAACGCGGTCTCACCCACCACCTGGCGGGCGCGGGTCGAGGCCTCGGACTTCGGCCCCCAGATCGACGCGACCGGCACTTTCGGCACCTGGTCCGTAGCCGTCGGCGGCGGATCAGGAACGGACCTGCGCATGCACCTGCCGTTCACCGCCACGGTGACCGTGAACGGTAAGGACCACGTGGTCAAGGGCGGTGTCGCCTACGTGCTCGTCCATCTGATCTACCTGCCCGATCCCGGTACGCGGGGTCCCGGCTCCAAGGACCTCGTCGTCCGCACGACCGACCAGGGCCCGGACAGCCCCGTCGTCGAGGTGTCCTCGGTGACCTACTCCTCCCCGGCACCCGACGAGAACCTGGACCGCGCGCTCAAGGACGTCCTCGCGGTCTGGTGCAAGGACAACATCGCGGAGTTCAAGCACGTGTTCGCCACCGTCGACATCGGCAAGGTCGAGGGCGAGGGCGACTTCTCATGGCTGACCCCCACCTACACCGGGTACGCGTACGCCGCCGGCCCCACCCCTGACGACGCGCTGCTGGGCGTGCTCTGCATGACGGACGGCCGCGACGTCGCCGGGAAGGTCGAGGGTCTCGAGTCCGGTGCGCTTCCCGAGGGCGCGCGGGCCGGCCTCAGCATCTCGGCGGAGCGCTTCCTGGAGAAGATGGTCCTTCCCGGGGTTCAGTCCCACTTCCCCAAGGCCTCGCCGACGACGTTCCAGGTGACCAACCACAACACCCAGATCGAGGCCGTCGAGACCGTCAAGCTGGACCCGGTGCGGGTCGGGCTCGTCGACTATCACCCGGAGATGACGACCTTCCAGGTCACGGTGTCCGGAACCGAGATCGAGATCTACGCGTACGTGCACACGAACATCTCCCCAGGCATCGACGCCTACGCCGAGATCACCCACTACGCGACGCTGAAGCTGGGCACGAAGGCGGACGGCACCCAGTCCCTCACGTTCGTGGAGACGCGGGAGCCGAAGAAGAACGGCTGGTCCACCGTGGCGCCCTGGGTGCAGGGAACGGAGATCGCCGCCGACGTGATCCTCGCCGTCGTGAGCGCCGTCGTCTCCAACGTGGCGACCGCCGGCCGACGGATCGTGATCCGGGTGGTCATCGCGATCGTCGCGGCGGGGCTCATCGGGACCATCGCCGGAGTCCTGGAGAAGATCCCGGAGTGGATCGCCGGTGACGTGCCGGACGCGCTGCCCCCCATCGACCCGCTGGTGGAGAGCGCCACCCGCCCGTTCCGCTGGCCCAACGCGAAGAAGGAGTTCGCGCTCACCGCCGTCGGCCTCAACGGTGCGCTGCAGCTGAGCATCAACCCCGGGTTCCCCGACGCCTGACCACGGCCGGGACGAAGCGGGCGCCCCGCCTAGCTCTTTCCGCGGGGCGCCAGGCCGTGGAGCAGGGCGTCGAGCGCGCGGTCGAAGCGCTCCTGATGGTCCTCGGGGGTGCCGAGCCCGGCGCGCAGCGCCTCGACCAGGACGGGGTGCTCCCCCGGGTCCAGGCTCTCCATCACGCCGGTTACGTCCGGCTCGTCATGCCCGGGCGTACGTCCGGCCTCGGCCAGCGTGTGCCCCACGACGAACGTGGCCACCGCGTTGACGAGCTGAAGCCCCTCCAGCGCGCCGAACCCCTCGGCCCGCAGGGCGGCCGCCATCCGCTCCACGGTCGCCAGGCCGCCGGGCGCGAGCACCGGCCGGGTGGCGACCAGAGGCAGCAGGGCGGGGTGCGCGAGCAGCTCCCGCCGGATCGCGACCGCGAAGGCGCGCAGCCACTCCTGCCACGGGCCCACCGGCTCCACCGTGACCCGCGAGACCGCCATGTCGATCAGCCCGTCCAGGACGGCGTCCTTGTTCGGCACGTAGTAGTAGAGCGTCATCGCCTCCACGCCAAGCTCGGCGCCGAGCTTGCGCATCGACAGCGCCGCGATGCCCTCCCTGTCGACCAGGGCCAGCGCGGCGGCGAGCACCTTCTCCCTGGACAGTCCCACTCTCGGCATCGGTCCTCCCTTGACGCCTCTTACGCCGTAAGAATATCGTCGTCTTACACCGTAAGAAACGAAGGGGACACAATCATGAGCACCGCCGAGAAGACCGTCGTCCAAGGGCTGTTCGACGCCGTCAACGACCGGAGGCTGGGCGACCTGCGCCGCTATATGACCGACGACGTGATCGACCACAACAAGGTGATCCACGGGGAGCCCGACGAGCCGGGCGCGGCGTTCGACGCCATCGCCCAGCAGCTCGACGCGTTCGACCCGTTTCACCTGAAGGTCGAGGAGATGATCGGCGAGGGCGACCGGGTGGCCGTGCGGCTGACGATGTCGGGAGTGAACTCCGGCTCTCATCCCCGGATGCCGGAGCCCACCCACCGCTCGTTCACCGTCGAGGCGATCTTCATCCTCACCCTGCGGGAGGGGAAGATCTCCGAGATGCGCGCGGTGAGCGACCGCCTGGGCCTGTTCCTCCAGCTCGGCTGGGACTGGCCCGAGATCGACTGACCCGTGAAGCCGTCAGTGAGTGGCCATGTCCACGAAGCGGCTGTAGTGGCCCTGGAAGGCCACCGTGACCGTGGCCGTGGGACCGTTTCTGTGCTTGGCCACGATCAGGTCCGCCTCGCCCGCGCGCGGCGACTCCCGCTCGTACGCGTCCTCCCGGTGCAGCAGGATGACCATGTCGGCGTCCTGCTCGATGGAGCCCGATTCACGTAGGTCTGACACTTGTGGACGCTTGTCCGTACGCTGCTCGGGACCACGGTTGAGCTGAGAGATCGCGATGACCGGCACCTCGAGCTCCTTGGCCAGCAGCTTCAGGGCCCGGGACAGCTCCGAGACCTCCTGCTGGCGGCTCTCGGTCTTCTTGGGCGAGCTCATGAGCTGGAGATAGTCGACGATCACGAAGCGCAGGTCGTGACGCTGCTTGAGGCGGCGGCACTTGGCCCGGATCTCCATCATCGACATGTTCGGAGAGTCGTCGATGAACAGCGGCGCCTCGGCGACCTCGCCCATCCGGCGGGCCATCCGCGTCCAGTCGTCGTCGCTCATCATGCCCGAGCGCATCGTGTGCAGCGCCACCCGCGCCTCCGCCGAGAGCAGACGCATGGTGATCTCGTTGCGCGACATTTCCAGCGAGAAGACGACCGTGGTCATCCCATGCTTGATCGCCGCGGATCGGGCGAAATCCAGACCTAGGGTGCTTTTTCCGATCGCGGGGCGGGCGGCGACGACGATCATCTGGCCGGGGTGGAGGCCGTTGGTCAGGGCGTCGAGGTCCTGGAAGCCGGTCGGGACGCCGACCATCTGGCCGCCGCGGCTGCCGATGGCCTCGATCTCGTCCAGCGCCGACGGCATGATCTCCGACAGCGGGAGGTAGTCCTCGGACGTGCGGCGCTCGGTGACCTTGTAGATCTCGGCCTGCGCGCGGTCGACCAGGTCGTCGACCTCCTCGCCCTGGCCGCCGTACCCGTAGGAGACGATGCGGGTGCCAGCCTCGATGAGGCGGCGCAGGACGGCCTGCTCGCGGACGATCTTCGCGTAGTAGCCGGCGTTAGCGGCGGTGGGCACGATCGCGGTCAGCGTGTGCAGGTAGGCGCCGCCACCGACGCGCGCGACCTCGCCGCGCTTTTGCAGCTCGTCGAATACGGTCACCGAGTCGGCGGGCTCGCCCCGGCCGTACAGGTCGGTGATCACCTCGAAGACGATCTGGTGGGCCGGGCGGTAGAAGTCGTCGGCGCGCAGCACCTCGATGACGTCGGCGATGGCATCCTTGGACAGCAGCATGCCGCCCAGCACCGACTGCTCGGCCTCGATGTTGTGCGGCGGCGTCCGCTCGAACATCGAATCGGAGCCTCCCGGTCCCCCCGGGAAGTCGAGCACGCTCACCCTCACACCCCCTGCCCAGCGGTCACAGCATCCCCAACCCGGTGCGCAAGTCTCCCGAACCCCAGGGCCGGGCGGCAACTCGACCAGTGGACAACCCTGTGGACAACGTGTGCAGTCCGCTCCCCTGACATGTGAAAACCCTGGGGACGACCCTGTGGACAGCGATGTGACCACATCGGCGAAGGCCGCCCCCACCTGGGATTTCGATATCCACGGCCTGTGGAGGAAAGAAAGTCACCGGAGATTCGCGATACCGATCGAGCATGGCTCCGTAAGCCGCAAAATAGGCTTATGCCACTTACCTCCGGAACGGGACACGGCCGTGCCCACGACAGGGAGATCCTCAGACTCGCGATCCCGGCGTTCGGGGCACTGGTGGCCGAGCCGCTCTTCCTGCTCACCGACTCCGTCATCGTCGGCCACCTCCCCGATCCTGCGCTCGGCGCTCTCGGCGTGGCCAGCGCGGCCCTGTCGGCCCTCGTCGGGCTGTGCGTGTTCCTCGCGTACGCCACCACGGCCGCGGTCGCGCGGAGGCTGGGGGCGGGGGACGTCAGGCAGGCGATGCGCCAGGGGATGGACGGCCTGTGGCTGGCCGCGATCATCGGCCTGGCCGTCAGCGTGGCGTGCTGGCCTCTTGCGCCTTTTATCGTACACCTGTTCGGAGCGTCGGGCCAGCTCGCCGCGCAGGCCGTCACCTACCTGCGCATCAGCCTCCTGGGCACCCCCGGCATGCTGCTTGTCCTCGCCGGCACCGGCGTCCTGCGCGGGCTGCAGGACACCCGCACGCCGCTGGCCGTGTCGGTCGCGTCGTTCGCGCTGAACGCGCTGCTCAACATCTGGTTCGTGCTCGGCCTCGGCTGGGGGATCGCCGGATCGGCCTGGGGCACGGTCGCCGCGCAGTCCCTGGCCGCCGCGGTCTACCTCGCGCTGGTCGTGCGGACCGCCCGCGCGCACGGCGCCTCGCTGCTGCCCGACCTCGCCGGGGTGCGGGCCGCCGGCACCGCAGGGTTCGCCCTGGTCGTCCGTACGGCATGCCTGCAGGCCGTGCTCCTCGTCGCCACCTCGATCGCCACGCGGATGGGCGACGACCAGATCGGCGCGCACACGATCGCCGCCCGGATCTGGACGTTCCTCGCCTTCGCCCTCGACGCCATCGCGATCGCGGGGCAGGCCATCACGGGCCGCGCGCTGGGCGCGGGCGACACCGCGGGCACCCGGGCGGCCACCAGGCGCATGGTGATGTGGGGCGTCGGGTGCGGCGTCGTGTTCTGCGCGGCCGTCCTGCTGGCGCGCCCGCTCGTGCCTGCCCTGTTCGACGCGCGGGGCGCGGTGGCCGCCGAACTGCTCGCCGTGCTGTGGCCGGTCGCGCTCCTGCAGCCGGTCGCGGGCGTCGTGTTCGTGCTCGACGGGGTGCTCATCGGGGCCGGCGACCAGCGCTACCTCGCCTGGGCGGGCCTGTGGACGACGCTGGCCTACCTGCCGTTCGCCGCCGTCGCGGGCACCCTGGTCGCCCTGTGGCTCGCGCTCGGCGTCTGGATGGCCGCCCGGCTCGTCACGCTCGCCCTCCGCGCGTACGGCACCGCCTGGATGGTCACCGGCGCCTCGGGGACGGCTACCTGACTCACATGCGGCGGGCCTCCAGCACGCGCTGGAGGAACGCCCGGGTGCGGGGATGCTCGGGCGCGCTGAAGATCTGCTCGGGCGGGCCGCTCTCCAGCAGCACGCCGCCCTCCAGGAAACACACGGTGTCGGCGATGTCGCGGGCGAAGCCCATCTCGTGAGTGGCCAGGATCATCGTCATCCCGGTCTCCTTGAGCTCGCGGATCACGCCGAGCACCTCGGTGACCAGCGTGGGGTCGAGCGCGGAGGTGACCTCGTCGAGCAGGAGCAGGCGGGGGTTGGTCGCGACCGCGCGGATGACGGCGACCCGCTGCTGCTGGCCGCCGGACAGCCGGTCGGGGTACTCCCCCGCCTTGTCGGCCAGCCCGAACCGGTCGAGCAACTCCCTGGCCTGTTTCTCTGCCTCCTCCGCCCGCACGCCGTGCACCTTGCACGGCGCGAGCGTGATGTTCTCGAGCACGGTCATGTGCGGGAACAGGTTGTAGGCCTGGAACACCATGCCGATGCGGCGGCGCACGTCGTCGGCGTCGGCCCGCACGTCGGTGATCTCGGCGCCGTCCAGGTGGATCGCGCCGTCGTCGATCGTCTCCAGCAGGTTGACGCAGCGCAGCAGCGTCGACTTGCCCGAACCGGACGCGCCGATCAGGCAGACCACCTCGTGCGGGGCGACCTCCAGGTCGATCCCGCGCAGCACACTCAGCCCGTGGTAGTGCTTCCAGACGCCCTCGACCTTGAGCAGGCTCATGCCGTGCCGCCTCCCGTACGGCGCCGGGCGGCCCGCGCGGCGAGATGGTCGGTGAACCGCGCCATCGGCACGGTCAGCGCGATGAACAGCAGCGCGGCGGCCACATAGGGCGTGTAGTTGAAGTCGTATTGAGCATGGATCGAGGCTTGCCGCAGCGCCTCCAGCGGACCGAGCACGGTGACCAGCGCGGTGTCCTTCTGCAGCGAGGTGAAATCGTTGAGCAGCGGCGGGACCACTCGCCGGACGGCCTGCGGCAGCACCACATAACGCATGGTCTGACCCTGGCTCAGGGCCAGCGACCGCGCCGCCGCCCGCTGGCTCGGGTGCACCGACTCGATCCCCGCCCGGAACACCTCGGCGACGTACGCCCCGTAGGACAGCACGAGCGCGATGATGCCGAGCGTCACCGGGTCGCTCGGCGCGCCCTGCAACTGGAGCGCGGGAATGCCGAACCCGACCAGGTAGATGAGCAGGATGGTCGGGATGCCGCGGAAGACGTCGGTGTAGAGCACGGCCAGCGCGCGCAGCGGGAAGAACACCGGTGAGCGCAGGCCGCGCACCAGCGCGACGAGGAGCCCCAGCACCAGGATGAACACCTCGGCGATGAGGAAGATCTGGATGTTGAGCAGGAACCCGCGCAGCACGTCGGGGATCGCCTTGACGAACGCCTCGGGGCTGAAGAAGGTCTCCTGCACCCGCGGCCAGCCGGGCGACGTGGTGATCACGACGACCAGCGCGACCACCACGACGATCGTGGACGCGGTGGCGACCGACGTCGACCGCCGCGCCCGGCCACGCAGCTCCGCCTCCCGGCGGAGCTGCCGCTCGCTCTTCACCCAGACGGGCGATCCCGCGTCCTCCGGCATCCCCGGCGGCGCGGCGGCCTCTCCTTCGGTCACTTCAGCTCCGGGGCGCCCGCGGCGGCCGTCAACCACTGGCTCTCGATCTGGGCCAGCTCGCCGGACGACTTGACCTCGCCGAGCGCCTTGTCGACGCAGCTCACCAGCGGGCTGCCCTTCTGGAACAGCAGGCCGAACTCCTCGGGCTCGCCGCTGTTCGCGGCGAACTGGCCGACGATCTTCGAGCCCTTCACCTGGGCGGCGGTCACGTAGAAGGCCGTCGGCAGGTCGACGACGATGGCGTCGATCTGCTTGTTCTTCATCGCGTTGATCGCGTCGACCTGCTGGTTGAACACGCTCGGGTCGTGTGTGGGCTGGATGACCGACTGCACCGCCTGCAACGCGGTGGTGCCGGCCTGTACGCCGATCTTGGCGTCCTTCAGCTCGGCGAGGGTCGTGGCGGAGGCGAACTTCGTGCCGTCCAGCGCCACCACACCCTGCTTGACCGTGTAGTAGCCCTTGCTGAAGTCGACGGCCTTGGCCCGTCCCGGCGTGATGGAGATCTGGTTGATGTCGAAGTCGAACTGCTTCGGCCCGGGCGCGTACGACGAGTCGAACGGCACGACCGACCAGGCGACCTCGTCCTTGGTGAAGCCCATCTTCTGCGCCACCGCGTAGGCGACCGCGCTCTCGAAGCCCTGCCCGTTGGAGGGGTCGTCATCCTTGAACCACGGCTCGTACGCCGGCTTGTCGGTGCCGATCGTGAGCTTCCCGGGGGTGGTGAGCTTCAGGCTCTCCTTCGCGCACGCGTTCGCGGCGGCGGAGCCGGCCGGGCTCGCGGCGCTCGCGGTGGTGGAGGTGTCGTCCGCCGGAGCGCAGGCGGCGGCCGCCAGCACAAGGGCGCCGGACGCCAGCAGGAGTGAGGGACGGCGCATCACAGCCTCCATCAGAGGGTCTTTCCACGAAATCCGCTAAATCGGACGGCAAGATACTAGCGTTCCGTATAACCCGCGTTTACCTGAGGGGAATCGCCTCGTCGCCGGGCGCCCCGGAGAACCGCGAAGGGCCCCTCTCCGGCGGACGGAGAAGGGCCCTCGACGGAACTGCGGCGGGTGTCAGCCCGCTACCACCTCGACATCGAGGGTGGCGGCGACCTCCGGGTGCAGCCGGACGCTCACCTTGTGAGTGCCGACGCTCTTGATCGCGTTGCCGATCTCGATGCGGCGGCGGTCGAGCTGCGGACCGCCGGCGGCCTTGACAGCGTCGGCGATGTCGCCGGTCGTGACCGAGCCGAACAGCCGGCCCGAGTCGCCCGCGCGGGTCTTGAGCCGCACCTTGAGGGCGCCGAGCTGGCCGGCGACCTCCTTGGCGGAGCCCAGGTCGCGGATCTCGCGGGCGGCACGCGCCTTCTTCAGCGAGGCGATCTGCGACTCGGCGCCGCGGGTCCAGCGGATGGCGAAGCCACGCGGAATGAGGTAGTTGCGGCCATAGCCGTCCTTGACCTCGACGATGTCGCCGGGAGCGCCGAGGCCGGAGACCTCAGTGGTGAGGATGAGCTTCATTTGTCCTGAGTCTCCTTTCTCAGCGCGCGGTGCTCGTGTACGGCAGCAGGGCCATCTCACGGGCGTTCTTGATAGCGGTCGCCACGTCGCGCTGGTGCTGGGTGCAGTTGCCCGTCACCCGGCGGGCACGGATCTTGCCGCGGTCGGAGATGAACTTCCGCAGCAGCCCCGTGTCCTTGTAGTCGACGTAGGAGATCTTGTCGTGGCAGAAAAGGCAAACCTTCTTTTTAGGCTTGCGGATTGCCGGCTTCGCCATCGTGGTGCTCCTCTCAGAGCCCCGCATGTCGCGGGAATGGTCGCTCGGTTGTGTTTACGGTGGTGGGACCGGAAGGACCCGGTGACCTAGAAGGGCGGTTCGTCGCTGAAGTCGCCGCCGAAGCCGCCGCCGCCCTGCGGGCCGCCGAAGCCGCCGCCACCGCCGCCGGAGCCGTAGCCCCCCTGCGGGGCGGGCGCCGCGGTCGCCCACGGGTCGTTGGCCGGGCCGCCTCCGAAGCCGCCGCCACCGCCACCGCCCTGGCGGGAGGTCTTGTTGACCTTCGCCGTGGCGTTGCGCAGCGAGGGGCCGACCTCGTCGACCTCGACCTCGTAGACCGTGCGCTTCTCGCCTTCCTTGGTCTCGTACGACCGTTGGCGCAGCCGTCCCTGCACGATGACCCGCATGCCGCGCTGGAGGCTCTCGGCGACGTTCTCCGCCGCCTGCCGCCAGACGTTGCAGGTGAGGAACAGGCCCTCGCCGTCCTTCCACTCGTTGGTCTGCTTGTCGAGGAACCGCGGAGTGGACGCGATGCGGAACCGGGCCACGGCCTGCCCCGTCGGGGTGAAGCGCAGCTCCGGGTCGTCGACAAGATTGCCGACGATCGTGATCTGTGTGTCGCCTGCTGCCATCGGTCGCTTTCGCCTTCCTATCCCGTCAGCTGAGCCGTCAAGGGCTCAGAGTACGGCCCGGCCCCGACAAACCGCCGGGGCTTCGGGTTCTGCCTGTGGAGCTCAGTGGAGCTCGGGGCGGATGACCTTGGTGCGGAGGATGCCCTCGTTCAGGTTGAGCTGACGGTCCAGCTCCTTCACGGTGGCGGGCTCGGCGGTCAGGTCGACCACGGCGTAGATGCCCTCGGACTTCTTCGCGATGTCGTAGGACAGGCGGCGACGGCCCCAAACGTCGACCTTCTCCACGGTGCCGCCATCGTTGCGGACGACGGTGAGGAACTGGTCGAGCGACGGCTGCACGGTGCGCTCGTCGAGGGACGGGTCGAGAATGACCATCATCTCGTAGCGACGCATGTGTGATCCAACCTCCTCTGGACTCTTGCGGTCACGACGCCTTGCCGTGACAGGAGGACCCTGCGCTTCGCGCCGGGCGGCCATGCCCCCCGGCCTTTATCAGACGCAGTCGAATAAGGCTACCAGCCACTTGGCCATACCCGGCCCGGAGAGTGAAACTGGAGGTCGGAGAGGGGGTAGGCGCGATGCGACTCGCCATCGGCCGCAAGAGAAGGCACCCCGTTCACCTCACGCTGAACACGGACGGCAGGCCGCACCCGCGGGAGAACGCGATGACGATCGCGACGCTGGTGTGCGGCCTGGTGGCGTTCGTCACGGGCTTCATCGTGATGGCCCACATGATCGCGTCATGGGTGGGCGCGATCGGGTTCTGGGGCGGCCTGTACGCCCAGTTCGTCTCATCGACCACCAGACAGCGGGCACTGATCATCGTGGGGATCGTGGGGTCGTTCGTCGGCGCCGCGCTGGGCATCGCGCACGGGGGCTTCTTCCCCCGCGGATTCACCCTGCGCAACTGAAGCCCACGCGACCGGAACCCACGCGACCCAAGCCCACGCGACCGGAGCCCGGGCGGTCGAGGCGTCGCCGATCAGCCGCCGATGTGCAGATCGACGCCGAGCAGCACGAGGAACCACAGGAAGACCGCGATCAGAGCCTGGGCGACCTGCTTGAGGAGGGTGGGGGTGATGTAGTGGTGGAGCCAGGCCACGTAGAGACCGACGAGGATGTAGATGAGAAGGATGAAGCTGCCTAAGCGATATCTCATGCTCGTCTCCTTGACGACGAAGTAGTATCGCGCGCGGGTCATGGGGGCGCGCGACACGCGACTGCCCTGGTTCGCACTTTTGAAACAGCGTGTCCTCTTGAAACGCTCTTGGAGAGCGCATAGGGTTCGCCCTCCGCGTCCGGCAGCCCCTTGACACGCAAGCAACGGTGGAGGAACGGCATGGACAGCCACAGCGGCTCCCGCCCGCGGATCGGAGCCCACGTCGACCAGGACGACCCGCTGGCGCACGCGGCGGCCCGCGACGCCGACGTGGTGCAGTTCTTCCTCGGCGACCCCCAGGGCTGGAAGGGCCCGGCGACACCCGCCACCGCCGACGCCCTGCGCGCCTCGGACGTGGACGTCTACGTGCACGCGCCGTACGTCATCAACGTGGCCACCGCGAACAACCGCATCCGCATCCCGAGCCGCAAGCTGCTCGACTCGCACCTCAAGGCGGCGGCGGCCATCGGCGCCAAGGGCCTGATCGTCCACGGCGGGCACGTCAACGCCGGCGACGACCCGCAGACCGGCTTCGACAACTGGCGCAAGGTCTTCGAGCGCACCGACTGCCCGATCCCCGTGCTGATCGAGAACACGGCCGGCGGCGGCAACGCGATGGCGCGCAAACTGGAGCGCATCGCCCGGCTGTGGGACGCGGTGACGGCGGGGGCGCCGGATCCCTCGGTCGTCGGCTTCTGCCTGGACACCTGTCACTTCCACGCGGGCGGCGAGGAGCTCGCCGGGCTCGTGGAGCGGGTGAAGGCGATCACGGGCCGCATCGACCTCGTGCACTGCAACGACTCGAGGGACGCGTTCGACTCCGGGGCCGACCGCCACGCCAACCTCGGCAGCGGGCAGATCGACCCCGAGTCGATCCTGGAGGTCTGCCGCGCGGCGGGGGCGCCGATCGTGGTCGAGACGCCGTTCGAGGGCCAGGCCGACGACATCGCGTTCCTGCGCAAGCACCTGTAGACGCTCGTCCACACCCTGTGGATAACTCTGCGGATTGAAACCCTCAGGAAGCGGGTACGGCCGCCTGCACGTCTTGCTCCTCCCTCACCCGCCTGGGCCTGCGCGTGGCACGCCACAACTGCACGTACGACGTGACGGCGGCGGCCAGGAAGACGAGGTTGCGCAGGACCAGAACGATCGTCCCCGGCAGGGCGCCCGTCCAGCTGTAGTCCTGCTCCACCCAGGGATACATGATCCCCGTCAGCAGGGCGGCCACCATGACGAGCAGGGCGGCCGGCCGCTGCGTCGGGCCCGGCCGGTCGCGCCGCACCGACAGGATGACGGCGGCGATGCCGATCACCCACACGAGGTACTGCGGTGACAGCACCCGGCTGGTGGCGACCAGGAAGAGCACGGTGGTGAGGGCGGCGTCGTAGTACGACCGCGGGCTGGGGGCCGCGCGCAGCCACCACAGGCCGACCAGCGCCAGCGCCACGGGCGTGGCGGCCAGGCTCAGCATCGTCGCGACGCCCACGCCGCCGCCGACGGCCTCCATCGCGCCGTGCTGGTAGGTGGTGTAGCCGCCCCACCAGCCGAGGGCCCGGGCGAGCGCGAACGGCGTGGCGGCCAGCGACTCGATCTGCAGCCCCCGCTCCTCCTGCGCGGTCAGGAAGTCCAGCGCGTGCGGCAGGGTCAGGGCGGCCGCGCCGCACCCCGCCACCGCGACGACGAGTGTGAGCCCCGACGCGGTCAGCAGTTCGCGCCACCGCCGCAGGCCGGCCAGCAGCGCGATCGGCCACACCTTCACGAGGAGCCCGACGCCGATGAGCGACCCGCGCACCGCCGGGTTGGCCGACGCCGTCAGCGCGAGCACCGCCACGAGCGTGACCATGACGTCATACCGGGAGACGAGCACCGGGCCGAGCAGCGCCGCGCCCACGGTCCACGCCCACGGGCCCGTACGGCCGCCGCCGCGGCGGGAGGCCGAGAACCGCCACAGCAGGAGCAGGATCGCGAGGTCGCACAGCACCGCCAGCAGGTAGAAGGCGACGTGGTAGCCCAGCGGCAGCAGGCGCGGGGCGAGCAGCGGCAGCGCCGCGAACGGCGGATACTGCCACTTCTCGTCACCCGCGGGGAACTCCCCCTCCATCAGGACGCCGGACCAGTAGCGGTAGAGGGTGACGTCGTTCCTGAACGACTCGCCGTGCCCGGTCGGGATCGTCTGGGTCGCGACGAGGAGGAGGATTCCCCTGGTCGCGGCCCACACCAGCAGCAGGAGCCATGGTGGCCTCCGGCGCATCGCGTATCCCCCGTTCGTCGCGCACACTCTCACGCGACGCTACGCGATGCCTCCGCTGGGACGGCTCCTGACCACGCCGCGACGGGCGCGAAATCCGATGTAACTTTCAGGCGCTCACGCCGTCTCCGGCTGCTGCCGCGCGCCCCGAGCGAGGAGCGAGCGGCGCAGCACGAGACGGTCCTCGGCGTGGTCGAACACCCCGCCCGACGGGTCGTCGGCCTCCCCCTGGCGTACGACGTCGTGCTCGGGCCGCAGGATGTCGCGGACGACGAGCGCCATGAGGACGACGATGGTCAGCGCCCGGGCCCAGACCGACAGGAAGTAGGGGTCGTCGCCGATGCCCTCCCCGGCGTGGTCGGGATACTGGCTGACCAGGTAGAGCCAGATCGAGAAGAAGTACCAGCACTCGGCGACCTGCCAGGCGGCCAGCGCGCCCCACCTCGGCCTGGCCAGCACCGCGAACGGCACCAGCCACAGGACATACTGCGGCGACCACACCTTGTTGGTGATCATGAAGGCGGCCAGGGCCAGGAAGCACAGCTGCATCAGGCGTGGCCGGCGCGGCGCGGCGAGCGCCAGCACGGCGACGCCCAGCAGCAGCACCGCCAGCGCGGCCATGGCCATGGTGTTCAGCTTCTCGGAGTCGCCGAGAAAGGCCAGGAAACCGGGCCTTTCCATGCCGAACCACTGGGTCTTCTGGAAGAAGAACCACAGCCCGCCCCAGTCGGCGCCGCGCTCGCTGCTGAACGCGTAGAACTTCTTCCAGCCCTCGAAGTTGACCATCATGATCGGCACGTTCACCAGCAGCCACGCGGCCGCGGCCGCGGCGACGGTCTTGAGGAACGGCACCCACTTCGCCGTACGCACCGTGAGCAGGAACAACGCGCCGAAGAACATCAGCGGATAGAACTTGGTGGCCACGGCCAGCGACAGCAGCACGCCCGCGAGCCACGGCCGGTGACGGGCCCAGGCCAGCAGGCCGCCGAGCGCGAGGGCCCCCGCGGCCAGGTCCCAGTTGATGTACGCGCAGAGGATGACGGCCGGGCCGATCGCGTACCAGAGGGCGTCCCAGCGGCGGGCCGGGCCGGCCAGCGCCGCCGTCAGCAGCACGCCCGCGACCAGCGCGATCCCCATCAGGACCACGGTGACGTCGTAGAACACGACCCCGTCACCGTGCGCGAGCCTGCGGGCGAACTCCATGATCCCGCCGATGCCCACCGGGTATTCGACCGGATAGTCGACGTACGGGATCTTGCCCTCGTTGAGCTTCTCGGTCCAGAACAGCGGATAGATGTCGGTGTAGCAGAAGTTCGTGAACTGCCCGACACCGCCGTTCCAGGCTCCGCCGAACCGGCAGGGATACTTCCACAGATACGCGAGAACGGCGCCGAGCCCCGCGAGAAGCCCGAGAGGCAGGTACGGCACCGCCCGCGCGGCGACCCCGGGCAGCGGGGCGGAGTCGTTCGTGGTCCGGGTCGTCATGCTCGGTATTGCACCATTCAACGCCTCGGCTTGGCGACTCCGCGCACCGAAAGGGCCCGCGGCGGGAGTCGCCGCGGGCCCTTCAGGACACCGGATCGCGGATCAGGCGCCGCTGCCGCCCTTGCCGTTGCCGGCCCCCGACGGCATGGCGGCCGGAGCTCCGGCGGGGTCCTGGTTGATGTTCAACGGGACGTCGCCGCCCCCGGGGCCGCCGTCCTGGCCGCCCTGGCCCGGGTCGTCGCCGAAGCCCCTGCCGTTTCCGCCGCCGTTGTCGCATCCCGGGCCGCCGTCGTAGCAGCCGCCGTCGTCGGGGAAGTCGGTCGGGAAGTCGGTCGGGAATCCGCCGTCGTCCGGTTCCGGACTGGGCGACGGCGTCGGGCTCGGCACGAGGTTCTCCGGGGTGCCCAGCCCGGCCTTCGGCGGGAACTGCTCGACGGGCTTGCCCGCGAGCGCCTCCGTCATGAACGTCCGCCAGATCGTGGTCGGCGGGCCGGCGCCCTCGAAGCCCAGCGACACCTCGCTCACGTGGGTGTACGGGTTGTTGGGGCCGTACTTCTTGCTCTCCTTGCCACCGGGAGTGACCGGGCAGTTGGAGTACAGCGGCTGGACGATCTTGCCGCCCTTGGTCACGCACTGCTCGCGGTACATGCCGACCGCGACCGACAACTGCGGGGTGAAGCCGACGAACCAGGCTTCCTTCTCGTTGTTGTTCGTGCCGGTCTTGCCCGCGGCCGGGCGGCCGATGCCCTTGCCCGCCGCCGTACCCGACTTGAGGACTTCCTCCATGGCCGCCACGGAGTCGGCCGCCGCCTCCGGCGTGATCACCTGCTTGACGTCGCGTCGCTCGGCGAAGACGACCTCCTTGTCCTTCCGGACCTCCTTGATCACGTGGTAATCGATGTGCTTGCCCTCGTTGGCGAAGATCGAGTATCCCGCGGCCTGCTCGACCGGGGTGACCCCCGCGCTGCCGATGGAGAACTGGTACTTGTGGTCCTCGACGTCCTTGTCGAGGCTCTCCTTGCTGAGCCCCGCCTCCTCGGCGATCTGCTTCACCGCGCTGAGCTGCCCGACCGTGCCGTTCGCCTCATCCAGCTTGTACGCCATCGAGGCGAACGCCGTGTTGATCGAGTGTGCGGTCGCGTAGATCGCGTTGATGGAGTTCGGGACCGAGTGACCGTTGGTGATGCCCTTCTCGAAGCCCGGAAGCTCCTTGGGCACGGTCTGGTTGCCGGGCAGGTAGCTGTTCAAGCTGTATCCGGCGTCCAGCCAGGCGGCCAGCACGTACGGCTTGAACGCCGAGGCGGCCTGCTTCCTGGACTGGAACGGCTCGTTCCAGGGATCCTTGAGATAGTCGTTGCCGCCGTAGAAGGCGACCACCCGCCCCGTCTTGGGGTCGACCGCGGCGAGGCCCGCGTGGAACTCCTTCGACATGCTGGAGGTGGTGGCGAGGACCGCCTTCTTGGCGGCCTGCATCAGCTTCTTGTCGAAGGTCGAGACGATCTTGTAGCCGCCGCTCCTGACCTGGTCGGCGGACAGGTGCATGCGCGACTCGAGCTCGTTCATGACCTGGGTGACCATGTAGCCCTTGAGGCCGCCGAGGTCGTTGCTGTTGCGCGCGGGGACGGTCTTGGGGAACTTGGCAGTGTTCGGCAGATTGCCGTACTTGGCGGGATCGAGCCGCGCCATGGCGTTGACGACGTCCTTGAACCGGCCCTGCAACCGCGGAGAGTCGGCGTCCAGGGCCGGCGTCTGGATGCGCGCGGCGAGATAGGCGCCCTGCTCCGGCGTGAGCTGTTCGACGTGCTTCTTGAAGTACGCCTGCGCGGCGGCCTCGATGCCCCAGGCCCGGCCGAAGGGCACGGTGTTGAGGTACTGCAGCAGGATCTGATCCTTGGGCATCTGCTTGTCGAGCTTGACCGCGACGAAGATCTCCTTGATCTTGCGCTTGATCGACACTTCCTGGCTGAGGCCGTCGTAGTAGTTGCGGGCCATCTGCTGGGTGATGGTCGACGCGCCCTGGAGCTGCTGACCGGTCGCGGTCATATAGACCGACCGCACCATGCCGGAAATCGAGATGCCGCTGTCCGACCAGAAGGTGTCGTTCTCGATCGCGATGACGGCGTCCTGGACGTGCTTCGGCACCTTGTTGATGTCGGTCAGGATGACGCGCGGAGTGCCCACCTTGGCGATCAGCGTCTTGCCGTCGTTGTAGTAGATGGCGCTGCCCTGGGCCACGGCCTCCGCCTGCGTCGCCGCAGGCAGCGGGGTGTTGGCGTAGGCCACCGCGATCATGCCGAAGGTGCCGGCGGCCAGCACGGTGAAGGCCGCCACGAGGATCTTCCAACTCGGGAGGAAGCGCTTCCAGCCCGTACGGCGGCGCGGCTTCTCGTCGTCCTCGTCGAAGTCGCGTGGATCCCGGGGGCCGCGCCCGCCGGGACCTTCCGGACCACCCGGGCCGCCGGGACCACCGGGGCCTCCGGGACCGCGGCCACCCCGGCCCGGGGACCTGCGGCGGCGGCCGCCGGCCTGGATCGCCTCGGTGCTCTGTCCCTCCGCGTCCCCGCGGGCGTCGCGGCGCGAACCGCCCGTCGGCATGCTCATCGCTTGGGTGCGCTCGTCCCCGCCGGGAACGCCGGGCCGGCCGGGAACGCCGGGAGCGCCTTGACCGGCCGGGCCACCGGAACCGGCGGCGTAGCGCGGGTCACGGCCCGCCGGCGGACGTCCGCCGCCCGCCGGTCCCCGGGATCCCTGCTGCGGTCCCTGTGCCGGTCCCTGTGCCGGTCGCTGCGACGGGCTCTGCGGCGCACCAGGGGGCGTATTCGGGGGCAGCGCGTTCATGGCCGCCGTGTCCTCGAAGGCGGCCGCCTCTCTGCGGCGCTGCTCGGGTCCTCCCTGCCGGGCGGCCCGGGGCGGCTGTGGGGCCGGCCCCCTGCCGGGCTGTCGCGGCGGAGCGGGCTCGCCATACTCGCCGTACTCGTCGGATTCCCGGTGCGAGCGACGGCGGCGCCCAGGGCGGGCTGATCCACCGGAGCCCGAGGCGTCCTCGGGACGGCCGGTCGGCTCCGGTCCGTAGCTGCTGTAAGTCACGCGTCCTCGTCAGGTGGTTCGGGGAATTTATCGACGTCGGCCGGCAGGCCGGCGGGCTGGCCTCCTGGAGGTGGAGGTCGCCCTACAGAGAAGGGCCCGGGGGATCGGCTGTTCCGAGGACGAACGACACCGCCAGGTGGTTCCAGGAACAACCTTGGCAGACCTCCACCACGTAGACCCGGAATTCGCGGTATTCACGGGCCATCGCGGTGAGCTCGGCCACTCCTTTTGCCTGGCCGGCCACTCGTCCTAGTTCATCCCCATATACGTATGTGACGTTGGTCACGTTCCTTCGTTCGCATATGGGGCATGTGCGACTCGTCGGCTCTCCGTGGAACCGAGCCGCGCGCAGCAGGTATGGGTGGGCGTCACACACGTCCCGCGCCCGCATGCGGCCGGAGCGGACGGACTGTACGGCCGCCCGCTTAGCGAGGCCGTAGTCCACGACCGACCGCTGTGACCACATACGGGCCAGATTACGACCCTTTGCCAAATCTTGCCCAACCGTTGACCCGTTGCCATATATGACACCCCGACGTATCCTGCGGATGTATCGAGTCGATACATCGGTCGGACACAGGGGGTGGTTCCAGTGACGGGCTCTCGTGGAGGTGTGCTGGAGCTCGCCGTCCTGGGATCGCTGCACGAAACGCCCTTGCACGGATACGAGCTGCGCAAACGGCTCAACACGCTGCTCGGCATGTTCCGTGCGTTCTCCTACGGCTCGCTGTATCCCTGCCTCAGGGGCCTGCTCAACGAGGGCCTCATCGCCGAGGAAGAGCCCCCCGCGGACACGGTTCTCGGCCGCAGATCGAAGATCGTCTACAAGATCACGGCGGAGGGTAAGGAGCGGTTGCAGGAGCTGCTCAGTCAGTCGGGCCCGTCCTCCTGGGAGGACGAAAGCTTCGGCATCCACTTCGCCTTCTTCCGCCACACGGAGGCGGAGGTGCGGCTCCGGATCCTGGAGGGCCGCCGCAGCCGCCTGGAAGAACGCCTCGACCGCGTCCGTGAGGCTCTCGCCCGTACGAGAGAGCGGCTGGACAGCTACACGCTTGAGCTCCAGCGCCACGGGCTGGAGTCGGTCGAGCGCGAGGTCCGCTGGCTGAACGAGCTGATCGACTCGGAACGGCGGAGCCGTTCGGCTCCCGGCGAGGGGGATCACCCCCCGGATCCCGCGCAAGCCGTACAGGAAGAGACCCAGAGGGCGGACACGCCCGAGGCAGATAGGTAAAGGAGCGAGTGCTATGGGTTCGGTGCGCGTAGCCATCGTCGGTGTGGGCAACTGCGCCTCATCGCTGGTGCAGGGCGTCCACTACTACAAGGACGCGGATCCGGGCACCCGTGTGCCGGGCCTCATGCACGTGCGGTTCGGCGACTACCACGTCGGTGACGTGGAGTTCGTCGCGGCATTCGACGTGGACGCCAAGAAGGTCGGCCGCGACCTGTCGGAGGCCATCGTCGCCTCCGAGAACAACACGATCAAGATCTGCGACGTGCCGCCGCTCGGCGTCACCGTGCAGCGCGGCCCGACCTTCGACGGGCTGGGCACGTACTACCGCGAGATCATCGAGGAGTCGGACGAGCAGCCGGTCGACGTCGTCCAGGCGCTGAAGGACGCCCGGGTCGACGTCCTGGTGTCCTACCTCCCGGTGGGCTCGGAGGAGGCCGACCGCTTCTACGCGCAGTGCGCGATCGACGCGAAGGTGGCCTTCGTCAACGCGCTGCCGGTCTTCATCGCCTCCGACCCCGAGTGGGCCGCGAAGTTCACCGAGGCCGGCGTCCCGATCGTGGGCGACGACATCAAGTCGCAGGTCGGCGCCACGATCACGCACCGGGTGCTGGCCAAGCTGTTCGAGGACCGCGGGGTCGAGCTGCTGCGCACCTACCAGCTCAACTTCGGCGGCAACATGGACTTCATGAACATGCTGGAGCGCACCCGCCTCCAGTCCAAGAAGATCTCCAAGACCCAGTCGGTCACGTCGCAGATCCCGCACGAGATGGCCAAGGCCGACGTCCACATCGGCCCGTCCGACCACGTGCCGTGGCTGGACGACCGCAAGTGGGCCTACGTCCGCCTCGAGGGCAGGTCGTTCGGCGACACCCCGCTCAACCTGGAGTACAAGCTCGAGGTCTGGGACTCGCCCAACTCGGCCGGCATCATCATCGACGCGGTCCGCGCGGCCAAGATCGCTCTCGACCGGGGCATCGGCGGCCCGCTGCTGTCGCCCTCGTCCTACTTCATGAAGTCGCCGCCGGAGCAGTACTCCGACGACGACGCCCGCGAGGCCGTCGCGAAGTTCATCCGCGGCGAGGTCGAGCGCTGACGTCCGCCGTCCATCGCGTGTCCCGCCCCGGCTCCGCTCGATCGGACCGGGGCGGTCCCATGTCCCGGCCCGGTATACCTCAGTTGTTCGAGGCGAGCGGGCGCGCGGCCGGCGGCAGGGCGGCGGCGTCGGCCACCGGCCAGGCCAGCGGGTCCGGCCCAAGCGCGACGAGCTGGGGCACCTGCTTCCGGGCCCAGGGCGAGATGTCCAGCTCCCCGCTCATCACCTCGGCCGCGAAGGACGTCCAGGGCTCCCACCGGACCTCGCCCACCTCCTCGGCGTTGGGCGCGGCCTCTTCGGTCACCACGGCCCGGTAGACCGGGCACAGCTCGTTCTCCACCGTGCCGTTGTCCATCACGGCCCGGTAGGAGAAGCCCGGCAGGATCAGGTCGACGGACTCGACGGCCAGGCCCAGCTCGAACCCGAGGCGGCGGATCACCGCCGACGACAGCGACTCGCCCGGCAGCGGGTGCCCGCAGCAGCTGTTGGTCCACGCGTCGGGCCAGGTCAGCTTCGAGCCCGCGCGCCGCGACAGCAGCACACGCCCCCGGTGGTCGAAGACGTAGCTGGAGAACGCCAGATGCAGTGGCGTGTCGGCGCCGTGGACGGTGGACTTGGGAGCGGTGCCGATCGAGTTGCCCTCGCCGTCGAGCAGCACGACATGTTCCTGTGAAGTCACTCTGCGAGAGTACGTGATCACCTTGATGCGAGGGAGACGTAGGGGGCTTTATCAGGGTTGATCCTGATGCTCGCACGTGATCGTCCGCGTAGGCTGTCGCCGTGTCCTACGTCTCCGATCTGCGAGTGGTCCTGCGGGGCCGAAACTTCCGGCGGCTTTTCGCCACGCGGCTCGTCTCGCAGTTCTCGGACGGGATCTTCCAGCTCGCCGTCGGCGGCTACGCGTTCTTCAGCCCGGAACGGCAGGCCAGCGCGACCGCCATCGCGGCGGGCCTCGCGGTGCTGCTCCTGCCCTACAGCGTCCTCGGACCCTTCGTCGGGGTGTTCATCGACCGGTGGTCGAGGCGGCAGATCCTCGTCATCGCGCCGGTCGTGCGAGGGGTGCTGCTGGTGCTGGCCGCCTGCCTCGTCGCGGCGGGAGCCTCCGACGCCGTCTTCTACGCGGCGGCGCTCGGCGTCCTCGCGGTCAACCGCTTCTTCCTGTCGGCACTCAGCGCGGCGCTGCCGCACGTCGTGCCGTCCGAGCACCTCATGATGGCCAACGCGGTCACGCCCACCTCGGGCACGGTGATGACGTTCGTCGGGGCGGGCGCCGGCGTCGCGCTCCGCGTGATCGCCGGATCGGACGACAAGGGCGTGGCCGTGCTGCTGGTCTGCTCCGGCCTCGTCTTCGGCCTGAGCGCGCTGATCGCGCGGACGATGGAGCGCTCCCTGCTCGGCCCCGCGTACGACCCGGACCGCCCGCAGGCCCGCGAGGCCGTACGGCACGTGCTCGCCGGGCTGGTGGACGGCGCGCGGCACATCGCGCACCGGCGCTCGGCCTCGGCGGCCCTCGGCGGCATCGCGACGCACCGCCTGATGTTCGGCATCTCGACGGCGGCCGTGGTGATGCTCTACCGCTACCACTTCACCACCGACGCCGACGACGCGCTGAAGGGCATCGCGCTCGTGCTGGGCGCCGTCGGCGTGGGGAGCTTCGCCGCGGTGGTGGTCACCCCGTGGGCCACCGAGCGGATCCGCATCGAGGTCTGGGTCCCGATGATGCTCGTGACCTGCGGAGTCCTGGAGTTCGCGCTGTGCGCGACGTTCCAGGAGTGGGCGTTCTTCGCCGCCGGGCTGGTGATCGGCGTCGCGGGACAGAGCGTGAAGATCTGCGCGGACACCGTCGTGCAGCGCGACGTCGAGGACGCCTATCTCGGCCGCGCCTTCTCCGTGTACGACATGCTCTTCAACGGCATGACGGTCCTCGGCGCGGTGCTGGCGGCGGCGCTGCTGCCGGCCGACGGCAAGTCCTATCTCGCGCTCGCCGTGATCGGCGTCGGCTACCTGCTCGGCGCGGTGGTGTACCGGCTGATCCTGCCCTCCGCCGTACGCAGGCCGCCGGTCCCCGCCGCCGACTGACGTCCGCCGGCTGAGTCAGAGGGCCGCCGTAGCGGCGACCATGGCACCGGTGATGCGGGCGACGTCCTCGGGCGTGCAGGCGTACGGCGGCATCGTGTAGATCAGACGGCCGAAGGGCCGCAACCACACGCCATGCTCCATCACGATGTCCTGAATTTTCGCGACATCGACGGGCTGGTCGGTCTCGATCACTCCGATCGCACCCAGCACCCGTACGTCCCGTACGCCGGGGGCGCCCGCGGCCGGGGCGAGGCCGTCGAGCAGGGCGGCCTCGATGCGCGCGACCTCCTCCCGCCAGGGCCGCTCGGCGAGCAGGTCGAGCGAGGCGCCGGCCACGGCGCAGGCGAGCGGGTTGCCCATGTAGGTCGGGCCGTGCATCAGCACGCCGATGCGGTCGGCCACCCTCGCGGTGCACAGCGTGGCGGCCAGCGTCATGTAACCGCCGGTGAGCGCCTTGCCCACGCACATGATGTCCGGCCTGATCCCGGCGTGGTCGCAGCCGAACATCTCCCCCGTACGGCCGAACCCGGTGGCGATCTCGTCGGCGATCAGCAGGACGCCGTGCTCGTCGGCCAGGTCGCGCAGCCGCCGCAGGTAGGCCGGGTGGAAGAACCGCATGCCGCCGGCGCCCTGCACGACGGGCTCCACGATGATCGCGGCGAGCCGGTCCGCGTGAGCCTCGACGGCCGCGGTCAGCTCCGCCAGATACGCCTCGTCGGGACCGGCCTGCGTCATCGAGACCGGGACCGGGGCCGGGACCGGGCGGCGGCCGTAGTCGTGCGGCGGCGTCGGCGCGAAGACGTGCCGCGGGAGCATCCCGGTGAACAGGTGGTGCATGCCGCTGACCGGGTCGCAGACCGACATCGCGGCGAACGTGTCGCCGTGGTAGCCGCCCCGCACGGTCAGCAGGGTCGAGCGCCCGCTGTACTGGACCGCCATCTTGATCGCGACCTCGACCGCCACCGAGCCCGAGTCGGCGAGGAAGACGCGGTCGAGCCCGGTCATCCCGGCCAGCCGGTGCGCGAGCCGTACGGCGGGCTCGTGGGTCAGGCCGCCGAACATGACGTGCGCCATGTCGTCGATCTGGTCGCGCGCGGCCTGGTTGAGCCGCGGGTGGTTGTGGCCGTGGATGGCCGCCCACCAGGAGGCCATGCCGTCGATCAGCTCACGGCCGTCGCCGAGCGTGATCCGCACACCGCCCGCCCGGCGGACGACGTGCACGGGCACCCCCGACGGCACGGCCGTGTACGGGTGCCAGACGTGCTCCCGGTCGAGCCGGAGGACCTCCCCGGCGTCCACCTACGCCAGGATCCCGTTGTCGTGAGCCCAGGCGAGCAGGGCCTGCCGCGCGGCGTCCTTGCCGATCATGCCCTGGTCCATGCGGATCTCCAGCATGTGCTTGTAGGCCCTGCCGACGACCGGCCCCGGTGGCACGCCGAGGATCTCCTGGATCTCGTTGCCGTCCAGCTCGGGCCGGATCTTGGCCAGCTCCTCCTCGTCGGCCAGCCGGGCGATGCGCTCCTCCAGCTGGTCGTAGGTGCGCGACAGGGCCTGCGCCTTGCGCTTGTTGCGGGTGGTGCAGTCGGCCCTGGTCAGCTTGTGCAGACGTTCGAGGAGGTGTCCCCCGTCGCGGACGTAGCGGCGCACGGCGCTGTCGGTCCACTCCCCCGTCCCGTAGCCGTGGAAGCGCAGATGCAGCTCCACGAGCTTGGACACGTCCGACACCACGTCCTTGGGGAACTTGAGCTCGGTGAGCCGCTTCTTGGCCATCTGCGCCCCGACGATCTCGTGGTGGTGGAACGAGACCCGGCCGCCGGGCTCGTTGCGCCGCGTCTTCGGCTTGCCGATGTCGTGCAGCAGGGCCGCCCACCGCAGCACCCGGTCGGGGCCGGCCGTCTCCAGCCCGATGGCCTGCTCGAGCACGATCAGCGTGTGCTCGTAGACGTCCTTGTGCCGGTGGTGCTCGTCGATCTCCAGCCGCAGCTTGGGCAGCTCGGGCAGGACGTGGGCGGCGAGCCCGGTCTCCACCAGCAGCGCCAGCCCGGCCCTCGGGTGCGCGCCGAGGATCAGCTTGTCGAGCTCTTCGCGGATGCGCTCGGCCGAGACGATCTCGATGCGGCCGGACATCGCGGTCATGGCCTCGACGACCTCGGGGGCCACGGTGAACCCGAGCTGGCCCGCGAACCTGGCCGCCCGCAACATCCGCAGCGGGTCGTCGTCGAACGACTGCTCGGGCCTGCCCGGCGTCCGCAGCGTCTTGGCGGCGAGATCCGGCAGCCCGCCGTACGGGTCGACGAACTCGTGGCCGGGCAGGCGGACGGCCATGGCGTTGACCGCGAAGTCGCGCCGGGCGAGGTCGCCGTCGAGCGAGTCGCCGTACATCACCTCGGGCTTGCGCGACGCGGGGTCGTACGACTCGCTGCGGTAGGTGGTGATCTCCAGCAACCAGCCGCCCTTGCGCACGCCGACCGTGCCGAAGTCGATCCCGATCGTCCAGACGGCGTCCGCCCAGTCCTTGACGATCTCCAGCACCCGCTCGGGGCGGGCGTCCGTGGTCAGGTCGATGTCCTTGCTCGCCCGGCCGAGGAGGACGTCGCGGACGGAACCGCCGACCAGGGCCAGCTCGTGCCCCCGGGCCGAGAACAGCTCACCGAGCTCGTCGGCGACAGGGGCGATCCGGCGGAACAGTTCGTTCACGGCGCGCTGCTGGCTGTCGCTCAGATTTGAAACGGACAAGGCTGGGTAGGTCCTTCGGTCACGGAACAGAAACTCTCCCCCGATGGCCCAGGTGGTCAGGTGTCACCCAGGGGAGACACGCCTAGCGATCACCAGGCCACGGACGGTTCGGGGGCGCTGGACGACGCAAGGAGCACACGAGATGAAAGACGCTCTCGCGATTCACCGCTGGCTCCTCGCCCACCAGATCCACCATGAGATCGTACGTCTTCCGCGCCCGTTGACATGCTCGGACGAGCTTCCCGAGGTGCTGGGGGTCACTCCCGAGACGTGCCTGTGCGTGTCGCTGTTCGAGGTGTCGGCGCGCGGGCGGACACACGAGGTGGCCGTGGTGAGCGCGGTGAACTCCTGTCCCGTGCCGGCGGCGGTGGGCGCCGTCCTGCGCGCCCACAGGGTAACCCCCGCGTCCGCCTTCACCGTGAACTCCGCGACCGATTACGCGCACGGCCTGGTCTGCCCGCTGCTGCTGCCCGACGATCTGACCGTCCTGGTGGACCAGCGCCTGATGGAGCGCATCGATCCCGACGAGGTCGTCCACACCGCGACCGGCGAGCGCCGCACCGCGTTGCGAGTGCGTGCCATCCACCTGTTCGACCTGGTGGCGGCCAAGCCCGTCGATCTGACCACCACCCACAGGAGGGGTCTCGCGAGCCTCGTGAGTCCTATGCGGACCGCGTAGCCAATAGCATTCTGGACGTGCGCCGTACCTCACCGCCGGCCGGCACATGATCCGTAAGGCCGCGCTGCTGACATTGCTGACCGCCCTGCTCGCCTCCCCCGCGGGCATGGCCGGTTCGGCTGCCGCAGCGCCTCCTCCGGGTCGTGTCGCGGCCGCGGCTCCGGCCGATCCGCTCCTCGTCAGCGAGATCACGCCGGAGGTCGTGCGCGTCGCCACCGCCCCCATCACGGTCTCGGGGACCGTCTCCGGCACGGCGGGGGCATCCGTCCGGGTCGCGGTCCGTTACTCCCGGGACAGGCCGTTCGCCTCCCGCGCCGAGATGGCGGCCTACCTGTCGGAGCAGGGGTACGCCACCACCAACTGGAACACCAGGGTCCAGGCCACGGCGCTCGACCAGTCGGGAAAGCTGCCCTTCCGGTTCACCGTGACCCCCGGGGAGCTGGGCATGCCCCGGCCCGGGGTCTATCCCTTCGAGATCGAGGTGACCGACGCCGCGACCGGGCAGCGGCTCGGGATCGAGCGGACCTTCCTGACGTACGCCCCCAAGGGCGAGCAGATCCCCAAGGTCAAGCTGGCCGTCGCGCTGCCGATCGTGGACCGGCCCCACCGCGCCGACGACGCGACGTTCATGGACGACGACCTGTCCGCCTCGCTCACCTCCGGTCGCCTGGCGTCGCTGCTCCAGACGGCACAGGACACCGGCGACGGGGTGACCTGGTTCGTGGACCCCGCCCTGCTGGACGACGTCCGCGTCCTGTCCTCCGGCACCAGGAGCGTGCGCGGCACGCGCAAGAACGCCGACCCGGCCGCGGGCCAGTGGCTGAACGGCCTGCGCAGCGCGCTGACGGACAAGACCGTCGTCGCCACGGCGTACGCCGACCCGGACGTGGCCGCGCTGGTCCACCACGGCCTCGACAAGCAGGCCGCGGCGTCCATCCAGCGCGGGGCGACGCTCGCGACCGAACTGCTCGGCCGGGAGATCCACGGCACCACCGCGTGGCCGGCCGGCGGCAAGATCGACCGCGACGCGGTGGACGAACTGGCGATGTCGGGCGTGACGTCCGTGCTGTTGTCGGGAGACGCGCTGCCGCCGGCCGCGGGGCAGGACGCGACGCAGAACGGGCAGGTCGTTCCCCCGTCCACGCAGACCACTCCCGACGCGGCGGCCAGGCTCGACACCATCGCGGACAAACCGCTCACCGCGCTGCTGGCCGACCCCACGCTCAGCGAGGTCCTCGGCGGGAACGTGTCCGGCCCCGGCGCCGCGATGATCGCGCGGCAGCGGTTCCTCGCCGAGACCGCGATGATCGCCTTCGAGCAGCAGACCCAGCAGAACGGCCAGTTCGGACAGACGGGCCGGACCGGACAGGGCACGCCGGCGAAGACGGCCTCGCGCACGGTGATCGCGGCCCCCGAGTCGCACCTGTGGACCCCCGACCCGGCGTTCGTCTCCAGCCTCCTGCAGGCCGCCTCCAGCGCTCCCTGGCTGCGCATGACCTCGCTCGACTCGATCAAGCCCGGCAGGGCCAGAGTGCCGCGCGCCGACCTCACGTACTCCGAGCACGACCGCCAGGCCGAACTGAGCCGCTCCTACCTCGCGACCGTACGCAAGCTGGAGCGCAAGGCCGACGCCGTGGCCACCGTCACCGAGGAGCACACGGACGTCTTCCACACGGCCATACTCCGGCTCGCCTCCGCCTCCTGGCGAGGCGACGGCAAGCGGGCGCTGTCCTTCGCCGGGCAGGTGCAGAAGGCGATCGACGAGCGCATCGACGACGTGTCCGTGCTCGACACCCCGCGCGCGGTCGCGGGAAGCAACGGCCAGGTCCCGGTCAGCGTGGCCAACAACCTGGACAAGGACATCGAGATCAAGATCCGGGTCACCTCGGGCAACAAGGCCCGGCTGGCCATCGACTGGGACACGGGCGTCTACACGACCCCCACCACCAAGATCCTCGCGGGGCGCAGCCAGCTCGTGAACGTGCCGGTGATCGTACGCAACGAGGGCGGCGACGCGAGCATCTTGGTGCAGCTGCTGACCGACGGTGACGAGAAGTACGGCAGCGCGGTGCGCGTCGTGGTGCGCGCGACGGGCTACACCGGGATCGCCCTCGTCATCGTGGGGGCGGCCGTGGTCATCATGCTGGCCGCCGTGGTGATGCGCATCCTGCGCCGCAGGTCGCGCAAGGCGTTCCCGTTCGACGGGCCGAACGACGGGGAGGGCCCGCCCGGCGACCGGCAGGGAGCCGTCCCGGCCGAGCGCACCCAGTCGCCTTAGTCTGGGTCGCCGTAGTCTGGACCACCCTGAAGTCTGGGACCACTGGAGGAAGGCGGCCACCCGATTCTGGCCGCCGTGAACCGAAGGACAACCATGAGCAGGATGCTGCGGGCCAGCGCGATCATGGCGGCCGGGACGATGGTCTCGCGGCTCACCGGCTTCGTCCGCACGGCGATGCTCGCCGCGGCCATCGGCACCGTCGCCCTCGGTGACGCCTACAACGCGGCCTACCAGATCCCCTACATCCTGCTCGACCTGCTGCTCCAGGGCGTCCTCAGCGCCGTGGTCGTGCCGGTGATCGTGCGGGCGCAGAAACGGGACCCCGACGGAGGCCAGGCGTTCGAGCAGCGGCTGATGACGCTGGCCGTGGTGGTCCTGACGGCCGTCGCGGTGATCGGCGTGCTGCTGGCCCGGCCGATCATGGAGCTCTACACCGCCTCGAACTGGTCCGACGACAAGGTGGCGGTGGCCACCACACTGGCCAGGTTTCTGCTCCCGCAGATCGCGTTCTTCGGGATCGGATCACTGGCCGGGGCGATCCTGAACACACGGGACAGGTTCGCCGCACCCATGTGGGCGCCGGTGCTCAACAACATCGTGGTCATGGGGGTCCTGGCCGCCTACTACGCCGTCGGGACGTCCGACATCGCCAAGGTGAGCGAGCGCGACCTCATGCTGCTCGGGCTCGGCACCACCGCCGGCATCGTGGCCCAGGCGCTGGTCCTGATCGTCGCGCTGCACCGGGTCGGGTTCCGGTTCCGCCCGCGGTTCGGGGTGCGCAACACCGGACTCGGGGAGGCGGCCAGGACCGCCGTGTGGACGTTCGCCTTCGTCGGCATCAACCAGATCGGTTTCTGGGTCACCACCAAGCTCGCCACCGGCGCGGGCGACCGGGCGCCGGGCGCCGGCAACAGCGCGTGGGCGTACGCGTTCCAGCTCTTCCAGCTCCCGTACGGGATCATAGCGGTGTCGGTGATCACGGCGATGCTGCCCAGGATGAGCAGACTCGTGGCGGACGGGGACTTCGCCACGGCCCGCGGGGAGTTCTCCTCCGGGGTGCGGCTGGTCTCCTCCGTCATCGTCCCGGCGGGGCTGCTGCTGATGGTGCTCGGCCCGGCGGTCACCACGCTGATCTTCTCGTGGGGCCACATGACGACGGCCAACGCGATCTACATCGGCCATGTCCTGCAGGTGTTCGGCGTCGCACTCGTACCGTTCTCGATCTTCCAGCTCCTGCTGCGGATCTTCTACAGCTTCGGCGACACCCGCACTCCCGCGATCATGGCCGCGGTGAACGTGGTCATCAACGCGTCGCTCAGCCTGATCGCCTACTTCACGCTCCCCGACCGGTACATCGTCGTCGGACTGGCGTTCGCCTACCTGATCACGTACGTCGCGCTGACCGGGGTCGCGTGGGTGCTGGCGAGCCGGAAGATCGGCGGGCTCGGCGGCCGGGAGATCACCGCCGGCCTGGGCCGGATGTACGCGGCGGCGATCCCCGCCGCCGCGCTGGCGCTGGCGGTCCTGTGGCTGGCCAGGGAGGTCACCTCGATCACCCCGGTCACCTCGGCCGTGGTGCTCGTGGTGGGCGGCGGCGCCGGGCTGCTGTTGTACATGCTGGCCGCGCACCGGCTGCGGGTGCCCGAGGTCCGTTCCATCATTGGACTTGTCGCAAGCCGGGTAGGACGGTAAGAGTCCTCAAGAACGACCGGCAACTGGAAGGTAACCCGAAAGTCCGATTCGGACGTCTTCGATCGGGAAGGCGGGCACAAGCGGCACGGCACTAGCATGGTGCGCCAGGGAGTGTTGAGACACACCCAGGGAACGTCCCGCAGAACTTGCCCTACCGATGGATTCGGCCGGGCGGGCGACCGCGAGGCGGAGGAGGACCTGCGGCGGCGGCGCCGTGCGGGCCTGTTCCGGCCCCGCGGATGCTCGTCTCCGGGGTCTCGCCGACCCGGCGGTGCTCCGCTCGGCGACCACGGCAGGCAGGAGGTCTTAGGGGCGGGATCTGGAGTTTCGGACCGGCGAGCGGAAGCGGGAAGGCGTGGGCGGAACCACCCGGCATCGGCTGATGCATGCCGACGGGCCGCGGAGCGGGGCGGCCGCATGAGCATGTCCACGGTCGAACCGGGGACCCGGCTGGCGGATCGGTTCCGCCTGGAGGACAGGGTCCACGAATCCGGCGGCGCGACCCTGTGGAAGGCTCTGGACGAGATCCTCGCCCGCCCGGTCGCGGTCCACACGTTCGCGCCCGACTTTCCCCGGGTCGAGGAGGTGGTCACCGCCGCCCGCCAGGCGAGCCGCCTGACCGACCCCCGCCTCACCCAGGTCTTCGACGCGGCCGACGAGGACGGCACGGCGTACGTCGTGAGCGAGTGGGTCAGCGGAGACTCGCTCCTCGACCTGCTGGAGAGCGGGCCCGTCGAGCCCGAGCGGGGCGCGGCCCTGGTCGCCGAGGCCGCCGAGGCCCTGGCGCACGCGCACGCGGCGGGGCTCACCCACCTGCACCTGACCCCCGGCCGCCTGGTCTGGACGAGCGGCGGCACGGTCAAGCTCCTCGGCCTCGCCGTCGACGCCGCGATCCTCGACCTGAGCAGCGAGGAGCCCGCCCGGGAGGACGCCGAGGGGCTGGGCCGCCTGCTCTACGCGGCGCTGACCGGCCACTGGCCCGGCGACTCCGACTGCGGGCTGCCCGCCGCGCCCCTGGACGACGGCAAGATCTGCACGCCCCGGCAGGTCACCGCCGGAGTCCCCGGCTACCTGGACGCCATCACCTGCCGCGCGCTGCTGCAGGAGTCGCGACGGGGGCAGCCGCCGCTGGCCACGCCGGCCGACGTGGCCGAGGCGCTCGCCGAGGTGCCCCGCCCCGCGCCGGCGCCGGTCACCACCGCGCCGCCCGCTCTGAACCTGCGCAGCGAGGCGCCGGACGGACTCGGCAGGTCCACCATGCCGCCCCGCATGCCGTCTCATCTGGCGCACCAGATGACGATGGTCCCTCCTCCGCCGCCGCCGCGCCCGCAGACCGGCGCCGCGAGCAAGGTCCTGCTGACCGTCATCGTCCTGCTCGTGATGGCGGCCGTCGGCGTGGGCGCCTGGACCGTGGGCAAGAACCTCGGCAACACCCCGAGGGGCGTGGCCCAGTCGGATTCCGCCGCGACTCCCTCTCCCTCCCGCAAGCCGGTCACCGTCAAGCCGGTGAGCGCGACCGGGTTCGATCCCCTCGGCACCGACCGCGCGGAGAAGCCGGAGATCGCCCCGCTCGCCATCGACGGCAAGCCGTCCACCGACTGGCACACCGACAGCTACAGCACCGCCGACCTGGGACGGCTCAAGGACGGCGTCGGGCTCCTCCTCGACATGGGCAAGCCGGTCCCCGTCGCCGACGTGGTCGTCTCCCTGGGCAACGCGGGCGGCGCGACCGTGCAGCTCAAGGTGGGCGACGCGGCGGAGCTGTCCTCGCTCAAGACGGTGGCGGAAAAGAAGGGCGCGTCGGGTTCTGTGACGCTCACCCCGGAAAAGGCCACTACGGGTCAGTTCGTTTTGATCTGGTTCACCAGGCTTCCCCCCTACAACGGGCAGTATCGTGGCACTATCTACGACGTAACGGTGCATTCCCCAGGATCGGCATAGCAGGGACTTGTGAATTCCCCACCAGACAATCCCCCGACGGCTGAGCACGCGCGACGCGCGATGTCCGATGCCGATCTGCTGGCCCGCCACCTCGGCGGTGACCCTCACGCGTTCAGCGAGATCGTCAGGAGGCACCGCGACCGGATGTGGGCGGTCGCCCTGCGTACGCTCGGCGATCCCGACGAGGCCGCCGACGCGGTCCAGGACGCGTTCGTCTCGGCGTACCGCAAGGCGGGCAGCTTTCGCGGCGAGGCGGCGGTCACGACGTGGCTCCACCGCATCGTGGTCAACGCCTGCCTCGACCGCATGCGCCGCAAATCGGTGCGCCCGGTGGCCGACGACGAGCTCATCGAGGCCGTGGAGCGCGAGGTCCCGGCCACCGACCAGGCGGGCGAGCGCGAGGTCTCCCTGGAGGTCACGGCGGCGCTCAAGCTGCTGCCGCCCGACCAGAGGGCGGCCCTCGTGCTGGTCGACATGATGGGGTACGCGGTGGACGACGCGGCGGCGGTGCTGGGCGTCCCGCCGGGCACCGTGAAGAGCCGCTGTGCACGGGGCCGCGCCAAGCTCGCCCCGATTCTTTCGCATTTGCGGAACCGATCTGACCTCACCCGCGTCTCATCCGGGAAGGGAGCAGAACTTCGTGACGGGTGACACGCACTACGACCTGGAGGTTCTCGCCGAGCTGGCGGAGGGTCTCCTCGACGACACGACGGCCCGGCGGGTCCGCGAGCATCTCGCGGTCTGCGACCCCTGCGGGGAGAGCCTCGCCGACCTGGCCGCGGTTCGCGAGGTCCTGGCGGCGATGCCGGTTCCGGCGATGCCTCTGGGCGTCGCCAGGCGCATCGACCAGGCGCTGGCCGCCGAGGCTCCGGACTGGGACCGCGTCCTACGGGACGCACCATGGGACAGCGCCCCACAGGAGATCGCCCCGTGGGACGACGCTCCATGGGACAACGTTCCGTGGGAGACGGTCGAGCCTTCGGTCGCGACCCCGGTGGGAACCACCGCGGAAACCGCTGCGGAGACGCACGCGGAGCCGGAGCGCGAGCCGGCGCCGGTGGCCGCGACGGCGGCTCCACTGGGCGTCGTCGCCGACGACGGGACGATCGTGCCGGCCAGGCGCCGATCCGGAACGCGTACGGCGGGCCGCAAGGCGTCCAGGCGGCGCACGTGGGCGCTGCCGGCCGCGGTCGCCGCGGCGGCGGCCGTCGTGATCGGGAGCGGCGGTGTCGCCACCGGCCTGCTCTCGTTCGGCGACTCGCCGTCCCAGCAGGTGGTGAGCCAGGGCGATCCCGGCCGGAGCCCGGCCAAGGTCCAGACGCAGACCTACTCGACGTACGCCAGCGGCTACAACTACACCAGCCGGGAGCTGCGCGGGCCGCTGCTGGGTTACTTCGGCGTGGCGCCCGGCTCGGGCACCAACGACGACGAGGATCTCGACACCTGCGTCAAGCGGTTCTCGAACCAGCTCGACCGCACGCCGATCGGCGTCGACAAGGCCCTCTACAACGGCAACGAGGCCACGATCATGGCGTTCTGGGAGGACAAGAGCAGCAACGCCGTCCGGGTGGTCGTGGTGGACTCGGAGTGCCACAAGCTGCGGCCCGAGGTTCTGGCCTCCTGGAAGTGACCACGCGGCGCGAGCCGTACCATCAGCAGTGACGAAGCCCCCCGCGACCTCCGGGGGGCTTCGCCGTATCGCGGGACCGGTACGGGAATGACCGGGGCCTAGGATCTGTTGACGGCACTGCACATCAACCGGGAGCGAAGAAGGCGGGTCCGTTGAGCGACGTTCGTAACGTGATCATCATCGGGTCGGGGCCGGCCGGCTACACGGCCGCCGTCTACACCGCGCGCGCGGACCTCAAGCCGCTCGTCTTCGAGGGGTCGGTCACCGCCGGCGGGGCGTTGATGAACACGACCGATGTGGAGAACTTCCCCGGGTTCCCCGACGGCATCATGGGCCCGGACCTCATGGACAACTTCCGCAAGCAGGCCGAGCGGTTCGGCGCCGAACTGGTGGCCGACGACGTGGTCGAGGTGGACCTCGAGGCGAACCCGAAGGTCGTCAAGACCTACACCGACACCTACTACGCCAAGGCCGTGATCCTGGCCACCGGGTCGCGCTACCGCGAGCTCGGGCTGGAGAACGAGAAGCGGCTGTCGGGGCGGGGCGTGTCGTGGTGCGCCACCTGTGACGGGTTCTTCTTCCGCGACCAGGACATCGTGGTGGTCGGCGGCGGCGACACGGCGATGGAGGAGGCGATCTTCCTGACCCGCTTCGCGAAGACGGTGACGGTGATCCACCGCCGCGACTCGCTGCGCGCCAGCAAGATCATGCAGGACCGGGCGTTCGCGAACGAGAAGATCCGCTTCGTCTGGGACAGCGAGATCGCCGACGTGCTCGGCGAGGAGCGGATCTCCGGCGTGCGGGTGCGCAACGTCAAGACCGGCGAGGAGTCCGACCTGCCGGTGGGCGGCCTGTTCATCGCGATCGGGCACGAGCCGCGCACCGACCTGCTCAAGGGCCAGGTCGACCTGGACGACCAGGGGTACATCGAGGTCGATGCGCCGTCGACGCGGACGAACATCGACGGGGTGTTCGCGGCCGGGGACGTCGTCGACCACACCTATCGTCAGGCGATCACGGCCGCCGGAACCGGATGTGCGGCGGCGCTGGACGCCGAGCGCTGGCTGACGCTGAACGCCTGAGTCCCGACATCGGGAATGCGGGGGCTGCCCCCGCGGTTGTCTGCACCGCCACACCACTCATGCAAGGGGAGAGATACCGTGGGCGCGATCAAGAGCGTGACGGACGCGAGCTTCGAGGCCGAGGTCCTCAAGAGCGACAAGCCGGTTCTGGTCGACTTCTGGGCCGAGTGGTGCGGTCCGTGCCGTCAGGTCGGGCCGATCCTCGAGGAGATCGCCGCCGAGAACGCCGACAAGCTGACCATCGTCAAGCTGAACATCGACGAGAACCCGGTCACGCCGCGGGACTACGGTGTGCTCCAGATTCCGACGATGAACGTCTACAAGGGTGGCGAGGTCGTCAAGCAGATCATCGGCGCCAAGCCGAAGGCCATGCTGCTGCGCGAGCTCGACGGCGTCATCTGACGCCGTTTCCGCCGGCACCACCCGAAGAGCCCCCCGTGCGTGCGGCGCGGGGGGCTCCTGCGTTCTCCGATGCCGTGTGGGACGGCTGGAAGCCCCCTCAGACGGGCCGCAGGGCACGCTCGGGGGACATCGACCCCAGCAGGCGCTCCAGCGCCACCTCGACGTCCTCACGCCACGACACGGCCGTCTTGAGCTCCAGCCGGAGGCGGGGGAAGCGCAGATGCGGGCGCACGGTCTTGAACCCGACCGACAGCAGATAGTCCGCGGGCAGCACGCAGCCGCCCGGCTGCTCCCACTTCAGGTCGCCGAACGCCTCGATCGCCCGTACGCCGCGGCGGGTCAGGTCCTTGGCGACGCCCTGCACGAGCATCCGGCCCAGCCCGCCGCCGGTGAACTCCGGCACGATGTGCGCGGTCATCAGCAGCACGGCGTCCGAACTGACCGGGGAGGTCGGGAACGCCACCGAGCGCGGGACGTACAACGGCGGGGCGTAGAGCACGAACCCGGCCGCCACGCCGTCGACGTAGGCGATCTTCCCGCAGCTCCCCCATTCGAGGAGGGTCGCGGAGATCCACGCCTCCTTCTCCAGGGCCGGGTCGCCCGCCTCCACGGCGCGCTCGCCGCTGACGGGGTCGAGCTCCCAGAACACGCACCGGCGGCACCGCCGCGGCAGGTCATCGAGATTGTCGAGGGTGACATTGACCAGCCGACGCGACACGTGATGCCCCAATCCCCGTCAGGAGTCCTGCCAGAAAAGCGCGCGAATACGGCGTCTCCAGCTCGCATCGTAACTCAGCGGAAGGGCGGGAGCGGGAGCGCCACAACGACCGCCGACGACCATTAAAGGGGTTGGCCGGACCGAAACCAGTGGTGCGGGAATGCAAGAAAAGGGGCCCTTGATGGTCAATACCCTGTTGTGATCGGAGTGGCGCGTTACCGTACTCTGGATTTCTCGGCTACGTGATCGGAGGTGGACCGTGGCACAAGAGCTAGATCACGGTCGGACGCACGCGACCCATGGGTCGCGAATTGACGCCTACGTCGACAGGTACGCCGCCCGCGCTGCCGGGATGGTCGCCTCCGAGATCCGAGCTCTCTTCGCCGTCGCGTCGAGGCCCGAGGTGGTCTCGCTCGCCGGCGGCATGCCGTACGTCAACGCGCTCCCCCTCGACCTCGTCAGCGAGCTCGTCGCCGACCTGGTCACCTCGCGCGGCTCCGTCGCCCTGCAGTACGGCTCCGGGCAGGGCGACCCCGCCCTGCGCGAGCAGATCTGCGAGGTCATGCGCATGGAGGGCATCGAGGCGAACGCCGACGACGTGGTCGTCACGGTGGGCTCGCAGCAGGCGCTCGACCTGATCACCCGGATCTTCATCGACCCCGGCGACGTCGTGCTCGCCGAGGGACCCTCGTACGTCGGGGCGCTCGGAACGTTCAGCGCCTACCAGGCCAAGGTCGTCCACATCGCCATGGACGACCAGGGCCTCATCCCCGAGTCCCTCGCGCAGACCATCTACGCGCTCCAGGCGGCCGGCAACCGGATCAAGTTCCTCTACACGATCCCCAACTTCCAGAACCCGGCCGGCGTGACGTTGAACGAGGTGCGCCGCCGCCAGGTGCTGGAGATCTGCCGCCGCGCCGGCGTCCTCGTGGTGGAGGACAACCCGTACGGCCTGCTCGGGTTCGACGGGGAACCGATGCGGGCCCTGCGGGCCGACGACCCCGAGGGCGTCGTCTACCTCGGCTCGTTCTCCAAGACCCTCGCCCCCGGCTTCCGCGTCGGCTGGGCCCTCGCCCCACACGCCGTACGCGACAAGCTGGTCCTGGCGATGGAGTCGGCGGTGCTGTCGCACTCGTCCTTCACCCAGCTCGCCGTCGGCCAGTACCTCGCCACCCAGCCGTGGCGCGAGCAGATCAAGTCGTTCCGTGAGCTGTACCGCGAGCGGCGTGACGCGCTCCTGGGCGCGCTCGATGTGCTCATGCCGCCCGGCTGCACGTGGACCCGCCCCGCAGGCGGGTTCTTCGTCTGGATGACGCTTCCCGAGGGGCTCAACTCCAAGGCGATCCTCCCCCGTGCGGTCGCCGAGCGGGTCGCGTTCGTGCCGGGCACCGGCTTCTACTCCGACGGCGGCGGCGCGCGCAACATGCGTCTGTCGTTCTGCTACCCGGAGCCGGACCGCATCAAGGAGGGCGTGCGCCGCCTGGCCGGTGTGATCGAGCAGGAGCTCAGGCTGCGGGACACGTTCGGCACGGGATCCACGCCGGGGCGCGCCGGCGTCGACACTCCCGGCCCGGATCTCGCCTAGACACGGAACGGCCGCTTCCCCCAGCGACGAAGGAGCCGCCCATGGCACCGCTCATGGGCGGCTCCGGCACAAGTACGACCTTGTCTGAGACGCGACGCGACGACGCGGCGGCGCGGGCGGGGCACTAGCCTGTTCAGGCTGGCCGTACTGACTTCTCGAGGCGAGAAAGGCCCTCTTCGTGAGCGAGCGAACGATGACCCAAGGATCGCCCCCTGCGCGTCCGTGGAGGGGGACGCGACCCGGGCCAGGCGAGACAGATCACCGCTGGACCGCAGCCGGCGCCGTGGTGGAGCACATCGGCGGTGAGGCGCCATGAGCGATCTGGGCCACGTGCTCATCCTCGCGGGAGGGCTCTCCTACGAGCGTGAGGTCTCCATCCGCTCGGGACGCCGCGTCGCGGAGGTGCTGCGGGCGGCCGGTGTGGATGTGGAGACGCGCGACGCCGACTCCACCCTCGTGCCCGCCGTGCTGGCGGACCCGCCGGACGCGGTCTTCGTCACCCTGCACGGCGGCGCCGGAGAGGACGGCGCCATCCGCTCGGTGCTTGAACTTCTCGACGTGCCCTACGTCGGGGCGACGCCGGACGCCTGCCGGGTCGCCTTCGACAAGCCCACGGCGAAGGCGGTCGTCCGCTCCTGGGGACTGAACACGCCCGACTCGGTGGCGCTGCCCAAGGAGACGTTCCACGATCTCGGTGCCACGGCCGTGCTCGCCCGCATCATCGATCGGCTCGGCCTGCCGCTCTTCGTCAAGCCCTCGCGTGGCGGCTCCGCGCTGGGCGCCTCCATGGTGCGCACGGCGGAGGAGTTGCCGGCAGCGATGGTCGGATGCTTCGCCTACGGCGACACCGCGCTCATCGAGCGGTACGTCCAGGGCGTCGAGGTCGCGGTCTCCGTGGTGGATCTCGGCGACGGGCCGGTCGCCCTGCCGCCGGTGGAGATCGTGCCCGACCGAGGCGTGTACGACTACGCGGCCCGCTACACGGCCGGGCAGACGGAGTTCTTCGCACCGGCCCGGCTCTCCCCCGAGGCCACCGAGGCGTGTGCGGGCATGGCGGTCGCCGCCCACACCGCGCTCGGCCTGCGAGACATCTCCCGTACCGACCTCATCGTCGACGCCGACGGCAAGCCGTACTTCCTCGAAGTGAACGTGGCACCCGGCATGACGGAGACCTCTCTGCTGCCCATGGCGGCGGAGGCGGCGGGCCGCGATCTCGGCACGCTGTGCAAGGGACTCCTGGAGCTCGCCGCAATCCGAGGCTGATCCCGTCCCGGTTTCACGTGAAACACTCCCCTCCAGGCTTCCAGAGGGCCCTGCCGTTGCCCGCCTGGAGGGGGCTCACTTCAACCTCCCGAGACCTGTGCTTCCAGGAGTTCGGGGGGTGTCGCGAACCTTGGCCGGTGTGTCAGTGCGCCGGAGGGAACCTCCGATCCCCGCGAAGCCCGCCCCGCTTCGCCCGCGAAAGTTCCTCACAGGTTCGGAATCTCCACGGGCCCGGTCTGGGCCTTCCGCCGTGATCCTCGCCCTTCCGCTCCGCTCGATCCGGCGCTCGTCGATTCCCGGCGCACCAGGGACGCCTGACGAGCGACACGTCCCGCCACCGCAGCGGTTACAGGCGGAAGGATCTCCCTCAGAGCGCCCGCGCGTCCGCGTGGCTTTCGGGAGAGGCGACTGAGTGCCAGGTATGACGGAGGCGAGTCCGACCACCGTGGCTGCGCCGTGGCGGCTCACCGGCAGAACCAGCAGGACCCCGGCCCGGCCCGGCCGTCATCGACCCCCTTCCCTGGCGACCGCGTGAGCGCCAGGGACCTCGACCTCGGGCGGGCGGAACCGACGAACGCGTAGGCCGGGGTATCGACCTGGTCGCATCCGACCCCCTCCAGCCGCCAGTGACGTTCATGCAGCTGCCATCGAGCGAATCGGAGGCGAACTAGGCCGCAGCGGGGAGGTCGTGGGTGCGATGTTTCACGTGAAACCTGTGGCAGATCGCGGGTGCCGCCACGGTCTCTGCGGTTACTCCGCCGTGATGCCCCTGCTTCGCATCGCGTCGGCGGCATCCGGCGCCATCGTGTCGATGATGCGCTCCAGGTCGTCGATCGTGGAGAACTCGACCACGATGCGCCCCTTCCGGCTGCCGAGATCGACCTTCACCTTCGTCTCGAAGTGGTCCGAGAGCCGATCCGCCAGGTCGCGCAGCGCCGGGGCTGTCGGCTTCTTCGCCCGGGGCTTGCGCGGAGCCGGCCCCGCGGTCGCCTCACCCAGAGCCACGATCTCCTCTACGGTCCGGACCGACAGCCCTTCGGCCACGATCCGGGTCGCCAGCCGCTCCTGGGCCGCGGGGTCGTTCAAGGTCAGCAGCGCCCGCGCGTGCCCGGCGCTGATGACCCCGGCCGCCACCCGGCGCTGCACCTCGGGAGGGAGGTTCAACAATCGCAGGGTGTTGCTGATGTGCGAGCGCGACCGTCCGACCTTCCTGGCGAGCACCTCGTGGGTGGCCCCGAAGTCGTCCAGAAGCTGCTGGTAGGCCGCCGCCTCCTCCAGCGCGTTCAGCTGCTCCCGCTGGAGGTTCTCGATGAGCGCCTCACGGAGCATCTCGTCGTCCTGGGTGCTCCGGACGATCGCGGGGATGCGGTCCAGCCCGGCGATCTGCGAGGCGCGCCACCTCCGCTCCCCCATGATGAGCTCGAAGCGGCCGTCCTCCACGGCGCGGACGACGACCGGCTGCAGCAGGCCGACCTCCTTGATGGACGCCGCGAGCTCGTCGAGCCGGTCCTCGTCGAACACCTCCCGCGGCTGCCGCGGGTTCCGGGAGATGGAGTCGACCTCGATCTCCTGGAAGTAGGCGCCCTCCACCGGACGCAGACCCGTCCCGTCCGTCCCTGGCGCGGCCGACGGCGGACCTGCCGGAGCGCTCGCCACGGACGCCGGATCGACGATCGGTCCCGTGGGGATCAGAGCCCCAAGACCCTTGCCCAGTCCCCGACGCTGCTGGCTCACCGCTGCTCCTTCATACCCGCACAGAAGGCGGGTGCCCAGCGACTCGGGGTCACTGGGCACCGGCACGCACACACCAGGAGAGAGTACCGCTGCGAAGCCCTGCCATGAGTCTCCGCGCATCCAGCCGTGCACAATCCCACCGCCAGACCCCCGGCGCGTGGCCGGGCGTAAGGAGCGGAGCGGGCGGGAGCGAGGACCGCAGCGAAGGCCCAGCGGAGCGGGCTTCGCGAGGACCGGAGCTTCTGCCCGGCGCAGTGACGTCCCCAAAAAGCCGTTAAGACCAACGGTCCCCAGCCGAACGTCCAAGGCCATGGCGTCCCTGAAGGTGTGACGCCCCGGCGCCGTCACCTGCGCCGGGTGCCGGTGACGCCTTCCGGCACGTCCTCGTCCGGACGCCGTCTCTGACGCCGTCCGCACGGCAGCACGACGCACGGCAGCACGGCGCACGTCCGGAGCGCCGCCCCGCTCTGTCAGGCGCCGGCGAGGGCCGCCGCCCGATAGGCGATCTCGCGAGCAGCACCCATGTATGCCAGTGCCCCGCTCGATCCCGGGTCGTACGTCATGACCGACTGGCCGTAGCTGGGCGCCTCGGAGACGCGGACGCTCCTGGGGATGACGGCGTCGAGCACGGTGTCGCCGAAGTGGGAGCGCACCTCTTCGGCCACCTGGGAGGCGAGGCGGGTCCGGCCGTCGTACATCGTGAGCAGGATGGTCGAGACCGCCAGCGTCTGGTTGAGGTGCGCGCGCACCAGTTCCACGTTCTGCATAAGCTGGGTGAGCCCCTCCAGGGCGTAGTACTCGCACTGGATGGGAATCAGCACCTCCTGGGCCGCCGCCATGGCGTTCACGGTCAGCAGGCCCAGCGACGGCGGGCAGTCGATAAGGATGTAGTCGAACTCCATCGCGTCGAACGAGGCGAGCGCCCGCCGCAGACGGGTCTCCCGGCCGACCATCGGAACCAGCTCGATCTCCGCGCCCGCGAGGTCGAGCGTGGCCGGAGCGCAGTACAGGTTAGGCATGTCGGGGACCGGATTCACGATCTGCGACAGCGGCATGTCGTCCACGAGGACCTGGTACACCGACGGCATCCCCGACCGGTGTTCCGTCGCCAACGCCGTGGACGCGTTGCCCTGCGGGTCGAGATCGACCACGAGAACGCGCTGATCGTGCATGGACAGCGCCGCCGCGAGGTTGACGGCCGTGGTGGTCTTCCCCACGCCGCCCTTCTGGTTGGCCACCGTCATCACGCGACACCGGGTAGGCCGGGGCCAGGCCCCCTCGTCGCGTGTCGAGTAACCGACGGAAGGCGCAGCCGCCTGCGGGGGCGTGGCGGCTGTTTCACGTGAAACCACAGAACTCAGTGCCTCTCGTACCAGCGGCGAATCGCCAGGGTTAAGGGGGGTCTGGGACACGGTCGTCGTCCTTTCGACCGGCGAGACAGGGGGACGAGGCCAGCCCACCCCGGAGGACCGGCCTGCTGTCGCGATCTCCCAGCGTAGGGGGAGCCGAGTCTCCGGCCAACCCAGACCCGCTGTCACACCGCCTGATCCGGCGTCCGCCACCGGTTCACCTCTTTCGTCGCCTCCGCGTGTCCGTTCGCGGAGACCGTCCGGCGACGACGCGAACGAGGGTCGCGGGCGGCTCGACCTTACCGCGCCCCACCGTGATCAGCTCGACGTGCCTCACGCCATACGACTCCAACTGGGGGCGAGCCGCGTCCAGTTCCTCCTGTGCCCGCTCCCCCTTCATCGCGAGCAACTCCCCGCCCTCGTGCAGCAGCGGCATCGACCACGACAGCAGACGGTCGAGCGGCGCGACCGCCCGCGCCGTCGCCACGTCGAAGACGCGCTTGCGGGCGAGTTCCTCGGCCCGCCCGCGCAGCACCTCCACGTTGTCGAGCTTGAGCGTCTCGACGCACTCGGACAGGAACACGGTGCGGCGCAGCAGCGGCTCCAGCAGCGTCACCGTCACATCGGGGCGCACGATCGCGAGCACGAGGCCGGGCAGGCCGGCGCCCGAGCCGATGTCGATCACAGTCGAATCCTGCGGGACCGCTTCCTCCACGACCGCGCAGTTCAGCAGGTGCCGGTCCCAGATGCGGGGCACCTCGCGCGGCCCCAGCAGTCCCCGCACCACACCCGGCCCGGCGAGCAACTCGGCGAACACCCGGGCCCGCTCCAACGCCTCACCGGTGAAAATCTCCCGGGCCACCGGGGGCGCCTCGGGCAGCTCGTTGCTCTCCGTCATCACTCACTCATCCAGGAACGCTCTCGGCCAAGGGTAACCGTCCTTTCCCTTCGGCGACGGCCAGCCGTACATCCGGCGGCCGCCGGCCGTGCGATGCCGACCGAAGGGGCAGGGCGAGGAAAGGACGTACAGGACGGAAAAGCCGCCGGTCCCGGATGTGGGACCGGCGGCTTCCCCGCGTCGGAACTGTGAAAAGCGGTCAGGCGGGCAGGACCACCACGAAGCGGCGGGGTTCCTCACCCTCGGACTCGCTGCGCAGGCCCGCAGCGGCGACCGCGTCGTGAACGATCTTGCGCTCGAACGGCGTCATCGGCTTGAGCGCCTTCGGCTCGCCGGTGCGCTTGACGTCGTCGGCCGCCGTGGCGCCCACCTTGGTGAGCTCGGCCCGGCGCCGCTCCCGATAACCGCCCACGTCGAGCATGAGTCGCGAACGCTCCCCCGTCTGGCGGTGCACGGCCAGGCGCGTCAGCTCCTGCAGCGCCTCCAGCACCTCCCCACCGGGGCCCACGAGCTCGTCGCCCTTGACGCCCACGATCGAGACCATCGCACGGTCCCCCTCGACGTCCATGTCGATGTCGCCGTCGAGGTCGGCGATGTCGAGCAGGCCCTCCAGGTAGTCCGCCGCGATCTCGCCCTCCTGTTCCAGGGCTTCGACGTCGGGAGCAGGCTTGAGGGTCTCCTCAGCTTCGGTCACGTCCGGACTCTCCTTCTCCTACGACTTCTTGCTGCCGGTGCGCTTGCTGCGAGGCTGGCGCGTCGGCTGCTGACGGACGATCTTGGGGGCGGGTTCGGGCTCAGGCTGCGCCGCCGCCTTGGGCTTTCCCACCAGCTTGGTGAAGATGCCGTTCGTCGGCTCGGGAGTGGTGACGTTGCCCTTCTCGTCCACGACCGGCATCGGGTGACGGCTGTAGAACCAGTGCTGCTGGCCGAGCGTCCACAGGTTGGTGGTCACCCAGTAGAGGATCAGACCGAGTTGGAAGTTCAGGCTGAAGACGGCGAACAGCGGCGAGATGTACATGAGGAGCTTCTGCTGCTGCGCCATGGGGTTGTCCGGCATCTGCGCCATCGAGCGCTTCACGCTCTGCCGGACGGTGAGGAACGTGGTGCACGAGCTGATGGCCACGAAGCAGGCGAGCACGATCTTCGTCATCAGCGGCTGGGCGCCGAGACTCTGGATGACCTCGGAGCTGTCGAAGAACTTCGCCGTCAGCGGCGCGCCGATGACGTGCGCGGCACGCGCGCTGTTCACCAGTTCCTTGGTCATGCCGAAAACGGCCCGGTCCTCGGCGATGGCCCGCAGCACGGTGAACATCGAGATGAAGATCGGGAACTGCGCGACGATCGGGAGGCAGCCCCCGAGTGGATTGGCGCCCCCCTCCTGGTACAGCCGCATGACCTCCTGGTTCATGCGCTGCTTGTCGTTCTTGTACTTCTTGCGCAGCTCCTGGACCTTGGGCGCCAGCTCCTGCATCTTGCGCGACGAGCGCATCTGCTTCATGAAGAGCGGGAAGATCAGCAGACGCATCAGCACGGTCAGCGTGATGATGGTCAGCGCCCAGTTGAGACCGCTGCTGGAGGGGATGAAAGTGCTGTAGCCGGCGTGGATCTGGGTGATCACCCAAGCCACCGCCGTATACAGCCAATTCAGGAATGGCAGCTCCACCGAGCTAGCTCCCTTGCGTTTCGTCGTGAGACCGGACTCGGCGTGGGGGCACCGGGTCGAAACCTCCAGGATGGAACGGGTGACACCGTCCGATACGCCTGACGGTCAGCCATACCCCGCGCGCCGCTCCATGAACGGCGACGGCTTCCAGACCATAGGCACTGCAGGACGGCTCGAACCGGCACCTCGGCCCCAGCATCGGGCTGATGAAGGCGCGGTAGAACCGGATGATCGCGAGCAGCACGCGGGCGACCGGCCCGGTCGCGGGCCGATCCGCCTCCCCGGGCACCACGGCCGGGGTCGGTTGCTGCGCTGTCATGACCGTCCATCCGTCGGGGTCCGGGAATCGGACCCGCGCCGCCGGAGTAAACGACTCAGCGCGACGTCGAGTTCGGCGGCCAGGTGCTCGCTGCGCGCGGACGCGGCCGGTGGATTGGCGCGTACCACCAGAAGGCTACCTCTCGGCAGCAGCGGCAGGCGGCTCCGCACGAGGTGTCTCAACCTGCGCCTGACCTGGTTCCGCACCACGGCGCCACCGACCGCCTTGCTCACGACGAAGCCGACCAGCGGTGGCTCGTCGGCGTCACGCAGGTTCAGGTGTACGACCAGGGTGGGACGCCCGGCGCGCCGCCCACGGCGAATCGCGTCGGCGAACTCGTCACCCCGCCGCATGCGGGACGCGGACGGCAGCACCGGGCCTTCCTCGACGTATGGCCGCCCGCTCCGCTCGGCACGGGCGGGCGGCGTCTGATCGTCAGACCGTCAGCTCGGCGCGGCCCTTGCGGCGGCGCGCGGCCAGGATGGCGCGGCCGGCCCGGGTGCGCATGCGCAGCCGGAAGCCGTGGGTCTTCGCGCGGCGACGGTTGTTCGGCTGGTAAGTACGCTTGCTCACGGCTGGGCTCCAGGCTTCAGGTACGTCCGCGGCGTTCCGCGGGCGCGGTACATTCCATGGTCACGGCTCGTCATATGCGCGGGCATGCGAAATAGCCGTCGCGTGATTAGCCGACCGGGATACGTTACGGGCCCACCGTACGTCAGGTCAAACCGGCACCCGTGACGCCAAGCGCGTACGGCGAGCGACCATGGCCCGTTAGGCTGTGGACAACGCCTTGAACGCAGGTTGCGCACACCGCTACCGTCGGCCGTCCGGCCCTTCCCCCCACCAGCGTGAATGTGCCCGGGGAGGATGCACGGGCTGTGCACATCATGTGGATCATATGTGGATGGCAGCCGGACGAGGGCCGGTGCGGCGAGGCGTACAGGACTGAGAAACGACACGGATCGCGGCGGGCGAGCGGGGCCGCGCAACGAGAGGAGGGGCCGAGCCATGGAAGGCGTCGATCTCAACGCTGTATGGGCTCGGGCGCTCAGGACCCTGCTCGACGAGGGCGTCTCGGGGCAGCAGCGGGCGTTCCTCCAGATGACGCAGCCCTCCGGACTCATCAACGACACGATTCTCCTGGCGGCCCCCAACGACTTCGCCAAGGAGGTCATCGAGGTACGGCTGCGCCCGCTGATCGTGCACGCGTTGTCGCAGGAGCTCGGCCGGCCCGTGCGGATCGCCGTGATGGTGGATCCCGGCGCCGGCCTGCCCGCCGCCTCGGACCCCGCCATGGCACCGCCGGCCGACCATCGTCCACAGGTGCCGTCCACAGATTATCCACAGCCCCGCCCCCAGGCTCCGCGCTTCCCCTTAGCCGAGGACGGCCCGATCCGGCGCGACGCCGAGCCGCACGGGCCGCACTATCCACAGGGCCAGCAGTATCCACAGCCGCCGCAGCACATGTCCCCGCCGGATCACCCGCAACGGCCCGGCGGCTACTCCCCCGAGCCGCCCGCCGCGCCCAAGCCCGAGCCGGTGCCGGGCCCCGTGCCCGGTCCTGTGCCCGGCGGCCCCGGGCAGAACCGCTGGGACGCCCGCGGCGGCCGCACCTCCGGCGAGCCGGCCCGGCTGAACGCCAAGTACACGTTCGAGACGTTCGTCATCGGCGCCAGCAACCGCTTCGCGCACGCCGCCGCCGTCGCGGTCGCCGAGGCCCCCGCCAAGGCGTACAACCCGCTGTTCATCTACGGCGACTCTGGACTGGGGAAGACCCACCTGCTGCACGCGATCGGCCACTACGCGCAGAGCCTGTACGACGGCGCCCGGGTGCGGTACGTGAGCTCCGAGGAGTTCACCAACGACTTCATCAACTCCATCCGGGACCACAAGGCCGACGGGTTCCGCTCCCGCTTCCGGGCTGTGGACATCCTCCTCGTGGACGACATCCAGTTCCTCGAGGGCAAGGAGCAGACGCAGGAGGAGTTCTTCCACACCTTCAACACCCTCCACAACGCCAGCAAGCAGATCGTCATCTCCAGCGACCGGGCGCCGAAGCAGCTCGTGACGCTGGAGGACCGGCTGCGCAACCGGTTCGAGTGGGGGCTGATCACCGATGTCCAGCCGCCCGAGCTGGAGACCCGCATCGCGATCCTGCGCAAGAAGGCGATCCAGGAGGGCCTGGCCGCGCCGCCCGACGTGCTGGAGTACATCGCCAGCCGCATCGCGACCAACATCCGGGAGCTCGAGGGCGCACTGATCCGGGTCACCGCGTTCGCCAGCCTCAACCGGCAGTCTGTGGACATCCAGCTCGCCGAGATCGTCCTCAAGGACCTCATCAGCGAGGACGCGAGCCCGGAGATCACCATCTCCCTCATCATGTCCACAACCGCCGAGTACTTCGGTGTCTCCCTCGACGACCTGTGTGGAAGCTCACGCTCGCGCGCCCTGGTCACCGCCCGCCAGATCGCCATGTACCTGGCCCGCGAACTGACCGACCTGTCCCTGCCCAAGATCGGCCAGCAGTTCGGCGGGCGCGACCACACAACCGTGATGCACGCGGAGCGTAAAATCCGGTCGCTGATGGCTGAGCGGCGCTCGATGTACAACCAGGTCAACGAGCTGACGACACGGATCAAGCAGCGCGCACGCAACGCTTAGTACACAGCTGTGGATAACTCTGTGGATCAAAAATGTCGCCCTCGGCGGCGGCTCCGTGCGTTACCCCCACCCTCTCCGGCCCGCCAACGCGCCGTCCCCACTTGGGGACAACTTTGGGGAGAACCTGGGGATGGCTTGGGGAATACCCGTGGACGAGCTGGGGACGCCCTGTGCGTACTCGTCACACACAGCTCAGCTGTCCCTTTTACCCCGTGGACAACCGGTGGAAACCTCGTGGATTACTCGTGGACAGAGGGCCCTCCGCCTGGGGAACGGGTGTGGGGACAGCGGGGCCACCCACAGTCCACAGGGGGTCCGTCCACGTTTCCCCCACACCGGCGGTGGATGAATCAGCTCCGCTGAGCTGCGAAAATGCTCGACATCCACATATCCACACTGCCTATTAGGACGACTTGTATCTCTCTCTAAGGAACTCAAGAACCATAGAAGGGGTTCTGGAGGCACACAGGTGCGGGAGAGTGAAGACTTGACGAAGCAGCGACACCCAGGAGGCTGATCCACGTGATGTTCCGGATCGATCGCGACGTGCTCGCCGAGGCCGTGGCGTGGACGGCACGGAGCCTTCCGGCCCGTCCCTCGGTGCCGGTGCTCGCCGGCATGCGGCTGGAGGTGACCGACGACCAGCGGCTGAAGCTCTCCGGCTTCGACTACGAGGTCTCCGCCGAGGTGACCCTCGACCTGCAGACCGGAGAGCCGGGCGTGGTGCTCGTCTCGGGCAAGCTCCTCGCCGAGATCACCCGCGCGCTCCCCGCACAGCCGGTCGAACTGGTTGTGGACGGAGCCAAGGCCGTCGTCACCTGCGGCAGCGCCCGGTTCACACTTCTCACCATGCCTGTGGAGGACTACCCCTCCCTCCCGGCCATGCCGCCCGCCGCCGGACGGGTCGGCAGCGACGTGTTCGCCTCCGCCGTCGGCCAGGTGGCCGTCGCCGCGGGCAAGGACGACACCCTCCCGATGCTCACCGGCGTACGGATGGAGATCGAGGGCGACACCGTGACCCTCGCCGCCACCGACCGCTACCGCCTCGCCGTACGCGAGCTGAAGTGGCAGCCCGAGCAGCCCGACTTCCAGGCCGTGGCGATGATCCCCGGCCGTACGCTGGCGGACACGGCCAAGGCGCTGGGCGGCACCGGCGCGGAGGTCGAGATCGCGCTGAGCTCGGCCGGCGGCACCGGCGAAGGCATGATCGGGTTCTCCAGCTCCGGACGGCGGACGACGACCCGGCTGCTCGACCCCGAGTTCCCCAAGTACCGCTCGCTGCTGCCCACCGAGTTCTCCGCGCGCGCCGACCTGTCCACAGCCTCGTTCGTGGAGGCCGTCAAGCGCGTCGCGCTCGTCGCCGAGCGCAACACCCCCGTGCGGCTGGCCTTCCGCGGCGGAGAGGTCGTCCTGGAGGCCGGCAGCGGCGACGAGGCGCAGGCCGTGGAGGCGCTGCCGGTCGAGTTCGACGGCGACGAGATCAACATCGCCTTCAACCACCAGTTCCTGCTGGAGGGCCTCGGGGCGATCGACTCCGACGTCGCGCGGCTCCAGTTCACCACGCCGACCAAGCCCGCCATCCTCACCGGGGGCAAGCCTGTGGACGACGGGGGGAGCGAGGACTACCGCTACCTCATCATGCCCATCCGCCTGTCCAGCTGACGCGGCCCGAGCACCCCGGGCGTACGATCTCCTGCGGGCATGGACCCCTGATGCATGGGTACGCGTGCCTCGGTGGACGACGCAGATGTTGAGGGGTGGCTCAGATGCAGATCGGCATGATCGGGCTCGGCAAGATGGGCGGGAACATGGCCGAGCGGCTGCGGCGCGGCGGCCACGAGGTCGTCGGCTACGACCGCGATCCCTCCATCAGCGACGTCGGCAGCCTGAAGGACCTCGTCGAGAGGCTTCAGGCACCGCGCGCGATCTGGGTCATGGTCCCCGCCGGGGCGCCGACGCGGAGCACCGTCGAGCAGCTGCGCGACCTGCTGTCGGACGGTGACGTCGTCATCGACGGCGGCAACTCGCACTACCTGGACGACCAGCGGCACGCGGCCGACCTCCGCACCCACGGCATCGGCTTCGTCGACGTGGGCGTCAGCGGCGGCGTCTGGGGCCTGGAGTACGGCTACGCCCTGATGACCGGCGGCGACGAGGAACACGTCCGCCGGCTTATGCCGATCTTCGAGACGCTCAAGCCGGAGGGTGAGGACGGCTTCGTCCACGCGGGCGGCGTGGGCGCCGGCCACTTCGCGAAGATGGTCCACAACGGCATCGAGTACGGCATGATGCAGGCCTTCGCCGAGGGCTGGGAGCTGCTGGAGGCCAGCGACGCCGTCACCAACGTGCCCGAGACGTTCAAGAGCTGGCGGCACGGCACGGTCATCCGGTCCTGGCTGCTCGACCTGCTGGTGCGGGCGCTGGAGGAGGACCCCGACCTCACCGAGCTCAAGGGCTACGCGGAGGACTCCGGCGAGGGCCGGTGGACGGTCCAGGCCGCCGTGGACCACGCCGTGCCCCTGCCGGCCATCACGGCCGCGCTGTACGCCCGCTTCGCCTCGCGCCAGGCCGACTCCCCGGCGATGAAGATGGTCGCGGCGCTGCGCAACCAGTTCGGCGGGCACGCGGTCGCCTCGGTCGAGGGCCAGACCGGCAAGGGCGCCGACGCCCCCGGCGCCGACGTCACCCCGCCGGTGGAGGCCGAGGGCTGACGCGCGGTCAGACCTCGTCGTCCCTGCGCTGCGGCCGGGCGAACTCCGCGCCGCGGGCCTTGAGTTCGTCCACAAGGGTGTGAATTCGGGGTTGTCCGGGTACGTGGCTCGGCGGCGCTGATCTTCCACAGGCTGTGGACGAACAACCCGCACCCACTCGCTTCTCCACAGCGCGCCGTTTCTCCACAGCGCATCGTGGCCGGGACACGAAGGCCGGGCACCGGCACTAGCCTGGCGGGGTGCACGTGGCAAGCCTGTCCCTGACCGACTTCCGGTCCTACCCGGAGGTCGAACTCGTGCTGGAACCGGGGGCGACGGCGTTCGTCGGGCCGAACGGGCAGGGCAAGACCAACCTGGTCGAGGCGCTCGGCTACATCGCGACCCATTCGAGCCACCGCGTGGCCACCGACGCGCCGCTCGTACGGCACGGCGCGCAGCGGGCGATCGTGCGCGCTGTGGTGGTCAGGGACGACCGCCGCGCGCTGATCGAGATCGAGATCAACCCGGGCCGGGCCAACCGCGCCAGGGTGAACCGCTCGCCCGTCCCCCGGCCGCGCGACGCCCTCGGCCTGCTGCGGACCGTGCTGTTCGCCCCGGAGGACCTCGCACTGGTCAAGGGTGACCCGTCCGAGCGCCGCCGTTTCATGGACGACCTGCTGGTCGCCCGCGTCCCCAGGTTCGCGGGCGTGCGCGCCGACTACGAGCGCGTGCTCAAGCAGCGCAACGCGCTCCTGCGTACGGCCGCGGCGACGCGGGTGGGACGGCGGCGCGGCGGCCGCAGGCAGGAGGACGACGCGGCCTTCGCCGCCGCCGGCGCGGGAGACGTCCTGAGCACGCTCGAGGTTTGGGACTCCCACCTGGTGCGCCACGGCGCGGAACTGCTGGAGGCGCGGCTGCGCCTGGTGGACGCGCTGCGTCCGCTCGTGGCGAAGGCCTACGCCACTCTCGCTCCGTCGTCGGGACTCGCCGATCTCGAATACCGGCCGTCGGGGTTATCCACAGATATCCCCACCCTGGGGACAAACCGGGAACTACTGGCCGAGCACCTGCGGACGGGCCTCGCGGAGGCTCGTCAGGCGGAGCTCGAACGCGGCGTGACCCTCGTCGGCCCGCACCGCGACGACCTGCTGCTGCGGCTGGGCGAGCTGCCTGCCCGGGGCTACGCGAGCCACGGCGAGTCGTGGTCGTTCGCCCTCGCGTTGCGGCTGGCCGCCTATGACCTGCTGAGAGCCGACGGCGGCGACCCCGTGCTGATCCTGGACGACGTTTTCGCGGAGCTGGACGGTCAGCGGCGCAGGCGGCTCACCGAGATCGTCGCCCCGGCCGAGCAGGTGCTCATCACGGCGGCGGTGCCGGACGACGTGCCGCCCGAGCTGGCCGGCGCCCGGTTCGACGTGGTGGAAGGGAGCGTGACCCGTGTCCGATGAGATATCCACAGGCGGTGGACAGTCCCCGCGGGGCGCGGCCGCGCGGGGTGCCGCGGCGGCGCGGGAGAAGCTGGCCCAGGCGAAGGCCGACGCGCTGAAACGGGGGCAGCTCCCGCGCACCGAGCCGCGCCGCCGCTCCGGCTCGGGCGCCCAACGACGGGACGCCGGCGACCCGCTGCCGTTCGGCCGGGCGATCCGCGACCTGCTCGCCGCCCGGGGATGGGAGCAGCCGGTCGCGGTGGGCGGGGTGTTCGGCCGCTGGGCGGAGATCGTCGGTCCCGAGCTGGCCGCCCACACCAGGCCGGAGACCTTCGAGGACGGCGAGGTGGTGGTCGCCGCCGACTCGACCGCCTGGGCGACCCAGGTCCGGCTGCTCGCGTCCACCCTGGTCAGGCGGTTGAACGAGGAGCTCGGCGACGGCGTCGTGACCCGCGTCAAGGTGCACGGCCCCGGCGTGGGTCACCGCCAGGAGGGCGGCCTGCGCGTACGCGGGAGCCGTGGGCCGGGCGATACATACGGCTGAGCGGGAGGCGGCGAGCGCCGTCCGGGGCCCGCGCCGGCGCGCGACGATCTGAAAACCGGCCCGAGGAGAGCCCGAACCGGCCCAAAATCGCGTCTGCGGCTCCGACCCCCGTTCCGTGTGGGGGGTGCTCGGAAACATGATCATCAAGCGACAGGGCATCACAGCCCCCGTGAATGCCACCTGATGTCCGCCGGACCGGTAGAATGTAAACGGACTCAAGGACACGTCCGGTTTGCGTCACCCCGGTCCCATGGGCCGATTTCCCCTGGGTGTGCGCATCGGGGCACTCACGACGGTGACGGGCACGGCAGGGGCAGCCAATCCACGGTGTCGCCCGCCGCGTGTCCGCGGCAGGAGGATTTCGCACTTGTCCTACGACGCTAGCTCTATCACCGTTCTCGAAGGGCTGGAAGCGGTCCGCAAGCGCCCCGGCATGTACATCGGTTCCACCGGTGAGCGCGGGCTGCACCACCTCGTCTACGAGATCGTCGACAACGCGGTCGACGAGGCGTTGGCCGGCCACAACGACCTGATCGAGGTCACCCTGCTCGCCGACGGCGGCGTGCGCGTGATGGACCACGGACGCGGCATTCCCGTGGGCATCGTCGCCGCCGAGGGCAGGCCCGCCGTCGAGGTCGTCTTCACCGTGCTGCACGCCGGCGGCAAGTTCGACAGCAAGTCGTACGCCGTCTCAGGCGGCCTGCACGGCGTGGGCGCCTCGGTCGTCAACGCGCTGTCGACGCGCCTGGAGGTCGAGGTCCGCACCGACGGCCACGTGTGGCGGCAGAAGTACGTGACGGCCAAGCCGACGGCCCCGCTGGAGAAGGGCGAGCCGACCGACGAGCACGGCACGACGATCAGCTTCTGGCCCGACCCGGACATCTTCGAGACGACCGCCTGGAACTTCGAGACGCTGGCGCGCCGATTCCAGGAAATGGCCTTCCTCAACAAGGGCCTCATGATCAAGCTGACCGACGAGCGGCCCGACCACATCATCGACGGCGCGTCCAAGGTGGTCACCTACCACTACGAGGGCGGCCTGTCCGACTTCGTCACCCATCTGAACTCGAAGAAGGACCCGATCCACAACTCGGTCATCGACTTCGAGGAGCACGGCGACGGCATCTCGGTCGAGATCGCCATGCAGTGGAACGCCTCCTACAGCGAGTCGGTCTACACCTTCGCCAACACGATCAACACCGCCGAGGGCGGCACTCACGAGGAGGGCTTCCGCGCCGCGCTGACGACCATCGTCAACCGGTACGCGCGCGAGCAGAAGTTCCTCAAGGAGGGCAAGGACGACAACCTCAGCGGCGACGACGTCCGCGAGGGGCTCGCCGCGATCATCTCGGTGAAGCTGGCCGACCCGCAGTTCGAGGGCCAGACCAAGACCAAGCTGGGCAACACCGAGGCGAAGTCGTTCGTCCAGAAGGCCTGCAACGACCATCTGCGCGACTGGTTCGAGCGCAACCCGGGCGAGGCCAAGGAGATCATCAACAAGTCGCTGCAGGCCTCCCGGGCCCGCATCGCGGCCCGCCAGGCGCGCGACCTCACCCGCCGCAAGTCGCTGCTGGAAAGCGGCAGCGGCCTGCCGGGCAAGCTGGCCGACTGCCAGTGGTCGGAGCCGGAGAAGTGCGAGCTGTTCATCGTCGAGGGCGACTCGGCCGGCGGCTCGGCCAAGGGCGGGCGCGACCCCAAGTTCCAGGCGATCCTCCCGCTCCGCGGCAAGATCCTGAACGTCGAGAAGGCCCGGATCGACAAGGTCCTCAAGAACAACGAGGTCCAGGCGCTCATCACGGCCCTCGGCACCGGTGTGCACGACGAGTTCGACATCGCCAAGCTGCGCTACCACAAGCTGATCCTCATGGCGGACGCCGACGTGGACGGCCAGCACATCACCACGCTGCTGCTGACGCTGCTGTTCCGCTTCATGCGGCCGCTGATCGAGGCGGGTCACGTCTACCTGTCCCAGCCGCCGCTCTACAAGATCAAGTGGGACCGCAAGGGCGAGGACGCGTCGTATGCGTACTCCGACCGGGAACGGGACGCGATCATCGAGGACGGCGTCGGCCGCGGCCGGCGCGACCCCCGGCTCCACGACGGCGTGCAGCGGTTCAAGGGTCTGGGCGAGATGAACGCCTCCCAGCTGTGGGACACCACGATGAACCCCGACACCCGGGTGCTGCGTCAGGTCACCCTCGACGACGCCGCCCAGGCCGACGACCTGTTCAGCGTGCTGATGGGTGAGGACGTCGAGGCCCGCAGGAACTTCATCATCACCAACGCCCGCGACGTCCGGTTCCTCGACGTCTGAGCAGCGCGGCCAACCAGAAGGACTTTTCGTGACGGAAGTGAACACGCCGCCTGGGCCCCCCGCCGATCGCATCGAGCCGGTCGACATCCAGGCCGAGATGCAGCGCAGCTACATGGACTACGCGATGTCCGTCATCGTGTCCCGCGCGCTGCCCGACGTCCGCGACGGCCTCAAGCCCGTGCACCGCCGCGTGCTGTACGCGATGTTCGACGGCGGCTACCGGCCCGACCGCGGCTACTTCAAGTGCTCCCGCGTCGTCGGCGACGTCATGGGCTCCTACCACCCCCACGGCGACACGTCGATCTACGACACCGTCGTACGGCTCGCGCAGCCGTGGTCGCTGCGCTACCCGCTCGTCGACGGCCAGGGCAACTTCGGCTCGCCGGGCAACGACCCGGCCGCCGCGATGCGGTACACCGAGTGCCGCCTCGCGCCGATCGCCATGGAGATGCTCCGGGACATCGACAAGGAGACCGTCGACTTCCAGCCCAACTACGACGGGCGGTCGCAGGAGCCGGTCGTCCTCCCGTCGCGGTTCCCGAACCTGCTGGTCAACGGGTCCGCCGGCATCGCCGTCGGCATGGCGACCAACATCCCGCCGCACAACCTCCGGGAGGTCGGCGAGGCCGTCAAGTGGGCGCTCGACAACCCCGAGGCGTCCGACGAGGAGCTGCTCGACGGGGTGCTCGCGCGGGTCAAGGGTCCCGACTTCCCGACCGGCGCGCTGATCGTCGGCCGCCGCGGCATCGAGGACGCCTACCGCACCGGCCGTGGCTCGATCATCATGCGGGCCGTCGTCGAGGTCGAGGAGGACCCCAAGGGACGGCAGTGCCTGGTGGTCACGGCCCTGCCCTACCAGGTGAACCCGGACAACCTGGCGCTCACGATCGCCGAGCTGGTCAGGGACGGCAAGGTCACCGGCATCGCCGACGTCCGCGACGAGACCTCCTCGCGTACCGGCCAGCGGCTGGTGATCGTGCTCAAGCGCGACGCCGTCGCGAAGGTCGTGCTGAACAACCTCTACAAGCACACCCAGCTCCAGACCACGTTCGGCGCGAACATGATCGCGCTGGTGGACGGGGTGCCGCGGACGCTCCGGCTCGACCAGTTCGTCCGGCACTACATCACCCACCAGATCGAGGTCGTGGTCCGGCGGACCCGGTTCCTGCTGCGCAAGGCGGAGGAACGGGCCCACATCCTGCGCGGCCTGCTCAAGGCGCTCGACCGGCTCGACGACGTCATCGCCCTGATCAGGCGGTCGCCGTCGGCGGCCGAGGCGCAGGGCGGCCTGATGACGCTGCTGGACATCGACCAGGTCCAGGCGCAGGCCATCCTGGACATGCAGCTGCGCAAGCTGGCCGCGCTGGAGCGGCAGCAGATCCAGGACGAGTACGACGGCCTGATGACGCAGATCGCCGACTACCAGGACATCCTGGCCTCCGAGCCTCGGCAGCGCCGGCTCGTGTCGGACGAGCTCGGCGAGATCGTCGCCAGGTATGGCGACGAACGCAAGACCGAGATCACCGCGTACGAGGGCGACATGTCCATCGAGGACCTGATCGCCGAGGAGGACGTGGTCGTCACGATCACGCGCGGTGGCTACGCCAAGCGGACGAGCACCGACCTCTACCGGGCGCAGCGGCGCGGCGGCAAGGGGGTCAGGGGCGCGCAGCTCCGCCAGGACGACATCGTGGAGCACTTCTTCGTCACCACGACGCACCACTGGCTGCTGGCCTTCACCAACAAGGGCCGGGTCTACCGCTTCAAGGCGTACGAGCTGCCCGACTCGGGCCGGGACGCCCGCGGCCAGCACCTGGCCAACCTGCTCGCCATGCAGCCCGACGAGCACGTGATGGAGATCCTCGACCTGCGGGACTACAACGTGGCGCCCTACCTGGTGCTGGCGACCCGCAGCGGTCTGGTGAAGAAGACGCGGCTTTCCGAATACGATTCGCCGCGATCCGGTGGCCTGATCGCGATCAATCTGCGCGAGGATGACGAGGTGATCGCCGCCCGTCTCGTGTCCGAGGGTGATGACCTGCTGCTCGTGTCCAAGAACGCGCAGTCGATCAGGTTCACCGCCTCGGACGAGGCGCTGCGCCCGATGGGCCGTGCCACCAGCGGTGTGATCGGCATGCGGTTCATCGACGGTGACGAACTTCTCGCGATGAACGTCATGAGCGACGGCGATGACGTGTTGATCGCGACCGAGGGTGGGTATGCGAAGCGGACACCCGCCGACCAGTACCCGGTCCAGGGCCGGGGCGGCAAGGGCGTACTGACGGCCAAGATCGTCAGCGCTCGTGGCAAGCTGGTCGGAGCCGTCATGGTGCGTCCCGAGGACGAGGTCTTCGCGATCACCTCTGCCGGCGGGGTGATCCGTACCAGCGCCGGCGAGATCAAGCAGTCGGGCCGCCAGACCATGGGCGTCCGCTTGATGAACCTGGCCGAGGGTGACAGCGTTGTGGCCCTCGCTCGCAACGCCGAGTCGTTGGAGACCGAGGAGAACGGGGCAGGAGGCGAGGCATGAGCGAGCGAATCGTCATCCGCGAATGCGCACCAGGTGAGGGCGTGGCATGAGCGACACCGGTGGGCCGCGGACACCCGGCGGCAAGCAGAGACCCACGGGCGCCCGCCCGGCGTCGTCTTCGAACGGCGTTACCGCGCGGGCGCACGATGGCGGTAGCGTCGCCAAGGTGGCTTCCGAAGGAGATGACGTGACCGCCGCCGACAAGGCGAAGGCCGACGACACCATGCGCATCCGGACCTCGGCCGCCGACCAGCCATGGAAGCGGCAGACGGCCACGGACGGCGCGTCCGACAACAGCAGGTCCGAGGGCGGCGGAGCGACCGCGCAGTACCCCCGGCCCGCCGGCCTCGGTACGTCCACACCCCCTGTGGACAACGGTCGTCCGTCTGTGGACAACGGTCGTCCCTCGGCGGACGGCGGCTCCGTACGCGGCCTGAACTTCGGCCCGGCTGGAGATCGAGCCGAGTCCTCCAAGAAGGACAAGGACAAGAAGCTCGGCGTGCGCCCGCCGCGCAAGGCCCACCTGGTCCTGCGCAGGATCGAGCCGTGGTCGGCGATGAAGTTCAGCTTCGTCGTGTCGCTGGTGTGCTTCGTCGTGCTGTTCGTGGCCGTCGCCGTGCTGTACGGCGTGCTGTCGGCGCTCGGCGTCTTCTCCTCGATCACCGACACCGTCAACCAGCTCACCAGCGGTGCCGGTGGTGCCGGGGCCGGCACCATCGACATCGCGAGCTGGTTCGAGCCGGTCCGCATCCTCGGGTACGCGGCCCTGCTGGGCGCGCTGAACGTCGTGCTCATCACCGCGCTGTCCACCCTCGGCGCAGTGATCTACAACATCTCCGCGGACCTCGTGGGCGGTGTCGAAGTCACCTTCAGCGAAGCCGAGTGACCCTGTCGGTACGGCAGGCCGCCCGCACGAGCGGCCCGCCGTACGGATGCGCTTCGATGGCACGACCACGGCCCGGACACGGTAAGCTTTTCCTCGTTCGGAACGACGGATTCGCCACCGGAAACGGGATGCGGTAACGTTCGTTGCGCGGTGCGGGGCTATAGCTCAGTCGGTTAGAGCGCTTCCCTGATAAGGAAGAGGTCCCAGGTTCAAGTCCTGGTAGCCCCACCTCGATAAACGCCCCGAAGCGGTCAAGCTCCGGGGCTTTTTGCTGTAACGGGTACTGCAACAGACTCACTCGAATAGTCCCGTCACCCTCTTGAGGGCATTCTCGCGGCTCTCACCGTCCCCGTGCGTGTAGATCTCCATCGTCACCGAGATCCGGCTGTGCCCGAGGATTTCCATCGCGTCACGCGGCGCGACGCCGAACTTCTTGAGCAAGGACGCGGCGGTGTGCCGGAGGTCGTGAACCCGGATCGGCCGGAGCTTATGCGTCTCCGCGATCCGGGCGAAGGACCGGGCGAGGTTGCGTGGCTCGATCGGCTTGCCCGATCTGGTGGTGAAGACGAGTCCGGTGTCCGTCCAGTCCTTCCCCGCCTCCTCGCGGGGCCCGCGGCCGCCATGGGAGGGTCAGCCGGTGCCAGCGGGATGTAGGACAACCTTGGTCCAACCGGGATCCCGCCGGTCGAAGTGCTCGTAGCCGCCGGGCGCGTCGTCCAGATCCAGCTCGTGTGAGACGACCCACGACGGCCGGGCCTTCCCCTCGTGGATGAGGGTGCAGAGCTGCCGGTTGTAGTTCTTGACGTTGCACTGACCGTTGCCCATGGTCTGGCCCTTGAACCAGAACAACCCGTAGTCGAAGGCGATCTCACCCTGCTTGTAGAGGTCGTCGGGGCTGCCGGGATCCATGGCGATGAACACGCCCACGACCCCAATCGTCCCGGCGAACCTCACCGACTTGACGAGGTTGTTCAGCGTCATGTTGGGATGCTCGTGCCCCTGGGGGTCGTGCGCCTGGTAGCCCACGCACTCGCAGCCCCGGTCGGCGCCCCTGCCGTGCGTGAGCTCCATGACCTGGTCGACCGGCGACGTCTTGGAGTCGTCGATCGGGATCGCCCCAATCTCCTCGGCCTTGGCCAGCCGGTCCGGGTGGCGGTCCACGACCATCACCATGCCCGCGCTCTTGAACGTCGCGGAGTAGGCGGCCATCAGACCGACCGGCCCCGCCCCATAGATCACGACCGAGTCGCCGGCCTGCACACAGGCGAGCTGGGTCGCGTGCCAGCCGGTGGGCCAGATGTCGGCCAGCATGACGTAGTCGCTCTGCCTCTCCCGCGCGTCGTCCGGCAGGACCAGGCAGTTGAAGTCGCCGAACGGCACGCGCAACAGCTCGGCCTGGCCGCCGTTGTACGGGCCCATGTCCGCGAAGCCGTAAGCGGCCCCGTCCACCCCCGGCTCCGGGTTGGTGGTGAGGCAGAAGGCGGTCAGGCCGCTCTCGCAGTTGGCGCAGAAGCCGCACGCGACGTTGAACGGCACGCAGACCATGTCGCCGACGCGGACGCGTACCACTCCCGGCCCCACCTCGACCACCTCGCCGAGGTTCTCGTGGCCGAGGACACGGCCCGGCTCCAGGTCGGTCCGGCCTTCGTACATGTGCAGGTCCGACCCGCAGATGTTGGTCGTGGTCACACGGATCAGGACGTCGGTGGGCATCTCTATCCGCGCGTCCGGCACGTTCTCGACGCCGACCTGCCGGGGTCCCTCGTATACGACTGCCTTCATGATGTCCTCGCTTCTAGAGCAGCAGCTCGAAAAGGCGGATCACGCGTTCCCACTGCTCGGTCCTCGGATTCTTCAGGCCGGGATCGAGGATGGTGAACGTGCGCGCCAGCGCCAGCGACAGCCCGCCGACGATCTCGGGCAGCCGTTCCCTCACCTCCTCGCCGATGGACAGGTCGAGCGGAGGCAACGCCGCGAGCTGCTCCAGGATGGGCTTCAGCTCGATGTCCTCGTCGAGGTCGCGGAACCGGTGGATGCTCTCCTGGAGGCCCTTGGTGATGGGCAGGTCCCAAATCTCGACGACGTCCCGGACGTTCGCCTTCGCGTGGGCCTGGCCGATCACCAGCAGGTCGTACAGCTTCTGGTTCACGAAGTCGCTGTAGCGCCGGAGATCCTCCTTGTCGACGTCGAGGCCCGCCGCCGTCCTGAAGAACCGCTCGAACCTCGGCACCGCCATCACTTCTGCCATCGCCAGTCCCCTTCCTCCCCGCGTGGGCGGCTCAGCCCCTCAGCTGAAGGTGTTCGTGCACGAGGCGCACGGCCATCGCGCCCTCGCCGACGGCCGACGCGACCCGTTTGATCGATCCGTTCCGCACGTCGCCGGCCGCGAACACACCCGCTCTGCTGGTCTCCAGCGGGAACGGCCGACCGGTGGAGTCCGGCACGCCCTCGCCACCTTGCCGCTCAGTACGACGAAGAAGGCGGCGCACGGGTCGCCGTCCACGAACAGCACGTCGTCCCGGTGAGCCGGGCGGCGCTCGCCGTGGGCGGCCAGCGTCCGCATCTGCACATCGCTCAGCCGGGGGTAGGCGCCCTGCAGATCGGGCGACTCGGTGAGCTCATCCGGCCAGCGCATCGCCGACCCACTCCCGCAGCACGGGCGCCGGCGCCGCACCGGCCCGCTGGGCCACGACCCGCCCCAGCCGGAGGACGACGAGCGTCGGCACGGCTCGCACGTCGAAGCGCCGCGATGTCTCGGGCGCCTCGTCGATGTTCACCTTCACCAGCTTGATCCGCCCGGCCAGCTCGGTGGCGACCTGCTGGAGCGCCGGGCTCACCATGCGGCAGGGCCCACACCAGGACGCCCAGAAGTCGACGACGACCGGAATCCGCGCCGCCTCGGCGACCTCGGCGAAGTCCTCGTCCCCCGCGTCCACCACCCAGGGCAGCGACTCGCGGCACTCGCCACAGCGCGGCGCTCCCGCCCCCGCCTTGGGTACGCGGTTGTTCCGGCCGCAGTGCGGGCACCGGACGACGCTCGACTCCACGACCTTCGGCGGCATCGGTCAGCCCTCCGGGTTGTCGTATGTGACGACGAGCTCGCCGCCGGACAGCCCCACCCGGATGGTCGCGCCGTCCCTGACGTCGCCGGCGACCAGCGCCCGCGCGACCCGGGTCTCCACCTCGCGGGAGATGTAGCGGCGCAGCGGACGGGCTCCGTAGATCGGGTCGAACCCGCGCTCGGCGATGTGGTGGACCGCTTCCGGGCTGATCTCGAGCGTCATCCTGCGCTCGGCGAGCCGCGCTCTGATGTCGTTGAACATCAGCTTGACGATCTGCTCGATCTCGGCCTCGGTGAGCGGCTTGAACAGCACGATGTCATCGATGCGGTTGAGGAACTCGGGGCGGAAGCGGGCGCGCAGCTCCGCCATGACCATCTCGCGCACCTCCGGGTCGATCTCGCCTGACGGCGCCGCCTTCTCGCTGAGGTAGTGCGAGCCGATGTTGGACGTCATGATGATCACGGTGTTGCGGAAGTCGACCGTGCGCCCCTGGGCGTCGGTGAGCCGCCCGTCGTCCAGCACCTGCAGCAGGGTGTTGAACACGTCTGTGTGTGCCTTCTCGATCTCGTCGAAGAGCACCACGGAGTAGGGCTTGCGCCGCACGGCCTCGGTGAGCTGGCCGCCCTCCTCGTAGCCGACGTACCCGGGCGGGGCGCCGACGAGGCGGCTGACGGTGTGGCGCTCCTGGTATTCGCTCATGTCGACGCGGACGATGTTCTCCTCGGTGTCGAACAATGCCTCGGCCAGCGTCTTGGCCAGCTCGGTCTTGCCGACTCCGGTCGGCCCGAGGAAGATGAACGACCCGATCGGGCGGCGGGGGTCCTTGATCCCCGAGCGTGCCCGGATGATGGCGTCGGCGACCGCCTGCACGGCCTCGTCCTGGCCGATCACCCGCTGGTGCAGGATCTCGTCGAGCCGTAGCAGCTTCTCCCGCTCGCCCTCCTGCAGGCGGCTGATCGGGATGCCGGTCCACCGCGAAACGATGCCGGCGATCTCCTCCTCGGTCACCACCTCGCGCAGCAGCCGGTGCCCGCCCTGCTTGCTCTCCAGCTGTTCCTCCGCGGCACGCAGCCTGCGCTCCAGTTCGGGAAGCCTGCCGTGTCGCAGCTCGGCCGCGCGGTTCAGGTCGTACATGCGCTCGGCCTGCTCGGCCTCCCGGCGTACGCTCTCGATCTCCTCGCGCAGCTGCTGCACCTTGCGCAGGGCGTGCCGCTCGGCCTCCCACTGGGCCCGCATGGCGTCGGCCTCGGCCCGCAGGTCGGCCAGCTCCTTGCGTAGTGTCTCCAGGCGCTCCCGGCTCGCCGGGTCGTCCTCCTTGGCGAGCGCCGCCTCCTCGATCTCCAGCCGCGTCACCCGGCGGGTCAGCTCGTCCAGCTCTGCGGGCATCGAGTCGATCTCCGTACGGAGCATGGCGCACGCCTCGTCGACCAGGTCGATCGCCTTGTCGGGGAGGAAGCGGTCGGAGATGTAGCGGTGGCTCAGCACGACCGCGGCGACGATCGCGCCGTCCTGGATCTTCACGCCGTGGAAGACCTCGAGCCGCTCGCGCAGCCCGCGCAGGATCGAGATGGAGTCCTCGACTGACGGCTCGTCGACGAAGACGGGCTGGAAGCGGCGCTCCAGCGCGGCGTCCTTCTCGATGTGCTTGCGATACTCCGTCACGGTCGTCGCGCCGATCATGTGCAGCTCGCCGCGGGCCAGCATCGGCTTGAGCATGTTGCCGGCGTCCATCGCCCCCTCGGCGGCGCCCGCGCCGACCACCGTGTGCACCTCGTCGACGAACAGCAGGATGCGTCCCTCGGACGCCGTCACCTCGGTGAGCACAGCCTTCAGGCGCTCCTCGAACTCGCCGCGGTACTTCGCCCCCGCGACGAGCGCGCCCATGTCCAGGCTGAAGATCGTCTTGTCCTTCAGGCCCTCCGGTACGTCGCCGCGCGCGATGCGCTGCGCGAGGCCCTCCACGATCGCCGTCTTGCCCACGCCCGGGTCGCCGATCAGGACCGGGTTGTTCTTGCTCTTGCGGGACAGGATCTGGACGACCCGGCGGATCTCGCCGTCTCGCCCGATGACCGGGTCGAGCTTGTCCGCCCGCGCCGCGGCGACGAGGTCGCGTCCGTACTTCTCCAGCGCCTCGTAGGCGACCTCCGGATTGGCGGAGGTCACCCGCTGATTCCCGCGTGCCTGCGTCAGGACCTGCAGGAAGCGCTCACGGGTCAGCCCGTGTCCCTTGAGCAGCCGGCCCGCCGCGCTGTCGACGCCCTCGTCCAGCAGCGCCATCAGCAGGTGCTCGACCGACACGTACTCGTCCTTCAGCCGGCCGGCCTCCCGCTCGGCGGCGTCGAGCAGCCGCGACAGCCGTTGGGTGACGTAGACCTGGCCGGGGGCGGCGCCGGGACCGGTGACGCGGGGCCGCCGCTCCAGCTCGTGCTCCAGTTCGAGCCGGAGCTTGTCCGGGTCGGCGCCGGCGGCGGACAGCAGGCGCGGGACGAGCCCGTCGGGCTGCCGGACCAGCGCCAACAGCAGGTGCTCCCCGTCGACCTCGGTGTGTCCGAAGCGGATCGCCGCGGTCTGGGCGTCGTGCAGGGCCTCCTGCGACTTCTGCGTCAGGCGGTTCAGGTCCACGATCTGTCTCCGGTCCATCTCGTATGGGTGCGCAGAGCCGCCTCCAGCTCCGCGATGCGGTCCAGGAGGTCCGTCACGAGGCCGAGGGAGGCGTAGTTGACGGCGAGCCCCGCGTGCAGGCGCTGAAGGCGCCCCACGGCGGCGACCTGGGCGGGCGGGAAGCACAGGCCGCCCGAGAAGCCGGTCCAGGCCTCGATCAGCCCGAGCGCCACCAGGCGACGCACCAGTTCCGGGTGCAGTCCCGTGGCCCGGGAGAAGGACTCCAGGTCCAGGTGCCCGACGTCCACCTGGGCGAGCCGGACGAGCGGATAGGTCATGACGGGCTCCTCGGGTTGAACGCCGAGATCCTGGCCAGTTGCTCGTACAGGCGGCGCTCCTCGTCGCCGAGCGTGGGCGGCACCATGATCCGGGCCTCGGCCAGCAGGTCTCCGGGCCGGCCGCGCGGGTTCGGCATGCCCTGTCCGCGCAGGCGCAGGCGGCGCCCGGACGAGGTGCCCGGCGGAACCTTGACCTTCGCCTCCCCGCCGGGCGTGTCGACCGCTACAGTCGCCCCCAGCGCGGCCTCCGACGGCGTCAGCGGGAGGCGGACGTGGATGTCGCGCCCCTCCAGGCGGTAGCGGGGGTGGTCGGCGATCCGCGCGATCAGGTAGAGGTCGCCCGCACTGGCGCCGTCGCTGCCCACGCCGCCTTGGCCCGCGAGCCGGATCCGCTGGCCGTCGGTCACCCCGGGGGGAATGTTCACCTGGAGGGTCCGCCCGCCTCCCGCGCCGGGGATCGTGATGGTCCGCCGGCCGCCGCGGTAGGCCTCCTCGACCGTGAGCGGCAGCTCGGCCTCCTGGTCGGCGCCGGGCACCGGGCCCCAGCCGCGGCCGGTCGCGCCGCGCCTGCGCCTGCCGAAGACGCCGCCGAGCAGGTCTTCGAGGTCGATGCCCTCGAAGCCCTCGCCGGTGGTGAAGTGGATCTCCTCCCCGCCCGGTCCGCGCGCCCAGCCGGGCCCCTGTCCCGCCCAGCCCGGCCCCGCGCCGGCTCCCGCTCCGGCGCGGGCGCGTGCGTACGCCACTGGGTCCACGCCCTCGGGCACCCGGCGGAAGTCCGGCCCGAACGCGTCGTACCGCCGCCGCGTCCCGGGGTCCGACAGCACCTCGTACGCCTCCGAGACCTCTTTGAAGCGGTCCTCGGCGTCGGGGGACTTGTTGACGTCGGGATGGTAGGTGCGGGCCAGCTTCCGGTAGGCCCGCTGGATCTCGTCCTGGTCCGCCGTTCTCGGCACGCCCAGGATCTCGTAGAAGTCGCGCTCCGCCATCACTCGTCGGCTTTCGTGGAGACGACGACGGAGGCGGGGCGTAGTTGCAGCGCGCCGTCGCCGTAGCCGGGCCGTACGACCTCGACGACGGTGCCGGGGTCGGCGTCCGGGACGGCGACCGTGCTGACCGCCTCGTGCCTGGCGGGGTCGAACCGCGTGCCCACGTCGTCCCTACGCGGGAAGCCGAGGCGCGCGAGCACGCCGACCGCCTGGTCGCGGACGGCCCGAACCCCCTCGATCACCGCGTCGGCGTCGGCGCCCGCGTGCCTCAGCGCGAGTTCGAGGTTGTCGACCACCGGCAGCCACTCCGCCGCGACGCGTGTGCGCTCGTCGATCCGCTGCCGGTCCAAGTCGCGCGCGACACGCTTGCGGAGGTTGTCGAGCTCGGCGACGGCCCGCAGCCACCGGTCCTCCAGCTCGGCGAGCTTCTCCGCAACGGGTTCCTCGACGGCCTGCCGGGGCTCCGCGGGAGGTGTCTCATTGCGCTCGGTCATGTCATCTCACGGGCTATTCGGAGCTGGTGAACTCGGCGTCGATGACGTCCTCGTCCGAGGGGCCGGCGGCGGCCTGGCCGGGCCCGGCCTGAGTCGGCCCCTGGGTCTGGGCCTGGGCGGCGGACGCCGCCACGCCGAGGCCGTGGTAGACCTGCTGCAGCTCCGCGGTCAGGCCGCGCAGCCGGTCGACGGGCACCTCTTCCTTGATCGCCTGACGCGCCTCCATGATCAGCTGCTCGGCCCGCGCCTTCTCGTGCACCGGGACGGCCTCGCCCAGCTCCGACAGCCGGCGTTCCACCTGGTGGGCGACCGAGTCCAGCTCGTTGCGCGCGTCGATCGCGGCGCGAAGCTGCGCGTCCTCGGCGCGGTGCCGCTCCGCGTCGGCGATCATCCGATCGATCTCGCTCTTGTCCAGGTTGGAGCTCTCGCTGATCGTGATGCGCTGCTCGGCGCCGGTGTCCTTGTCCTTGGCGGAGACGTTCAGGATGCCGTTGGCGTCGATGTCGGTGGTGACCTCGATCTGCGGCACCCCGCGCGGCGCGGGCCGGATGTTCTCCAGCCGGAACCGGCCGAGCACCCGGTTGTCGGCGGCCCGCTCGCGCTCGCCCTGCAGGATGACCACGTCCACGGCCGACTGGTTGTCGTCCGCCGTGCTGAACGTCTCCGTGCGGCGGGCTGGGATCGTGGTGTTCCTGTCAATGATCTTCGTCATCACGCCGCCGAGCGTCTCGACGCCGAGCGACAGAGGAGTGACGTCGAGCAGCACGACGTCCTTCAGCTCGCCCTTGATGATGGCGGCCTGGACGGCCGCGCCGACGGCCACGACCTCGTCCGGGTTGACCGTCATGTTCGGTTCCTTGCCCGTCAGCCGCCGCACGAGTTGCTGCACGGCCGGCATGCGGGTGGAGCCGCCGACGAGGATCACCTCGTCGAGGTCGTTCGTCGTCAGCTTCGCGTCGGCCATGGCCTGCTCCACCGGGCCCCGGCAGCGTTCGAGCAGGTCGTGGGTGATCTGCTCGAAGGTCGAGCGCATGAGCGTCGTGTTCAGGTGTTTGGGGCCGGTCGCGTCGGCCGTGATGAACGGCAGGCTGACCTGCGTCTGGGTGACCGCCGACAGCTCCACCTTGGCTTTCTCCGCGGCCTCGAACAGCCGCTGGAGGGCCTGCGGATCGCGCCGCAGGTCGATGCCCTGCTGCTTGTGGAACTCGTCGGCCAGGTGGTCGACGATGCGCCGGTCGAAGTCGTCGCCGCCCAGGTGGGTGTCGCCCGAGGTGGCGCGGACCTCGATGACGCCCTCGCCGATGTCGAGGACGCTGACGTCGAACGTGCCCCCGCCCAGGTCGAACACGAGAACGGTCTCGTTGCCCTTCTTGTCCAGGCCGTATGCCAGGGCCGCCGCGGTCGGCTCGTTGATGATCCGCAGGACCTCCAGGCCGGCGATCTTGCCGGCGTCCTTGGTGGCCTGCCGCTGCGCGTCGTTGAAGTACGCGGGCACCGTGACGACGGCCTCGTTGACCTTCTCCCCCAGGAACTTCCCGGCGTCCGAGGCCAGTTTGCGCAGCACGAAAGCGGATATCTCCTCCGGCGCGTACAGCTTGTCGCGCACCTTGAACCGCACGGCGCCGTCCGGGCCCGGCACGACGTCGAACGAGATCGCCTTGATCTCGCTCTGCACCTCGTCGAACTTGCGCCCGATGAAGCGCTTGGCCGAATAGATCGTGCCCTTCGGGTTGAGGATCGCCTGGCGTCTGGCCATCTGGCCCACCAGCACCTCGCCCTGGTCCGTGAAGGCCACCACCGAGGGAGTCGTGCGCGACCCCTCGGCGTTCGGGACGACCGTCGGATGCGCGTCCTCGGTGGTCGCGATGACCGAGTTCGTCGTGCCGAGGTCGATGCCCACCGCCTTGGCCATGTCCTCATCCCCCTCCTGGCGCTCACTTGAGCGCAGTGGCCTCACGAGCGTCGCTGAGCACTCGCCGGGCCTCGTCGGCGAATTCGGGGTCCACGAGGATGTCGTAGTGATCGGCGACGACCGCAGGCATCGAGGCGAACGCCCGGTGCTGCACCACGTGACTGATCGCACCCCAGACGAGGCCGAAGATCAGCCCGAGCACGATCGAGGAGCCGATGGCCCATCCGGCCCACGGGCTGAAGATCGCGAATATCAAGCCGATGAGAAGACCGATCCAGCCGCCGGTACCCGCGCCGGTGACGAGCGCTCTGCCGAGGCCCCATCGCCCGAGCACCTTCTCCTCCCACCGCAGATCGCAGCCCACGATGGTGACGTGTGCGATCGGGAAGTCGTGGCGGGCCAGGACGTCCACCGCGTGCTGGGCCGCGTCGTAGCTGCTGTAGGTGGCCAGCACCACCTTGTGGGGCCCTGCTGTTCTCGGGACGCTCACGGGACCAACCCCTCGGCTATTCCAGCTCGTGAAGACGACTCGCTCCGCCGCCGCTGCGTATCGGCCGGAGCGGGAGAACCGGAATCCACGCCACCTTCGACGTTGGCGGTGTCAGGGCTCTACCAGCGAGAACAATCCCTATGACGCGTGTCCCCCCGTCGGCTTGTGGAACACCCGACGGGATTTTCGTCTCCTATGCCAGGATCCCGCCTGCCGTTCCCCCGCACCACCCTCCCTGCCCCTCATCTGCCTCCCATGAGCAGTAGCAAGTCGCCCAGGGGGAGCGCCAGGTGCGAAGCAATTCCGTATTTACTCGGTCAGGCGTCGTGGCTCCCCGAAATTCACCCTTCCCGTCCCGCCGGACGGCCCGGGTCATGTATCCGCGCGAACACCTGCTGGTACACGCGTTCGTAGGCCCGGTCATCACCGGGAGGTCGAAGCGTTGCAGCGCGTAGGCGCGCACGGCCGCCGGCTCCAGCCTCCCGGCCTCCTGCTCCCAGAAGGTCCTGTCGGACATGCTCGAGGTCAGCGACTTCACGATCGGCTATTGGATCGCCGAGACCCGCAAGCTGCTCACCGAGCGCCAGGTCACGGTCCCCGCCACCACCATGCGGTTCACCACCGCCGCACAGCTGCGTAGTTTCCTGGACAACGACGACGCCCCCGCCCAGCGGCCCGGGGTCTCCGAAACGCTCTCGCATCCCGCTCTGACCGGGATGAGCCGCGAAAAACTCCGCCAGATGATCGAGCGACTCACCCCGCTCCAAGCCGCCCGTCTCGAACGCCTCCGCTACCAGCGACGCGGCGGTGAACGACTCCCCGGAGCGCGAGGCGGCATCTTCCGACAGAAGATCACCGACGCCGAGCGGATCCTCGCCGCCATCCTCTACCAGCGGAAAGTCTGCACAAGGCAAGTCCTCAGCGAACTGTTCGAAGTCAGCCCCCGCACGATCGGCAACACCCTCATCGAGACTCGCCCACTCCTGGAACACGACGGCTACAACCCCACACCCGCCCCAACCCGCCGCCGGACCGCGGAAGCGCTCCGCGCCTCCATCTCGCCGTGTTGATCCTTAACGCCTTCACTACCTGCGGAATTTGCTCACGACCGTGCCAAAGTCGGCCCAGCCGTGGGTGGCCACTTTGGTGCGGACCATCTTCGGCCAGCCGACCGCCGAGCAGGTGCGCACCCAGCACGTCTGGGTCATCGACGCCCTGGAGCCCAAGTATCCGGCCGTCGCCGATCACCTCGATGGCGCCCGTGACGATCTGCTGGCCTTCGCTCAGTTCCCCAGGGAGATCTGGAAGCAGATCTGGTCCAACAACCCCCAAGAGCGGCTGAACAAGGAGATCCGCCGCCGCACCGACGTCGTGGGCATCTTCCCCGACCGGGCCGCCATCATCCGCCTGGTCGGCGCCGTGCTGGCCGAGCAGACCGACGAGTGGACCGAAGCCCGCCGCTACATAGGCCTGGACATTCTCGCCAAAGCACGCCTCCGCGTGATCTGCGGCGACACACCGGACCAGGAACAGCTCCCCGGCACTCTCACCGCTTAACCTGCAAAAACGGATCACGCGGTGGCAGTCTCATACACCACCTCCGTGGACGTGACCCCGCACAACAGAGGTTCCCATGACGGGAGCTGAAACAACGCAACCGTAGACCCGGCCGCTGAGCAGATGGCGCGCGCGCCGTCTGTTGGTGAGATACTTCCTGCTCACGCGCGCGGCCGGTCGTTCGGCTGCTCCGCGCGGCAGGGCGAGGGACGCAGCGGATGCGAGGCAGGCGAAGGCAGTGGCAGGCGGGGGCTTCGACCTGACCGGACTGATCGGCCGAGATCGCGAACTCGCTGAACTCGCGACGTTCCTGGACACGGCCGGGACGGACGGAGCCGCCATCCTGCTCACGGGTGATCCGGGTGTGGGGAAAACGGCGCTCCTGGACGCGACCGCTGAGCTGGCGGTCGCGAAGGGAACCCGAGTCATCCGCGGGAGCGGCGTCGAGTACGAGACGGACATCAGCCTCGCGGGGCTCCACCAGCTCGTCATCCCGCTGTCGCGCGAGCTCGGTCGTCTGCCGCCTCCCATGAGAGAGGCCATCGAAGTCGCGCTCGGTCTCGGCGTCGGCCCCGCGCCGAGCCGGATCGCCGTCCTGAACGCGGCACTGTCGCTGTTCGCTGAGGCTGCGCAGGAGCAGCCGTTGCTCCTCGTGGTCGACGACCTCCATGTCGTCGACCACGCGAGCCGATCCGCGGTGGGTTTCGTCGCCAGAAGACTGGGCGGTCGCCGCATCGGGCTGCTCGGAGCCCGGCGAGCGGAGACCAGTGGGTCGTTCCAGCCCACTGGTCTGCCAGAGCTCGAGGTCGTGCCGCTCAACGACGCGAATTCACTGCGGCTGCTGTCCCGGCGTTTCGCTCATCTCCCTCGCCGGGTCCTCCTGACAGTGGCGCGAGAAGCACAGGGAAACCCCCTCGCCCTACTCGAGTTCGCCAGCTCCACCACCGTGTCCGGCGATCGGCACGGCAAGAGGGTGGAATGGGCGAGCGGCCCGGGGCGAGATGTCCGTGCTCTGTACGGCGCACGCGTCGAACGACTACCGCAACGAACGCGTGACCTGCTGCTGCTCGCGGCTCTCGAGGGCTCCGGCGACATGCGCGTTCTCGAGGCGGCTGGCGGGCCGGGTGGGCTCGCCGGACTCGCTCCCGCGGAGCGCGACCACCTGGTCAAGGTCGCGGAGAACGGCCGCGCCGTGCGTTTCAGGCATCCGCTGGTCAGGTCCGCGGTGGTCGACGGTTCCACCGGCGAGCAGCGGCGCAGCGCCCACCGCCGGTTGGCCGACGCACTGGTCGACCAGCCCGAACGTCGCGGTGACCACCTCGCGAGAGCCACGACGGCGCCCGACGAGGCGGTCGCCGCCGTCATCGAGTCGGCGGCCTGGAGCAGCCTGCAGCGCGGCGATGCCGACGGCGCGATCTCGAGGCTGCGGCGAGCAGCCGAGCTGAGCCCCGACCAGGCGGCCCGCAGGCGCCGCCTGTCGCAAGCCGCCTACGTCGCCGCCTGGGTCGCAGGCCATCTGGAGATCTCGCACGAGCTCATGCGCGAGGTGCAGGGCGACCCGGCGACCCGGTCACTCTCGGCGGCTGCGGCTGCCGGTTTTCTGGGTCTTGTCACGGAGGGCGACGCCGACACGGTCCACGCGCTCTTGATGAAGGCGATCGAGCAGGCCCCGGTCTCGTCCGAACTGCCACGCGGCGAGCTGGAGACCGCGCTCTTCACCCTCACGCTCGCCAGCCAGTACTCGGGTCGGCAGGAGCACTGGCGGCCTCTGGTCGACGTGCTCGCCCGGCTTCCCGAAGCGTCGCCCGCCGCGGCAGTGTCGCTGGGGCGCATCCACCACGACCTCGGCTCCGTCACCGACGACATGCTGCGGCGCCTGGACGAGGAGATCTCGCGGCTGAGGGGCCAGACCGACGCCGACGTGGTCATCCGCACCGCCCTGGCCGCCTCGTACCTCGATCGGCTCCCGGGCTGTCGTGAGGCCGTGTCCCGGGTCATCCGCGACGGCGGCGCGGTGGGGGCGAGCATGCCGGGCCTGATCTTCTTGGCTCTGGACGACCTGTACGCCGGTCGGTGGCAGTCGTCGGCGGACGCTGCGGCCGAGCTCATCGCGCTGTGCGAGGAGAAGGGGTACCACCTGTTCGGTCAGGTGGGGCATTACATCGCTGCGATGGCCGCGGCCCAGCGTGGCGACCTCGACGCGTGCCGTGACCACTGCGAGGACATCTGGGGCTCGTCGGGGCCCAGGGGCCTGCGGCGGCTGGAGAACTGCGCCCACCAGGCGGCGGCCCGGGCGGCCCTCGGCGCCGCCGACTTCGAGACGGCCTTCCGGCACGCCACGGCGATCTGCGCCCCCGGTGTGCTGCCGCCCTTCAACCCCGAGGCCGTGTGGTCCGCGCCGGACCTCGTCGAGGCGGCCGTACGCTCCGGGCGGCACGCGGAGGCGCGACGGCACGCGGACGCGATGCGCGACGCCGGTGTCGGCCGCCTGTCGTCGCGATTCGCACTGAGCGCGGCCACGGTCACGGCGATGACATCGGCTCCCGAGGTCATGGCCGGGTGCTTCGAGGAGGCGCTCGGCCTGCCGGGCATCGAGCAGTGGCCCTTCGAGGTCGGCCGTGCTCATCTGGCGTACGGCGAGAGGTTGCGCCGTCAAGGACTCAACCGTGACGCCCGGGAGCAGCTGGCTGCTGCCCGGAGCCGCTTCGAGGAGCTCGGGGCCCGCTCGTGGGAGGCCCGGGCAGCGGCGGAGCTCCGCGCCACCGGCATGACACGGACTGCCCGGGGCAAGGCCGGCGCGAGCCTCACCCCTCAGGAGCTGGAGGTCGCAAGGCTGGCAGCGGCGGGGTTGTCGAACCCGCAGATCGCCTCGCGTCTGTTCCTTTCGCCGCGGACCGTGTCGTCACATCTCTACCGTGTGTTCCCGAAGCTGGGGATCACGTCACGTGCCGCCCTCCGCGACGCTCTCGAGGCGCTGCCTCCCCAGCCGCCGGCCGACCGGCCGTGAGGCATGCCGGCCGGGCCGCTATGCTGCCCCGGCCCTGACGTAAGCGACCCGTCGGCCGGATGTCAGTCAGCTGACGGAGGCTGTCGGTACGGTGACCGAGGCATCCTCGTGGGGACATCGAATCCGCCCGGCGCTCGGGCGAGACCACGAGGAGCACACCATGCCCTTCGTCGCCACCGACGACGGCGTCGAGATCTTCTACAAGGAATGGGGCTCGGGTCAGCCGATCATGTTTCACCACGGCTGGCCGCTGAGCTCGGACGACTGGGACGCTCAGCTGCTCTTCTTCGTCCAGCAGGGCTACCGCGTCATCGCCCACGACCGCCGGGGGCACGGGCGCTCCGCGCAGGCCGGCCACGGGCACGACATGGACCACTACGCAGCGGACGCCGCCGCCGTCGTGGCGCACCTCGACCTGCACGACGTCGTCCACATCGGTCACTCCGCCGGTGGCGGAGAGGTTGCCCGGTACATCGCCAAGCACGGTGCCGGTCGAGTCGCCAAGGCCGCCCTCATCGGAGCGGTTCCCCCACTCATGATCCAGACGGAATCAAACCCGGGAGGGCTGCCGATCGAGGTCTTCGACGGCTTCCGCGAGGGCGTGGCCACCGACCGCTCCCAGTTCTACCTCGATATCGCCTGCGGGCCGTTCTACGGGTTCAACCGCCCGGGCGCGGACGTGTCCCAGGGCGTCATCTGGAACTGGTGGCGCCAGGGGATGGCCGGCAGCGCGATGGCGCACTACGAGGGAATCAAGGCGTTCTCAGAGACCGACTTCACCGAGGACCTCCAGGCGATCGGCGTGCCCACGCTCATCATGCACGGTGACGACGATCAGGTCGTTCCGATCGCCGTCACCGCCGAGCTGTCGGTCACGTCGGTCGAGAACGCGACCCTGAAGGTCTACCCGGGCCAGTCGCACGGCATGTGCACCCTGAACGCCGAAACCATCAACGTCGACCTCCTCGACTTCATCAAGAGTTGAGGCCAGCAGGGCCGACGAGTAAGGCCTCGTCCGGGGCCCCGGCCTCAGCGCCTGCTCCTCCACGATCGATGCGTGACCGGAGCGGGCACGACGCCGACAACCAGGCTTGTGAGCACACAACGAGAAGGGAATCACCATGACCGCGACACCCAACGGCTACGTGACCGTCATCTGGGAAACGAAAGCGAAGGCGGGCAAGGAGGCCGACCTCAAGGCATTCATCACCGCAGCCGTCACCCCCTCCCGCAACGACGCGGGCAACATCGACTACGAAGCCCACGAAGTCGAGGGCCAGCCTGGTGCGTTCGTCATCTACGAACGCTGGGAGACACGCGCCCATCTCGACGCCCACCTCGGCGCACCCCGGATGCAGGAACTCGTCCCGCAGATGCTCGAACTGATCGAAGGATCCATCGAGGACGGCATCCGCCTGCTGCGCCCCTTCCGTCCCGCCCACTAGAGCAGAACGCCCTCCTAGTGACCCGGCGACGACGAGCCACAGGACCGAGAACGCCGCAGGTGCCCCCGGGCGCTTCTTCCCGCAGGGCACCTGCACCGACGGCATGTCAGGAGAGAAACATGACGACCACATTGATCACCGGCGGCAACAGGGGCCTCGGCTACGAGATGGCGCGCCGCCTCGTCCAGGTAGGCCAGACGGTTTGGATCGGAGCCCGCGACGCCGAGAACGGCCGCAAGGCCGCCGGCCGGCTCGGTGCCGACTTCGTCCAGCTGGACGTGACCGACGACGCGTCGGTCAAGGCGGCGGTCGAGACGCTGCGCGCGCAGGCCGGCCACCTGGACGTCCTCATCAACAACGCCGGGATCCTCGGCGAGGTGACCGCACCGGAGGACATGGCGGCCGACCAGATCCGCCACGTCTATGAGACCAACGTCTTCGGACTCGTACGAGTCACACACGCGTTCCTGCCGCTCCTGCGAGCAGCAACCGTCCCCTCCGTCATCAATGTCACCAGCGGTCTTGGGTCGTTCACGCTGACCCATGACCCGGAGCGTGTCGAGTCCCGGTATCCGCTCGCCGCGTACGGCTCGTCGAAGAGCGCGGTCACTATGCTGACCATGCAGTACGCCAAGACGATCACCGACGTCCGCTTCAACGCGGTGGACCCCGGCCAGACCGCGACCGAGTTCACGGGCAACATCGGGCACAGCGTCGAGGAGGGCGCTGAGGCAGCGGTGCGCATCGCCACCCTGGGGCCTGACACACCCACCGGCACGGTGACCGACCGCACCGGTGTGCTCCCATGGTGATGCGGCACCCGTAGGTGCCTTACCGTCGAGCTGGGACTGGTGGTCTTGGTCGCGGGTGGATACCCGGGCGTACCCTCGTCGCGCACGTGCCGGATGGTCGCCGCCTCCAGTCGGTCGCAGGCCGGCCCGCCGACCGGGAAAGATCCCGCCGCGGCGACATCTACCGAGCCGGCCTCACGCAGTGCCCGCGGCAGTGTCCGGCCGTAGCGCAGGTCCGCGCCGCGGCGCGTCAGCAGCTCCCGGACCGCGTCGCGCAGCCGGTTGGCCCGCCGCTGCGCCGGGCCGCTGTCGTCCAGGCATGCCAGTGGCTGCAGAGCGGTATCGGCGTCTTCGACCAGCAGCCAGCCGCCGGGCCGCAGCGCCGCCGCCATCGTGGCCAACGCCTGAGCCCGGTCGGGTACATGGACCAGCACGAGCCGGGCGTGCACCAGATCGAACGTCCCCGGCTCCGGGGGCGGATCAGCGGCGACGTCGTGCCGGCGCACCTCGTACCCGTCGCCTGCCCTCAGCCACGACGGGTCGATGTCCGTGGCCAGCACGTGCCCGGTCGGACCGACGGCCGCCGCGAGCGCCTCCGGGATACTGCGGCCACCGGCCCCCACCTCCCAGCAGCGCGAGCCGACCTCGACCCCCAGTCGATCGAAGTGCCCCCGCGTCACACCGTCGAACAGCTCGGCCAGCCAAACGACGCCAGCGGATCCAGCAGATGCACGGCGGACCTGCTCTTCTTGCTGTTCTGTCGCTGCCGCTGTGCTGAGGTGTGCTCCCAAGAGAGCGCCGGCGGCCTGGGCGAAGCGGCCCGGCCGAATCAGCTCTTCCAGACCGAGCAGCTGTAGTCCCACTCAGACCAGTATTCGCAGAGAGAGATTCTCCAGACATCCTTGGACAGGCTCGCAGTCGATCCGGAGCCCGGCCCGGTGTCGAGCGTTCCGCCGCTGCCGTCGTAGTACTCCCAGCGGACCTCGGCCTTGCTGGCACTCGTCCAGACCCAGACCCAGGCCTCAGCGCCGTTGCCTGGATTGTTTTCGAACTGAGCCTGGCTGTGTTTGTAATTGACGGTGGTGGCGGCTGCGGCGGGTTGCGAGGTGAGAGCCGTGCCGGCGACGGCCACCGTCATCGCGACAGCGGTGACGCGGCCTAAGCGTTCGAGAGTCATCGTGCCCTTCCCTGGATCTGCCGGGGCTTTGTTGCCACCGGTTCGCCAGTAAAGACCGGACAGCCTCCCGATTACGTGACAGTCGCCGCGAGAGCCAACGCCGACGCGAGCTCGGTCCGGACGGGGCGGCGAACTGATCGGCGGGAATACCGGTCCGCCGCGGTCATGACATGTCGGCTAGGGGCCGGATGCCCGGGCGGTCAGAAGGTGTCGACGTACACGTACACCCGGTCGAAGCGGAGAGCGGCCAGGTCGGTGCGGCGAATCACCCAGTGAAAAAGGCCCGCCTCCAGCTCCTCGCAGTCGTCTTCACCGCGCCAGGTGGCCAGCAGCGTCCACTCGTCGCCGTCCGCGACGGGCAGCGGCACTTCGTCCCGGGCCATCTCGACCGGGTCCCAATTGAAGAGGACAGGCTCACCGCCAAGCTGGAAGCGCCAGTGAGGGCGCCAGCCGACCACATGCGACCAGGCGGACTCCAGCTCGGCGGCCCGCTGCGACTCCTCGTCGTCGTCCTCCTCGCGCCAGGGCCACGACCACTGGTGAAAGCAGAAGTCCAGCCGCGCCCGGCGGTAGGTGTTAGAGCCGTCGTCCGGGTCGACCGGTCGCTCTGCCGACGGCGTCCCGGCCGGTATATACCGCACGGCGTCGGCGACCACCGCCCCGCTGCCCGGATCGGGGTCGGCGAAGAACAGCAGCCGACCCTCGGTGGGCAGCGGCAGATCCGTCGCCCCCGGCGGCAGGGCCGCGCAGTCGACGGCCGCGACGAACGCCGCGACCGGCGCGGGGGCGCCCTCCGGCAGCGGTGGGTTCCCGCCGGTCAGCGCCACCACCGGGCCGGGGCCGTCCTCTGCGAGGTAGACCGCCGGGCGGGCGGTGCGTATGTACGCCTCCACCTCGGCGGCCGGAATCCCCCGTGCGGCGGCCTCTGCGCGCAAGCGGGCTGCCCTCGCCGCCGGGGTCTCGTCAACGGTTTCCGTGTCAGTCATGGGACGACCCTATGGCCGTCATTCGGTTCATATGGGCCATGTCGATGTCTGATTTTGTCCGCGAGAACGGGAGCCGGTGTTGGTCACTTTCGGCGCCACTTGTTGACCACGGCCGAGATCCTGGGGAGCCGGCGTTCTCCTCGTGGCGGAAAGGCGGGGCAGTTCGCCCCAGACCGATCCCGGCTTGCGGATCGCCGGGGTGGGCACGTTGAGGGTCTTGGCCAGGTGGGGGACGAGCCGGAAACGGGCGGTGTGGCACTGGACGGCACGCGGCCCTTGCCGGTCCGGCACGGTGACCCGGCGGGGGCCGCGTCGCGAAGGTCAGTAGGCGAGTTCTCCGATGCCGCCATCGACGCGCAGGACGGTGCCGGCGGTGTAGGCGGACTCGTCAGAGGCGAGGTAGACAGCCGCCTTCGCCAGCTCGGTGGCGGTGCCGATGCGATGCAGGGGCACGGTCTGCCGGATTTCGTCGTAGATGGCGGCCTGTCGCTCGGGGCCAAGCGACTTGAACGTGTCCGTTAGGGTCGGCCCCGGGCTCAGCCCGTTGACCCGGATGCCCCGGTCCTTCAGCTCATAGGTCAGCCCGCGGGAAAAGGACAGCAGGCCTGCCTTGGCGGCACCGTAGACTGCCGCGTTCTCGTGCCCGATGAAAGCGGAGACAGAGCCGACGAGGATGACCGAGGCTTGCCGTGAAAGGAGCGGCAGCAAGGCCTTGATCAGGAAGAACGGCCCCTTGAGATTGGTGGCGACGAGCCTGTCGAATGCCTCCTCGGTCCATTCCTCGATCGGGAGATGGGTGACGTCGGCGGCGTTGCTCATCACGATGTCGAGCCGCGGCCACTCCTCCTGCAGCCGCGCCGCGAGCGCCGCCTGGCCGGGCACGTCGCCGGCGTCGCTGACGATGGGCAGCAGCGGGCCGTCCAGCTGCCGGGCGGCCTCCTCCAGCCGTTCCCGCGAGCGGCCGGTGATCGCGACAGTCGCTCCCTCGGCGAGGAACTCACGGGCGGTCTCCAGCCCGATGCCGCTCGTCCCGCCTGTGATCAGTGCGTGCTTTCCCGCAAGACGACCCATTGAACTCATTTCCTCACTCGCGCCAAGGCGCGTGATTCTGGTAACGATGACGGCATCCCCGTCATCACGGGACACTCGCCAGAGGCCGGCTTCCTCACTGCGGACGTGGCCCTGGCCGGCGTGTCCGGGGTCAGATGGCGGTCCGGCCTCCGTCGGCGGCCACGACGGCACCGGTTACGTAGCTTGCCTGGTCGCTGGCGATGAAGGCGATCACCTGGGCGACCTCGGCGGGGTCGGCGGCGCGCTTCAGCGCGGTCGTCAGTCCCATGCCGCCGAGGTCCGGTCCCATGGCCGCCACCACCTTGGAGGTGGTCATCGGGCCGGGTGACACGGCGTTGACGCGCACGTTCGACCCGGCGAACTCGGCCGCCCAGGTGCGGGTCAGGGATTCAAGCGCTGCCTTGGTGGCACCGTAGACCGCCATCAGCGGCATGCCCAGGCCGGCGGCGGTGGAGCTGACGTTGACGATGCTGCCGCCCCCGGCGGCGGCCATCTTCGGTGCGAGCCGGGCGACCAGGACGAACGGCGCGCGCACGTTGACCGCGAAGGCGGCGTCGTAGGCGGCGATGTCCTGGTCGGGGGTCGCGCTGAAGGGGACGACGCCCGCGTTGTTGACGAGGATGTCCACCGCCCCGGCGTCCTCGGCCAGCCGTTCCACGGCCTGCGGGTCGGCCAGGTCGGCGGGAACGAAGCGCACGGTGCCGGTCGTCGCGCTTCCCCGAACGTCGTCCACGACCTGGACGCCGCGGTCCGGGTCGGTGCCGGTGATGATCACGTCAGCCCCGCCGGCGGCGAGGATTCTCGCTGTCGCGTGCCCGAGCCCGCCGATGGCGCCCGATCCCGTGATCAGCGCCGTCTTTCCCTCGAAGTCCATGTGGTCCTGCCTCTCGTCCGCTGGCACGCTCGCGTGCCGCCGACTTCTGTGTCATCGTTCAAGAAGTCGCTCGACCATCACCGTACGGACTTTTGTGCGCACAGTCAAAAAGTCGTAACCTTGGGGCATGGCACGGACAGGACGCCCTCGCGCATTCGACAAAGGCCAGGTCCTGGAGCGCGCGCTCCTCCTGTTCTGGTCCCGGGGCTACGAAGCGACCTCCGTTCAGGACCTCGTCGACGCGCTGAGCCTGGAGCGGGGCAGCCTGTATGGCGCCTTCGGCGACAAGCGGCAGTTCTACCTGGCGGCGGTCCAGCTGTACTGGGACACCTACGAGCGCCAGTTGGTCGCAGCGCTGGAGGCCGGGCCGGTGCTGCCGGCGCTGCGCGAGGTGCTCGCCAACCCGGCCCGGGTGCAGGAGTACGCCTCCGACGTCGGCATTCCGCTCGGGTGCATGATCGGCAACACCACCGCCGAGCTGGTCCCGCACGATGCCGAGGCCAGCGAGATCGTGGCCCGATCGCACGCCCGCTTCACTCAAATCGTCGCCGACGCCCTGCGGCGCGCGCAGGCCGGCGGCGAGGTCAGCCGGGGCGCCGCCCCCGAGGCCCAGGCGCAGCTACTGCTGTTCACCGTCCAGGGCCTGTCCCTGGTCTCCCGCGCAGGACTGGACACGGCCGCCGCGCTCGCCGCCGTCGATGCCCTGATCGACGCCCTTCGAGCTTGAAGAGCATCTCGTTCCGCAGGGGAGGCCACAGAGGCTGCGGAGGCGAACCCGACCGGCTCGGGATCAGGATCAGCCTGATCCGCGAAAAGGCGACGGGAACGCGAAGATCGCGAAGTGTCTGGAGTGCTAGACCGCGTAGACGGGGGCGAGATCGACGAATATGCGGTAGTCCGAGATCAGGCCGTCGTCGCGGGTGCGCCAGATCGATACGGCTACGGCGCTTGCATCCTTGCCATCGAGCCTCCGGTAGGTCACCTCGGTCTCGGCGATGATGTCGGCATCCAACCGCCAGTTCCGGACAATCCGGTGCTGCAGGCCGCCGATGGTGGAGTAGAACTCCCGGAGCCCGGCGACGATGGCCGCACGTCCCGCAAGCGGCTCGGCATTGCCGAACACCAGCGTGGCATCCTCGGCCAGCAGTCGCCCGAACTCCTCAGGATCGAACGAATCGACTGTTCGGAAAACGCGTCGCACCGCATCGTCGGACATGCCGGTCCCTTCTCACACAGACGGGATCACTGATGGGGACGATACGGGGCGAAGGATGGCGTACAACTAGCGCAAGGGTGGGGATTGCGTCTCCGAGCCCGGGTCGGAGACCTGTCTCAGGTCGCCAGGCCGCGGCGGTAGGTGTGGGCCACCCTTTCGCGGCTAGGTCGTGTCTGACAAATCATGGCCCCGCTGCGCGTGGCCCAGGCGGCGCCTCGCTGCGTTGCCCCACCCACGAAAATCCCTCGCAGGCTCAGGATTTCCGCGGGGCCCGGGGTCGTCGTCGCCGATAACGCTGTTATCGGCTCCTCCTCCGCCTTGCGATGCATCCACCTGGATCCACGCTCGCGACGGGCAGCATTTGTCAGACACTCCCTAGGGCATGGTCTTGGTCTGGCGGTAGCGCGAGGGCGGGATGCCGTACCGATCGAGGAAATTCTGACGGAGGCTTTCGGTCGTGCCGAAGCCGCAACGGCACGCGATGGCGGCCATGGGCAGGGATGTGGAGACGAGGAGATGCGCGGCGGCCTCGGTGCGGGCCCGGCGTACGAAGCGGCCCGGGCTCTGGCCCAGGTGCCTGAGGAACAGGCGGGTGAGATGCCGCTCGCTCACACCCGCATCGGCCGCCAGGGAGGCCGTGGTCAGGTCGCCGTCCAGGTGACCCGTGATGTGGTCGACGACGCGTTTGACCAGGCTGTCGCTTGGCGGCGGGCTTTCTGTGAACATGCTCATCTGCGCCTGATTGCCGGGTCGCTGCAGGTAGGCCACCAGGTAGCGGGCCACCTCCCGGGCGAGCGGGGCCCCGTGATCCTCTTCGATGAAGGCGAGGGTGAGGTCGAGGGCGCTCGTGACCCCGGCGGCCGTGGCGACGTTGCCGTCGCGGATGAAGATCGGCTCGGCGTCGACGGTGATTTCCGGGTGACGGGTGGCGAGTACGTACCCGTACTTCCAGTGGGTGGTGGCCCGACGCCCGTCGAGCAGGCCGGCGGCGGCCAGCACCGCCGCGCCCGTGCACACCGAGGCGACGCGGCGACTCTCCCGGGCCAGGCGGCGGACGTGGCCGACGATCACTTGGCTGGCGGCGGCGTCTTCGTGCCCGATTCCCCCCGACACCACGAGTGTGTCCAGCGGTCCGGTGATGTGCTCGAGGGCCTGCTGCCCCTGCAGCGTCAACCCGCTCGCGCACGTGATGGGCAGGCCTGACGGGGTGGCCAGGCACACGTCGTAGAGCGGCACGGCGCCGTGCAGGTTCGCCATTATCAGGCTGGACGTCACGCATGAAATGTCCAGCAACTCCGCCGCGTGGTACCCGAGCACGACCACACGTCGTCGATTCATGGCACGACTCTACGTCGGAAAGACACACAGCCAAGGTTCCCGGACCTGTTTCCGGTCCCCTCATTGGCGCTTTCTCAAGCCGCCGGGACAGTTGAGCCAGGCCTCGGACGGAGCTCAATACGCGCCCTGGTGCCGGGTCTACGGAATGAGATATTCCAAAACCCTCCGAGAAAGGACCGAAATGTCAGCCGAGCCACGATTCCACAAAAGTGCCGGCTCCGCACGCCGCGCTCTTCGTTTGAGTGCGGCCGCCGCGCTGGGACTGGCCGTACTCCTCAGCGGCCCTCCTGCTGCCGCGGCGCAGGGCGACCCGATCGCGGATGCGCTCGCCCGAGTCGCGGACGGGACCTACACGAACGAGGATCTGGAGTTGCTCAAATCCGATCCGGAGATCGCCGCGCAGGTCCCGGACCCCACGAAACCCGACGAGTCCAGTACATCCACGAATGACGACGCGAGCACGCACGCCATTTGCGGTGCGTACGCGGACGTCTGGTTCCGCAAGCGGAGCCTGCTCGGGTCGACCATATACGTATGGCATCACCGCGTCGTCTACTGCCGCGACGGCTCTCGGGTGACCTCCTGGCAGAATCGCTACGACTACCTGAGCGATGCTCAGAGCATTGTTTACATGCGAGAGCTGCTGGTCAACCAAGCAGGCGGGGTCGGGACAACATCGGCATGGTCGCACCTGCAACGCCATCTGGAGTACTGCGTGGCGAAGTACGGATGCTATGCCAGCATGAAGCCGTGGTCGCGTATCACCGTTCACGGCAACGCGACGTACAGCTACACGGGTTCGGCAGGATGAGCCGGCGATCGTCCGGGCGCGACGGGGTGAGCTTCCGGCTGTGAGCGGCGCTCATGGCGGAATCGCGACCGGTCAGGACATCGGGCGCAGGTGAACGCCGGCTGCCATTCGCTTCGGAGCGGACCTCGGCAGCCGGCGTTTCCGCTCGTCACGGAAATGCTCCTCGCCGACGTCAGCCGGCTTCGAGGGGCCACGGAGGATGGCCCACGACGATGAACAGCGCGCCGAGGAAGAAGAACTGCGCGGTCACGCTGCCCCGGGCCGGGTCGACGAACTGTGGGAAGAACGCCAGGTAGAAGGCGATCACCTTGGGGTTGGCGAGGTTCGTCAGCACGGCCTTGCCGTACACGCGTCCCCGCGGCGCCCTGAGCTCCTGCGCGGGGACGTCCTGGTCGTGGCGGGCGGCGAGGAACGACGTGACGGCCAGGTAGACCAGTCTGGACCTGTGGTCACTCACCATGAGCGTGACGTGCGGCCTGCGCGGTGACGCGTTCGATGGCCTGGACGGCGACATCGGGCTGGTCGACGTAGATGTAGTGGCCGCTGTTCCTGGCCGTGCTCAGCTTGCTGGCGCTGGACAGCGCGAGCCACTCGCGCTGGCCCGCGGCCCACGCCTGCTCCAGGCGCGGCCCATACGTGGGGACGGCCGCGAGGTACTGCTTCCCGTGCTGGATCACCTCCACCGGGATGCTCCCGGCGGAACGGACCTTGCCGTCGGCGATGACGAGCTTCTCCGGGTTCTCGCCCTGGAACATCGCGAGGTTCTGTGCGCGCAACTCGGCCGCCGGGCCGGTGGCCGACTTGGGGATCGCCTTCGTGATGTCGTCCGCCATGGTGGGTGGGGTGGCGTCCATCAGGACCAGCCCCTTGACCCTGTCCTGGTGGTCGGGGGCGTACCTGGCGGCGATCAGTCCGCCCAGCGAGTGCCCGGCCAGGACGACCGGGCCGTCACCGGCGACGCGGTCGAGCACCCCGGTCAGGATCTTCCCGGTGCTGGAGAAGCTCTGCGGGCCGTCCGGCTTGTCGCTCGCGCCCGCGCCGAGCCGGTCGTAGGAACAGACCCGGTTCTTCTTGCTCAGCGTCTTCTGGACGGCGGCCAGCTTGTCCAGCCCATCGCCTCCCCCGTGCATCAGGATGATGACCGGTCTGCCTTTCTCCGGGTCTCCAGAACAGGACACGTTCACCGACCGGCCCGCGACATCGATCTTCTCGGTCCCGGAGATCGGGGCGGCGTCGGCTGTCCGCGTGGCGGGGGTGAGGGGATCCCAGTTCTCCAGCGATTCGCCGTCGCAGCCGGCGACCCCCGCGCCGAGCACGGTGCAGCACAGCGCGGCCACAACGGATGTCTTGATCTTGGGGAGCATGAGGTCCTCCGATGAGGGAGTCGACGCCGGGGTGATGCGCACGGCGGTGTAGCGGGAAAGCGGACGGAGCGCCGTGGCTGCGTCGTAACGCTACGGATCCGGCGGTCCGGGATCGTCACCTCACGGTGGACATTCGCCGGTAGCTCGTGCGGGGGACACGTGCGGTCTGCCGTCAGCGCACACGTGTGGCACGCCTTGGCGAGCTCGACATCGGCTCCCGTCTGGAGCTCATCCGCATCGTCCTCGACAACGACTCGCGGTGACCTACTCCGGCCAGGGGGAGCCGAGAATCGTGTCGACGAAGTTCCCCCGTCGGTAGCCGGGCACGTAGCGCTCGAGAACGTCGGCCTTGACGTTGCCGAACGTGGTCCCCGGCTTGGGCGCGACGCCCTCGGTGAACGCCCGCAGGATCGCCTCCTTGAAACCCGGCCGGGGATGCAGGGCGGTGATCTCGGCCCGCTGGGCGTCGTCGAGATCGTGATAGCCGATGCCGAGCACGTCGTACTCCACACCCGCGGTGACCAGCGCCACCTCCGGTTCCATGAACTCGGGGATGCCGGGGGTGGTGTGCAGGGCGATCGCCGTCCACACCCGGCGGACGCTGTCCTCCGGCACACCGCGTTCCTGCAGGAAGCGGCGGGCGGCATCGGCGCCGTCCACCTCGAAGCGCCGCCCGCTGCCGCGATACTCCTCGTTGAGCCCCAGGTCGTGGAACATGGCGCCGATGTAGAGCAACTCCGGGTCGAAGCTCAGGTCCCGTCTGCGCCCCATCAGGCTGCCGAAGAAGTAGACACGGCGTGAATGGTGGTAGATCAGGTCGCTGCTGACCTCGCGTACGAACTCGGTGGCCTCCGCCGTCAACCTGGTATCGGGTACGGTCCGGTCGATCGTCATGGTTCTTCTCCCCTCCGGCTGTGCCATACGCCGTTGTGAACGCTGTCGGGAACCTTGGTCCCGGCCGTGGGGAACCGCGATCAGTGGGGAGAGTCGCCGATCACTCGGAGGGCCGGGGCCCCGCGGCGCGGTGGAGCCGGTTGGCGATCGCGAGTCCCAGCCCCTTCTCCACCGGCAAGGACGCGACGATGAGGTCGCACCCCCGCTGGTCGAGCTCGCGCAGGAACCCGTACAGCCCGCGCGCGTAGGCGGCCATCGAATCGGGGACCGCCACCACGGCGTGCGCCTTCACCTGGGCGCCCGCGAAGGAGGGGGGAAGAAAGACGCCCACCTGGTGCCCTAGCTCCTGCGCGAGCTCCGCTTCGGCGACGACCTTCTCGGGCTCGACGAGGACGACCCGCGCACGCGGCGCGTAGTGTGACGGGTGCTGGCCCGGCACCCGGACGCGGCTCGTGGAGTGAACCGCGAGCGGGCGCCCCAGCACCGCCTCGAGGTCCTCGCGCGTCACCCCGCCGGGCCGAAGGACGCTCGGAGTGTCGTCCGTGGCGTCGACGATGGTGGACTCGACGCCGACCTCGCAGGAGCCGCCGTCCAGCACGAAGTCGACGGCATCACCAAGCTCCGCCCGGACGTGGTCCGCCGTCGTGGGGCTGACCGAGCCGAAGCGGTTGGCGGACGGGGCCGCGACACCTCCGCCGAAGGCCGACAGCAGCGCGAGTGCGACGGGGTGATCGGGCACGCGCACGGCCACCGTCTCCAGGCCACCGGTCGCTTCGAGGGACACCCGGCGACCACGCCGCAGGACCAGAGTGAGCGGCCCCGGCCAGAAGCGTTCGGCCAACAGGCGCGCCGCCGCGGGCACGTCCTCGACCCAGTCGCCCAGGTTCTCCGCGCCGCCGATGTGGACGATCAGCGGGTGGGAGGGCGGGCGCCCCTTGACCTGGAAGACGCGCGCGACGGCGGCGGGGTCCTCGGCGTTGGCGCCCAGACCGTAGACGGTTTCGGTCGGGAAGGCCACCAGGCCTCCGGCGCGCAGCACACCGGCCGCCTTCTCGATGTCACTGGTTCTTGCCGTCACCCTCGCAATCCTTTCACTGTTCCGCTCTCCACACGCCGGGGTCTCGTGGCGCATGGTGACGAACCACGGCCGACAGCACCGCGTGAGCCCGGACGGACGAAATCCGTCACAGCGGCACGGGGGAACACCGCCAGGACGGCCCCTGCCTCAGCGTAGAACCCGCAGGCCGCACCCCATCTCGCCGGCCACCTCCAGGCGGTGGCGTCCTTCACCAGGGTGATCGCGCCATCCGACGCAAGTCACACGAATGGGCCCGGACACGCCACTTCGTACGGTTCATCCGGGTTCGGCGTGGCGGGAGTATCCTGCTGCGCACGTGTCACCGACCTCCCCCCACAGCTCTGCGGGCCCGCCGGGTGGCAACGGCACGGTACGGAGTCCGGCGTGGGTGGGCTGGGCTCGGCGTGAACGAAAGGGTGTCAAGTGACGCGCTGTGAGGACGCTGAGCAGGGGCCGTCGGCAGCGGCCGGAGCCGGGGTGTTCGCCGCCGAAGACGAGGTCGGCCGGGATCTGGCGTTGGTGGACTGGCGGGCGACCCCGCTCGGGCCGCCGGAGGAGTGGCCGCAGAGCCTGCAGACGGCGGTGAGCATCCTGCTGTCGTCCCGGTTCTCCATGTGGATGGCGTGGGGGCCGGAGCTGACCTTCTTCTGCAACGCCGCCTACCGCCGTGACACCCTGGGCCGGAAATACCCATGGGCGCTGGGCCGGCCCGCCAGCGAGGTCTGGGCGGAGATCTGGGACGACATCGGCCCGCGGATCGACACCGTCCTGGCCACGGGGAAGGCGACCTGGGACGAGGCGCTGCTGCTGTTCCTGGAGCGGGCCGGCTATCCGGAGGAGAGCTACCACACGTTCTCCTACAGCCCCCTCCGGGACGACTCCGGCACCGTGGTCGGCATGTTGTGCGTCGTCAGCGAGGAGACCGAGCGGGTCATCGGCGAGCGGCGCATGGCGACCCTGCGGGATCTCGGGTCCGATCCCAGCGTGGTCCGCACCGAGCAGGAGATGCTGGCTTTCGCCTGCCGGCAGCTCGGCCGCAATCTGCACGACCTTCCGTTCACGTTGACCTACCTGTTCGAGGACGGCGGCGGGGCACGACTGGCAGGGGTGACCGGGATTTCCGCCGGGCACCCGGCCGCCCCTCTGACGTTGCCGGCCGACGCCCCGGACGCGGTGTGGCCCGCGACGGCGCTGGCCCGGGGAGAGTCGGTGATCGTGCCGCTCGACCCTGTGCCAATCGACCCTGTCCCGATCGACCCCGCCCCAATCGACCCTGTGCCAATCGACCGGGCCCCGTTCGCCGGTCTCCCGGCCGGAGGCTGGCCCGAACCGCCCACGCAGGCGCTGGTGGTGCCGCTGCTCCAGCAGGGCAGTGCGCCGTACGGGTTCATGGTGGCCGCGCTCAACCGGTACCGCCCTCTGGACGAGGCGTACCGCGGGTTCATCGACCTGGCCGCGGGGCATGTCGCGGCGGGCGTCGCGAGCGCCCGCAGCTACCAGGCCCAGCAGCGGCGGGCGGAGGAGCTGGCCGAGCTCGACCGCGCGAAGACCGTCTTCTTCTCCAACATCAGTCACGAGTTCCGCACACCGCTGACCCTGATCATGGGGCCGGTGGAGGAACTGCGCGGCCGCCTGCAGGGAGCCGACGCGCAGGTGCGCGAGGAGCTCGAGGTCATCCGCCGCAACGGGTTGCGGCTGGGCAAGCTGGTCAACACCCTGCTGGACTTCTCCCGTATCGAGGCCGGCCGGATGCAGGCCAGCTACGAGCCGGTCGACCTGGCAGCGGTCACCGCCGAGCTGGCCAGTCTCTTCCGCTCCGCCATCGACAAGGCGGGTCTGGACTTCCGGGTCGACTGCCCTCCCATGGACGAGCCGGTCTACGTCGACCGCGGCATGTGGGAGAAGGTGATGCTCAACCTGCTCAGCAACGCGCTGAAGTTCACCTTCGAGGGCTCGATCGGCGTCACCGTGCGCAGGGAGGACGACCACGCGGTGGTGACCGTCACCGACACGGGCATCGGCGTCCCGGCCGAGGAGGTGCCGCGACTGTTCGAGCGGTTCCACCGCATCGAGAACGCGCGATCGAGGTCCAACGAGGGAAGCGGCATCGGGCTGGCCCTCGTGCAGGAGCTGGTCGGCCTGCACGGCGGCACCATCGGCGCCGACAGCGCCGAGGGCGCGGGCACCCGCTTCACCATCCGCCTGCCGTACGGCTCCGCGCACCTGCCCGCCGAGGCGATCACGACGGCCGGCACCGGCGCCGGCGCCACCACCGCGGACCCGTACGTCGAAGAGGCATTGCGCTGGCTGCCCGTGGACGACACCGGCCAGTCCACCGGGGACGCGATGCGGATGCCGTCCCACGACGGCTCCGCCGCCCGTTCCGGGGGCTCGGCCGCCCCGGCGCGTGTGCTGGTCGCCGACGACAACGCCGACATGCGCGAGTATCTCGTCCGTCTCCTCAAGGGCGCCGGCTATGTCGTCAGCACCGCGAGCGACGGGATGGAGGCGCTGGACGCCGTCCGCGCGGACGCCCCCGACCTCGTGGTCAGCGATGTGATGATGCCCCGCCTGGACGGCCTGTCCCTGGTCTCGGCGCTGCGGTCCGACCCACGCACCGCCGCCGTGCCCGTGGTGCTGCTGTCGGCCCGGGCGGGCCAGGAGGCGTCCATCGAGGGCCTGCAGGCCGGAGCCGACGACTACCTCGTCAAGCCCTTCGCCGCCGCGGAGCTGCTCGCGCGGGTGAGGGCGAACATGGACATGGCGCGGCTGCGCCAGCACCAGGCGCGCTGGCGCAGCGCGCTGGTGGACTCGCTGCAGGAGGCGTTCTTCGTCTGCGACGAGCAGGGCGCCGTCGTCGAGATCAACAGCGCCTTCACCGACATCCTCGGCTACGGCCCCGAGCACCTGCCCTACACGCCGATCCACCCGTGGTGGCCGGACGCCACCACCGATCCCGAGGCCTACCAGCAGGTCGCCGACGCGTTCAGCGGCCTTCTCGGCCCGGGCCAGGGCAGCTACACCATCCCGGTCACCCACAGCGACGGGCACCGGCTGTGGGTCAGCGTCACCTTCAACCAGGCGCAGGATCCCGACACCGGGCGGCATGTCGTCGTCGGCACCTTCCGCGACGTCACCGCCGAGCACTACGCCATCCAGCGTGAGAGCGCCCTCGCCTCGCTGAGCACCAGCCTGTCCCAGGCCGGGAGCCTCTCCGACGCGCTGACCGGCGCACTGCGGGAACTGCGGAGTCTGTGGCGCGCCCAGTCGGTTCTGGCCGCCGTCTTCGGCCACGGTGAGGAACCGACCCTGACCGCCGCCGACGAAGCGGTGGACTGGCACGGGCTGCCGGACGATCGCCGCCGGGTGCTCACCGATCTGCTGCGGCGGCCGCTGCTCACCCCGGTCGCCGGCCGCGACGGGGTCGGCATCCTGCTTGAGCACCCCGAGGGCCAGCTGGCCCTGTGGGTCGACCTGGGCGACCACCGGCCTTTCACCGGCGAGGACCAGGTGCTGCTGTCGCTGCTGGCCGGGCGTCTCGCCCAGGGGCTGGTGCGCGCCCACCAGATCGACCAGCAACGCGAGACCGCCATCGCGCTGCAGCGTGCCATCCTCGGCCCCGCCCAGCTTCCCGAAGGGTTCGCCGTACGCTACGAGCCCGCCACCAGGCCCCTGGAGGTCGGCGGCGACTGGTACGACACCATCGCACTGCCCGGCGGACGCATCGGCATCGTGGTCGGCGACTGCGTCGGGCGCGGGGTGGAGGCCGCCGCCGTCATGGGACAGCTGCGCAGCGCCTGCCGCGCGCTGCTGCTGCAGGACGACAGCCCGGCCCGCGTGCTCATGGCCCTGGACCAGTTCGCGGCCGGCGTTCCCGGCGCCAGGTGCACCACCGTCTTCTGCGCCGTCCTCGACCCGGAAACCGGGCGCCTGTCCTACTCCAGCGCCGGACATCCGCCGGGAATCCTCGCCCTCCCCGACGGCAGCACGGGCCTGCTCGACGGCGGACGTTCCGTTCCCCTGGCCGTACGCCCGGGCGCGACCCGTCCCGAGAGCGAGACGATCATCCCCGCGCGCGCCACGCTCATGCTCTACACGGACGGCCTGGTCGAACGCCGCCGCCGTCCGCTGTATTCGGGCATCGACCAGGCCAGCCAGGCCGTACAGGACGGCAGGAACGTCGCCGTCGACGACCTCGCCACTCAGGTGATGATCCGCCTGGCGCCCGCGGACGGCTACGACGACGACGTCGCTCTGCTGCTCTACCGGCACCCTGCCCCGCTGGAGATGACCTTCCCCGCCGAGTCGTCCCAGCTGGCGCCCGTTCGCAAGGCGCTGCGGAGCTGGCTCGGCCAGTGCGACCTACCGACCCAGATCGTCCAGAACATCCTGGTCGCAGCCGGTGAGGCGTGCGCGAACGCCATCGAACACGGCCACCGGCACACCCCCGGCGACATCGTCCGCCTGCGGGCCGAGGCGTCGGTCGACAATCTGCGCCTCACCGTCGCCGACACCGGCCGCTGGAAGTCCCCCGAGCCCGAGGCCAACGCCCACCGCGGCCGCGGCGTCGCGCTCATGCGCGCCATGATGCAGCAGGTCACCATCACCCCCGGCCCGTACGGGACCACCGTCGACATGCAGATGAGGATCGCCTGATGACCACGCCCCTGACCCTCACTCCTGGGGTTCGCCCGGACGGCGCCGCTCTCCTGACCGCGGCCGGTGAGATCGACATGAGCAACACCGATGCCCTCGAGGCCGCTCTCGAGAGCACCCCGGGGCCCGTCGTCCTCGACCTGACCTCCGTCGAATACCTCGACAGCGCGGGCCTGAGCGTCCTGTTCGCCCACGCCGACCGCATCACCCTCATCGCCAACCCGCTGCTCACTCCCGTCCTGACCATCTCCGGGCTGGCGGACATCGCCACCGTCCACGACGGCGAGCTCGACGCCCGATAGGGCAGGTGTTCCGGCCTCCTCCTGCGGTCACACCGCCTCAAGTGAGATTTTGCTCTCGTTTGAGTTGATCTCTTTACACGAGTCATGTGATAGTTGACTATCAAGTGGCGACTCGACGGCTCGTGGTGAACGACGATCCGCTCTGGAGGCATCATGACCACTGTCGAACCCCGGACCCTCCCCTTCGGCCAGGTGGACCGGCTGGAGGTGGACCCCCTTTTCTCCCGGCTGCGGCAGGAGGAACCGCTGTGCCGGGTCCGGCTGCCCTACGGTGAACCCGCGTGGCTCGCGACCCGCTATGAGGACGTCAAGGTCGTGCTCGGCGACGCGCGGTTCAGCCGGGCCGCGGCGATCGGCCGCGACGAGCCGCGGATGCGGCCCCACCAGTCCCGCCCCGGCAGCATCCTCAGTTTCGACCCGCCCGAGCACAGCAGACTGCGCAGGCTGGTGTCGAAGGCGTTCACCGTACGGCGGATCGAGCTGCTGCGGCCACGGACCCAGGAGATCGCCGACGATCTCGTCGGCGCGATGCTGGCCAAGGGCGCCCCGGCCGACCTCGTCGAGGACTTCGGGCTGCCGCTGCCGATCACGGTCATCTGCGAGTTGCTGGGCGTTCCGGTCGAGGACCGGGTCGACTTCCGGACCTGGTCGGACGCGCTCCTGTCCACCACGCGGTTCACCCCCGAGCAGGTGGTGCGCTGCATGGGCCTGCTGCGGGAGTACATGGCCGGTCTGATCGCCGAGCGCCGGCAGACCCCGAAGGACGACCTGCTCAGCGCGCTCGTCGCGGCCCGCGACAACGAGGAGCGGCTGTCGGAGGAGGAGATGCTGTCGCTGGCCGAGGCGTTGCTGGTCGCCGGTCACGAGACCACGGCCACGCAGATCCCGAACTTCGTCTACGTGCTGCTCACCCACCCCGAGCAGCTCGCGGCGCTGCGCGCGGACCTCGACCTGATCCCCAGGGCGGTCGAAGAGCTGATGCGCTTCGTCCCGCTCGGGAACGGCGCTTCCATCGCCCGTTACGCCCTGGAGGACGTCGAGCTCGGCGGCGTCACGGTGCGCGCCGGAGAGCCGGTGGTCGTGAGCCTGGTCTCGGCCAACCGCGACGAGTCGGTCTACACGAACCCCGACGACCTCGCGTTCGACCGTCAGCAGGCCTCGCACGTGGGGTTCGGGCACGGGGCGCACCACTGCCTCGGCGCCCCGCTCGCCCGGATGGAGCTGCAGGTCGCCCTGCGTACGCTGCTCACCCGGCTGCCGGGACTCCGCTTCGCCGGCCCCGAGGACGACGTCGCGTGGAAGACGGGGTTGTCCACCCGAGGGCCCGAGCACATGCTTGTCACCTGGGACGAGCCCTGACGAGCGTGCGGAGCTAATCGATAGTCGCCTATCACTTGGTTATCCTGTGGAGGTGACCACCGAGACCTCACGGCGGCTGCGCGCCGACGCCGCACGCAACTCCGGCAGGATTGTGCGCGCGGCCCGGGAGGTCTGGGCCGAGCAGGGCCCCGACGCGCTGCTCGAAGACATCGCCCGCCGCGCCGGGGTCGGCATCGCGACGCTCTATCGCCACTTCCCGGACAAGGCGGGCCTGGTCCGGGCGGCCCTCGACCAGAGCTTCGCCGAGGACATCGCCCCCGCCATCGAACGGGCGCTCGGCGACGACGATCCCCGGCGCGGTCTGACAGCCGTGCTCGAGGCGGCGATGTCCACGGCGGCCCGTGAACACAACACCCTGGCCGCCGCCCGGAACTCCGGCGCCATCACCGCGGAGGCCAGTAGCCCGTTCATCGAGTCGCTGACCCTGCTGGCCCGGCGCGGGCAGCAGGCCGGTCTCATCCGTGCCGACCTCGTCCCCGACGACCTGCCCAGGATCATGGTCATGCTGATGGGCGTGCTGTGGACGATGGATCCCGGCAGCGACGGCTGGCGGCGCTACCTCGCGCTCGTCCTCGACGCCCTGTCTCCCGGCGCGGCCTCCCCGCTGTCGGCCGCCGTGCCGCTCAGGTCGCCGCGCAGGCGGGGTGGCTGGCCCGTGTGACGCGCGCGGGGGCGGTGAGCCGGGCGAGGGCGGCGGCCGAGGGCGTTCCGGGCTCGGCCTGGTAGGCGATGACGACCTGACCGTCCGTCCCGCCGACCGTCAGGCTGTGACGCCGCAGGACGAGCGGCCCGACGACGGGATGGGCGAACTCCTTCGTCTCGTCGCGCGTCGGGCGGACGTCGTGGCGTTCCCACAGGCGGCGGAAGTCCTCGGAGGCCGCCGACAGCTCCTCGACCAGCTCGCGCAGGGCCGGGTCGTCGAGGTCGGTGCCGGCCACGGCCCGCAGCGCGGCGACCGAGTCGGCCGCGACGGCGTCCCACCTGGGGAACAGGGCCCGCGCGCCGGGGTCGAGGAAGACGTCTCGGACGAGGTTGCGGCCGGGCCGATACATGGGCGCCAGGGCGATTGCCGTCGCGTTGGCCGCCAGCACGTCGAACCGCCGTCCTCGCAGGTAGGCAGGCGTGTCCACCCACGCGTCGAGGAGGAGCCGCGTCCCCGGGGCCGGTCGCTCCCGCGGCCGGCGGGGCCGGCCGCCGTTCCGTCTCGGCGCATCGCGGGCCAGGGCGTGCAGGTGAGCCGTGAGGTCGGCGTCGAGGCGCAGGGCGGCACCGAGCGCATCGAGCACCTGCTCGGAGGGGTTGCGGTCGCGGCCCTGCTCGAGCCGCGTCAGGTAGGCGAGGCTGACGCCCGCGAGCGCGGCAAGTTCGTCGCGGCGCAGCCCCGCGACCCGGCGCCGCCCGGACGAAGGCAGCCCGACGTCCTCCGGGCGTACGAGCGCACGGCGGGCCTTGAGGAAGCTGCCGAGAGCGTTGTTGCCGGGCATGTCACCCGCCACTGTACGCAGGGCCCGTGGGCGATGGTGACCCTGTCACGGTGATGGCTGTGCCGTTCCGCGCAGGGCAGAGTGACCGGTATGAGTACCGAACACACACTTACCTGGTTCATCACGGGAGCATCCCGCGGCTTCGGGCACGTGTGGACGCGGGCGGCGCTGCGGCGGGGCGACCGGGTCGTCGCGACGGCCCGCGACGTTTCCGTGCTGAAGCCGCTCACCGACGAGTTCGGTGACTCGGTCCTCCCGCTGACGCTCGACGTCACCGACCGGGAGGCCGCCTTCGCCGCGGCGGCCCGGGCGACCGAACGCTTCGGCGGGATCGACGTCGCCGTCAACAACGCCGGGTACGGCCTTTTCGGAGCGGTGGAGGAGATCACAGAGGCCCAGGCGAGAGAACAGCTGGAGACGAACCTGCTCGGCGCGCTCTGGGTCACCCAGGCCGTGCTGCCCGGCATGCGGGAGCGCGGCCGGGGCCACATGCTGCAGGTGTCGAGCATCGGCGGCGTCGCCGCGTTCCCCATGCTCGGGCTTTACAACGCGTCGAAGTGGGGCCTGGAGGCGTTCAGCGAGTCGCTCGCGCTGGAGGTCGCCCCGCACGGGATCAAGGTGACGATCATCGAGCCCGGCCCGTACGGCACCGACTGGAGCGGATCGTCGGCCGTCCACGCCGAGCCGCTCCCCGCGTACGAGCCCGTCCGGGAGGCCCGCCGGGCCGCCGCGGCGGGCAGGGTCCCGATCGACCCCGAGGTCACGGCCGCGGCGGTCCTCGCGGTCGTGGACGCGGAACGGCCCCCGCTGCGCCTGTTCCTGGGGAGTTACTGCCTGCCGGTCGCGGAGCGGGTCTACACCGAACGCCTGGACACCTGGCGGGAGTGGCGCTCCCTTTCCGAGTCCGCCGACGGCTGACCCGGCGGCACTGGCGCACCCCACCAGTCTTAGGTAAACCTAACCTTAGGTACGCTGAGTCGGGAGGTGCCTATGAGACCGGGTGACTTCGCGAGAGGCGCCGTTATGCGGCTGCGCCGGGTGACCGGCGACCGGCGGCATCGCAGACGGCTGGCCGAGCTGGGGTTCGTGCCGGGCGCGTCGCTCTCGGTGCTGGGACGGGGCATGCACGGCGGCCTCGTCCTGGCCCTCGGCGACGGCCGGGTGGCCGTCGACGCCCTGACGGCGGCGACGCTGGTGGTGGAGCCGGCCGATGGGTGAGCGGCCGATCACCAAGGCACCCGTCGCCAAGGGACCGGTCGCCAAGGCCCTCCTCACCAAGCCGTGCTGCGACGACGACGTCCCGGGCGGCGTCAACGCCGGTGATCCGCGGGTCGCCCTCGTCGGCAATCCCAACGTGGGCAAGTCCACGCTGTTCAACATGCTGACCGGGGCGCGGCAGCGGATCGGCAACTGGCCCGGCAAGACGGTGAGCGTCGCGCAGGGCACCTGGCGCTCACCCAACGGCGAGATCACCCTCATCGACCTGCCGGGCACCTACAGCCTGGTGCCGGGCTCGCCCGACGAGGCGCTGACCAGGGACCTGCTCGTCGACCGGGGCATGGGGGGCCGCCCCGACCTCGTGGTCATCACCGTCGACGCCGCGAACCTCGCGCGCAACCTCTACCTGCTCGCCCAGGTCATGGAGACGGGCGTGCCGCTGGTCGTCGCACTCACCATGGTCGACATCGCCGGGAGCCGGGGCATCCACGTCGACGCCGGGCGGTTGTCCGAGCTGATCGGCGCCCCCGTCGTACCCCTCGTGCCGCGCCGGGGCGAGGGCGTGGCCGAGTTCGGCCGTGTCGTCGCGCGGGCGCTGGCCGCTCCCCGCAGACCGGCCCTGCCCATCCTGGGCGAGGACATGGAGGCCGCGCTGGCGTCGATCACCGCCGAGGTGCCCGCCGAGACCGCCGTACGCTACCCGGCGCGCTGGCTGTCGATCGCGCTGCTCACCGGGGAGGACGTGCCCGGCGTACCGGAGGAGACCGCGGCCGCGGCACGGGCCGCCGGCGCCGCGCTGTCCGGCGGCGAGCCGACCGGCGACGACGAGCCGGACGACCCGGAGCTGCTGGTCGCCGAGCAGCGGTACGCGTGGGTGCACGAGGTGATCGCGGAGGTCGTGACCCGCCGCGGGGCCGGGCGGGCCACCTGGTCGGACCGCGTCGACCGGGTGCTGACCTCCCGGTGGTTCGGGCCGCCGATCTTCCTCGCGGTCATGTGGGCGGTGTTCGCGCTGACCACGAAGGCCGCCGCGCCGCTCATGGCCGGTTTCCAGGGACTCGTGGACGGCCCGGTCTCCACCGGCGCGGGCCGCCTGCTCGACGCGCTGGGGGCGGGCGGCGCGATCCGCGGCCTGGTGCTCAACGGCCTCATCGCGGGCGTCGGGCAGGTGCTCTCGTTCGTCCCGCTGATGGCCATCATGTTCGTGCTGCTGTCCTTGCTCGAGGACTCCGGATATCTGGCGCGGGCGGCGTTCGTCGTCGACCGGCTCATGCGGGTCATCGGCCTGCCCGGCCGCGCGTTCCTGCCGTTGATCGTCGGTTTCGGCTGCAACGTGCCCGCCCTGGCCGGCACCCGTATCCTGTCCGACCGGCGGCACCGCCTGCTGACCGGACTGCTGATCCCGTTCGTGACCTGCAGTGCCCGGCTCACGGTGTACGTGCTCGTGGCGACCGCGTTCTTCGGCAGCGCAGCGGGCACGGTCGTCTTCGCGATGTACGTGCTGTCGATCGCCCTGGTCATCGGGATGGGCCTGCTGCTGCGCGGCACCCTGTTCCGCGGCATGGCGGAGGAGCCGCTCGTCCTCGACCTTCCGCCCTACCGGCTGCCCGCCGTACGGGTGATCGGGGCGCAGTCGTGGGTGAAGCTGCAGGCGTTCCTGAAGACGGCGAGCGGGATCATCGTGGCCACGGTCACGCTCGTGTGGCTGCTGTCGTCGATCCCGTTCGGCGGCCAGGGGTCGTTCGGCCACACTCCGATCGAGCACAGCGTCTTCGGCGCCGCCTCGCACGCCGTCGCCCCCGCCTTCGCCCCGTCCGGGTTCGGCGACTGGCATGCCTCGGCCGCCCTGATCACCGGATTCGTGGCGAAGGAGGCCGTCGTCTCCACGATGGCCCAGACGTACAGCATGGGCGAGCCGGCCGACGGGCACCAGCCGGGCGGGCTCGGCGGCGCCCTGCGGGCCACGATCGAGCAGACCTCGCACGGCCACCCGGTGCCGGCGGTGCTGGCGTTCCTGGTGTTCCTGCTCGCCTACACGCCGTGCATGACGACCGTGGCCGCCCAACGCGTGGAGATCGGCGGGCGGCTGACCCTGTTCGGCGTGGGGATGCAGCTCACGCTGGCCTGGCTGCTCGCGGTGGCGGTCTTCCAAGTGGGGAGCCTGTTCCTTTGAGCGCGCTGCGCAGGGTGCTCGAAGAGATCACCGCGGCCCGCGGCGGGGTCAGCCTGGACGACATCGCCCGGCGGCTGGGCCTCGGCCGCGACGAGGTCGACGCGATGGTCGAGTACTGGGTCCGCAAAGGGCGCCTGTCGTCCGACGACATCGCGGCCGCCTGCCCGAGCGGCGGCTGCGGCACCTGCGCGCTGGGCGACGACGGGAAGCCGGGCTGCGGCACGCGGCGTGACGGCCCGGTGCTGCTCGCGATCACAGTACGCCGCCGAGAGGATCGCCGGGAGGACGCCTGAGCCGGCGCCTACCCGACTCTGGCCGCTCCTGTGCCGGTCGCCCGGCCCGGTGGCTGGTGCAGCTCGGCGAACAACCGTTCCCACGCCTGACGTATCCCGTCCATGTCGTACCGCATGACCGACGTCCTGGCCGCGTCGCCCAGCGCGTGCCGTAGCGACGGGTCGCCGATCAGCGCCTTCATGGCGGCGGCGAGCGCGCCGGCGTCTTCGGGAGGAACCAGCAGCCCGTCCCGGCCGTGGGTGACGATGTCCGCGGGCCCGTGGGGGCAGTCGAAGCTCACGACGGGCAGCCCGTGGGCCATCGCTTCGATGAGCACCATGCCGAAGCCCTCGTATCGCGAGCTGAGGACGAACATCCCTCCCTTGGCCAGTTCCTGTTCGAGCGTGGTCGTGCCGCCCATCAGGAAGGCGTGGTTGTAGAGATGCAGGCGGTGGATCAGACGCCGTAGGCTGCCGTGCTCCCTGCCGTCGCCGTAGATGCGCAGTCGCCAGTCGGGGTGTTCGGCGACGACCTCGGCGAACGCCTTGATCAGCAGGTCGAACCCCTTCTGGCGGGTGAGCCGCCCCGCGGCCACGATGATCCTGCCGTCGAGCGCGGCGGGAGCCCGTTCGGCGGGCGTCAGGCCGTTGGGGATGGTCGCCAGACGGGTCCGCGCGCCGTCGAGCAGCGCCGCGTACTCGGCCAGGTCGGCGTCGGTGAGGCTGACCACGGCGTCCAGCCGCGGGTACCAGCGGGCGATCTCGGCGACGAGTTCGGGCTTGTGGGAGCGCAGATACATGTGTTCCTGGGCAACCCGTACGACGTTCCGCGGGGCGTAGCGGGCGGAGAGCAGGTTGAGCGCGGGGCGGGTGGTGACCAGAACGCCGCCGTCGAGCGACCGCAGATATCTCACGATCTTCTGGTCGCTCAGCCGGTTGAAGGCGGCGTAGCGCACCTCGGAAGGAGGCACCAGCAGGCTCGGTCGGCGCCGGAGCCACTCGCGGACGGGATGCCGCCGGCCCGGGCCCCGCAGGTCCGCCAGGGACCGCAGGCGGACCCGGGGATCGAGGGAGAACCTGGGCCGGTCCCTGGTCTGGAAGACGCTGACCAGTTCCACGTCGTGGTCGGCGGCGGCCATGACGTTGGCCTGGTTGATCACGGTGCGGATGGTGCCGCCGACCCCGTAGGCGTTCATGATGAGGTAGCGGAGCTTCATGCCTGGACCGGCCTGGAGATCAGCGACAGGTTCTGCATCACCGTGTAGTACGGCTTGACGCTGACGGCGCCCGTCCGGGCCTCGCCCGTCTGCGCCGGGAAGGTCATGACCGTCTTCTTGTCGGGGATGTCGTCCAGGTGGCGCCCCAGCCGAAGCGGCTCCGGATCGCCGGGCAGCCGGAGATGGAGGTCCCAGACCTGACGGCCGTCGATCCGGCGGGATGCCACGGTCGAGACGACCAGTTCGACAGCGAAGGCCGCCTGGAACAGACCGCCGTCCACCGTCGCCGGGCAGCTCAGCACGAGATCGGGGCGGTCCCGGTTGGTGAGGGTGAGGATCGCGGTCGTCCGCGCCGGCGGAGTGGGAGCCGTGCCGACGATGCGGCCGATCACCAGGACTCTTCCGTCTCGCGGCCAGACCTGCTCCACCTCGGCGTGCCTTGATGTCATCGGCCCTGCTTCCTGTGCGTTCCGCTTTCGCGGGGTAGCCTCGACCTACTAGCTTGATAGTAACTACTACCGCGATAGTAATTCGTGGTCAGGGAGGTCGGGTTGACCGACACGGGACATGGCGACAGACGTCCGGCGGGCATGCTGGAAGACGAGGTGCTCGCGGTGTTGTGGTCGAAGACGGCGCCCGTGAGCCCGGCGGAGGTGCAGGCCGAGCTCGGCGGCTCCCTGGCGTACACCACGATCATGACCACGCTCGCGCGCCTGGAGCGCAAGGGCCTGGCCACCCGGCAGCGCTCGGGTCGAGGGTTCGTCTACGCCCCCGCGGTGGACGAGGCGTCGCACACCGCGGAGGCGATGAACGAGCTGCTCGCCCGCAGAAGCGACAGAGCGGCGGTGCTCGCCCAGTTCGTGTCACGGCTCAGCGCGGACGACGAGCAGATCCTGCAGCGGTTGCTCCGGGAGATGGACGACTGACATGCGGATCATCGTCTACCTGCCGTTCGTCGTGTCGGCGCTGCTGGGTTTCGCGATTCCGCGATTCGGGCGCCGGCTGGCGCCGGCCACCGCCACCCGGCTCCTGGCCGCGGCCGGCGCGGCGTGCGCGGCCAGCTCGGTCCTCGCACTCGTCTTCCTGGCCAGCACCTACCTGGGTCAGGTGCCGCTGGTCGCGTCCTTCGGCGACTGGTCCGTGGGGCTGTTCGAGGCGCTCGACCCGGTGCCGCGGCCGGCCGCGCAGCTCGCGCTGCTGGCGCTCGCGGTCGTGGGGGCTCTGGCGGTCAGAACCGCGGCGCGGCAGGCTCTCGCGTTGCGGCGCGCGTCGCGGACCTGCCGCCGCGCGTCCGCCGCGTCCGGCGGCCTGGTGGTCGTCGACGATCCGGTTCCGCACGCGTACGCGGTGCCGGGAGGCTTCGGCGATCCCGGCCGTGTCGTGGTGACGACCGGGATTCTGCGTGCCCTCGGTGCGGAGGAGCGAAGGGTCCTGCTCGCCCACGAGCGCGCTCATCTCCGCCACCGCCATCACCTCTACCGGACGGTGGCCGCGGTGGCAGCCGCGCTGAATCCGCTGCTGGCGTCCCTGCCGAGGGCGGTGGAGTACACCACCGAGCGCTGGGCCGACGAGCGGGCGGCCGAGGAAGTGGGCGATCGGAGGGTCGCGGCCCGCGCCATCGTCAAGGCGGCGCTGGCCGGCGGGGAGCGTCAGCGGCGGGCGGGCCTCGACGCCCTCGCCTTCGGCCACGGCGACGTGCTCCCCCGGGTCAACCACCTGCTGACCGCGCCGCCGCGCCGCCGTCCCTTGACGGCGGCCGTGCTGATCGTGGCCGTGGCCGCCTGCCTCGTCGCGACCAACGAGTCCCGCGCCGACACGGAGTCCCTGTTCGAAGAGGCGGAGACTTCTCCGCCGGTCGTGCACGTGGTCGCCGGCAGGAGCCATGCGGGTGCGGTGGAGGCGCCGGCCCTGCGTGGCGGGCACCTCGGCCGTCATCGCTCGTTTCCCCATCCTGTCCGGACGTGGTGAGGCCGGTTCGCAGACGCACCCGGCACAGCCCTTCCCTGTCTTCCGCGGGCCGCGGAGTTCGGCCGAGTCGTCAATGAAAGTTTCATTGCCGGACGGTCTCCTGATCCGACCGGACTTCCTCACAAAATCCTTCTCCGATGAGTGGGCGCGGCGAAATTCCGGCCGACGCCGGACTACGCGCGGATGACGGATGAGGCACCACCCGGTGAGAAACTTGGGCGGTGGAGACTTCGGTGCCAGGACGAGCCGAAACACGGCTCCAGGCCAAAATACTTACGCGATTGCGTGACGCCGGTCCGCAATCTCGCATTCAGCTGTCGGAACACTTCGAAGTGTCACGTACGACGATCGGGGCGGAACTCGGCCGGCTTACGGCGCTTCAACTCGTCGAGGAAATCGGGCCGGCCGCGTCTCGTGGAGGGCGCCGGTCGACCGTCATCGACCTCGCCCGCCGGGTCCGGTTCGTCGGCGTCGCGATCGGCGCGACCTCGGTGTCCGCCGCGGTCACCGACGGCAGGCTGCGCGTCCTCGCATTCGAACGCACCGAATGCGACGTACGCCAGGGTCCCGAGCCCGTGCTCGAACTCGCCATGGAACAGAGCCGCCGGCTGCTCCTGAAATCGGGAGTGGACCGGCCGATGGGAGCCGGCGTCGGCATGCCCGGCCCGGTGGACTTCTCACGCGGTATCCCGATCTCGCCGCCGATCATGCCGGGGTGGGACGGTTATCCGGTCCGCGATGTCTTCGGCAGGCAGTTCGATTGTCCGGTCGTACTGGACAACGATGTCAATGTAATGGCCCTGGGCGAACAACACGCCGGTGCGGCCGGCACCGCCGAGAACTTCCTGTTCGTCAAGGTCGGCACGGGCATCGGCTGCGGAATCGTGGCCAGAGGTGAGCTCTATCGCGGCATGGACGGGTGCGCGGGAGATATCGGGCACATACCGGTCGCCGATTCCGGCGAGATCTGCGCCTGCGGCAACACGGGATGCCTGGAGGCGTCCTTCGGCGGCGACGCGCTGGCTCGCGACGCGCTCGCCGCGGCCCGGTCCGGGCGCTCGCCCCTGCTCGGGGAACTCCTCGCACGCGACGGCACGCTGACCGCCGCGCAGGTGGGCGAGGCGGTCGCCGCGGGTGACGCGACGTCCGTCCAGATGGTGCGCGACGGCGGACGGCGCGTGGGCGAGGTGCTCGCGGGCCTGGTGTCGTTCTTCAACCCGAGCCTCATCGTGCTGGGCGGTGGGCTGACGCTGCTGGGTCACGTCCTGCTCGCCGAGATCCGCGGCGCGATCTACCGCCGCTCACTGCCCCTCGCCACCAGGAATCTGCCGATCACGATGAGCGACCTCGGCTCGCGGGCCGGCGTCATCGGCGCGGCCAGGCTCGTGAGCGAGGAGGTCTACGGCTTCCCCCGGTGATCGGCGCTCGCGCCCGGACGGTTCGCCGATGACGACATTCGTGCCGCACGGGATTGCATGATCATGCATTCCGGTGTATATATTCTACTCGTGTCCAAGGTGCTCACTTCTCTGCCTGTCGGCGAGCGTGTCGGGATCGCCTTCTCCGGTGGCCTCGACACTTCGGTAGCGGTCGCGTGGATGCGGGAGAAGGGTGCAGTGCCGTGCACCTACACCGCCGAAATCGGCCAGTACGACGAACCTGACATCGCCTCGGTGCCGGGGCGAGCCACCGCGTACGGCGCGGAGATCTCCCGGCTGGTCGACTGCCGGGCGGCCCTGGTCGAGGAGGGGCTCGCGGCCCTCGCCTGCGGGGCGTTCCATATCAGGTCCGGCGGCCGCACATACTTCAACACCACCCCGCTCGGGCGAGCCGTCACCGGCACCCTGCTGGTGCGCGCGATGCTCGAGGACGGCGTGCAGATCTGGGGAGACGGCTCCACCTTCAAGGGCAACGACATCGAGCGGTTCTACCGCTACGGTCTGCTCGCCAACCCCTCCCTGCGGATCTACAAGCCGTGGCTGGACGCCGACTTCGTCAACGAGCTCGGCGGGCGCAAGGAGATGTCCGAGTGGCTGCTCGCCCACGGCCTGCCCTACCGGGACAGCGTGGAGAAGGCCTACTCCACCGACGCGAACATCTGGGGCGCGACGCACGAGGCCAAGTCTCTTGAGCACCTCGACACGGGCATCGAGATCGTCGATCCCATCATGGGCGCGCGTTTCTGGGACCCCGCCGTCGAGATCGCCACCGAGGACGTCACGATCGGCTTCGAGCAAGGACGTCCGGTGACGATCAACGGCAAGGAGTTCCCCTCCGCCGTCGATCTGGTGCTGGAGGCCAACGCCATCGGCGGCCGGCACGGCCTGGGCATGTCCGACCAGATCGAGAACCGGATCATCGAGGCCAAGAGCCGGGGCATCTACGAGGCGCCGGGCATGGCGCTGCTGCACGCGGCCTACGAGCGGCTGGTCAACGCGATCCACAACGAGGACACCCTCGCCAGCTACCACATCGAAGGGCGGCGGCTGGGCCGGCTGCTCTACGAGGGCCGCTGGCTGGACCCGCAGGCGCTGATGCTGCGCGAGTCGCTGCAGCGCTGGGTCGGCATGGCGGTGACCGGGCAGGTGACCCTGCGGTTGCGGCGCGGTGAGGACTACTCCGTGCTGGACACGTCCGGACCGGCTTTCAGCTACCACCCGGACAAGCTCTCCATGGAGCGCACCGAGGACTCCGCCTTCGGCCCGGTGGACCGCATCGGGCAGCTGACGATGCGCAACCTCGACATCGCCGACTCTCGCGCCAAGCTGGAGCAGTACGCCAGGCTCGGCATGGTCGGCAGCCAGCAGCCGGCGCTTATCGGAGCCGCCCAGGCGGCCTCGACCGGGCTGATCGGCGCGATGCCCGAGGGTGGGGCCGAGGCGATCGCCTCTCGCGGCGAGGCCTCCACCGAGGAGGAGCTCCTCGACCAGGCCGCCATGGAGCTCGGCACCGACTGACGACCACGACTGGAGCGCCCGCTGTGCCGGGCGCCCCGGCACAGCGCAGCAGACGCACCTCCCGACCACGGCGGCAGAGCGGCGACTTTCCGAGTGCCGATCGCAGTCGGGAGGGCGCGCGTGGGCCGGGGACTCCGCCTTCCGCGTCATGCTCAGGGCGTGACGGCGTGACGGCCGGGTCCCGTGACGGCAGGAAGCCGGGTCAGGCGACTGCTCGCGCGTCGGCCTGACGCGGGCCGAGCAGGTTCCGCGCCCAGCCTGACCGGCGGCGATCTCGCCAGGTCAGACGTGGGCGCGGGGAGTGAGGAGCTCGGTGATCCGGATGAACCCGTCGGCGCCGTGGCCTTGTGCGATGACGCGGCGGGCCCAGCCCTCGGCCGCGCGCATCACACCGGCGTCGATGCCGTGGGCCTCGGAGGTGTGGACGATGTGGGCCATGGACGAGGCGGCCGAGGTGATCGGGTTGCCCTCGCCCGAGAATCCGCCGCTGTCCACTTCCGCCGCCGCCTCCTCGAAGATGGGCGGCAGGATCGCGCCGATGCCCTTGGCGAACGGCGCCAGCTCCCGCGCGGTCACCCCCTCGGCCCGCGCCACCGCCAGCGCGTGCGCGTAGCCCGCCATCGCGGTCCAGAAGACGTCGAGCAACGCGATGTCGTAGGCCGCCGCCCGGCCGATCTCCTCGCCGAGGTGGGTGTGCGTGCCGCCGAGGGCGTCCAGCACCGGCCGGTGCCGCCGGTAGAGCTCCTCCGGGCCGCTGTGCAGGAACACCGCGGCCGGGGTGCCGATGGTGGTGGTCGGTGTCATGATCGCGCCGTCGAGATAGCCGATGCCGTGCTCGGCCGCCCAGGCCGCGGTGCTCCGGGCACGGTCGGGCGTGTCGGCGGTCAGGTTCACGAGCGTGCGTCCCCGGAGCGCGCCGGCGACCGCGTCGCGCCGCACGACGGCGTCCGCCGCGTCGTAGTTCACCACGCAGATCACGGTCAGCTCGCTCGCGGCGACCGCCGCTTCCGGCGTGGGGGCGCCGTACGCGCCCCGCTCGGCCAACTCTCGATCTCTGCCCGGTGTCCGGTTCCAGACCGTGGTCCGGACGCCGGCGTCCAGGAAGGCACCGGCCAGGGCCTGGCCCATCGGGCCCAGGCCGAGCACCGTGACGGCAGACTGTTGGGTGTGCCGGCTCATGTCTCAACTCCTTCGTGCATGACAGCGATGGCGCTGAACGGGATGGAAAAATGACGCGTAGCCGTGCCAGGGACCTGAACGTCTGCGGGGTCACCGCCGCGATCGCCGTGATCGACGGCAAGTGGAAGACGATCCTGCTCTGGCTCCTGGAAACCGCTCCGCGTCGTCCCGGCGAGCTGGTCCGGCGGCTGCCGGGCCTCACCGAGAAGGTGCTGACTCAGACGCTCCGGGAGATGGAGGCCGACGGGCTGGTGCACCGTGAGGTGCACGACGCCCGTCCGTTGAAGACCGTGTACTCACTGACCGATTTCGGCCGTGAGCTGTCCGAGGCGCTGGCGCCGCTGTCCGACTGGGGACATCGCCGCCTGGAGAAGCTGGCCCAGGAGACGCCGGCCCGGGAGACGCCGGCCCGGGAGACGCCGGCCCGGGAGACGCCGGCCCGGGAGACGCCGGCCCGGGAGACGCCGGTCGGGGATGCGCAGGCCGGGGAGACGCCGGTCGGAGATGCGCAGGCAGGGCCCCTTTCGGTCTCCTGACACACCGCCGTCACCCCCGTTCCCGCCTGGAATCCGGCGGCCTTCCGGCCGCCCGGAACCAAGCTTCACGCCGCTCAGGCCCGGCCGACAAGTACCCACAAAAAGGTGGGTAGGCCGCGGAGCCCGGACGGCGGTTCTTTGCACTGTGCGTACGTTCCCTTTGCTCGGGTAGCGCGGTCCTTGTTCGCGAGATCGACCACCGGAGGGGGAGGCGCGGTGGCATTGCGGATCGAGGACTACGGGCTGCTCGGCGACCTGCACACGGCGGCGTTGGTGGGGCGCGACGGGTCGATCGACTGGTTGTGCCTGCCCCGGTTCGACGCCCCCGCGTGTTTCGCCGCCCTGCTGGGCGACGAGCGGGCGGGGTTCTGGCGCCTCGCCCCCGCGGCCGGTGGGCTCTGCACGCGCCGCCGCTACCGGGGCGACTCCCTCGTCCTGGAGACGGAGTGGGACACCCCCGAGGGATCCGTACGCGTGATCGACGCGATGCCGCCACGCGGTGAGGCGGCCGACGTGGTGCGCGTCGTGGAAGGCGTCAGCGGACGGGTGCCGATGCGGTCGGCGCTGCGGCTGCGGTTCGACTACGGGCACATCGTGCCCTGGGTGCGGCACCAGGACGGACGGCTCGCGGCGGTCGCCGGACCGGACGCCGCCTGGCTGAACACACCGGTGCCGCTCCGCGGCGAGGACATGACCACCTACGCTGAATTCGAGGTGGTTGCCGGGCAGCGGGTGCCGTTCGTGCTGACCTATCGGCCCTCGCACGAGCGCATGCCGCGTCCGGTGGACGCGGAGAAGGCCCTCGCCGACACGGAGGCGGTCTGGACGTCGTGGATGCGCGGCTTCCGATACGAGGGCCGATGGGAGGATGCCGTGCGCCGATCGCTGGTCGTGCTGAAGGCGCTGACCTACGCGCCGACCGGCGGCATCGTGGCCGCGGTCACCACCTCGCTGCCGGAACAGCCGGGCGGGCCGCGCAACTGGGACTACCGGTTCTGCTGGCTGCGCGACGCGACGTTCACGCTGCAGGCGCTGCTGGGCACCGGCTTCGTCGCCGAGGCCAGGGCCTGGCGGGAGTGGCTGCTGCGGGCCGCGGCGGGAGACCCGGCCGACCTGCAGATCATGTACGGCATCGACGGCACCCGCCGCCTGCCGGAATACAGGCTCGACTGGCTGGGCGGCTACGAGGGCTCGGCTCCGGTGCGGGTGGGCAACGCGGCGTCCGGGCAGTTCCAGCTCGACGTGTGGGGCGAGGTCCTCGACGGGCTGCACCTGGCCAGGACCGCCGGCATCCACGCCGACGAGCAGGCGTGGGACCTGCAACGGGCGTTGCTGGACTTCCTGGAAGGCCACTGGGACGACCCGGACAACGGGCTGTGGGAGGTGCGCGGTGACCGCCGCCACTTCGTGCATTCCAAGGTCATGGCGTGGGCGGGCCTGGACCGCGCGGTGCAGGCCGTCGAACGCTTCGGCCTGGACGGGCCGGTGGACCGGTGGCGCGCCACCCGCGACAAGATCCACGCCGAGGTCTGCGACCGCGGCTACGACTCCGAGCGGGGCACGTTCACCCAGTTCTACGGCTCCAAGGGGATGGACGCCGCCCTGCTGCTGATCCCCCGGGTGGGGTTCCTGCCCTGGGACGACCCGCGGGTGGCCGGCACCGTCGAGGCGGTGCGACGCGAGCTGTGCTCCGACGGGTTCCTGCTGCGTTACCAGCCGCAGGCCGACGGCAACGTGGACGGCCTTCCCGGCACCGAGGGGGCGTTCGTCACCTGCACGTTCTGGCTCACCGACGCCTTGTACGGCATCGGCCGCCACCGGGAGGCGTACGAGCTGTTCGAACGGCTGCTGAGCCTCCGTAACGACCTCGGCCTGCTGAGCGAGGAGTACGACCCCGTCACCGGGCGGCAGCTCGGCAACACCCCCCAGGCGTTCAGCCACGTCGGGCTCGTGAACGCCGCTCGTCACCTGTCCGGCACCCGGCCGGCGGAGCACGTCGCGCACGGCCGCGAACACGTTGGAGGTGAGCGCTGATGCGCGCTCTCACCGTCATTCCGCTGCAGAAGGACTCCCTGGCCGTCACCGAGGTCCCCGATCCCGAGCCGGGCGAGGGGGACCTGCTCGTCGAGGGTCTCGCCGTCGGCGTGTGCGGCACCGACAAGGAGATCGCCGCCGGGGAGTACGGCTGGGCCCCGCCCGGCCGCGACCGCCTGGTCATCGGTCACGAATCGCTGGGCAGGGTGCGGCAGGCGCCTTCCGGATGCGGCTTCGCCCCGGGGGACCTGGTGGTCGGAGTGGTCCGGCGGCCCGACCCGGTGCCGTGCGGCGCCTGCGCGCACGGGCAGTTCGACATGTGCCGCAACGGCCGCTACACCGAGCGCGGCATCAAGGAGCTGGACGGATACGCGAGCCAGAGCTGGGTGGTCGAGCCCGGCTACGCCGTCAGGCTCGACCCCGGACTGGCCGACGTCGGAATGATCCTCGAACCCACCAGCGTCGTCGCCAAGGCCTGGGACGAGGTGGAGAAGGTCGGCGCCCGGGCCTGGTTCGCGCCGAAGACCGCGCTGGTCACCGGCGCCGGGCCGATCGGCCTGCTCGCGGCGTTGCTCGGCGTGCAGCGCGGGCTGGAGGTGCACGTCCTCGACCGGGTCACGGAGGGCCCCAAACCGGCCCTCGTGCGGGACCTCGGCGCGGTCTACCACTGCGAAGACGCCGGAGAGGTCGCCGCGAGAGTGCGCCCCGACGTGGTCATCGAGGCGACCGGCGCGGGACCGGTCATCTTCGCCGTGGCCGCGAACACCGCGCCGTACGGCATCGTCTGCCTCACCGGCGTCTCCTCGGCCGGGCGCCGGATCACGCTCGACGCGGGCAGCCTCAACCGCGACATCGTGCTGGAGAACGACGTGCTCATCGGCTCGGTCAACGCCAACCTCGCCCACTACGCCGCAGCGGCCGACGCCCTGGCCAAGGCCGATCTCGCCTGGCTGAACCGGCTGATCACCCGCAGGGTGCCGCTGGAGTCGTTCCGCGACGCCTTCACCGCCGGGCCGGAGGATGTCAAGGTCGTCATCGAGTTGTGACGGCTCTCCGGTTCACGACCAGAGGAGCAGCACGGCGGTGAGACCGAGGCTCAGCGCCACGAAGCCGGCCGTCCTGGGCTGCCGGGCGGCCTCCCGGCGAGAGGAGATCACCAGCACGGCGCCCACGGCGAGCGCGGCCAGGAGGTGCAGGCCGTACCAGACGGGGATCGGCACCCTGGCCAGGAAGGTCGCGGACAGCAGGTCGTCGGCTGACCCGTAGCCGCCGACCGCGGCGACCCCGGCCAGGCCCAGCACCAGGAGCGCGTACCGGTACCGGCCGAGCAGGGCCCAGACGACGGTCCCGAGGGCGAGCAGGATCTGGAGGCGGTGGTGCAATTGCCGTGCGAGCAGGCCGCCGCGTACGTCGAAGCTGATGTCGAGAATCGAGTGGTAGGCGGCGGACATCCGGACGCCCCGCAGCGGCTCGTAGATGCCGGTGTAGGCGACCGTCTCGCCGCTCGGCACGTAGGAGAACGCCAAATAGCCGCCGGTGAGCAGGACGAGCACGTAACAGTAGATCAGCATCTCGCCCATCAACTGTCTCGCCCGATCCATCGGCATATTTCAGCACATGCGCCCCGCTTCAGGAGGGCGGAAACAGGGGGACCGCCTTGGCGGGTGTCTCGCGGGTCGTGAACGGAACCGGGCTGAGCGCGTCGAGGCGCTCGGCGAACTCGGCCGCGAGACCGGTCAGGACGAGCATCCCCGCCGCCGTCTCCGACACGCGCTGCTGCGCCACGATCAGGGCGGTGATGCCGGTGCTGTCCCAGTAGGTCACCGCGGAAAGGTCGATCACCAGCCCCGGCGCCGGTGTGCCGGAGACGAGCTCCCCGACCGCCGCGGTGATCTCGGGGGCCGCCTGCTCGTCGAGGGCGCCGTCCAGCTCCAGGACGGTGTGCGACTCGAGACGGCGCAGCCGTGGAGTGGCGGACCGGCGCGACGCGGGCCCGGGGAGGGCGAAGTCGGCCGTGGCGAGTGTGCCGTCCGGGCCGGAGTCGATCGTGAACCGGTCCGACAGGTAGCGGGCGAGCCACAGCCCGTGCCCGTGCCTGACCGGCCATCCGGCGGCGTCGTGCCCGGACGAGCCGGGGTCGCCGACCTCGCAGCGCAGCACGCCGTCGAGCTGCCAGATCCTCGCCTGTCCGGTTCCCGAGCCGTGGAAGACCGCGTTGGTGGCGAGCTCGTGGACAGTGAGGACCAGGTCCACGGACCGTCCGTGAGGAAGCCCGGCGTGGACGGCGTGTGCCTGCAGCGTCTCCCGCAGGGGGTAGAGCGACCCGCGGTCGAACGAGTGGTCGAGGATCAGCACCGGCGTTCCGGCGTTCCGCTTCCCACCGCCGGAGCCCGAGGCGACGTGAGCGGCGTGGTTGGTTGCGTCATCGCTCATGCGCGGTCACCAGGCTGATCCCGGGAATGCCCTGAGCGCCGAGCAGCACGAACCGCGGCACGATGGCGGGATTGCATCGCAGGACGACCGTACGGGCCGGGGCCAGGCTCCGTGCCACGTCGATGATCGTCCGGGTGCAGGAGAGGTCGATGAAGGACAGTTCGGCCATGTTGATCGTGACGGGGCCGTCCGTCCTGATCGCCTCGCTCAGCGCCATGGCCAGGGCGTCCTCGGCCGCCCGGTCGATCTGTCCCGCCATCCGGATGCCGGGTGGCGCGTACTGGCGGCAGATCCGCAGCAACGGGTCGTCGTGGTAGGTGGCCGCGGCGACCGCCCGCGTGTGAAACGGGGAGACCGAGGCGAGGGTGACCGGGTCGAAGCGTTCCCGGTCGTACTGGCACAACACCGACACGCTGCCGTCCGACAGGATCGTCGCGATCTTCTCCTCGAAGGCGGGCAGCTGCTCCACACCGTGGACCGGCCGCAGCGCCCAGCCCATGTCGAGGGCCACCCGCAGCCCCGAGTAGCCCTCGTGTGAGGTCAGCTCCATCTGGGAACTCAGCCACCCCATCGCGTGATCCACGCTGAAGACCTGCCCGGACAGCAGGCCCTCCTGAGAGGCGACGACGTCCATCCGGCCGCTCGCGGTGGCGGACTGCACGGCGATCCCGCGGCGGTTCAGCTCGGCCAGCGCTCCCTGCGGCTCCTCGCACAACCAGACGACGCGCAACCCTCCCGCCAGCCCGTCCCGTACGAACGCCGCGGTGAGGTCGAGCAGTTCTTCCGGCTCGCCGAAGGTCAGGCAGGCGTGATCATTGATCGCCAAATCCGTGATCTGCACCTCAGCACTGACGGTCACCGCGCCACCATCCCCGGGCGGTCCCGGCCGCCCACCGTCTCATCGGGGTACCCATCCTAGTGACCGGCATTCGTCAAGAATCGGTCTCGGATGGCGAGAGGGCTACAGGTACGTCGGCGTACGGCCGGCCCGGTCGCGGAACATCCACCAGTTCCAGATCTGGGAAAGGAGCATCAGCGGCACCATGACCGCGGCGAAGCCCGCCAGCAGCCGCAGGGTGCCCGCCTCCGCCATCGCCTCCGCCAGCCGCAGGCCGGTGCCGGGGGTGCTGGAGGAGACCAGTACGAAGGGGTGCAGGCCCGCGCCGAGGGCGACGACGGGCAGGGCGGCCGCGCACGAGGTCGCGGCGAAAGCACGGCCCGTGCGGCCCGAGCGCAGCAGAGCCGCCCCCGCGAGGAGCATGATCACCAAGGCCGCGCCGGCCGCGAGGGCGGGCCACGGGTTGACGAGGGCGTGCCGTGCCGAGGAGAGGACGCCGGTGACGAGGACGCCGGCCGCCGCCACGGCCGCCACGAGCAGGGCGCGACGGCCGGCCCCCGCCGCCCGCGCGCTCGGCTCGCCGTCGGTCCGCCACGCCAGGAAGGATGCCCCGTGCGCGAGGAACACCGCGGTGGTCGTGGCGCCGCACAGCAGCACGAAGGGGTGGAGGAGGTCGGCCGGTCCGAGCGAGAAGGTGTTGCGGGCGTCCAGCGGCACCCCGGCCAGGAGGCGGCCGGCCACGAGCCCCCACCCCACGGCGGGCACCAGCCCGCCCAGGAAGATCAATCCATCCCAGAGGCGGCGTGCCGAGGCGCCCCGGTGACGGCTGCGCAACTGTACGGCGGTGTTGCCGACGACGACCCCGGCCAGGATCGCCGCGAACAGGAAGTACATCCCGGACAGCAGCCGCCCTTCCAGGAAGGGGAAGGCGCCGAACAGCACACCGGCCGCGGCCACCAGCCAGACCTCGTTGCCGAGGAAGAACGGGCCGAAGGCGTTGAGCAGCGCCCGCCGCTCGCGGTCGTCACGGCCGAGCCGGGGGGTGAGCATCTGCACGCCGTAGTCGAAACCGGCCAGGACGAAGTAGCCGGCGAGCAGCAGCCCGAGCAGGGCCGGCCACACGAGTTCGAGAGTCACGAGGGCTCCTCTTTCACAGGGCGAGCGACGCGGTGGCCCGCTCCGCCTGCCCGTCGCCGGGTGATCCGCCGAGGTCGGTGCCGGCAGGGCCGCGGCGGGCGTACCTGGCGATCAGCGCCACGTCGGCGACCGCCAGCGCGAGGAACACCCCGCAGAACAGGACCAGGGACGCCGTCATCGAGCCGACGGGCGACCGTGCGGCGGCCGTGGTGAGCTCGCCGTACACCGCCCACGGCTGGCGTCCCACCTCGCGCAGCAGCCATCCGCCGAACGCGGCGACGAAGGGCAGGGGAACCGCGACCAGCATCAGGTACGCCGCCGGGCGGAACCGGAGATACCAGTCCCGGTAGAGCAGGACGAGGGCCACGACGACCAGCAGGAAGATCAGATAACCGACACCCTGCATCACGTCGAAGGCGGTGGCGATCCAGGTGGGCGGCCGGTAGTCCCCCGCGCCGAACCGCTGCGCCAGTTGCGCCTGCACGTCCTCGACCCGCAGGGAGCCGACGTCGTCGACGTGGCCCCGCAGGGTCGCCGCCTTCATCGGCTGGGTGTCCACGAGCGTCGGGATCTGCACGAACCCGTAGTAGAGCGCCACGAACGCCGCGGGCGTGGCCACGAACAGGCCGAGCCGCAGTGACGTGCGGAAGAACTCCCGCTCCGCCGTGCGCTTGAGGAAGTGGTAGGAGCTGACCCCCGCCACGAACACCCCACCGGTCATCAGCGCGGCGGTGGCGGCGTGCACCAGCGCGTTGATCGCGTTGGGGTTGGTGAGCATGGCGCCGAAGTCGGTGAGGTAGGCGACGCCGCCGCGCACCTCGTGCCCCACCGGGTGCTGCAGGAAGCCGTTGGCCACCATGATCCAGTACGCCGAGGCGTACGCGGTGAGGGTGACCAGCCAGATCAGCGTGACGTGCACCGCCTTGGGCAGCTTCCCCCAGCCGAAGATCCACATGCCCAGGAAGGTGGACTCGGCGAAGAAGGCGACGATCGTCTCGAGTGCGAGCGGGGCGCCGAAGACGTTGCCGGCGTACTCGGCCAGCCCGCTCCAGGCGAGCCCGAACTGGAACTCCATGACCAGGCCGGTGGCGATGCCCAGCACGTAGTTCACGACGTAGATCTGGCCCCAGAACCGGGTCATGCGCCTCATGAGCGGTGCACCGCCGAGGGCGTGCCGGGTGTGCATCACCGCGATCAGCGGGGCGAGGCCGAGGGTGAGCATCACGAACAGCCAGTGGAAGCCGGCCGTCGTCGCGAACTGCAGGCGCGCCAGCGTCTCGTCCGTCATCGACGTACGCCCGTCACCCTGCGAGGAGAGGCCGGGGGCGTGTGGTGGAGCGACAAATCAGCCCTTTCCTCGCAAAGTCCGCAAGAGTGGACGGATCATATCCTCACACGTCTCGCGGCAGGTGATCGAGGGCGCCGGCCCGATCAGGAGGACGAGCGGGCCGTTCCAGTGGAGCCGAACAGGATGCCGCCGAGCGTCATGGTGAGGTAGCGGGTCAGCTCGTCGGCCGGCATGGCCGCGATCGGACCGTCGGCCAGGACGTACCGGCTGAACGTGACCCCGATGAGGTGCGCGCCGAGCAGGTCGACCCGCAGCGCGACGTCCGGGCCGGTGAGCACGGTGCGGTAGGCGGAGATGCTCTCCTCGCGCATGGCTCGCAGCAGTGCCTTGGCGGCTTCCTGGTCACCGGCGGCGCTGCGTACGAGGGCGATGAAGGGATCGGCGCTGTCGGCCGACTCCATGCGGGCGACGTAGGCGTGCGCGACTCGCCCGGCCAATCCCTCGGCGTCTCCCCGGACGCTGTCGGCGAGGTCCCGCGTCCCCGGCACGGCGGCGAGGAAGAGCTGCTCCTTGGACGAGAAGTGCAGCACCACGAGCCCGTGGGTCACCCCGGCCCGCTGTGCGATCTCCCTGATGGTCGCCTTGGCGTACCCGCGCTCGGCGAAGACCGAGCGTGCCGCGGCGAGGATGGCGGCTCGTCGTGCCTCGGGGTCGCGCACCCGCTTCCTCGCGGGCGTGGGCTCCGCGGCTTTGGACTGTGACGCGTCAGACACCATGCCGCTTACTGTACACGTGGACAGTATCGGTGATGCGGGCGTACATTACTGACCACATGGTCATTAGAGACCTCGCACACCAGGAGTGATCGCGATGAACCTCGCCCCGCTTTCTCCCGACGACACCACCGTGGTCCTGGTCGACTACGCCGTCGGTTTCGCCACCTTGCTGCGCTCGCACGACCTGCGCGAGCACCTCGCCAACGTCGTCGGCCTCGCCAAGACCGCCACGTCGTACGGCAGCGGCCTCGTGGTGACCAACGGCGAGGCGTCCAAGCCCTCGGGCCCGCTCTATCCGGAACTGCTGGAGGTCATCGGGGACCGGCCGGTGATCGAGCGCACGACGGCGTTCAACTCCTTCCTCGACCCGGCCTTCGCCGAGGCGGTGCGCGCCACCGGCCGCCGCAGGCTGGTCATCGGCGGCATCGCCACCGACGGCTGCGTGCTGCAGACCGCACTGGGCGCGTTGCGCGAGGGCTACGAGGCGTACGTCGTGGTGGACGCCACGGCGAGCCTCAGCAGGGAGGCGCATGACGCGGCGGTGCGGCGGATGGCGATGTCCGGCGTCGTGCCGGTCACCTGGTGGTCGCTGGCCGCCGAGTTCCAGCTGGATCCGCGCTTCGCCGACGCGCCGTACCGCACCCGGTTGATGAGCGAGTTCCAGCCGGCCATGACGATGGCGGGCCGCACGTTCTTCGCCGGAGTGCACCAGGGCCGGCTCGCGTCCACGACGGCCTGACGCGGGGCCTGGAACGAGAGGGCTGGGGCGCGGCGGGTCACTCGGGCTCGATGAGGAAGGTCTGCCCGGCCGCGGAGGCGCAGGGCCGTTCGACGGCCTCCGCTCCCGGCCGGCCGTCGTCCCCGTTGACGGCGAGACACCGGCCGCTCGACGCCGGTCGGATGCGGTAGCCCTGCCCGCCGGTCGGTTCGAGCCGGAAGCGCTGGTTGGGCCGGGCGCCGGTGCAGTCGCTCCAGGGCTCCAGCATGCCCGCCGCGGGGCCCGCCGGGATCACCGTCAGGCAGCCGACGCCCTTCGCCGGGTCGGGGTGATCCCATTGCAGGCGGAACAGTCCGTCACCCACGGCGGTGAGGAAGGTCCGCGGCGGAACCGCCGCGGCGCAGGGACGCAGGACCGCGACCTCGGGAACGTACGAGACGTCCCTGGCCCGCCCCGCCGTCAGGCACAGGGAGGGGTCGGCGGCCGGCCGCACGCGGACCCACCTGCGGGCCGGCGCCGGTCCGCCCGCCCCGGCGGCCAGGCCCGACGGTGCCGGGGTGGCCGAGATCGGCGAGGAGGGCGGGGAGGCCGCCTCTCCGGTGGACAAGCGGTCGAACTGCCAGGCTCCGACCAGGCAGAGCAGCACCGCGGCCGCGGCGCCCGCCACCAGTCTCCGGGCCGGAGCCTTCCGCCCGGAAGCCGGCGAGGCGTACGCGGGTGGCGGCGCCGCCGGCATCTCGCCGGAGGCCACAACACGCGTCTCGCCCCCGGGCGCGGCAGGCGCGTCGCCGGGCGGCGGGGTGGTCTTCTCGCGGGCGACGGCCAGGCGGCGGCGGGTGTCCACCCACTCGGCGACGGTGTCGCCGTCCGCCCCGCAGGCCCGTACGAACGCGGCGAGGAGGTCTTCGCGCGGCAGATCCCGGCGATTGAGCGCGTCGGCCAGAGTGGCACGCGGCAGGACGTCGCCCACGGCTTCGGCGCGGCGTTCGAGCTGCCGGTAACTGCACCCGCTCCACGCCCGGAGGCGCCTCATCAGGGCGACGAACTCCGCGGGCGTGGTGGCGGTCCGCGGCTGCGGCCGGATGTCGGTCACGTGTCTCCGTCCCGTAGATCCCTGCGCTTCCACGGCAGCCTATGCACGCTCCGGGGTGTCCGAGATCGTCCGGAAGTGTCCGGGACGCCGCCCACGTGTGGACGGGAGCCCGCGTGCCGGGCCACGGTGGCCTTGCACAACGGCCCGTCGGCGCCGGAGCACCCAGGTGCTCGGGGCGGCGTCGCGGGGGCGGGCCGTGGCGGCGGACGTGACCGCCCTTCTCCGCAGCGGGTGGCGGCGCACGCATTCTCCGCGGGCGACTGGCGCACGTCCGCCGCCGCATCTCACTCGACATGAGGGATACGAACCATGGGACGCATAGTTCTGTCTGTTTTCACCACCCTTGACGGCGTCATCGAGAACCCGCACGAGTGGGCTTTCGGATTCGTCGGCGAGGACTCGATGCAGGCCGGCCTCGACCAGATCCGCGCGGCGCGGGCACTGCTCCTCGGACGGGTCACCTACGAGGGCTTCGCGGCATCGTGGCCGTCGATGACCGACGAGGTGGGCTACGCCGACGCGATGAACAACCTGCCGAAGTACGTCGTGTCGACCACGCTGACCGAGGCCACCTGGAACAACAGCACGATCATCGGCGCGGACGCCGCGGCCCGGATCGAGGCCCTGAAGAAGGAGGTGGACGGCGACATCCTCGTCTTCGGCAGCGCGGCGCTGGTGCGGTGGCTGCTGAGGGAGAACCTCCTCGACGAGATGCGCCTGGCCGTCTACCCCGTACTCGCCGGTCGCGGCGCCCGCCTGTTCGACGACGACTCCGCGGACCCCGCCACGCTGCGGCTCGCCGGCACGCAGGCGTTCTCCTCCGGCGTGGTCCTGCTCACCTACGAGCCGACCGGCGAGGGCCTCGCCGATCCGGCCGCCGCACGCCGGGCGGCCGAGGCGAACGCCGGGGGGTGATCGAGCGCGGGGGTGATCGAGTGCCGTCGTGACGGGCGCCGCCGATCGGGCTCAGAGGCGGAGCCGGGCCACGGCGGCGTACAGGGCCAGGGAGAGGGCCGCCCAGGTCAGGGTGGCGATCGCGAGGGACAGCCACAGCGGCCAGTCGGTCACCGTGAGCGCCACGACGACGGCGAAGCCGATCAGGCCGACGGTGCCGAAGGTCGCCCCCGCCACGTCCTGCCCGGCCTGGCGTACGCCCTCCTCCTTGGCGACGAGGGTGACGCTCGCCAGCAGGATCGCCGGGAACGCGAGGAAGAGCCCGCCCGCGCGCGGGCCGGCCAGCACGGACACCATCCCGGCGAGCGCCGACACTCCGGCGCCGAACGCGAACCGGACCGCCCAGTCGCGCATGGGCGGTCGCCTCAGCTCACTGAGCCGCAGCCGCACCTTCCGGCCGTCGTCAGGAACCCGGCCGTCGTCACTACGGGCGCTCACGACGGGCGCGCCGGTGGCGGAGGGAGTTCCAGGGCCGCCGGCTGGGGAAGCGGAGCGGGAACCGCAGGGGTCCGGACGCCGAGCAGGCCCTGCGGCGCCAGTGTGTACCCGGCGGCCGCGACGACGCCCCAGACGGCGAGCGCGGCCAGCGCCCCCCGCCAGGCGCCCCACCTGCGCAACAGGGGAACGGCGATCAGGCAGTAGAGGGTGAAACCGACCGCGCCGATCTGCATGCCCCGGGCCGAGGCGAGGACGTCGGGAACGCCGGCGATGCCCGCGGTGACGATGAGGCTGGCCAGGGCCACAGAAGGGCCGGCGCAGAACACCCCGGCGAGTCGTTTCGGCGTCAGCATCTCGGCCAGCGCGGCGAAGGCCAGTACGAAGACGCCCCCGGCCAGCGCCTTCAGGACGACCTCCACGATCTGGTCGGTCACCTCGCCCACGCCGCGTCCCCTCCCCGAAGCCGACACGGATGTTCGGGGGGCGCCGCTCGCCGGTTGAACCGCGTTGATTTCCGGCACGGGTACGCCCGAAACCCTCGGCGTGGGCCGCGTACAGACCCCGTCAATACTCGGTTCGAACCCGTATGGAAGCCGTCAAGAGCGGCCAAATGCCACCGATCTCGGACTTTGCTTGTGCTGAGACCGCCGTAGTCCGGCGGACGCAATCACAACCGAGGAGTGGGGATGGCGGACGTCATCTTCGTCGCTCTGACGATCGCGGTGTTCACGATTTTCGGGCTCGTCGTGAGGGCGGTGGAGCGCCTGTGAGCGTGATCAACGCCGTCGGTCTCGGCGTGGCCGCGGCGCTGCTGGTCTTCATGGTCGCGGCCCTGTTGTTCCCGGAGCGCTTCTGATGGGCGCGGCAGCGGCAGGAGCCGTGCTCGTGCTGTCCGTCGTCGCGGTGCTCGCCGTCGTGTACCTGCTGCTGGGCGACTACCTGTACCGGGTCTACACCGGCACCCGCCACAGCGCGGCCGAGCGCCTCGTCTACCGTCTCGTCGGCGTGCGGCCGGACGCCGAGCAGCCCTGGGCGGTCTACGCACGCGCCCTGCTGGCCTTCTCCGCGGTCTCCGTGCTGGTCGTGTACGGCATGCAGCGTCTGCAGGACAGGCTGGTCCTCGGCCTCGGGCGGCCCCCGGTCCCCGCCCACGTCGCCTGGAACACGGCCGTCAGCTTCGTGACGAACACCAATTGGCAGTCATACCCGGGCGAGACCGTCATGGGTCACCTGGTGCAGATGACCGCCCTGGCGGTGCAGAACTTCGTGTCGGCGGCGGTCGGCATGGCCGTGGCGGTCGCGCTCGTGCGGGGCTTCGCCCGCAGGCAGGCCGACACCATCGGCAACTTCTGGGTGGACCTCGTGCGCGGCACGTTCCGGGTCCTGCTGCCGATCGCGTTCGTCGCCGCGCTGGTTCTGGTCGCCGGGGGCGTGGTGCAGAACCTCGCGTCGCCGCACGAGGTGACGACGCTGACCGGCGGCACCCAGGCGATCACCGGGGGTCCGGTGGCGAGCCAGGAGGCCGTCAAGGAGCTCGGCACCAACGGCGGCGGCTTCTACAACGCCAACTCCGCCCACCCCTTCGAGAATCCGTCGGGGTGGACGAACTGGCTGCAGATCGTCCTGCTCCTGGCGATCCCGGTCGCGCTGCCGCGCACCTTCGGCCGCATGGTCGGCCAGGTGCGGCAGGGACACGCGATCATCGCCGTCATGGCGGTGATCGCCCTGGCGAGCGTGCTGCTGACGAACGTCTTCGAGGTCTCCGGCGGCGCGACGGTTCCCCGGGCCGCCGGGGCGGCCCTGGAGGGCAAGGAGATCCGCTTCGGCGTGCCCGGCTCCGCGACGTTCGCCACCGTCACCACGCTGACCTCGACCGGCGCCGTCGACTCCGCCCACGACTCCTTCACGCCCCTGGGCGGCATGATGACGATGCTGAACATGATGCTCGGCGAGGTCGCGCCGGGCGGTGCCGGCTCCGGCCTGTACGGCATCCTCGTGCTGGCCGTGATCACCGTCTTCGTCGCCGGTCTTATGGTGGGCCGTACGCCGGAGTATCTGGGCAAGAAGATCGGCTCACGCGAGATCAAGCTGGCCTCGCTCTACTTCCTGGTCACCCCGGCCCTCGTGCTCGCCGGCACGGCCGCGGCGATGGGCAACAGGGCGGGTCTCGCGGCCATGCTGAACGGCGGCCCGCACGGGCTCTCGGAGATCCTCTACGCGTTCACCAGCGCGTCCAACAACAACGGTTCGGCGTTCGCCGGGATCTCGGCGGGCACGCCCTGGTGGTGCGTGGCGCTCGGCCTGTGCATGGCCTTCGGGCGGTTCCTGCCGATCGTCTTCATCCTCGCCCTGGCCGGATCGCTGGCCCGGCAGGCGCCCGTGCCGGCCTCCGCCGGGACGCTGCCCACCCACCGCCCCCAGTTCGTCGGAATGGTGGCCGGCGTCACGGTCGTCCTCGTCGCCCTCACGTTCCTGCCGGCCCTCGCGCTCGCGCCGCTCGCGGAAGGACTCTCCTAGCCATGTCGTCGACGGCATCACCCCGCACAGGCGGCAGGATCGGCGGCGGCCTGCTCGATCCCCGGCAACTCGTGAGGTCGCTGCCCGACGCCGTACGCAAGCTGAACCCGGCGACGCTGTGGCGCAACCCGGTCATGTTCGTCGTCGAGATCGGCGCGTTCCTCACCACGGGCCTGGCGGTCGCGACCCCTTCGGCGTTCGCCTGGGCGATCGCGGTCTGGCTGTGGCTGACCGCGCTGTTCGCCACCCTGGCCGAGGCCGTGGCCGAGGGCCGCGGCAAGGCCCAGGCCGCCACGCTGCGGGCGGCCAAGCGCGACACCATGGCCCGGCGGCTGGCGGACCCGCGCGACCCGGCCCTGTGGGAGGTCGTCGGCGCCCAGGAGCTGCGACAGGGCGACCACGTCGTCGTCGAGGCCGGGGAGGTCATCCCGGGCGACGGCGACGTGGTCGAGGGCATCGCCAGCGTGGACGAGTCGGCGATCACGGGGGAGTCCGCGCCGGTGATCCGCGAGTCGGGCGGGGACCGATCGGCGGTCACGGGCGGCACGAAGGTGCTGTCGGACCGGATCGTGGTGCGGATCACACAGAAGCCGGGGGAGAGCTTCATCGACCGGATGATCGCCCTGGTCGAGGGCGCCGACCGGCAGAAGACGCCCAACGAGATCGCCCTCAACATCCTGCTGGCCGCGCTCACGGTGATCTTCCTGATCGCCACCGTCACCATGCAGCCGCTGGCCATCTACTCCAAGGCCCAAAATCCCGGCGTACCGGACACGCCCGCGCTCGGCGCCGACGGAGTGAGCGGGGTGGTGCTGGTGTCGTTGCTGGTCTGCCTGATCCCGACCACGATCGGGGCGCTGCTGTCGGCCATCGGGATCGCGGGCATGGACCGCCTGGTGCAGCGCAACGTGCTGGCGATGAGCGGGCGGGCGGTCGAGGCCGCGGGCGACGTCACGACCCTGCTCCTCGACAAGACCGGAACGATCACCCTGGGCAACCGGCAGGCGTCGCAGTTCGTGCCGGCCGAGGGCGTCTCCGAGCTCGACCTGGCCGAGGCGGCGCAGCTGGCGAGCCTCGCCGACGAGACCCCCGAGGGACGTTCGGTCGTCGTTCACGCCAAACACGCCTACGACCTGCGCGAACGCCGGCCGGGCGAGCTGGCCCACGCGGAGTGGATCGCCTTCACCGCCCAGACCCGCATGTCCGGGGTGAACGTGGACGGGCGGCAGGTCCGCAAGGGCGCCGCGACGTCGGTCATGAAGTGGGTGCGCGACAACGGCGGCCATCCGACCGGGCACGTCGGGCACCTGGTGGACGGGATCTCCGCCTCCGGCGGCACGCCCCTCGTCGTCGGCGAGGTGAGCGCCGGCACGGCCCGGGTGCTCGGGGTGATCCACCTCAAGGACGTGGTCAAGCAGGGCATGCGGGAGCGGTTCGACGAGATGCGCCGCATGGGCATCCGCACCGTGATGATCACCGGGGACAACCCGATGACCGCCAGGGCCATCGCCAGGGAGGCCGGGGTGGACGACTTCCTGGCCGAGGCGACTCCGGAGGACAAGCTCGCGCTGATCCGCAAGGAGCAGGAGGGCGGGCGGCTGGTCGCGATGACCGGGGACGGCACCAACGACGCCCCGGCGCTGGCCCAGGCCGACGTGGGGGTGGCGATGAACACCGGCACCTCGGCGGCCAAGGAGGCCGGGAACATGGTCGATCTCGACTCCAACCCGACCAAGCTCGTCGAGATCGTCGAGATCGGCAAGCAGTTGCTGATCACGCGGGGGGCGCTGACGACGTTCTCGATCGCCAACGACATCGCGAAGTATTTCGCGATCATCCCGGCCATGTTCGCGGCCGTCTATCCGGGTCTGGACGCGCTGAACGTGATGCGGTTGCACAGCCCGCAGTCGGCCATCCTGTCCGCGGTGATCTTCAACGCCCTGGTGATCGTGGCGTTGATCCCCCTGGCCCTGCGCGGGGTGCGTTACCGGCCCTCCAGCGCGTCGAAGCTGCTCGGCCGCAACCTCTGCCTGTACGGCCTGGGCGGCGTCGTCACGCCCTTCATCGGCATCAAGCTCATCGACCTGTTCGTTCAATTCCTTCCTGGGATGTCCTGATGGCTGGGAACGTCATGGAACGCCTGCCGAACACGCTCCGCCGGCACCTCGCGGCGGTCCGGGCCGTCGCCGTGCTCACGGTGATCCTGGGCGGGCTGTATCCCCTGCTGGTGACCGGCATCGCCCAGGTCCTCCTCCCCCACCGGGCCGGCGGCTCGATCCTGCGCGAGGACGGCAGGGACGTGGGCAGCGCCCTCATCGGGCAGAGCTTCACCGACCGGAACGGCCGCCCGGTGCGCGGGTACTTCCAGAGCCGCCCCTCCGCGGGCGGCTACGACCCGCTGGCCTCGGGCGCGAGCAACCTCGGCCCGCAGGACGTCGTCGACCGGCTGCCCGACCCCCGGGGAGCCGGCCAGGCCGCGAGGAAGGGCAGGGTCTCCCTGCTCACCCAGGTGTGTGCGCGCTCCAAGGCGGTCGGCGAGCTGGAGGGCGTCAGCGGGGCCAGGCCCTACTGCACGGCGGACGGGGTGGGCGCGGTGCTCAAGGTCTTCCCCGTCGTCGGCAGGCCCACGAGGGTCGTCAGCGTCAACCAGGCGTACCCGGCCGCGCCGTTCGTCACCACCTACCAGGGCGTGAAGGTCGAGTGCGGCAGACCCGGCGAGGACTATTCGTCAGGGCATACGGTGCCGGTGCGGGGAAACGCCCACGCGGTCGTCCCGCCGGACGCCGTGACGGCGAGCGGCAGCGGACTCGACCCGCACGTCTCCGTCGCGTACGCCGAACTGCAGGCACCCCGGGTGGCCAGGGAGCGGGGACTGGACGTGCGCAGGGTGCGGGCCCTGATCAGGGAGCACACGGCCGGCCGCGCCCTCGGCTTCCTGGGGGAGCCCGGCGTGAACGTGCTGGAGCTCAATCTGGCCCTCGACAGGGAGAGGTGAGCGGCCATGCCACGCGGGCGGCTGCGGATCTACCTCGGCGCGGCACCCGGGGTCGGCAAGACCTACGCCATGCTCTGCGAGGGGCACCGCCGCAGGGAACGCGGCACGGACGTCGTGGTCGGCCTGGTGGAGACCCACGGCCGCGTACGCACCGCGCAACTGCTGGAGGGGCTGGAGATCGTTCCCCGCAGGACCCTGACGTACCGGGGGGCGGCCTTCACCGAGCTGGACGTCGACGCGGTCGTCGCCCGGCGCCCGCGGGTCGCCCTGGTCGACGAGCTGGCGCACACCAACGTGCCCGGCTCGCGCAACGCCAAGCGCTGGCAGGACATCGACGAGCTCCTCGACGCCGGGATCGACGTGATCTCCACGGTGAACATCCAGCACCTGGAGTCGGTCAACGACGTCGTCCAGCACATCACCGGCGTCCCGCAGCGCGAGACCGTGCCCGACGAGGTCGTACGGCGGGCCGACCAGGTCGAGCTGGTCGACATGACCCCGGAGGCGCTGCGGCGGCGGCTCGCGCACGGCAACGTGTACATGCCGGAGAAGGTGGACGCCGCCCTGGCCAACTACTTCCGCGTCGGCAACCTCACCGCGCTGCGCGAGCTGGCCCTGCTGTGGCTCGCCGACGAGGTGGACGAGGAGCTCGACCGCTACCGCGCCGAGCACGGCATCGCCGACACGTGGGAGGCGCGCGAGCGGGTGGTCGTCGCGCTGACCGGGGGCCCGGAGGGCGACACCCTCATCAGGCGGGCGGCCCGCATCGCCGCCCGCACCAAGGGCGCCGACCTGCTCGCCGTCCACGTCACCCGGGCGGACGGGCTCGCCGGAGGCGACCCGGCGCTGCTGGCACGCCAGCGCGCCCTCGTGGAGAGCATGGGCGGCACCTACCACCAGGTGGTGGGCGACGACGTGCCGCGGGCGCTGCTGGAGTTCGCCCGGGGCGTCAACGCCACCCAGCTCGTGCTCGGCGCCTCCCGGCGCGGCCGGGTCGCCCAGATCTTCAGCAGAGGGGTGGGCGTAGAGACGACCGCCAGGTCCGGCTCGATCGACGTCCACATGATCAATCACGAGCAGGTCAAGAAGGGGCGGGAGCGCCCGCAGCGGTCGCGGGCGGCGCTCACCCGGCGGCGCAGGCTTGCGGGGTGGGCCGTCGCGCTCACCGGCCTGCCGCTGCTCACCGCCGTCCTGCTCCCCTTCCGGGGGACGCTGGCGCTGCCGAGCTTCATCCTGCTGTTCCTGACCACGGTCGTGGGCGTGGCGCTGATCGGCGGCATGTGGCCGGCGATCACGGCGGCGGTCGCCGGGTCGCTGCTGCTCAACTTCTTCTTCACCCCTCCCCTGCACACCCTGACGATCGCCAACCCGGAGAACCTCTTCGCCCTGGTCGTCTTCGTGTTCGTCGCGGCGGCGGTCAGCATGATCGTGGACGTGGCGGCCCGCCGTACGAGGGAGGCGGCCCGCGCCGGGGCGGACGCGGAGATCCTGTCCGCGCTGGCCGGGCACGTGCTGCGCGGCGAGGCCGCCGTGCCCTCCCTGCTCGCACGTACGCGTGAGACGTTCGGCCTGGTCTCGGTCACCCTGCTGGAACGGCGGCCCGAGGCGGGGCAGGGACCGGACGACCGGTCCGACCCCGCCTCCTGGCGGATCGTCGCCACCTCGGGGGGAGAGCCGTGCACCTGCCCGGACGCCGCCGGCACCGACGTGGACATCGACGGCGACCTCGTGCTCGCCGCGCGCGGGCGGCTGCTCGACGCCTCCGAGCGGCGCGTGATCGAGGCGTTCGCCGCGCAGATGGCCGTCGCCCTGCGGCAGGAACGGCTGGAGGAGGAGGCCGGGCAGGCCAGGCCGCTCGCGGAGGCCGACAGGATGCGCACCGCGCTGCTCGCGGCGGTCAGCCACGACCTGCGCACGCCGCTGGCCGCCGCGAAGGCCGCGGTGGAGAGCCTGCGCGCCACCGACGTCGAGTGGTCCGCGGAGGACCGCGCCGAGCTGCTGGAGACCGCGGACGAGTCGCTGGCCAGGCTCGACCGTCTGGTGGCGAACCTGCTCGACATGAGCCGCCTGCAGGCGGGGGTGCTCGGCGTGGCCGCCCAGCCGGTCGCCGTCGAGGAGATCGTGCCCCGGGCGGTCGACGACCTCGGGCCGCTCGCCGCCGAGGTGAAGATCGACATACCGCCCGACCTGCCCGAGGTCGTCGCGGATCCGGCGCTGCTGGAGCGGGTGCTCGCCAACGTCGTCGCCAACGCCGTCCGATACACCCCCGCCCGGGAGAGCGTGCTCGTCACCGCCAGCAGGTACGGCGACCGGGCCGAGATCCGGATAATCGACCGTGGGCCCGGTGTGCCGCGCGACGCCTACGACCGGATCTTCCTGCCCTTCCAGCGGTTGGGGGACCGGGACAACCACAGCGGGGTCGGGCTGGGCCTGGCCCTGGCGCGCGGACTGACCGAGGCGATGGGAGGAGAGTTGACGCCCGACGAGACGCCCGGGGGAGGGCTCACCATGATCCTGGCCCTGCCCGTCGCCGTGCACACCCACGACCTGATCGAAGGCCCGGCGGAGCTCGGCGGTTCTCCGGATCTCGGTGGTTCTCTGGATATGGGCGGTGCGGCGCCGTGAGCAGGATCCTCGTCGTCGACGACGAGCCGCAGATCCTGCGCGCGCTGCGGATCAACCTGGCCGCGCGCGGATACGAGGTCGCCGTCGCGGCGGACGGCGGCTCCGCGTTGCGCGAGGCCGCGGACCGGCGTCCCGACCTGATCGTGCTGGACCTCGGGCTGCCCGACATGGACGGAGTCGAGGTCATCCACGGCGTACGCGGCTGGAGCAGCGTTCCGATCATCGTGTTGTCGGGGCGCACCGGCAACCAGGACAAGATCGACGCGCTGGACGCCGGGGCGGACGACTATGTGACCAAGCCCTTCGGGGTGGACGAGCTGCTGGCCCGCGTGCGTGCGGTGACCCGGCGCACCGGCCCCCGGGAGAGCGAGCCCGCCCGCGTACGGATCGGGGAGCACGCGATCGACCTCGCCGACAAGACCGTCTCCGGCGACGTACGGCTGACCCCGACCGAGTGGCACATCCTCGAACTCCTCGTCCGCAATCCCGGCAAGCTGATCAGCCAGCGGCAGCTGCTGAGCGAGGTGTGGGGCGCGCAGTACGTCAAGGAGACGCACTACCTGCGGCAGTACATGGCCCAGCTCCGGCGAAAGCTGGAGAAGGAGCCGGCCCACCCCGTGCACCTGATCACCGAACCGGGCATGGGCTACCGTTTCACCCCCTGACGGCCGCCCTCTGGCAGCGGGCTCATCGAGCGCCCCGGTACGCAGTCGGCGGCGCCCGAGGCCGGGCATCGCGGATGCGGAACTGTCGGTCGGGTGCGGAAGAATCGCCTTCATCATGACCACCATCACCGCGCCGGCCATCACCGCGCCGACAGACGTGCCCACACGTCCCCTGCCGGTCGAGCTCGTCGACGGCCCGGGAGGCAGGCTCTACCTGCTCCCCTTCGCGCCGCTCACCCCGGACGACTGCGAGGCCCTGTCCGCGCTGCTCGCCGCCCGGGCCGCCGCCGTACGGCGGCGAGACGAATCCCTGTGATCATCTGGCTGAACGGGACGTTCGGCGTGGGGAAGACCACCACGTCGGCGGAACTCGTGCGACTGATCCCGGGGGCGCACTTCTTCGACCCCGAGCAGGTGGGCGTCATGCTCACCCATGCCACGGGCCTGCCGAAGGTCGGGGACTTCCAGGACTGGGCGCTCTGGCGGACGCTCGTCGTGGAGACCGTCACACGACTGGCCGGCCAGGTCGGCGGCGCCCTTGTCCTGGCCCAGACCGTCCTGGTCGAGGACTACTGGCAGGAGATCCGCGCGGGCCTGGAGACGGCGGGCATCCCGCTGCACCACTTCGTGCTCCACGCCGACCGGGCCACACCCCATCCGGCCTGACCCGCCCCTCCCTCACCAAGGCGCTGTGGCGTGGATCACATCGGGCGCATGTCACGTCCGGGTGGCCCGCTTCCATCTGCTGGTCGTCAACGGTCAAGCGAGGAGGCGGAGCGATGAGCGCACAGCACGAAGCCGGCGTGGCGACCACCACCCACCGAGTGGTGATCCTGGGAGCGGGGTACGCGGGCCTGTCCGCGGCGATCCAGCTCGCGTCAAGGGTCGGCAAGCGGAGCGAGAATGTGCGGGTGACCCTGGTGAACGCGCAGGAGCGGTTCACCGAGCGGCTGCGGCTGCACATGACGGCGACCGGGCAGCGGCTCGCCGAGCTGAGCATCCCCGAGCTGCTCGAGGGCACGGGCGCGCATTTCGAGCGCGGGTGGGTGACGGCGGTGGACGCGGACGCGAAGACCGTGCGGATCGACGACGAACGCGTCCTCTCCTACGACACGCTGGTGTACGCGTTGGGGGGCATGGCCGACACGGCGGCGGTCCCGGGCGTCGAGGACCACGCGTACACCCTGAACAGCGCCCAGGACGCCGAGGTGCTGGCCGACCGGCTGTCGCGGCTCGGCAGCGGCACGGTGGCGGTCGTCGGCAGTGGGCTGACCGGCGTCGAGTCGGCCGCGGAGATCGCCGAGCGGCACCCGGAGCTGACCGTCGTGCTGCTGGGCCGCGGTGAACCCGGCGCGGCCATGAACCCGAAGGCCAGGGCGTATCTGCGGTCCGCGCTCGAGCGCCTGGGCGTGCGGGTCCGCAGCGGGGTCGAGGTGGTGAAGGTGCTGCCCGGCGCGGTCGAGCTGGCCGGCGGGGAGAGTGTGGCGGCCGACGCGGTCCTGTGGACGAGCGGAACGCGGGTGTCGCCGCTGGCGGCCGCCGCCGGGCTCACCGTCGACGAACGCGGCCGCGTCGTGACCGACGCCACGCTGCGGTCGGTGTCCCACCCCGAGGTGTACGCCGTGGGCGACGCGGCCGCCATCCGCCAGGGCTACGGCGTCATGCACGGCACCTGCCAGGGCGGCATGCCGACCGGTGTGCACGCCGCGGTCTCGATCGTCCGGGAGCTGCGGGGCAAGCGGCCCAAGCCGTTCCGCTTCGGCTACTACCACACGCCGGTCAGCCTGGGCAGGAACGATGCGGTCGTGCAGTTCACCCACCCCGACGACAGCCCCCGGCGGCTGCACCTGACCGGCCGCATTGCGGTCCGATACAAGGAGACGGTGACCGCTTCGCCCTGGCCCACATGGGGCCGCATGAAGAAGATGCCCGCCTCGGGCGCGTTCTGGCCCCGCGGGGGCCGCTTCACCCGGGTGCGGGAGGCGTGATGATTCAGCCTCCCGACCTCGACCAGCAGGTGTTCGTGCGGCATCGGAACCTGCTGTTCTCGGTGGCCTACCGCATCCTCGGCACGGCGGCCGATGCCGAGGACGCGGTCCAGGACGCCTGGATCAACTGGTCGGCGGCCGACCGCTCGCAGGTGGCCGATCCGAAGGCGTACCTGACGCGGATCGTGTCGAACGTGGCGCTGGAACGGCTGCGCTCCACTCAGCGCAAGCGTGAGGCCTATGTGGGGCCGTGGCTTCCTGAGCCCATTCTGACCAGCGCAGACACCGCCGAGGCCGTCGCGGACGCCGAGTCGGTGTCGATGGCGATGCTCGTGGTGCTGGAGACGCTGAGCCCGCTCGAGCGTGCGGTGTTCGTGCTCAAGGAGGTCTTCGGCTTCAGCCACGCCGAGATCGCGGAGGCGGTCGAGCGTTCCGAAGCCGCGGTGCGGCAGGCCGCGCACCGCGCTCGCGAGCATGTGCGCGCCCGGCGTCCGCGCTTCCGTACGGACCGGTCGCGGCAGCGTGAGGTCACCGAGCGGTTCTTCAGCGCCGCGACCGGCGGTGACGTGAACGCCCTGATGGAGCTGCTGTCCCCGGACGTCACCCTGTGGACCGACGGCGGCGGAAAGGTCCGCCAGGCCCTGCGCCCGGTCGTGGGCGCGGCGACCGTGGCCGCCTGGTTCGCGGCCCTCGGCACCGTCAGCTACCAGGGCATCGAGCCCGCCGACATGGACGCCGAGCTCGTCGAGATCAACGGCGGTCCCGGCATCGTCTTCAGCGGGACGGGGCGTGTGATCGCCACCGTCACCTTCGATTTCGACACCGACGGCCGGATCACCACCATCCACAACGTCGCCAACCCGGACAAACTCCAGGCGGTCGCCGATGGCACCACCCGCAGCCTCGGGACGCGGTGAGCACCGGTCCCCGGCGGGCGCGGCGGTGACGGCCGCCGCGCCCGTTCCTTTCGGAGCTAGAGGCGGGCGCCCACGTCGGCGCCGTCGCGGGGCCGCAGGAAGTCCGAGGGCGGGATGGAGCCGTCGGCTCGCCGGGGCCCGGTCAGCGTCGAGGGATCGGTGCTGACCAGGGCGGCGTCGTTCCAGGTGCCGCCGATGTCCCAGGAGTTGCCGCTGCCGGTGGCCGCGGAGCCGAGGACGGCGGCGGTGCCGTCGCCGACGGACAGGTTGTGTGTGAGGGTGGCCGCGGCGTCCGAGGCGTCGAAACCCGTCTTGACGTTGTGCCAGGCCGTGCTGTGGTCGATCACGAGGGCGCCGGGGTTGGCGTTGTCGATGAAGCCGCCCGCGGAGTTCCCGAAGGCGATGCTGCCCCGCACCACGTGCGCCGCGGGCGGATCGGTATCGCCGCCCCCGCCCAGTTTGAAGCCGTTGCCGTCGCCCGTGTAGTCGGGCAGGTTCCAGCGGTTGTACCCGTTGCCGTACGCGACGCTGTCCTCGATCATGATCGGGGACAGGAACTCCCAGGCGTCGAAGCCGTCGTCGGAGTTGTTCCACAGGCGGGCGCCGCGCACGACGTTCCCGGTGCCGCTGCCCTCCTTGATGCCGAGGCCGTCGGCGCTCTCGCCGTTCTTGCGCGGGTCGCGGTTGCCGTAGCTGTCCAGGTCGAGAACGAGGTTGCCGCTCGACGCGCCCTGGATCTGCACACCGGTCTCGTAGTTGTCGTGAGTGGACAGCCGCTCGAAGACGTTGTCGGCGCAACCGTCGCAGTAGAGCGCGTACGGGCCGTTGACGATTTCCAGGTTGACCAGGCGCCAGTGCGATGCCTCCATGTGGATCGCACCGCGCTGGGCCCTGGGGATGCTGCCGCCGACCGGGGCGGGCGTGTTCGGCAGCGGCTCGCCGTCGATGACCACGTGCTCGTTCCCGTACGCGGTCATCGTGATCGGCCTGTCCGCGGTGCCGCTCTTGAGGATCTGGATGTTCGTGGTCAGCGGGTAGGCGCCGCCGCGGATCGCGATGACGGTGCCCGGTTGCGCGAGGTCGACGGCCTTCTGGATCGTAGCCAAAGGCCGGTCGAACGTGCCCGGGTTGGTGTCGGCGCCGTTCACCGCCACGACGAGCGTCCCGGTCCCCGGGGTGGCACTGGGGGAGGCGGACGGGGACGGCGAGGGCGACGGGGACGGGGACGGGGAGGCCGCGTCTCCGGCTTCGACGTCGTCGAAGGACGCGGTGGCGCCGAACGTCTGCAGGCCGATGCGGCCCTTGCCCGACTGGCTCGCCCCCGAGCCGATTGCGGCGCCGTTCACGTAGCCGCGTACGGTGCCGCCGGACTCCTCGATCCTGAGCGTGTACCAGCTTCCGGGCGCCACGGCGAAGGGAACCGAGGCGAGCACGCCGACCGCGCCACTGCGCACGGCTTGCAGTTCGGCGCGGCCGTCGCCGGTCAGGACCAGGCGGTCGAACGTCGTGGACGAGGTCGAGCGAGCGGCCAGGCCGGCGAAGGCGGTGGCTCCGCTCAGCGTGATCGGCCGCACCCGGGCCTGTACGGCGTAGTCGGTCCAGCCCGTCGAGCCGGCGAAGACCCGGGCCAGGTCACTGGGCAGCTTGCTCTGGCGTAACGCGGCCGATCCGTCGGACACCACCGACCAGGTGCCGCCCGACTTAGACCAGCCGCTCGCGTCGCCGTCCTCGAAATCGTCCCCGAACGAGGTGGCGGCCCGCGCTCCCGGGGCGGTGGCGAGGGCCGTCAGCGTGGCGACCACCGCGGCGACCACCGTGGCGGTGATCCAGGGCACGCGTGTTCGCCGTCTTGCCGTTGTCGATCGCATCGTGTCTCTCCCATGCGGCGGAACTCGAGAGAGCCGGGCGTACGCCCGGCCCTCAGGCAGTCGCCATGCACGTCAGGAACCTGACCGATTGACCTTCCAGCGCGCATGGAAAAGCGTGAAACCCACGGCTGGGCCACGCACTCGGAACGCTGACACAGCGGCGGTGAGACTGTCAAGATCTAATGTGTGGCTCAGCGTACGCAGCAGGTGGAGCAGGGGTCGGCGTCCGGCAGCGTGACCCACAGGCAGCACGTGCGGCGGCGGTATCCGTCACCGTCGGGCACGAGCAGCCCGGCCACCGGCGGCCCAATTTCGTCCAGCAGCCGGGCCGCCTCGGCGTACGACCCGAGTGTGAGCAGCGGGTGGGCGAACGCCTCCGCGGTGGAGCCCCACAGGGTGCGCTCGCCCACCTTGGTCAGCGTGCTGAGCGCCCTGACGAACGGATACTGGCTCTCCAGGAGCGCCTGCCCGATGGCCGCCGCGAGGTCGGGGACGACGACGGTGCCCTCGGCCTCGGCCAGCGGGTCGCCGGGGAGCACGGCCACCGTCACCCGCGACGCCGCCACCGTCACCCCGGCCGCGGACGGCCTGACCAGCGTGTCCTCCAGGCGCATCAGCGGCACCCGGCGGCCGAGACCCCAGCCCAGGGCCATCGGCATCGTGTGCCAGTAGCCGTAGGTCTTCCACAGCAGCGCCGCCGCCACGTGACGCGGCGCGCCCCAGCGTCCGGCCGTCTCGTCCACCAGCGCGAGCAGACCCTCGTACGGCTCCCGCACGAGGGCGGCGGCGGGGATCCAGCCGGGGGAGTCGTCGGCGACCAGCCTGGGCAGGACCCCCAGCACGCCGCCCCGCTCCGCCGCGAGGCCTTCCAGATGGTCGGAAAGGGCGTCGAGCAGCACTCCGCACTCCTTGTGTCAGCGGTGGTCTCTGGTGAGGAAGAGCAGCCGGGCCCGCTTGTCCGGCAGGTCGATCTCGGGCCCGAGGGTGAAGCCGGTCCGCAGCATCCGGTCGATCACCTTGTCGTTGCGGGCGTCCGGCTCGGCCACGATCCGGGTGTGGCGCGGGTCGGCGAACACGTACGCGAGGAGCACGGACAGCAGGGCGGAGGTGAAGCCGCGCTCGCCCTCCCCCGTCGCCGGCCCGAGAAGCAGGTGGACGCCGAAGTCGCCCGGCTGGACGTCGTAGCACTCCCCGACCGGGTCGGCCTCGGGCTCGTACGTCTGGAAGAGCGCCACCGGGCGGTCGTCGCGGTGGACGAGATAGGCGTGGTGGGTGGCGAGACCGTCCAGGTAGTCGTAGATCTCCAGAACCCGCATCCGGCTCGCGTCGAGCATGCCCCAGAACCGGGCACGCTCCTCGGTGACCCAGGAGTGGATCAGGCCGGCGTCGGCCGGCGGGTCCACCGGCACGACGCGGAAGGCGCCGAATCCATCGACCACCTGCTCCCATAGGGCCTCGCGCCGGGCGGGGGCCGTGGTCCGCGCGTCAGGGATCATGCCGCTCCTCCGTCAATCGGTTCCAGTCCGTGATCACCGGCACGAGTTCGCCACGTAGCCACAGCGGGTGCTGGTCACGCCAATGACGATCGCCGGGCACGCCGCTCGCGCCGAACGGGACGATCCACAGGCTCCCGTCGCGCCGGGCGAGGTCCCACACGTAGCGCGCCGCCGGGCCCCGGGCGCAGTGATGGGTGACGCCCGGCACGCTCGACGTGGACAGCACACAGTCGTGGTCGCCCGGCAGGCCCGCCTCCGCCGGCGCCGCGCCGTCCCCAGAGCCTGAGTTGTCCACAGAACCCGGGTTGTCCACAGGGGTTGAGATCGCAGGGGACGGCAGTGCCCGCCAGGGGACGAGCCGGTGCAGGTCGCCCCACGAGACGCCGGTCGTTTCGCCGCGCGCCGCCACTTCCTCCAGCGCCGCCCGGGCCAGTTCCGTCAGGGCTGCCCGGTCGAGCCCGGGCAGCAGGCCGGTCGTCAGCAGGCTCTCCAGGGCGTACGCGACACGGGGAGCCGGCGCGAGCCACGGCCGGAAGACCTCGGGAACCCCCGCGTCCAGTCCGGCCAGGGATGCCAGGGCGGGATGGGCCGCCAGGCGACGCACCACCTCGGCCCGGACCGCCGCGTACGCCGCCGCGTCGGTGCTGCCGGCGTCCATGCGCCGGTCCCAGGCCGACAGCCGGTCCCGCAGGCGTACGGCCTCGGGGCCGAGCCCGTCCGTCCCGGCCAGCAGGCCGAGGAGAGGGCCGGCGCTGGGCAGCAGGGTGTCGGTGTGGACGGTCGCCATGTCTCCGGCCGACCAGCGCGGCGACCCGTCGAGCAGGCGCCTGATCCGGTCGGCGCGGTATGGCGGAGCGAACTCGACGCCGAGCGGCGCGGCGATCCCCCGCTCGTTGGCCATGACCGTGATGCCGCGGATCTCGCGGTGTGGCATCGGCGCGTGCCGGTCGCCCCACTCGTGGCCGGGCTCCCAGGCGGGCACGACCCGCAACGCGTTGACCGGGTGGCGGACGGGCACCGTCCCGGCGACCCGGTGCAGCAGCCCGCCGTCGGTGTCCGCGGCGAGCACGACGTTGACGGGCTCGGCCCAGCGGTCGAGCGCCCGGTCCACGTCGGCCACGGTCTTCGCCCGCAGCAGCGCCGGCAGCGCCGCGAACCCCAGGTCACGGCGCACCCGAGGCGGGTATCGCAGGCTCACCGCCTCCCACACGCGTCCGTGGCCGATCTCCCCCAGGGCGCGGGCGTCCGCCATGACGACCGGGCCGCGCGCGGTCTCGACGACCTCGACCTCGACCGGGGCCTCCCCCGCCACCTCGACGACCTCGACGTGGGCGGTGCAGGGACGCCAGCCGTCCGGTCCCAGCGCCTCGACGCGGCCGCCCGCGCACCGGAGCCGCTCGCGGTAGAGGTCCTGGTAGTCGGCCATGGCGTTGGTGATCGCCCAGGCGACCGAGCCCGCGTGCCCGAAGTGGGCGATGCCGGGAACGCCCGGCACGGCCAGTCCCACCACGTCGAACTCGGGACAGGCCAGGCGGATCTGCTGATAGAAGCCGGGGTCCTCGATGAACCGGTGGGGATCGCCCGCGATCAGGGCCGCGCCGGTGGCGGTGCGATCCGCGGGGACCAGCCAGCCGTTGCTCCCGCCGGTGCCCGGCCCGTCGGCCGCGAACAGCGCGACCGCCTCGGGGCCCAGCCGCTCGGCCACGGCCTCGCGCCACAGCTTGGCCGGGAAGTGCGCGAAGAGGATGTGGTGGGACAGCCAGATCGCCATCGGCGTCCACGGCTCCCACCGGCCCGGCGCGATCCCCGCCGCATCGAGCCCGGCCGCATCGAGCCCTGCCACGTCGTGCCGTGCCACGTCGTGCCGTGTCGCTTCGGGGCGTACCGCCTCGGGTCGTGTCGCTTCCGTCGCGGTGAACTCCGGAGCCCGGCGCGCCCCTTCGGGGAGCCCAGCGTTGACCCCGTCCACGTAAGCGCTCACCCAGCGTGCCGTGTCGTCTTCCAGGGCGTGCAGGCAGCGCTCGGCGGTGTCCGCGAGCCGGGCCTGCCGGGCGAAGCGGTCCCACGGGACGGCGTCAGGCCCGAGGATCGCCGCCGACGTGCCGGTCGCCCGGCGCCGCTCGACCTCCATCTGCCAGGCCCGGTCAAGGGCCGTGACACGCCCCTGGGCGAAGGCCAGTTCGTACGGATCGCCCGCGCGCAGGTGGGGGATGCCCCAGGCGTCCCGATACACCCTGTTCACGACGCCGTCTCCGACACCGGGATGCTCACGACGCCGTCCCCGGCGGGATTCTCATCACCGCGTAGCCGATTCGGTACGGCGGCGGGCGGCGGGAACGACCAGCGGAGTGCCGGTCTCGGGGTCGTCGATCACCCGGCAGGGCAGCCGGAAGACCTCCTCCACCAGGTCGGCGGTCATGACCTCTCCGGGCGCCCCGGCGGCCACGACCCGGCCGTCGCGCATCGCGATCAGATGGGTGGCGTAGCGGGCGGCGTGGTTCAGGTCGTGGAGCACCGCCACGAGCGTGCGTCCGCGCTCCTCGTGCAGCCGGGCGCACAGGTCGAGGACCTCGATCTGGTGGGCGATGTCCAGGTAGGTCGTCGGCTCGTCCAGGAGCAGCAGCGGCGTCTCCTGCGCCAGCGCCATCGCGATCCACACGCGCTGGCGCTGCCCCCCGGACAGCTCGTCGACCAGGCGCCCGGCCAGGTCGGCGACCCCGGTGGCCTCCATCGACTCGCGCACCACCCGCTCGTCGTCGGCCGACCACTGGCGCAGCAGCCGCTGGTGGGGATAGCGCCCGCGGCCGACCAGTTCGGCGACCGTGATGCCGTCGGGCGCGACGGACGTCTGGGGCAGCAGGCCGAGGGTCATGGCGACCTTCCTGGCGGGCAGGGAGGTGATGTCCCGCCCGTCGAGCAGCACGGTCCCGGCGGCCGGCCGGAGCGTGCGCGCCAGCGCCCGCAGCAGCGTGGACTTGCCACAGGCGTTGGGCCCGATGATCACGGTGAAGGACCGGTCGGGGATGACGACGTCGAGGCCCTCGGCGACGACCCTCCTGTCGTAGGAGAGGGTCAGCGCGTTGCCGCTCAGGCGCGGCCCGTCGTCGTGCATGCCCGCCACTCCGTTCCCGTGCCCGCTGGTTCCGTGCTCGATCGTCTGGGTCAAATCCGTCCCGCCTTCCGCTGGGCGGCGAGCAGCCAGACGAGGTAGCCGCCGCCGAGCACCCCCGTCACCACCCCGACGGGCAGCTGGTGGCCCGCGAACAGCCGCTGCGCGGCCAGGTCGGCGCCCGTCAGCAGCGCCGCGCCCGTGCACGTCGCGGCGAGCAGGTTCGGCCCGGGCGCCCCGGTCATCCGCCTGGCCAGGTGCGGGGCGGTGAGCGCGACGAACGACACGGGCCCGGCGGCCGCCGCCGCGAGGGAGGTGAGCAGCACGGCCGCCGTCAGCAGGACCAGCCGCAGGCCCTGGACCCGTACGCCGAGGCCGCGCGCCAGGTCGTCGCCCATCTCACTGATCGCCAGCGGGCGCGCGCAGCCGAGCAGCACCACCGGCGCCAGCACCGCCATCGCGACGAGCAGCGGGAGGACGTCCTCCCAGCCGCGCCCGTCCAGGCTGCCGGTGAGCCACAGCATGGCCCGCGCCGCCTCCATCAGCCGTCCCCGGGTCAGCAGGTAGCCGTTGACGCCGGTAAGGATCGCGGTGGCGCCGATGCCCACCAGCACGAGGCGGTGGCCCTGCAGGCCGCCGCGCCAGGCCAGCGCGTAGATGACCGCTCCGGTGACGACCCCGCCGAGCACCGCGCCGCCCGCGAGCGCCGCACTGCCGCCTCCCGTGACGACCACGAGGAGCGCCCCGGCCGCCGAGCCCTGGGTGAACCCGAGCAGGTCGGGGCTGCCCAGCGGGTTGCGTACGAGCGACTGGAAGACCGCGCCGGCCAGCGCGAGGGCGGCGCCCACGAGCAGCGCGGTGACCACGCGGGGCAGCCGGAGCTCGTGCACGATGAAGTCCTCAGCCGGGCTGCCGCCGCCCAGGACGGTGCGGACGACGTCGGAGGGGCTCATCGGGTAGTCGCCGCCGCCGACCGCGAGCACGCCGAAGACGAGTGCGAGCAGCAGGCAGCCGGCTCCGACGGCGACGGCCCTGAACCGCAGGGGCATACCGCCGGCGATCCTTCGGACGGGCATGGGCCTGACAGCACTCATGCCACCTCCTCGCCTGGCGGCTCGGAGTCGCATGAGCGAATCACGCTGTGCCTAGTGATTCGCTCGCTTCGCTCGCTCATACGCGGACCTTCCTTCGCAGGAAGTACAGGAACAGCGGGCCGCCGAGCACCGCTGTGACGATGCCCGCCTGCAGCTCGCCCGGCCTGGCCACCAGCCGCCCGAGCACGTCGGCGCCGAGCAGCAGCACGGGCGCGAGCAGCGCGCAGCAGGGGAGCATCCAGCGCTGGTCGGGGCCGGTCAGCGCCCGGACGAGGTGCGGCACCATGAGCCCGACGAAGACGATGGGCCCGCATGCCGCCGTCGCGGCCCCGCACAGCAGCGTCACCGCCACGATGGCGCCCGCGCGGACCCGGGCGGGATGCGCGCCGAGCGAGCGCGCCGAGTCGTCGCCGAGCGCGAGCGCGTTGAGCGGCCTGGCCAGGGCCAGAGCCAGCAGCAGGCCCGCCGCGACGAACGGCGCCATCATGGCCGCGGTCTCGCCCTGCGCGCTCGCCAGCGAGCCGACCGTCCAGAAGCGCATGGTCTCCAGCGAGGCCGCGTCGAGCAGCATCGTCCCGTTCACGTACGAGTAGAGCGCGGCGTTGACGGCGGCTCCCGCGAGCGCCAGCCGCGCCGGGGTGGCCGCGCGCCCGCCGCCCACCGCGTACACCAGCACGGACACGGCCGCCGCGCCGGCCAGGGCGAACCAGACGTAGCCCTGGAACGTCGCCACCCCGAAAAGCCCGGCGGCCGTGGCCACCGCCGCCGAGGCGCCCGCGTTGATCCCCAGCAGGCCGGGGTCGGCCAGCGGGTTGCGGGTCAGCGCCTGCATGACGCCGCCGGCGACCCCCAGCGCGACCCCGGCGAGCAGCCCGAGGAGGGTGCGCGGCAGCCGCATCTGGTGGACGACCGTGTAGGCGGCCGAGTCGGCGTCGACGAGCCCGTGCCAGACCTCGGCCGGGGAGAGCTGCCGGGCGCCGAGCCCGAGGCTGAGCACGAGGAGGGCGGCCAGGGCGATCGCCGAGCCCAGCAGCGCCGCGGCGCGCCGGCCGTTTTCCGCGCGTTTTCGCGGCGGCCCCGCAGGCCCGCTGATCTGCGAGGACTCCATGACGACCACGACCGGCTCCGGTGGGGGGCGGGGGGCGATTTCCACCGCCCCTCTGGACAAGAACTTAGGTAAGGGTAACCTAACTAGCGATCAACCCCAAGGCCGGTGCCGGCAGAACCTGCCCCGTGAGAGAAAGACGAACCGTGCGAAACCTGAACTCCCCCATGTCCCGTCGCGGCCTTTTCGCGGCGGGCGGAGCCGCCGTACTCACCCTGGCGCTGGCCGCCTGCGGGTCGAGCGATCCGGCGCCCTCCACCGCAGGTCAGAGCGCGAAATCGTGGTCCTTCACCGACGACAGGAAGGAGACGGTCACGGCCGGGGCCGTCCCCTCGCGGGTCGTGGCGTTCACCGGGACGGCGGCGGTGCTCGCCGACTACGGCCTCCAGCAAAAAGTCGTCGGCGTCTTCGGCGAGACGAAGCGCGCCGACGGCTCGCCCGAGCCGCAGGCCGGCGACCTGGACGTGAACAAGGTCACGATCCTCGGCAACGTCTGGGGCGAGTTCAACATCGAGAAGTACGCCGCGCTGCGTCCCGAGCTTCTCGTGACGCACATGTACGACCCCGGGGCCCTGTGGTACGTCCCGGACGAGAGCAAGGACACGATCGTCAAGCTCGCTCCCACCGTTGCCGTCAGCGCGGCCCGCGTTCCGATGACCGAGCCGATCGAGCGTTACGCCGCCCTCGCCGAGTCGCTGGGCGCGGACCTCAAGGCCCCGAAGGTCGCCGAGGCCAAGGCCAGGTTCGAGGCCGCCGCCGAGAGCGTGCGCAAGGCGGTCGCCGAGAACCCCGGCATCAGGGTGCTGGCCGCCTCGGGCAGCCCCGACGTGCTGTACGTGTCCAATCCGGAGGTCAACACCGACCTCATGTACTTCGCCCAGCTCGGGGTCGACGTCGTCAAGCCGGAAAAGCCCGGCGACGGCGGCTACTACGAGAACCTGAGCTGGGAGAACGCCGACAAGTACGACGCCGATCTGATCCTGCTTGACGACCGCGGCACCGCGCTGCAGCCCAAGGACCTGACGTCCAAGCCGTCCTGGGCCAAGCTGCCCGCCGTCAAGGCCGACCAGGTCGTGGGCTGGGACCCCGTGCCGCGCTTCTCGTACGCCGGAGCCGCGCCGATCCTGGAGGGCCTTGCCTCGGCGATCAGGAACGCCAAGAAGCTCGGCTGACCACGCTTCGGATAAATCAACCGGGGACACGTGTCGACTCCCAAAAGTTAGGTTCGCCTAACCTAACTTCCAACGGTAAGGATGGCAATGACCTCTCCCCATGCCGGGGCCGCGCGGCCGTACCTGTTCAACGACCGCACAGTGGAGGGATACCGGCGGGCGATGGCCGCGGCGACCGAGCGGGTGGCGGACCGGATCCGGCGCGCCGACCGGCCGTTCAGCGGCGTGTCCCCGGAACGGCTCGCGCCGGAGATCGCCGCGATCGACCTCGAACGGCCGCTGCACGACCACGCCGCCGCCCTCGACGAGCTCGAACGGGTCTACCTGCGGGACGCCGTCTACTTCCACCACCCCCGCTACCTGGCGCACCTCAACTGCCCGGTGGTGATCCCCGCGCTGCTGGGAGAGGCGGTGTTGTCGGCGGTGAACTCCTCCCTCGACACGTGGGACCAGAGCGCGGGCGGCACGCTCATCGAGCGCCGCCTGGTCGAATGGACGGCCGGCCGGATCGGCTTCGGCCCCGCCGCCGACGGCGTCTTCACCAGCGGCGGCACGCAGTCGAACCTGCACGCCCTGCTGCTCGCCCGCGAGGAGGTTCGTACGAACGCCGGTGCCGTTCCCTCGCGGCTACGCGTGATCACGTCCGAGGCCGGGCACTTCAGCGTGCGCAAGGCGGCGAACCTGCTCGGCCTCGGGCCGGACGCCGTCGTCACCGTGGAGACCGACGACGAACGGCGGATGCGGCCGGCCGCGCTCGCCCGCGAACTCGATCGCTGCCGCCGCGCCGGACTGGTGGTCATGGCCGTGGTGGCCACCGCGGGCACCACCGACTTCGGCTCGATCGACCCCCTGCCGGAGATCGCCGCCCTGTGCAGATCGGCCGGGGTGTGGCTGCACGTGGACGCGGCGTACGGCTGCGGGCTGCTGGTCTCCCGCAGACGGCGGCACCTGCTCGCCGGGATCGAGCGGGCCGACTCGGTCACCGTCGACTTCCACAAGTCCTTCTTCCAGCCGGTCAGCTCGAGCGCCCTGCTGGTGCGCGACGGCGCGGTGCTGCGGCACGCGGCCCACCACGCCGACTACCTCAACCCCCGTCGGATGGCCGAGCGGGGGATCCCGAACCAGGTGGACAAGAGCCTGCAGACCACCCGCCGCTTCGACGCGCTCAAGCTCTGGCTGACGCTGCGCGTGATGGGCCCGGACGCGGTCGGGGAGCTGTTCGACGAGGTCGTGGACCGCGCGGCCGCGTCGCACGCCCTGGTCGCGGCGGACCCGCGCTTCGAGGTCGTCACGCGGTCGCCGCTGAGCACCCTTGTCTTCCGCTACCTGCCGCAAAAAGGCCCGGGCCGCAAGCTCGCCGACGACGCGAACCTGTACGCCCGCGAGGCGCTGGCCGCCTCCGGCGAGGCCGTCGTCGCGGGGACCACGGTCGACGGCCGCCACTACCTGAAGTTCACCCTGCTCAACCCGGAGACCACGCTGGACGACGTCGCGCACGTCCTCGACCTCCTCGCCGGACACGCCCAGCGGTATGTGGACGACCTCGCCCCGGTCGCCGACCACTCGGAGGTGACGCATGTCCACTCATGACTTCGTCGCGATCGGGCTGGGGCCGTTCAACCTGGGCCTGGCCTGCCTCGCCGAGCCCATCGCCGAGCTCGACGGCGTGTTCCTGGAGGCGAGGCCCGGTTTCGCCTGGCACCCGGGGATGATGCTCGACTCCGTGACGCTGCAGACGCCGTTCATCGCCGACCTCGTCACGCTGGCCGATCCGACCTCGCCCTACTCCTTCCTCAACTACCTGAAGGAGACCGGCAGGCTGTATCCCTTCTACATCCGCGAGAGCTTCTACCAGCTGCGCGCCGAATACGACGCGTACTGCCGGTGGGCCGCCGCGCGGCTGCGGAGCGTCCGCTTCGGCCACCGGGTGACCTCGGTGACGTACGACGAGGCCGACGGCCACTACGTCGTACGCGCGGTCACCGGCGGCGGAGAGGAGACCGAGCACCGTGAGACCGAGCACAGAGCCCCGCACCTCGTGCTCGGCACCGGGACCCCGCCGTACGTGCCGGAGGCCTGCCGGGGCCTCGGCGGCGACCTCGTCCACAACGCCGGCTATCTCGACGCCAAGGCCGAGCTGCAGGCGAAGGAGAGCATCACGATCGTCGGCAGCGGGCAGAGCGCCGCCGAGATCTACCGCGACCTGCTGGCCGACGTCGGCACACGCGGCTACCGGCTGAACTGGGTGACCAGGTCCCCGCGGTTCTTCCCGCTGGAATACACCAAGCTGACCCTGGAGATGACCTCCCCCGAGTATGCGGACTACTTCCACGCGCTTCCCGAGGACACCCGCTACCGCCTCGAAGCCGAGCAGAAGGGCCTCTACAAGGGCATCGACGCGGCGCTGATCAACGACATCTTCGACCTGCTGTACGCCAAGACCGTCGGCGGCCCGATCCCCACCCGGCTGCTGACCTGCACCGAGCTGCGCGAGGCGGCCTACGACGCCGGCGCGGGCGAGTACACGCTCGGCCTGCGCCACGTGGAGCAGGAGCGCGACTTCACGCTCGTCACCCAGGGGCTCGTGCTGGCCACCGGCTACCGCTACGAGCCTCCCGCCTTCCTCGACCCCGTACGCGACCGGATCCGGTGGGACCGGCACGGCCGGTTCGACGTGGCCAGGAACTACAGCGTCGACGTCACCGGCCGGGGGATCTTCGTGCAGAACGGCGCCACCCACGCCCACAGCGTCACCTCCCCCGACCTCGGTATGGGTCCCTACCGCAACTCGTGGATCATCGGCCAGATCCTGGGCCGGGAGCACTACCCCGTCGAGAAGGCCATCGCCTTCCAGGAGTTCGGGGCGCCCGAGGGCGTGGTCGCGTGAGAGACCTCCTCTTCCGCCGTACGGACGCCCGGGTCGGCGAGCTCGCCGTACGCCGGCTCGACCCGCGGGCCGACGCCCCGGCCGTGCACGCCTGGGTCACCCACCCCAAGGCCGTGTTCTGGATGATGCGGGACGCCGACGTCACCCGTGTGGAGAGGGAGTACCGCGAGATCGTCGGACACCCGCACCGCGACGCGTTCCTCGGGCTGGTGAACGGCCGCCCGGCCTTCCTGGCCGAGCGCTACGACCCGGCCCGGGTCGAGCTGGCGGGCCTCTACGACGCCGAGGAGGGCGACGTCGGCATGCACTTCCTGTGCGCGCCCGCCGAGACCCCGGTCCACGGCTTCACCCTGGCCGTGATCACCACGGTCATGGAGCTGCTGTTCGCCGATCCCGCGACCCGGCGGGTGGTGGTCGAGCCCGACGTGCGCAACACGGCGGTGCACGCGCTCAACGCGGCCGTCGGTTTCGAGGTCGTGGGCACCGTCGCCAAGCCGGAGAAGGACGCCCTGCTGAGCGTCTGCACCCGCGAGCGGTTCCTCGCGGCGACCCGGGAGGCGACGGCGTGAACCCCATCCAGGCGGTCTCCCATCTCACCCCCGCCACCTGGGAGAAGGCCAACCGGCGGCTGGTGCGCAAGGCGCTCGCCGAGTTCGCCCACGAGCGGCTGCTCACCCCGCGCCCGCTCGGCGACGGCCGGTGGGCCGTGCGCGGCGATCACGTGGAGTATCGCTTCACCGCCACGGTGATGTCCCTCGACCACTGGCGCATCGGCGAGGTCACCCGCCACCGGCTCTCCGGCGAGACCCTGCCGCTCGACGCGCTGGAGTTCGTCACCGAGATGCGCGGCCCGCTCGGGCTGAGCGACGAGGTCCTCCCGGTCTACCTGGAGGAGATCACCTCCACGCTGGCGAGCCTCGCGTACAAGCTGAGCCGGCGGCCGGTCGGCGCGGCCGAGCTGGCGAAGGCCGGCTTCCAGGAGATCGAGGCCGCCATGACCGAGGGCCACCCGTGCTTCGTGGCCAACAGCGGCCGGATCGGCTACGGAATCGACGACCACCACATGTACGCCCCCGAGGCCGCCGCGCCCGTACGGCTGATCTGGCTGGCCGCCCACCGCGACCACACCACGTTCACCTGCTCGCGCGACATCGACTACGAACGGCTGATGCGCGGCGAACTGGGCGAGGAGGTCCTGACCCGCTTCGCGGGCACGCTGGCCGGCCTGGGGCTCGACCCGGCCGACTACCTGCTCGTGCCGGTGCACCCCTGGCAGTGGTGGAACCGGATCTCGGTGACGTTCGCGGCGGAGGTCGCCGAGCGGCGGCTGGTCTGCCTGGGCCCCGGTGACGACGAGCATCTCGCCCAGCAGTCGGTCCGCACGTTCTTCAACGCGAGCGAGCCGTCGAGGCACTACGTCAAGACGGCCCTGTCGGTGCTGAACATGGGCTTCATGCGGGGCCTGTCGGCGGCCTACATGGAGGGCACCCCGGCGATCAACGACTGGCTCGCCGACCTGATCGGGGACGACGAGGTCCTCCGCGCGACCCGCCTGACGATCATCCGCGAGCGGGCGGCCGTCGGCTACCGCAACCGTCTGTACGAGGCGGTCACCGACCGCCACTCGCCCTACCGGAAGATGCTGGCGGCGCTGTGGCGGGAGAGCCCGGTCGCGGGCCTGGAGCCGGGCCGGCGGCCGGCCACGATGGCCTCCCTGCTGCACACCGACGATGAGGGGCGGTCGTTCGCGGCGGCGCTGATCGCGCAGTCGGGCCTCGCCCCCGAGGTGTGGCTGCGGCGCTACCTCGACGCGTACCTCGTCCCGTTGCTGCACGCCTTCTACGCGTACGACCTGGCGTTCATGCCGCACGGCGAGAACGTCATCCTGGTCCTCGACGGCGGCACGGTGGAACGGGTGATCTTCAAGGACATCGCCGAGGAGATCGTGGTGATGGATCCGGGCGCGGACCTGCCGCCCGAGGTCCGGCGGATCCGCGCGGAGGTGCCCGAGGAACACCGGTTGCTGTCGATCTTCACCGACGTCTTCGACTGCTTCCTGCGCTTCCTCAACGCGGTGCTCGCCACGGACGGCGTGCTGGACGAGGACGCCTTCTGGCGGACCGTCGCCGAGTGCGCGGCGGCCTACCAGCGGTCGGTCCCGCACCTCGCGGGCCGGTTCCGGCGCTACGACCTGTTCGCCGGGACGTTCGCGCTGTCGTGCCTCAACCGCCTGCAACTGCGCGACAACCGGCAGATGGTGGACCTGACCGATCCGTCGGCCGCGCTGCAGATGGCCGGCGAGCTGGACAACCCCATCGCCCGCTTCGCCCCGGTCGCTCCTGTGCGGGCGGAGAGCTGAGCGCCGCCTACGCCGGGGCGTACGTGAGGCAGTCGGCCTCGTCCTGCGAGTAGCCGATGTCGATGCCGGGCGCCTGGCACTCCAGCGCCACGTTGTGCCGGCAGTCGGACATCTTGCAGGCGCCCACCCGGCCCACGGTCTCCTGGTCGCCTCCCCGCGTGGACGCGGTGAAGAACGTGTCGCAGTGCGCGTGGGACGCGTCCCCGACCGTGATGGCGGTGGCGTGGCACATGCCGTCGCGGTTGTACGCGCACGAGGTGGCCTCGCACCGGTTGACTACGGGCATCTCCATGAGCGGCTGTTCCCCTCTGACGATCGTGGCTTTCGTCCTGGCTCATACCGCCTTCGACCAGGTCGGCAATCTCCGCCGCGGTCCCAGACTCGGCCAAGCCACGCCAGAGGATTCAGTGCAACAGCTCCTCGGCCACGGCGAGGAGCTTCAGGGCGGTCGGGTCGGCGGGCCCGCCGTCGCGCGGCACCCGGTCGGAGATCCGCTGCAGCAGCACGTGGACGTCGTCGCCGCCGGGCGCGGCTGGTAGCGCCGTCTCGGCCCGCCGCAGCCGCAGCAGAAGCTCCAGCCCGTGAGCGGCCTGGGCGGCGAGCATCGCGAGGAGGTCCACGTCGGCGAGGTCCCCCCGCCAGGTGGCGGACCTGTCGAGCACCTCCAGCACACCGATGCAGCTCTCCTGCCTGATCACCGGCGCCGCCATGATGCTGCGGGGGACATACCCGGTGGACTCGGCGGCGTCGTGGGCGAACTGCGGCACCGCGGCCACCTCGTCGGCGATCATCGGCTGGCCGCTCGCCGCGACCCAGCCCGCGATGCCCGTGCCGGCCGGGAAGCGCGTCCCGACCAGGTGCTGCTCCCCCTCGCCCGACACGGCCTCGAAGACCAGCTCGCCGGTCTCCTGGTCCACCAGGAAGACCGACGCCGCGGCCGAGGCGAAGACGTGCCGGGCGACCTCGACGGTGGACTGCAGCAGCCTGCGCTCGATGATTTCGCTGTCGGAGCGCCGTTCATGCACGGACATGCGCGCCTCCCTTGGATGCGACGACGTTGCTGGCGGCCAGATAGAGCACGGACTTGAGCTGGAAGGGAGTCATCCACCGGTGCCTGCTCAGGATGAGCGCGCAGATCCCGGTGATGTGCGGCGCGGCGAAGCTGTTGCCGGTGCTGCGGATCTCCCTGCCGCGGCGCCAGGCCACCGGGACCCGGACGCCCCGGGCGAGGAACTCGGCCGGGGGCGCGGGGTTGTAGTAGTAGGTCATGGGGTCGGGTTCGTCGTGGCTGGCCACCGAGATGACCGAGGAGAAGGTCCAGGGGAAGCTGACGACCGGCATGTTGTGGGCCGAGGCCACCAGCAGGCAGCGCCGGAAGTACGCGCGGTCGGCCAGCTCGTGCAGCGCGGGCAGATACTGGCTCCTGGTGGTGGACAGGCTGAGGTTGACGAGGTCGAACCCCTCCTCGACGGCCCAGCGCAGCCCGGCCAGAAGGGCGGCCCCGCTGCCGGAGCGCCCGTCGGTCAGCACCCGCACCGAGGTCAGCGAGACGGCCGGGGCGATCGAGCGGATCACCCCGGCGCACGCGGTCCCGTGCCCCACGGGGTCCACCGGGTCGCAGTCGACGACCGTCAGGTCCTCGCCGTCGGCGACCACCAGCGAACGCTCCAGGCCGCCGACCCGCGGATGACCGGCGTCCACCCCGGTGTCGAGCACGCAGACGCGCACGCCCGCTCCGTCGGCGCGGCCCACGCCGCCGTCACCCACGCCGTCACCTGCGCCGTCACCTGCGCCGTCACCCGTGCCGTCACCTGCGCCGTCACCTGCGCCGTCACCCGCGCCGTCACCACCCCAGGCCCACTCCCTGGTGACGTCCTCCAGGCGGCTCACGCCGAACTCCTCCGGGGCCAGCCGCGAGGTCGCCAGGCTCCAGGCCGGCACGCCGGGGAACTGCTCACGCCGCTCCCGGCGCCATGGGGGCTGCGTCACGGTCGCCTCTCCTCCTCGATCCACCGGCGTACGCGCCGGGCGGGCAGCTCCGCTCCCTTGGCCGCGTAGTCGCGCAGCGCGCGGGCCGCGGCCAGGGCCGCCGGGCCGGCGCGCCCGGCCGCTCGGTGCGCCACCGCCAGGTCGGCCAGCACGTCCCCGCGCAGGCAGGGGTCGTCGGTGCGGGCGAGCAGCTCCTCCGCCCGCGCGGCGAGGGCGCCCGCCGCGCCGTGGCCGCCGTCGAGGGCCGCGACCCTGGCGCTCAGCGCGAGAAGGGTCAGCTCGCCGCGGGCCTGCAGCCGTCCGCCCGCGGCCCGCAACCGGTCCAGCTCCCGCGCGGCCTCGGGGTGCCGCCCCTGCCGGAGCAGCTCGCGGGCGGCGTAGAGCTCCAGCGTCCTGGCCGGCTCCGACTGGCCCGCCCGGTGCAGGTCCGCCGCCGCCCTGCGGAACAGCGCCTCCGCCTCGGCGTGCCGGTCGACGAGCGACTCCACCAGCCCGCGCACCTGGAGGACCGCGGTCGCCGCGAGGTCGAGGTGAAGGTCGCGGGCGTACTGGTCGGCCTTGTCGAGGACGGCCCTGGCGGCGGTGACGTAGCCGGCGAGCGCGAGCAGCCGCGCCTCGGTGACCAGGACGGGCAGGAGCATCGCCCGGTCGGCGCGGAACCTGCCCGACACCCCGACACACAGGCTCAGCCCCTCGGCCAGCGGCGTGGGGGACCACTGCGCCAGCTCGCAAAGCCCGCTGAGCAGGCGGTTCTCCTCATATCTGTCGCCGAGGGAGCGGGCCCGGGCCAGGGCGTCGCGCAGCGCCGCCTCGGCCGCCCCGAACCGGCCCTCGCCGATGCGCACCAGCGCCTGGAGATGGTGGAAACGGCACCAGCCGAGGTCGTCGCCGGGGTCGGCGGCCAGCAGGTCGCGGAACGGCTCGCCCGACGCGGGCCGGGTGCCGAAGCGCACCGCCAGCGTCTCGCGCTGGATGGCGCAGATCAGCCGGTTGCGCCGGTCGTCCGGCAGCATCCGCTCGGCCACGTCCAGCGCGTCGTACGGCCGGTCGGCCTCGCCATGGGCCAGCCCGGCGTCGCAGATGCGCACCGCCAGCACCCGGTGCTCGGCGTGGCCGGGCGGCAGCAGGTCGCGTCCCCGCTCCAGCAGGGCGATGGCGGCGGGCAGGTCCTTGCGGTGCAGCGCCTGGGTGCCCTCGCCCACCAGGGCGCGGGCGGCCCGCTCGGTGAGCGCCGGCAGCATCGGGTCGTCCGGTCGCACCTCGCGTTTGAGCAGGCAGGCGGTCTCCAGGTGGTGGGTCAGGTCGCCGTGCGAGCTCTCCTCCGCGGCACGGGACGAGAGGGCGGCGCGGGACGCCGCGGCGGCGCCGGCCTGGCCGGCGATGCGGTCGGCGAGGGCCAGATGCCAGGTGGCCCGCAGGTCCTTGCGGGTCATGGCGTAGACCGTGTCCCGGGTCAGCGTCTGCGTGAATCGGAACGACCCCGGCGCCTCCCCGCGCCCGACCATGCGCGTGCGGATCAGGCGCCCGAGCAGCTCGTCGACGTCGAGCCGGGACTGCGGCTCGGCCGCGCAGAGGACGCCGAGCTGGTCGCGGGTGAAGACGTGGCCGATCGTCGCGGCGCGTTCGAGCACATCGCGCTCCCCCTCGTCGAGCCGGTCGAGGCGCGCGCCGAGGAGCGCCTGGATGGTGGGCGGCAGCGGGGCGTCCTCCCCCTCCTCGGCAAGGGTCTCCAGCAGCAGCTCGGCGAACAGCGGGTTGCCGTCGGAGCTCCGCGCGACCCGCAGGCACAGGGCCGGGCCGGCGGCCATGTCGTGGGCGACCACCTCGGCGTCCGGCAGCCGGTGTGCGGCCAGCTCGGCGACCAGCCGTTCCATCTGGGCGGCGTCGAGCGCCCCCAGCTCGAACGCGGCGGCACGCTCCGCGTCGTCCCCCCAGACGGGCCGCGCCTCCAGCAGCTCGGGCCTGGCCACCCGTACGACCAGGACGGGCACGTCGGCGAGCCACGCCGCGAGGTCGTCGATCAGGTCGAGCAGGGTCGGCTCGGCCCAGTGCAGGTCCTCCCAGACCGCCACCAGCGGGCCGCGCCGGGCCAGCGCCTCGAACAGCGCGCGCACCGCCCGCGAGATCTCCTCGACGCCCGCGTCCTCCCCGGTGCGCGGCGCGCGCGAGGCGTCGGCGGTCGCCAGGCCGCGCAGGGTGGAGCCACTCGACGCCTCCAGCGCCGGCTGGATGTCCCGCCAGTCGTCGCCGAGGGATTCGACCATCTCCACAATGGGGCGATAGGTGATCCCCACGCCGTACGAGCGGCACCGGCCGGCGATCACGGTGACCCCGGCGGGCAGCTCGTGGACGAAGTCGCGCACGAGCCGGGACTTGCCGATGCCCGGCACGCCGAGCACGGTCACCACCCGGCACCGGCGGTCCCGCACCGCCTCGCGGTACGCCGCGCGCAGGCGCCCGATCTCGGAGTCGCGGCCGATGAGCGGGATCTGGTCGTCGTCGTGGCCGGCCTCGGGCTCCAGGGAGGTCACCCGCCAGGCTCGTACGGGGTTGCTCTTGCCCTTCAGCGTGAGCGGCGGCACGGGCTCGAGACGCGCCTGGGCGCGGACCATGCGCGCGACCTCGTCCCCGACGAGGATCTCGCCGACGCCCGCGGCCGACTGCAGGCGGGCGGCCGTGTTGACGGTGTCGCCGATGACGCGAAGGTCCGCTCCCGGAGTGGCGATGACCACCGCCTCCCCGGCGCTCACGCCGCAGTGCACGTCGAGCCGGATGCCGTGCGTGGGGGCCAGGTCCTCGCTCAGCTCGCGCACCCGCTGCAGCGCGGCGTGCGCGGCGCGTACCGCCCGGAGCGCGTCGTCCTCGCGGCCGGCGGGGATGCCGAAGGCGGCCATGATCGCGTCCCCGATGTACTTCTCCACCACGCCGCCGTGCTCCTCGATGCCGGAGGTGCACGCCCGGTAGTAGCGGTCGAGGACGTCCCGGAGCAGCTCGGGATCGAGCCGTTCCGCGAGCTCCGTCGAGCCGACCAGGTCGATGAAGACGACGACGACGTTCCGGCGCGCAGGGCGGGCCGCCCCGGCGCTCATACGAGTTTGAGCTCTTGTCCCTCGACCTCGCCCGCTGCCGCGTCCAGGCGGGTCTTGATCGAGTTGAGCAGCTCGACCTCCGGCCTGCTCAGCTCGGCGAACACCTGCCGCTGCCGCTCGTTGAGCAGGTCCACCGGGTGACCCGCCTCGCGCAGGGCCGTCAACGGGTCGAACGGCGCCGGCCCGCTGTGAACCTCGCGGCTGTTCATCGGCCACCTCCTGGTCGTGCGGGGACTGGTCGTGCGGGACCTGTCGGCCACAGGGGTACGCCGCCAACGGTAAGTACGGAGGGTTCAGGGCCAGTATGGCGACGCCATGCCGTCGCCATACTGGCCCCGATCACGCCTGGTCCGGCCGCGCATACCGGCCCCATACCGCGTCCCTACTGGGCGCCAACCGCCCGTTGGGACGCTCCAAGCATGAGTGAGCGGAGCGAGCGAATCGGTAAGCACAGTGGGCTGCCGCCGCTGCGCCGTAACTCCCGGTTCCAGATGCTCTGGATGGGGGCGGCGGCATCGGAGCTGGGGACCACGCTCACCTGGGTGGCCTTCCCGCTGCTGATCCTGGCCGTCAGCGGCTCCGCCGCGCTGGCCGGGCTGGTCGGCGCCTGCCGGATCACGGCCGATCTCCTGTTCTCCCTGCCCGCCGGGGCGTGGGTGGACCGGTGGGACCGGCGCCGCATCCTGATCGCCGCCGAGGTCGTCCGGTGTCTCGCCCTGGCCGCGCTCGCCGCCGCCGTCCTGACCGGCCGGGTGGCGCTGTGGCAGATCGTGGCGGTCGCGGTGGTGACCGGCGCGGCCGACTCCTTCTTCGGCCCCGCCAGGGCCGCCGCGATCCGCGGGGTCGTGGCTTCCGGGCAGCTTCCCGAGGCGTACGCCCAGGAGGAGGCGCGCGGGCACGCGGCCGCCCTCGCCGGGCCGCCACTCGGCGGCTTCCTGTTCGGCCTGGGCCGGGCCCTCCCGTTCGCCGTGGACGCGCTCAGCTACCTGGTCTCGCTGGTGTGCGTGGTGCGCGCGCGGGTGCCGCGCAGGCCGGCGGAGGCGGCGGAGCGGCGCGAGACCGGGATGCGGGCCGACGTCATGGAGGCGGCGGGCTGGCTGTGGCGCCATCGCGGCCTGCGCGCCGGGCTGGCGTTCGCCCTGGTCGCCAACCTCGTTGCGAACGCGCTGCTGCTGCCCGTCATCGTCATGGTGGAGGCGCGCGGCGGTGATGCGGCCGCGACCGGCGTCGTGCTGGCCGGGCTGGGCCTGGGTGGTCTGCTCGGCGCGACCCTGTCGGCCAGGATCGGGCGCCTGCTGCCGCCGGGCAGGCTCATGCCGGCCGTGGTCGGGTTCTTCGCACTGGCCGTCTGCGCGACCGCCCTGCCGTTCGGGCCCTACTGGCCGGTGGTCCCGCTCTTCCTCGCGATGGTCGCGGCGCCGGCGCTCAACGTGGTCCTGCGTGTCCTGCTCGCCAGGCTCGTCCCGGACGCGATGACGGGCCGGGTGGTCTCCGTGTTCACCATGGCCACCATGGGCCTGACCCCGGTCGGGCCGCTGCTCGGCGGCCTGCTGGCGCAGTACATCGGCGGCGCCGGCGCGCTGGTGGCGGTGGGCGGCCTGCTCGCGGCGTGCAGCGTGGTGGCCTCGATCAGCCCCGCGCTGCGCGGCCTCCACGTGCCGACTGCCGCCGCCACCGGTTCCGCGCCCTCAGCGGTTCCGGTCCTCGCCGAGCTCGGCCGCGAACCGGTGGGCGAGCGGTGACATCGCGTACGACAAGGAGTGGGCGACCACCTCGGCGTCGGTCTCGACCTGCGGGATCGTCAGGACACCGGCCTCCAACAGGGACTCGATGACCCGCTCGCCCGGCCCTTCTGTGCCGTCCAGTGCCGCGACGAGCTCCTCGTGTCCGAAGACCGGGCCGTCGAGCGCGCCCAGGGCGAGGAACGCGGCGCGGTGCGGCCACGACGGGTGGGCGTAGGACTCCTCGAACCGCCGGCGCAGTGACACGTCCCCCGCGACGAACTCGTCCAGCACGTCCTCGGTCCGTTCCAGCCGCTCCGCCAGCAGGCCGAGCGGCAGGTGCCGCAGCCCGGCGAGCCGGCCCCCGAGCAGGCGCAGGACCAGGGGCGACAGCCCGCACCTACGGAAGATCCGCAGGACGGCGGGCAGATCCCCGGCCACCCGGTCGCGGCCGATCAACCGGCTCAGGAACTCGACGCCCTCACTCGTGGACAGGTCCTCGATATCGATCCTGGCCACCGACTCCAGCCCGCTGAGCCTGTTCCGGCTCGTCACCAGGACCCTGCTCGACGTGGTGCCGGGGAGCAGCACGCGGACGCTCGACTCGTCCGGCGAGTCGTCGAGGACCAGCAGGACCTTCCGGTCGGCGAGCCACGACCGCCAGACAGAGGCCAGCACGTCGTCCCCGCGCAGGCCGGCGACCTCCAGTCCGACGCCCTCCAGGATCTCCCGCTGGACGTCCGCGGCCGGCCTGGGGACTCCGTGGCACCGCAGCGGGATCACCACGGCGCCGTCCGGATAGCGGGGGGCCAGCAGGTGCGCGACGTGCACGGCGAGGGCGGTCTTGCCGGCGCCGAGCCCGCCCGTGATCACCGTGACGGGCGCGGGCTCGTCCAGGACGCGCCGCACCTCCGCCTCCCGGCCCACGAAGTCGTCGATGGCGCGGGGCAGCCGGTTCGCCAGGGCGCGTACGGGCCGGGGACGGACGGCGCCGGCCAGGCCGGGGAGACGCGCGGGCGGGGGCCCGTCACCGCGGAGGATGGCCTGGTAGAGCTGCCTGATCAACGGGCTGGGATCGATGCCCATCTCGGCGGCGAGGTGCCGGCGCAGGCCCTCGAAGTGGGCCAGGGCCTCGGCGGCCCGCCCGCACCGCGACAGCGCGGTCATCCTGGCCGCGGCGACGCGCTCGCGGGCGGGGAACCGTGCGGCGACGACGTCGAGGGAGCCCAGGGCGTCGACGTGGCGGCCCAGCTCGATCTCCAGCTCGACCCAGTCCTCGTAGATCGACAGGAAGAGCTCGGTGAAGCGGCTTACCTCGGCGGCCACGAGCGGGACATGGCAGAACTCCTCAAGCGGCCGTTCCCGCCACATGCGGACGGCGTCGCCCAGCAGCGCGGCGGCGGTGGCGAGGTCTCCGCTCCGGACGGCGGCGCGCCCCGACCTGCCCAGTTCCAGGAAGCGCAGCAGGTCGAGCTCCTCGCGATCGGCGCTGATGCGGTAGCCCCATCCCTGGAAGCTGATCCGGTCGCCCACGATCTTGCGGAGCGCGGACATGTAGACCTGCAGGTTCTTGCGGGCCGTACGCGGCGGGGTCTCGCCCCACAACGAGTCGATCAGCTGGTCCGACGGGATGACCGCGTTCGCGTGGCACAGCAGGATCGCCAGGAGAAGCCGCTGTTTCGGAGCGCCGATGACGGCCCTGCGGCCCGCGACGCGGACCTCCAGCGAACCGAGTACAGAACAGTGCAGTCGCGGCGAGCTCACGTCACCCATGGCGCTTTCCTTGGTCCGGGTCTGCGCGGCGACCCGGTCACCGGCGGGAGCCGCGTGTCCGAGTGCCTAACAGGAGGAAGTCGACGAGTTCGAGCGGCGATGGGGGTCCGGTGTTCCCCAGGGCCGCCAGGTGGAGCGTCCTGATCGCGAGCGCCACGGCGGTGGAGACCTCACGCCCTCCGGCCTTCGCCTCGAACCAGCGCCAGTCGCCGTCGGTGTTGACCTCGAGGAACACCACCTCGCCCGCGCTGAGCAGCAGGTCGAAGGCGCCGTAGGCCAACCCCCACAGGCTCGCGAGCCTGCGTACGGCGGCGGCGACCGCGGGCGGGGCGGCGACCGGCGTGACCGTCACCTCGGCCTCCTCCCGCCAGGGCGAGTCGGGGGCGCGCTTGCCGACGGCGTAGGCGTGCACGGCGCCGGCGACGTGGTAGACCCGCAGCTCGGCGTCGTGCTCGACGTGTTCCTGCACGATCACCGGATAGTCGAGCGCGGGCCGGCGCAGGACCTCCGCGCGTGCCGCGATCTCGGGGAGCGCCCCGGTCAGGAGGCCGGGCGAGGCCTCGACGAAGTGCTCCCCGACGACCTTGACCACGACCCTGCGGCCCGGCATCGCGGTGGCGGCCTCCGCCGGGGCGGTGGTGACGACCGTCCGGGGGACGCGGATGCCGGCGGCCGCGGCCCCGGCGAGCTGCTCCAGACGACCGGGACGGTTGCCGGGCAGGCTGGCCGGCGCGAGCGAGCAGAGCTGGCGGACGAACGCGTGCCAGGACTCGGCCCGCAGGAGGGTCTGTGCGGCGTCCGCCGTCGCGGGCATGGCCCGGGGGGAGAAGTGACGCGCCCAGACGACGGTCGGAGCGATCCGGCGGCCGTCAAGGTCGAGCACGCACCGGGTGCGGTCGTGCCCGGCCCCGCCGGTCACCGCGGCGGACAGCCGCAGCGCGGCCACGCTCTCGGCGTCGACGCGTACGCTCGGCACGCCGAGGTGGTGCAGCGTGTCCTGGAGGACGGCGAACTCGGCGCAGCCCGCACGGTCGGCCAGCACGACGCAGGGTGCGGCGTCCGCGACCGGCCCGGTCTCCGCGACCGGCCCGGTCTCCGGGAGCCGCCACGACACCGAGCCCGGCGATCCGCGCAGATCGACGGTGAGGTGAGGGTCGCACGACCGGCCGGGCCGGGCCTGGCCCGGGATGCCGGTGGCGCTCAACAAGGCGTGACCGCAGCCGTGCGCGCTCCGAATCCGTCACCTCGCACCGGTGACGCTTCTATCGGCATCATTTTCGTGATCACGCCCATATCCCACCAGTCAACGGCGGCCCCGGTTTGCTGTCAATAGAACCCAATGTGGTTAATCGATATGTTTATTGTGATATGTAGGAGTTGTATTCGAGCAGGTCACTATAGGTCTATGTCCGGAAAGCGGTGACTGCCGGAAGCTCTGTCTGCTGTTCTGTCCCGACCCTTAATTTGCGGTCGTCAGCAATTCCTTAATAGGGGCATACCGCTGCTGATCGCGAATCGCCCGGCCCGCGACGACCACGGCGGCCCGGATGGCCGTTCCGGTGCGGCACCTAAACTGGGATGCACTCGTGCGGAATCCGCTCCCCTTCGCGACCGTCGTGGCAACCGTCGCGCGGACCTGCGGACAGGCCGGGCGACGAGGCGAACGGCGGACCGGGTGGCGAGGTGAGGAGGACGGTGTGAGCCGGCGCGTACGCGGCGATCGGGAAGAGGCGGATCTGCCGATCGACCCCGACGTGGACCTCCGTCACGAGCGGGACATGTTCCGCGGGCCGGCGGCCCCGGCCCCGGCCGGCCGCCGGACTTGGGACGTCCTCGGGGTGATCGCACTCGGCGGCGGAGCCGGCGCCGTGGCCAGGTATCTGCTCGGCCGGGCCTTCCCCGCGCCGCCCACCGGATTCCCCTGGGGGACGTTCCTCGCCAACGTCACCGGCTGCTTCGCGCTCGGGGCCCTGATGGTCTTCGTCCTGGACGTCTGGCCGCCGCGCCGCTACGTCCGTCCGTTCCTCGGGGTCGGCTTCCTCGGCGGCTTCACGACGTTCTCCACCTTCACCGTGGAGATCGTGGACAGGTCGTCGCACGGCGCGTGGCCGATGGCCGGTGCGTACGCCGCCGCCAGCATGGTCGCCGGGCTGATCGCGGTCTGGTGCGGCATCGTCCTCGCCCGCACCCTGGCGGGCCTCCCCGTACGGCGGCGCGGGAGGAGGGGCGAATGAGACTGCACGGCCCCGCCCAACGGTTGACGATCCTGATAGGCGAGAGCGACCAGTACCGGCACCGGCCGCTGTACACCGAGATCGTGCATCGGGCGCGCAGGATGGGCCTGGCGGGGGCGAGCGTGTTCCGGGGCATCGAGGGCTTCGGCGCCTCCTCACGCATCCACACCAGCCGCCTGCTGTCGCTCAGCGAGGACCTGCCCATCGCCGTCGTCATCGTGGACGTTCCGGAGAGGATCAGCGCGTTCGTGGCGGAACTGGACGAACTGGTGACCGAGGGCCTGGTGATCGTCGATCCCGTGGAGGTCTACCGCTACGTGGGGCGTGAGCCGGGGCGGGCGGAGCCGTGACCCTGCTGCTCGTCTTCCTCGGCGGCATCGTCGGCGCTCCCGCCCGTTATCTGACCGACCGCCTGGTGCAGCGCCTGCACGACAGCGTGTTCCCCTGGGGCACGCTGGCGGTCAACCTGTCCGGGTCGCTCGTGCTCGGGCTGCTGCTCGGCGCCCGGGACGACCTCGGGCTGCCCGCCGCGATGGTCACCCTGCTCGGCACCGGCTTCTGCGGCGCGTTCACGACGTTCAGCACGTTCGGTTTCGAGACCGTGCGGCTGCTGGAGGAGGGCTCGGTCCTGGAGGCCGGGCTCAACGCGCTCGGCAGCCTGGTCCTCGGCGTGCTCGCCGCCGCCGCCGGATTCGCACTGGCCGCCCTCCTCGCCTGAACCACCGAGCGAGCCGGAGGGCTCGCTCGGTGTGCGGCGGGTCAGTGGTGCCCGTGGCCGTTGTGCTTCTGCGTCCAGGGACCGGTGATCGCGAAGACGTAGCCGGGGGTCTGGATGTTGGCGAACAGGATGCGGCCGTCGTCGCTGAACGTCGGGCCGGTGAACTCGCTGTCGTTGAGCTCGTTGCGGGCCATCGGGTAGGGCGCGCCCTTGTCGGTCACGCCGACCAGGTGCGACAGGCCCTCGCCGTCCTCGGCCAGGATGACGCCGCCGTACGGTGAGACGGTGATGTTGTCCGGCCCGTCGTAGTTTGTGTCCTGCTCCGGGTCGGGGTTGACACCGAAGATCGTCTTGAGCGTGACGGTCTCCGACTCGGGGTCGTAGAACCAGACCTGGCCGTCGTGCTCGTTGACGCTGCCGTCGTCGTGCCGGGCGTAGCTGGCGACGAAGTACGCGCCGCCGTCGCCCCACCAGGCGCCTTCCAGCTTGCGGCTGCGGGTGATCTGGTCGTCGGCGAACTGCTTGCGCACCGAGGTCGTCTTGGCGTCCCGGTCCGGCACGTCGACCCACTCGACCTTGTAGCGGGTGCCCGGCTGGGTCGCCTCGGACAGGTCGGCGATGTGCTTGCTGCCCTTGCGGCACCGCATGGCCTGCAGCTTCCCTGCGGTGTCGCCGCCAGGGCCCAGGGCCAGCGCGCGCAGCGCGCCCTTGCGGCCGTGGAAGCCGTGGGGCGGGGTCCAGCGGAAGTACAGGCCGTTCGGGCCGCTCGCGTCCTCGGTCAGGTAGATCTCCGAGTTGCGCGGGTTGACCGCGACGGCCTCGTGGGAGTAGCGGCCGAGGAACTTCAGCGGCACCGGGTTCTTGTTGGCCTCGCGGTCGAACGCGTCCACCTCGAAGACGTACCCGTGGTCCTTCTGGAAGGCGCCGCCGGCCCGCTGCTCGGTCTCCTCGCAGGTCAGCCAGGTGTTCCACGGCGTGATGCCGCCCGCGCAGTTGTTGTGCGTGCCGGCCACGCTGACGTACTCGCGGATGCGGTTGCCGTCCCTGTCGACCTCGATGTTCGTGGTGCCGCCCTTCGCACCCGGGTCGTAGGTCAGGCCGGGCAGGGCGGGCACGCCGTAGGGCTCGCTGCCGCCGATCTCGTGGTTGTTCACCAGCACCCAGCCGTCACGGCCGCGGAAGCAGCCGGTGCCGTCGGCGTCGCTGGGGGTCGGCTCACCCGACTCCAGCAGCGTCTTGCCGGCCTGAGCGACGATCTTGTAGGAGAAGCCCTTGGGCAGGGCGAGCAGACCGGCCGGGTCGGCGACGACCGGGCCGTACCCGATCGTCTTGCCGACTCCGGCCTGGGCCGCCTGGGCGGCGGCGGGGCCGGCGATGGCCTCGATGCTGCCCGCGATGGCGATGCCGAGGCCGCCGGCGGCGGCCGAGCGCATGAGGTCGCGGCGGGAGAGGGAGGAACTCACAGGACGTACCTTTCGGTGCTGAGGGCAGGCCCTGTGATCCCATTACCCTGCCTTGAACCTCTCCTTCCGTGAAACGGACGCGAGGGTGAACACGCCGCAACGATCTCAGGACGGCATATCCCGCCCGCGCGTCACTTCGCCAGGAAGGCGAGGAGCGCGTCGGTGACCTCCTGGGCGTGGGTCCACAGCAGGCCGTGCGGGGCGCCCTCGATCTCGACGTACTCGGCCTGGGGGAGCGCCCGGTGGAACGGGCGGCCGGTGGACTCGATGGGCAGAATGCGGTCGGCGGTGCCGTGCACGATGAGCGTCGGAACGTCGATCTTGGGGATGTCGGCCCGGAAGTCCGTCGTCCAGGTGGGGACGGCCGCGGACGAGGCGTACCACGAGGCTCCCGCGGCGGTGTTCCAGTTGGCCCGGACGACCTCCTCGCTCAGGCGCGTGCCGAGGTTCTCGTCGGTGTTGTAGAAGGCGTTGTAGAAGTCGGTGAAGTAGGCGTAACGGTCCTTGGTGACGGCCTCGAGGATGCCCTCGAACACGCTGCCGTCCACGCCCTCCGGGTTGTCCTCCGTCTTGAGCAGGAACGGTTCGAGGGAGGCCAGGAACGCGGCCTTGGCCACCCGCGCCGAGCCGTACGTGCCGAGGTAGCGGCCGACCTCGCCGGTGCCCATGGAGAAGCCGACGAGGATCACGTCACGCAGGTCGAGGGTCTCCAGCAGCGTGTTCAGGTCGGCGGCGAAGGTGTCGTAGTCGTAGCCGACGGTGGGCTGGCTCGACTGGCCGAAGCCGCGGCGGTCGTAGGTGATGACGCGGTAGCCGGCGCCGAGCAGGGCGGGGATCTGCTTCTCCCACGAGTGGCCGTCCAGCGGGTAGCCGTGGATGAGCACGATGGGCTGCCCGCTACCGTGGTCCTCGTAGTACAGGTTGATGTCGGTGCTGTTCTCCTGGCCGACGGTGATGTACGCCATGACGTGCTCCTTCTGATCTCCGGTGCGTGACCCCGGCCTCTGCGACCGGGTTCCTCGTGCGTCCCAGAGACTAGGACACAATTAAGTTGTGTGCAAGGTAATCGCGCGCATGATGTCTCATGGGCCTGCCACCGATAAGGTCACGGGTGTGCGGATCACGAAGGGTGCAGGCGAACGGGCGCAGCCGGCTGCAGGGGCTGCCGACCACAAAGGCGGCGGCTGGTTGCGAAAGATCGGCTGGGGAGTGGTCGCGCTCTTCCTGGCCGCGTTCGCGGTCTTCGAGAGCGTCAAGTACGGCGTGCCGACCACCGTCGCCGCGCTCGCCTTCTTCGCGCTGATCGACCTGTCGCGGCTCGCCGGGGTTCGTCCGCCTGGCGCCCTCTACCAGGCCGTCCACCGTGTGTGGATCCCGCTCGTGGTGCTGGTCGGCTACAGCTTCGGTCCGATCGTGTGGCCGCCGCTGTTCACCGCCGCCCTCGGCTGGCTCACCCGCATCGCCCTTGAACGAACGCTCGCCCCTCAGTCCCGCCGGTTGGCGTAGGCGGTGACGTTGGCGGTCAGGCGGCGCAGCGTGGCGAGTGTGCGGGTGAACTCCTCGGGTTCGAGCGCCATCGCGTCACCGACGGAGGCGAAGATGTCGTCGCTCCGCTCCCGCAGCCCCGCGCCCTTCTCGGTCAGCGTGATCTGCACCGTGCGCTCGTCGTCGATGCGGCGCTCCCGGCGCAGCAGGCCGTTCGCCTCCAGGCGCTTGAGCAGTGGCGTCATCGTGCCGTAGTCGAGGTGCAGTGCGGCGCCGAGTTCCTTGACCGTGACGCCCTCCTCGGGGCCGTCCCAGAGCACCAGCAGGACCAGGAACTGCGGGTAGGTGAGACCCATCTCGTCGAGAAGCGGCCGATAGAGGGCGGTGACGGCGCGGGAGGCGGCGTAGAGCGCGAAGCACATCTTGTCGTCGAGGATGCGGGGAAGCCGCTCGCTCGTGGTGCCGGTCATCCTTCCACTCTAGAAGCCTGGCCCGCCATCTGCATGTGAACGGTCCAATCGTGCACGAGGTTTTTTCGGGTGGCGTGACCCGGCGCCGGCCGGGTCACGCAGGCCCCGTCAGCCGCACCGGCGCAGCACCATGGGCTTGCCGCAGCTCATGGTCCCCGGGTTGGCGCCGGCCCGCGCGTTCAGGCCGAGGTCGAGGCCCAGGTCGAGGGCGACGTCGAGGCCGAGGCCCACGTTCAGGCCCGCGTCGACCCTCGCACCGAGGTCCGCGGCGGCGGCCGCGGGCTTGGCGGCCTTCGGCGTGTCACAACCGCAGCCCGCGTAGGCGGGCGCGGTGGCGAGCAGGCCCGCGCAGGTCAGGGCGGCCAGGGACAGAAGACGGAAAGGGTGGTGCATGAAGATTCCTCATCTCAGGTGTAACTAATCGTGCTCGATCGTTACTCTTCGTATCCGTGCGCGGGTTTCGACAAACTCGGGGCGCGCCCGGCGAAGCACCAAGAGCCCGGCGAGATCCGACGGCGAAGCGGCCGTTGCCCACCGTGGAATCCGGACGTACCGTCGATGGCGTGGCTGTCATCCACAGGGACCGTGTGGCGTGGGAGAGCGCCAGGGTGTTCGTCGCGGCCGCGACGGACAACGCTTACTGGTGGCTCGGTGAGACGCTCGGACGCCATCTCGGGCAGACGTACGAACGGGACCTGGCCCGCACCCGCACGCGCCTCCTGCGAGACGAGGCCCGGCCTGTGCGGGGCGTCCGCGAGGACCCGTTGTCCGCCGAGGTCGGCGCCTGGCGCGCCCGGATCGAGGACGTCCTAACGGAGCGTCCGGAGCTCGCGGCGGTCCTGTGGCAGGTGATCGAGGAGACCGGACGCCGCCTGGGCCGCTGACGCCCCGCCGGTCCGGCGCTCCACGTATGGCTGAGGCCGGGTCGTCCACAGGCTGTGGACAATCCGGCCTTGAGGCTCACCTTGACGCTCAGCGGAAGCGGCGGAGTCTGAGACTGTTGCTGACGACGAAGACGCTGGAGAACGCCATCGCCGCGCCGGCGATCATGGGGTTGAGCAGGCCCGCGGCGGCCAGCGGCAGGGCCGCGACGTTGTAGGCGAACGCCCAGAACAGGTTGCCCTTGATCGTGCGCAGCGTGCGCCGTGACAGCCGGATCGCGTCGGCCGCCACCCGCAGGTCACCCCGCACCAGGGTCAGATCGGCCGCCTCGATCGCCACGTCGGTGCCGGTGCCCATCGCCAAGCCGAGGTCGGCCTGGGCCAGCGCGGCGGCGTCGTTGACCCCGTCGCCGACCATCGCCACGGTCTTGCCCTCGGCCTGCAGCCGTTTGACCACGTCGACCTTGTCGGCCGGCAGCACCTCGGCGATCACCTCCTCGATGCCGACCTGGGCGGCGACCGCACGGGCGACCGCCTGGTTGTCGCCGGTCAGCAGCACCGGCGTCAGCCCCAGCGCGCGCAGATCGGCGATGGCCTGGGCGCTGGTGGGTTTGACCGTGTCGGCCACCACCAGCACCGCCCGGGCCTGGCCGTCCCAGCCGACCGCGACCGCGGTGCGGCCGGTGTCCTGCGCATCCTGCAGCGCCTGGGTCAGATCGGCGGGCAGGTGCTGGGACCACTCGGCCAGCAGGCGGGGCCGGCCGACGAGCACGGCGTGGCCGTCCACGATGCCCTGCACCCCCAGGCCCTCGACGTTGGCGAAGTCCTGCGGGGCGGGCAGGGCGCCCACGTGCTCGGCGGCGCCCCGGGCGATCGCCTGGGCGATGGGGTGTTCGGAGGCGTGCTCCAGGGCCCCGGCCAGGCGCAACACCTCCTCACGGTCCTGCCCGCCGGCCAGGTGGACCTCGACCAGGGCCA
>NZ_JABBWX010000013.1:0-333508 GCF_014161375.1 Microbispora sp. H10830
GGTCGCTGCCGATCGACACGACCGCCTCCAACAGCGCGTGCACCCGATCCCTGGTGGCCAGCACGGCCTCCAGACGCGACTGCAACTCCGCCAGCAGATCGTCCAATCGCATGCTGGGAATCAGCGACCGCGGCTCGTTCTCCGTCATAGTGCAGAAGTCTGGCAGCACGGGGGCCCGGTGGGCGCGGGGGGCCGGTGCGCCTTCAGATGCGGTGACGGCGCCACCTCTGGTCGGCCGCCGCCCAGGCGGCCTCCCATTCGCGGTAGCGCCTGCGATCCAGCCGGTGACGCGTGAGCGCGAAGCAGGCCCAGGCCAGCACGGCGGCGCTCGCGACGACGCCGGCGGCGGCCAGTCCCGCCCTCGTCACCGTCTCGGCCCGCTGCGGCGGCGGCGCGGCCGGCCTGCCCGCGGCGTCCACCCACAGTCGCGCGTCCGCCGGGCCGTTCCGCAGGAGGAGCGCCGCCGGGACCACGCCCGCCCGGACCTCACCGGATGGCAGCGTCCACCGCGCCGGGATCGCCGCGGGCAGACCGCGGCCGTTGGCCGGCACGGCGGACGTGTCCCCGATCGAATTGGCCTCGACCAGGGTGGCCTCGACCAGCTGCCGTGTCCCAGGCCCGACCCGCTCGGCCGCGACGCCGTCGTCGTACACGGTGCGAGCGGCCAGCGCCGCGGGCCACGCGGCGATCAGGACGGCGGCCAGCGCCGCCGCCGCGAACGCCGCCTCGACCCGGTCGGAACGGCGGCGCAGCGGGTTGCGATCGGGCAGGTAGCGGCGTAACCGCGACACGACCCAGCGGACGATCGACCTCATCGCGCACCTCCTGTCGAGCCACAGGAGGTCCCACTTCCCCGGGCGGGCCCGTCCACGCCTGCCCGGATGGGCTCAGCTCATCGGGGATGAAGTAGGCCAGCAGGGGGTCGGTGGTGCTGTTGGCCGTAGAGGCCCCGCTCGTAGTGCTGCATCAGCTTGGGCATGGTGTAGACCGCGCGCGTTACGGCGGCAGCGCAGCGGGCGGCTATGGGTCCTGCTCGACGGCACGGCCGCCGAATCAGTCCATCACGTCGGAGGCGGCGCGGCGGACGCTCTCGCTCTCGTCGATGACGAACCCCAGCCGCATGATCATCTGGGGCGCCTCTCCCGAGCACAGGTGCCTACGGATGAACTCCCGCAACTCAGGCATCTCCAGTGCCTGTGTGTGGAAGGCGACGCTCACGCCGTACGCGGAGGCGTGCAGCAGCATCCGCTGCAGCGCCTCACCCGCGCGCAGCCAGTCCTCCCGGCCGTCGCCCGCGGTGGTGAGCAGCGCCACGAGGCCCGTCGAGGCGGACACCCGCTCGTCCGGCGCCATCCCCCACTCGTGGCCCCGGGCGTAGTCCCGCTGCGCGAAGTGCTGGGGCTGCGTACGCCGGGGATCGGTCGGATAGCCCGCCGCGGGCACCCCGTCGCGGCGTGAACTGCCGGGCGGCCGGGCCCAGCGCATGAGTTCGAGGACGAACAACCGGTTCTGCGACTGCACGTCCTGGGCCGCACCGGTGAGCGCGGCGAGCACTCGTGCGCCGGCCTCCGCCCCGATCGGCATCAGGTGGCCGTCCTCGGCCGCCGCCTCCGCCACGAGCGAGTCGACCAGGCGGTCGGGCACCGGCAGAGCGGTGAACCCGGACCGGTGGGTGCGGCGGCGCTCGATCTCCGCATGCAACAGGCGGGTGTGCTCGCCCGGCTCCCGCCCCGGCCGCACGCGTACGGTGGCCAGCAGCAGCGGGCCCTCCGGATCGGGGAAGCGCCGCACCTGGGGCTCGTAGCCGAGGGCCTGCAGCGTGATTCGCACGTTGAACAGCGCGGCGCCGCAGCTGATCGTCATCTGCCGGCCGGTGGGGTCGGAGACCCGCAGCTTCCTGTCGGGGTCGGCGCGCAGGCAGATCTCGTCGCCGGAGACGCCGAACGACCAGGGCTGGGTGTTGTGGATCGAGGGCGCCCACAGGGCCGCCTCCACCGCCGTCCTCGCGGCCTGCACGATCCCTTCAGTGGTCCGAGTGTTCACGGTCTCCTCCCCTGTGGTCGTTCACAGCAACGGCGGGGCGATGAGCAGGTCGTCCACGAGGAAGGCGAGGTCGGCGTCCACCTCGACGACGCCCTCGACCCGGCGTACGGCGTGCAGCAGCGGCTTGATGTCCGACCTGCGGGGCACCTGTCCGTTGATCGCGACCACGCCGCCGGAGACGGTGATCCGAAGGTCGTCGGGGCCGAGGTTCAGCCGGGCGGCGACCTCCTCGATGTCGGCCAGGATGTCCTCCGCCGGGCGGACGAACACACGCAGCAGGTCGCCCTGGTGGACCGTCCCCACGATGCGGCCGGTCATGGCGTCGATCACGGGCAGCTGCTTGATGCGGTTGCGGTGCATCAGCCGGGCCGCGTCCCGCACGGACGTGCCGCCGGTGACCGTGATCGCGGGGCGCGTCATGATCTGGCCGGCCTTCGTGCCCGCCGCCTTCCGGTGCTCCTCACGCCTGCGGGGACCGTCGAGCACGCTCTCGCCCGGATCGATCTCCTTCAGCAGGATGTCGTCCTCCGACACCACCCCGACCGGGCGCCGGTCGGCGTCGATCACCGTGACGGCGCCCACCTTGAACCGCTGCATGGTGGCGACAAGGTCTGCGAACGACGCGTCCATCGGCACCGCGATGGCGACCTTGCCCATGACATCCTTCACTTTCGCCGTCATGACGACGCCTCCCATCTCTCAGTGCCCAGCGTGCCTCGCCGTGTCTTTCGAGGTCAGCGGTGAAGGTCCTGACCGCCCGGGACTTTCGGCCACCCCTCGCGCCGTCCGGGGCACGGCATGGCGAAGGGCCCCACCGGTAGGGCCGTCCGTCCCTTCGCATCCGGGCCCGTACAGCGGTGCGATGGGACTGGGAACGGCCGGGGGAAGGAGCCGATCATGCACATGAAGGTGCGAGACGTCATGACGAGCGAGGTCGCCTCCGTCAACGGCAGCACGCCGTTCAGGGACGTGGCCGAGGTGCTCATCGCGCACGAGGTCAGCGCGGTGCCCGTCGTCGACGGTGAGGGCCACGTCGTCGGGGTCGTCTCCGAGGCCGACCTGCTGCGCAAGGAGGAGTTCCGCGAGCAGTTCTATCGCGAGGGCTACCGGCCGCCGCTACGCGCCCGCCTGCGCGAGGCCGTGGGGCACGGGGCCGCCAGGACCCAGGAGCGGGCCCGTGGGGTGACCGCCGCCGAACTCATGTCCACCCCCGCGGTCACCACCCGGCCGTACACCAGTGTGGTCAGCGCGGCGCGGCAGATGAGTCAGCACGGCGTCAAACGCCTGCCCGTCGTGGACGACGAGGGCGTGCTCATGGGCATCATCAGCCGTCACGACCTGCTCAAGGTTCTCGCCCGCGCGGACGCCGACATCACCCGCGAGGTACGGGAGGACGTCATCGAGAACTGCCTGTGGGCCGACCTGTCGGGCGTCGAGGTCTCGGTGTCGGAAGGCGTCGTGACGCTCACCGGCGCCCTGGAACGCCGCTCGCAGGCGCGGGTGCTCACGCGGATGGTCGAACGGACCAACGGCGTGATCGGGGTCGTCGACCGCCTGGAGTGGAAGGAGGAAGACGTCGGCCCCTGGGAAGGGGCCTGATCCCGGAGCCTGGCCTCATGTTCCCGGTTCATGTCGGGGGCTCCGGACCCTGATGTGGACCGGGTGGTAGGTGAAGGCCCAGCGGTCGGTGCCGATCTTGCGGCGGGTGTAGCGGTCGGGGTGCTGGTAGCGGTCGCGGTTGTGGAACTGGCAGGCGGGGCCGAGCATCTTCAGGTCCGTGTGGCCGCCGTTGCTCCAGTTGTCGGCGTGGTCGATCTGGCACAGGGTGGCGGGTAGTGGGCAGCCGTCGATCCAGCAGGTGGCGTAGCGGGCGAACACGGCCCTGCGTTGGGCGGGGGTGGCCAGGCGGACCTTGCGGCCCATGTCCAGCACCTGCCCCTCGGCGTCCATGACCAGGCGGACCAGGGTGCTGGTGCGGGCAAGGCGGTGCACGCTGGAGACGGGCAGCATGTGCCCGGTCGCCAGCAACATCCCCGGCACCGTCCCCAGCACCGCCCCCGGCAGCGTCCCTGGGATTGTTCCCGGTGGCCTGCCCGGCTCCGATCCCGGCACGCCCGGCGGCGTCCCTGGCGCTGTTCCCGGCGCTGTTCCCGGCGCTGTTCCCGGCGGCCTCCCTGGCACGCCCCACTCCGATCCCGGTGTCCCCGGCGCACACGAGCACCGTGCCTCGCCGCCGCACCCGCACCCGCCCGCGCCCGGCCGCCGATGGCCGTGGCCGTGCCTCCGATGGCCGTGGCCGTGGCCGTGGCGTTGGCTCTCAGGCGTGCTCTGCCCATGCCAGCAGTCCCCCGCAGGCCGATGCCCGGCGTGGGCGACATGCGCAGCGGCATCCTCGGGAGGAGGATCCGGCCGCGCTATCTGCGAAGGTGAACCGGCATCTGCGTCCGCATCGCCACAGTCGGCGGGATCGGCGGGGTCGGTTGGCTGGCAGGGGCCCTCATCCTGGGCAGGTGCGGCAGCGCCGGTGCTGCCCACGTCGCCGGGGCCGCCCATCTCGCCGGGGGCACTGGTGTTGTCGACGTCGCCGGGGTCGTCAACGCTTCCGATGTCGCCGGTGGCACCGGTGTCCTCGCTATCCCGGCCGTCCTCGTCGGCCTCGGCGCCCTCCGCGTCCTCGGCGCCCTCCGCGTCCTCGGCACGCTCGGCATCCTGGGCGTCGTCAATGTCTTCGGGCTGGTCGGTGCCGGGCTGGTCGTTGCCGGGGTCAGCGAGTTGGGGGTCGGTGGGTTCGGGGTCGCCGGGGAGGGATTCGGCGGTGACCAGGACCAGGAGCTCGGCGGCGATCTTCTGCTCCAGAAGAGCAATGAACGCATCCGCCTGGCGGACCCGCAACGGCCGGTCATCCCCCTCGGCCTTCGGCTTGGCATAAAGGCTGAGCAAGGTCAGCAGCCGCGCGGCCGCCTCGCGCGGCAGGTAGAACTCCCCCTCCACGCCCCCGCCTTTGGTGGGGCGGACCCTCAGGAACCGCCGCCCATAGTCCGCCTGCTCATCCCGCTCCTCCCCGTCGGGGTCCAGCACCGCCCGCAGATAGCGGCCCGCCTTGGCCACCTCCGCCGCGCCCGCCTTAGCCGCCAACTCCAGCAAAATCGGCTCGGCCAACCCCGCATGCTCATCGCTCAACTGCGCGGTGGCCATGCAGATCGCCTCCACCACCCCCGCCGCCAACCCACCCGCGGCGAACTTCTCCCGCACCCGAGGCAGACGCGCCAACTCCACCGCCAGCGTGAGCAGACGGCCCGCACCGGACACGCTCATCCCCCCAGCGGTACGCAACCAACTACGGGTCGAGGCATGCCCATGCCGCCTGGCCAGCCCCGCACCATGCACCCGCCCCACCCGATCCGCCAACGCGCACGTGATCCGATCCCGCGCGAACACCAACTCCTCAGCCTCGGCAAGACAGACATCCACATCGTCCGGCACCGCCGCCAACGCCAACACCTGCGCCGACTCACGCAGAGACCCCACCAACACCCAGGACGACCGGCCCTTGTCCCGACCGGCACCGGCCTCACAACCACCGGCACCCAAGCCATGGGCACGACCGACACCACCGCCAGCGCCCCCAGCGGCGGCACCTGAGGCACCAGCCCTGTCGGCGCCAGTGGAGGCGCCCGTGAAGGCATCGGCATGCGAGGTCGCAGATGCCCGGGTTCCGGCAGTGGCATTCAAATGCAGCCGAATTTGCTCGACGAGGCAATTCCATCTTTGTGTGACACGAGGGTCCCGGCTCGACTCACCGAAAAGTTCCCGAACGTGCTCGCCACCGTAGGTCGCGCTTCTGGAGGACCAGAGGAGCGATCGGGAAGTCAGCCGCTCCCACCAGTTCTCATCGGGAAAGTTCGAACGACTGAGGCGGCCAGGATCGACGAGCGGCGACTCCATGACACCTCCTCACACTTATTCGAAAATCTGTATGAATTCTTTCACGCACCGCTCACCCTACTCAAGCGCGAAGGAAAATTAGATGGAGCCACAGGCAGAAACACAATTCAGGGCATAGACCCCTTCATCCGGCCCGCTCGGCGGCTTCCGGGAACTCCGATTCCCGGGGCCCGAATTCGCTCGCGAATCCCGTCTCGCGCCCGTGCGCACGTGCCGCCCGCCGACGAGGGCGGCGCTGCCGGTCCCCGGCTCCTCTGTCGCGTCCCCGCGGCTCGGGCAGCGTGGGACGGCGGTCCCGCGCCGCCTGGACGAGCGTGGCGGCGATTTCAGCGGCGGCAGAGGATGCCGCGGCGCGGGCCTTCACCTGCGACGACGCCGGATGCACCGGCGTAGCCACCTGGGTACGGCAGAGGCGAATTCCGGAAAAGGTGGTTTCCGTCCTCCCATCGGCGGTAGCCCAGTAAGGGACCGACCAAGCGAGAGACAAGGAGAAGCACGTGATCACTCACGAGCAGATCCCCATGGTGCTCGACAACCCGGTCCACGACCCCAACGGCGACAAGATCGGCGAGGTCGCGCAGGTCTTCCTCGACGACGCGACCGGACGGCCGAAGTGGCTCTGCGTCAAGACGGGACTTCTCCACACCAAGGAGACCTTCGTCCCGCTGCACGACGCGAGCCTGACGGCCGGCCATGTCGAGGTCCCGTACGAAAAGGAGCACGTCAAGAACGCGCCAGACGTGGACCTGGACGCCGACGGGCACCTGTCCGCCGACCAGGAGCGTGAGCTCTACCGTCACTACGACATGGACTGGGACGGCGCCTGGGAACGCGCCAACCGGCCCGACAGCCTCGCCGGCTGGGCCGACAGCGCCGGGCGGCGCGAACGCGAACGGCTGGGGACCGGCGCCGACGATCCCGGCGGCTACGCGGACTACGCCGTGACCCGCGGCGGGGAGCGGTACGGCGCCGACGACCCGGCGCTCGGCTCCAGGGACCGGCTGGACGCCGATATCCCCGGCACGCGACCGGGTGAGCCGCTGGCGCGGCGGGACCCCGAGACGCGGTCCGAGGAGCTGTTCGACGGCGGCGATCCCTCGCGCACGTCGAGCGAGCGGTACGGCACCGAGGACCCGGCGGCCCGGTCACAGGAACGGTTCGGCACCGGCGATCCGTTGACCGGCGCCGGCGACCGGTTCGTCACCGACGAGGACGCCCGTGATCGGGACATCCGCCGCCGGGACATCCCCGGCCAGGACGAGCCGCACCTGTAACCCGGACCGACCCGGCCCGACCGGGCAGAACCCGGGAAGCCGCTCGTCACCAGACCCGTTGCCCCGGTGCGCCTCCGCCGCCGGGGCAACGGCATGCCCGGCCGCTTACCCGGCCGCTTCCGATCGTCTTTCAGTCGTCGTCGATGACCTCGCCGTGCACCACGCGGCCCCGGTTCGCTCCGGCGGGCCCGCCGAAGCCACCCGCGCCGCCGAAGCCCGCCCCCTCGTCGAATCCCGCAGTCCGCTCGAAGAGCGGCGCGTACGGCGAGCGGGCGGCGAGCGACCGCACGCGGCGGCCGAGGAACCACGACAGCCAGCGCCGGGCGATCGGCCGGGTAAACGGCAGGATCATGAAAAATCCGAACACGTCGGTCAGGAAGCCGGGGGCAAGCAGGAGGGCGCCACCGGCGACGATCAGCGCCCCGTCGGTGAGTTCCCGGTCGGGCATGCGCCCCGACTCGATGGCCGTGCGCAGCGCCGCCCACGCGCGCCGCCCTTCACGGCGCACCAGCCAGGCGCCGAGGATGCTGTCGGCGATGAGCAGGGCGACCGTCTCCCACCCGCCGATCACGGACCCCACCCGGATCAGAATCCAGATCTCCAGGATGGGAACCAGGAGGAACCCGAGGAACAGCCCGATCCGCACCATGTCTTGCCCCACTCACCCCGGCACTCGTACGTCTGCGTCAACGTCCCCGCGGCCGCTGGGGTTCCTGTGGATCGTCGCTATCGCCTCGGGCGAAACCGATCGCCGAACCCGGCGACCCCCCAGACGGCGATGCGCCAGAAGGCCTCAAAGATGATCTTCCGGCTCATCTTGCTGCTACCCACGGTGCGCTCGACGAACGTGATCGGCATCTCGGTCACCCGCAGGCCCTGCCGTACGGTGCGGAGGGTGAGGTCCACCTGGAAGCAGTAGCCCTGCGACTCGACGTCGTCCAGCCCGATCTTCTCCAGGGTGGCCGCGCGGTAGGCCCGGAAGCCCGCCGTGGCGTCGCGCACCGGGATGCCGAGCACCAGCCGGACGTAGGTGTTGGCCCCCCGGGACAGCAACTCGCGCGAGAACGGCCAGTTGACGGTCTTGCCGCCGGGCACCCACCGGGAGCCGATCGACAGGTCGGCGCCGTCGGTCACGGCGTCGAGCAGCTTGTGCAGCTCCTCGGGCTGGTGGGAACCGTCGGCGTCCATCTCCACCAGCACGTCGTAGCCCTCGGCCAGGCCCCAGCGGAATCCGGCGATGTAGGCGGCGCCCAGCCCCTGCTTGCTCGTCCTGTGCAGGACGTGGACGTGGTCGTCCGCCTCTGCCAGTTCGTCGGCGATCCGGCCGGTGCCGTCGGGGCTGTTGTCGTCCGCCACGAGCAGGTGCACGTCGGGCAGCGCCTCACGCAGCCGCCGCGTGATCAACGGGAGGTTCTCCCGCTCGTTGTACGTGGGGACGATCACGAGCACCCGCCCTGGGGTCCGCTCCATCAGCTTCTCCTCCGCCCAGAGATGGCCGCCACCGTCGCTCCGGCTCCCATGAGTACCATGATCCACTCCGGCAGCGCACCTAGCTCCGCCGCCACCGTGTTCTTCGTCCTGACGGGGACATTCAGGACGTTCATCCCCGCCACCAGCTCGCCGGTACGCCATCCGACCCGGCCGTCGGGGCCGACGTACGCGGAGATGCCCGTGGTCGCCGCGGTGACCACGGCCCGGTTGAACTCCACCGCCCGCAGCTGCGACATCGCGAGCTGCTGGGGCGGCAGATTGGTGAGCGCGTAGCTGGCGTTGTTGGTCTGCACCACCAGCGGCGTGCCGCCGGCCAGCACCGTGTCGCGCACCGTGCTGTCGAACGCCACCTCGTAGCACTCCACGCTGCCGATCGTCACCGGCCCCATCCGCAGCGCTCCCGGCTTGTCGCCGGGGACCGACTGCCGGCCGACGAGCTGCGCCCGCGACGACAGCGCCAGGAACAGCTCCTTCATCGGGGTGTACTCGCCGAACGGCACCAGCCGCCGCTTGTCGTAGTACGCGCCGGGGCCGGTGACCGGGTCCCAGACCACGCCGCGGGTGGCCCGGTTCTCGGCGCCGATCTTGACGACCGCGCCGACGAGGATCGGCACGCCGATGTCCTTGGCGGCGGAGTCGATCACCTGCCGGGCGTACGCGCTGGAGTAGGGATCGATGTCGGTGGAGTTCTCGGGCCACACCACGATGTCGGGCCGCTGGAGTTTCCCCGCGCGCACGGCCTCGGCCATCCGGTGCGTCTCGTCCGCGTGGTTGCGCAGCACGACGGCGGGCTCGTCGCCGAGGAAGTACATCCCCCGCCCAGGGACGTTGCCCTGGATGACACCGATCCGCACTGTCCTGCCCTCGTCGCCGGGCCGGGGCACGACCAGCCCCAGCACAGGTACGGCTATCGCGGCGAGCAGCGTCCCGGCAAGCACCCGGTCGGCCCGCCACCTCAGCGGACGCCGTGTGACCAGCGCGGCGAGCAGAGCCCCCGTCAGGGCGACCGTGAAACTTACAAGGGGGGCGCCGCCCAGCGCGGCGAAGCCGGTGTACGGCGACTCGCCCTGGCTGAAGGCCAGCCGCGCCCACGGGAAGCCCCCGACGGGGAACAGGCCACGGGCCCACTCCTGCACGACCCACAGGCAGGCCACCCACAACGGCCACAGGCGCAGCCGCATGACGAGGACGGCCACACAGGCCAGCCCGGCCCAGAACAGGCTCTCGATGCCCGACAGGGCCAGCCAGGCGTCATCCCCGATCGGGCGGACCCAGGCCAGCGCCGGCAGGAGGAACGCCAGCCCCCCGGCGTACCCGATCCACGCCGCCCGGCGCGGCCGCAGGCCGTACAACGCGAGAGCGAGCAGCGCCACGCCCACCGGTGCGCAGAACCACCATCCGATGGGCGGGAAGGCGAGGTAGAGCACCAGGCCGCCCGCGACGGAGGCGGCGAGGCGGATCAGCACGCCCGGCACCCGTGGCTTCGGCGCCGCGGCGGCGGGCGGAGCCGCGTCCTGTGCCGTCTTCAGTGCCACGGGACAGTCTCTCCTCGCATGTCGATGGTCCTGACGCTAAAAATCATTCCAGGTCAGAGTCGCAGACGGCGGCGCAGGCCGCCAAACCGGCCTCAGCCACTGTACGGCGGCGAGGAGCAGGTGGAGGAGGAGAGAGAAAGGGAAGAAGGCCCGGGCGGCCCTTCGGACCGGTTCCGTCCCGTCGGCGGCGGGCGCGGAGCTCCGTTGTCTACTGGGTGCCCGGGCCCCTCCTGGGTCCAACCCCCCGGCCGGATGGGGTGCCCCGCCTCGGCGGGACGCCGCCCTGCGCCTGGCGTGCTGACGGGGTCACGCTCCGTCATCGACGCAGAGGTCGGCGGCGCCATAGAGCGGCCAACCGGTCAGTCCCGTGCTGGACTGCGCAGCAAACTACCGACCTCAGCGCAGATGTCAACCGCGTCCCGATCAGCGGAAATACCACATTTCCGCAGGTAGGAGGGGTAGCCGTTCAGCACCGTTCCAGTCAACGCCGTTCCAGACCGTTCAGAACCTCGGGCAGTTCCTCCGTGTGGACGACGCCGAGGCGGCTCGTGGCCCGGGTGAGTGCGACGTAGAGGTCGCTCGGGCCGCGCGGCGACTCCCGCAGGATCCGGCCGGGTTCGACCACGATCACCGAGTCGAACTCCAGCCCCTTGGCCTCGGTCACCGACAGCACCGCCACGGGCGCGTCCAGCGCGGCCGGGCCGGGGCCGGTGGCCGCGTCGGGCACCGCGGCCCGGACGATCGCCCCGATCTCCTCGGTCATCCCGGCCGGGGCGACGACCACGAGACGGCCCTCCCCGACGACCTCCGCGGCGACCACCGGGCCCGCCTCCGCGAGGGTGGCGACCCGCAGGGCCCACGGCCGCTCGCCCGTCTCCCGCACCGACTCCGGCGCCTTCAGGTCGGCGCCGACCAGTTCGAGCACGCGGGCGGCGACCTCCATCAGCTCGGCGGGGGTGCGATAGTTGACGCTGAGGTGCTCCTCGCGCCAGCGGCCCGAGACGTACGGATCGAGGACCCGGTTCCAGCTCGCCGCGCCCGCGGCCGACCCGGTCTGCGCGATGTCGCCGACGATCGTCATCGACCGGCCGGGGATGCGCCGCATGACCATCCGCCAGGCCATCTCGGACAGTTCCTGGGCCTCGTCCACGATCACGTGGCCGAAGGCCCACGTGCGGTCCCTGGCGGCCCGCTCGGCCGTGGTGAGATAGGTCTCCTCGGCCTGCTGCCGTTCGGCGAACCGCTCGGCGTCCATGATGTCGGCGAGGCCGGTCAGCTCCAGCACCTCACGGGCGTAGGCGATGCGTTCCTCGCGCTCCTGCTCGGCCCGGCGCGCGGCCCGCAGCACCCCCTCGTCGATGTCCCCCAGCAGCTCGGCGGCCTCGTCGAGCAGCGGCACGTCGGCCGCGCTCCACCAGTTCTCCCCCGGCTTCTCCCCCGATCTGGGCGGCTCGCGCAGCAGCAGGTCGCGCTCCGGCGCGCCCAGCCCGGCCGCCGCCATCCGGTCACGGTCGGTGAACAGGCCGATGAGCAGCTGCTGCGGCGTGAGGTAGGGCCACAGCCGGTTGAGCGCCACCCGCACCGGCTCCTCGGTGCGCAGGTCCTCGCGCAGGTCGGCGAAGTCGGCGTCGTCGAGCGCGCCGCGGCCCAGGTGCCGGGCCGCCTGCCGGGTGAGCACGGTCAGCAGGTGGCGGATGAAGACGGCCCTGGCCTGGTTGTGCGGACGGCGGGAACGGCCGGCCTTCGACCGGGCCGCCTCCAGCGTCTGCCGGTCGAGCTTCAGCGTGAACTTGTCGAGCTTGATCTCCACGGGCGTGCGCGGCATCCGCTGGCGCTCCCGTACGGCCCGGGCGATCACGTCGGCCATCGCGATCCTGCCCTTGACCGCGGCGGCCTCGGGCGGCTCCTCCCGGGTCGCGGTGACGCCCGGGTACAGCTCGCCCACGGTGGACAGCAGCACGTCGGTCTCGCCGAGGGACGGCAGCACCTGCTCGATGTAGCGCATGAAGGTCGGGTTGGGCCCGAGGATCAGCACCCCCCGGCGTTCCAGCCGCTCACGGTAGGTGTAGAGGAGGTAGGCCGCGCGGTGCAGGGCCACCACGGTCTTGCCGGTGCCCGGGCCGCCCTGGACGACGAGCACGCCGTTCAGGTCGCTTCGAATGATCTTGTCCTGCTCGGCCTGGATGGTGGCGACGATGTCGCGCATGCGGCCGGTGCGCTTCTCGCCGAGCGCGGCCAGCAGTGCCGCCTCGCCGTTCAGCGAGGCCCGGTCGGCGTCGGTGAGGCTGTCGAGGTCGAGCAGGTCGTCGTCGATCGCGGTGACCCTGCGGCCCCGCGTGTGCAGGTGACGCCGCCGCGTGACGCCCATCGGGGCGGCCGGGGTGGCCCGGTAGAACGGCTGCGCCACCGGGGCCCGCCAGTCGATCAGCAACCGGTGCTGGTCGTCGTCCGCCAGGCCGATGCGGCCGATGTACAGCCGGCTCGCATCAGCATGATCCAGCCGCCCGAAGCACAGGCCGTTCTCCACCGCCCACAGGCGGGCCAGCCGCTGGGTGTACATGACGGCGAAGTTGTCGCGCTCCGAGCGGTTCTGGTGGGTGCCGAAGGCTCCCTGGGCCAGCACGGCGTCGAGCTGCCCGCGCGTGCGCTCCCGCAGCACGTCGAGGCGCTCGTACAGCGCGGCGACGTACTTCTGCTCCCGGGCCAGCTCGCCCGTCGAAGACTCTGGCATAGGCCGCCAGATTCTACGTGCCGTCCCGCTCTTGTCCCGCATCGGGCACGGCGGGGTAACGGGTGCGGTCACAGGTGGATCTCGGCGCGGATCACGCTCTTGACGGCACTCGAGCCCGTTCGTACGGTCGCACCAAAAGTTAGGAAACTTTCCTAACCGCCTTCGTGGGAGAACGTATGACCCGGCCCATCGCGGGAACGCCGAGCCTGCTGCGCGCCATCAACGACCGTGCCGCGCTGATGGTCCTGCTCGAACGCGGCCCGCTGACCCGGCCCGAGCTGGGGGCCCTGACCGGCCTGTCCAAGCCGACCGCCTCCCAGCTGCTGGCCCGGCTCCAGGAGGCCGGCCTGGTCGTCCTGGACGGCATCCGCGAGGGCCTGCCGGGCCGTACGGCCGAGCTGTACCGGATCAACCCCCGCGCGGCGCACGTGGCGGCGCTGGACGTCACGCCGGCGCGCATCGCCGCGGCGGTCGCGGACGTCACCGGCGCGGTCGTCGCCGAGCACCGCCTGGCCACCCCCGGACGTACCGGCGGCGACGTGGTGGAGCGGGTCCGGGCCGCGCTCGCAGGGGCGTGCGGCCCGGCCGGGCTCGACCCGACCGAGCTGAGCCGGGTGGTCGTCGGCATCGGCGGCGCCGTCGACCCCTCGACGGGCAGGCTGGGCTACGCCGCCCACATCCCGGGCTGGCACATCCCCGACCTGATCGGGACCCTCCGCGACGGGATCGGCGTGCCGATCGACGTGGAGAACGACGTCAACCTCGTCGCCCAGGCCGAACGGTCCAGGGGCAGCGCCCGGGGCCACCAGGACTACGTGCTGCTGTGGGCCGACGAGGGCATCGGCGCGGCCCTCGTCATCGGCGGCCGCCTCCATCGCGGGGCGACCGGCGGCGCGGGCGAGGTCGGTTACATGCCCGTGGTCGGCGCCCCCACCGCGCGGGACGTCGGCAGGCGGGCCAACCACGGGTTCCAGGCGCTGTCGGGCGGCCCGGCCGTGCTCGCCCTCCTGCGGGCCCACGGCGTGCGCGGCTCCACCCCGAGCGGCGCCGTCCGCAACGCGGTCGCCGCGGCCGGACGCGGCGGCCCGGACGGCGAGAGCGCGCGCACGGCCCTCCGCGACCTCGCAGGCCGCCTCGCGCTGGGGCTGGCCGCGATCACGGCCGTGGTCGATCCCGAGATCGTCGTGCTGTCCGGCGGCGTGCTGCTCGCCGGCGGCGAGGTCCTGCGGGAGACGGTCGAGCGAGAGCTGCACGCGCTGACCATCCCCCGGCCCCGCGTGCTGCTGTCCACCCTGGAGGGCAATCCGGTCCTCGCCGGGGCCCTCGACCTCGCGCTCGGCGCCGTACGCGAGGAGCTGTTCGGCGCGGTGAACAAATCCCCTTCGACGCACTGCTGACGCACTGTTTGACGCACTGTTGACGCACCAGGGAGGCACCCCCCATGAAACGCCTTCTCTTCTTCTCCGCGGCGGCCGGGCTGGCCGCGCTCACCGCCTGCACGGCCGGCACCGAGGGCGGGCCGCCCAAGACGGCCCAGAGCGGGGCGAGCCACGAGCCGGTCACCATCGAGTTCTGGCACGGCTTCAGCGCCGACAACGAGCTCAAGGCCTTCGACGAGACCCTCGCCGGCTTCCAGAAGAAGTTCCCCTGGATCACGGTCAAGCCGACCAAGGCCGTCCAGGACAGCCAGATCCTCCAGTCCGTCCGCGGCGGCAACCCTCCCGACGTGGCCCTGTCGTTCACCACCGACAGCGTCGCCGAGTTCTGCAAGGCCGGGATCTTCCAGGACCTCAACCCCTACCTGAAGGCGAGCGGCATCGACCCGGCGTCGCTGTTCCCGAAGGTGATCGCCGAGTACACGCAATATCAGGGCAAGCGCTGCGTGATGCCCATGCTCGCCGACGCGTACGGCCTCTATTACAACAAGACGCTCATGAAGGGCCACCAGCCCCCCAAGACGATGAGCGAGCTGGCCGACCTCGCCAAGAAGCTGACGGTCAAGGACGACAAGGGCGACATCAAGGTCGCCGGGTTCGTCCCGACCAGCCAGATGTACGAGAACGCCCCCATCCACACCGGCGTAATGGTCGGCGCGAAGTGGACCAATCCCGACGGCACCTCGGCCATCGGCTCCGACCCGCGGTGGAAGAAGCTGATGACCTGGCAGAAGGAGCTCACCGACTGGTACGGCTACGACAGGCTCGAGAAGTTCCGCAAGAGCTTCGGTGACGAGTGGTCGGCCGAGAACCCGTTCAACACGGGCAAGGTCGCCATGGCCATCGACGGCGAGTGGCGCACGGCCATGCTCGCGGCCGACGCCCCCGACCTCGACTACGGCACCGCGCCACTGCCGGTGGCGGACGACCAGCCGCAGAGGTACGGCGCGGGCTTCATCGCCGGCACCGTCATCGGGATCCCGCGCGGCGCCGAGCACGCGGAGGCCGCCTGGGAGCTGGTGAGATACCTCACCACCGACACCGGCTCGCTGGTGACGCTGTCGAACGCGATCAGGAACGTGCCGAGCACGCTGCCCGCGCTCCAGTCGCCGGACCTCAAGAAGGACCCGAACTTCCAGACCTTCCTCGACGTCTTCGCCAACCCCGACAGCACGACGCTTCCGGCCCACGTCAACTCCGTCTTCAACCAGCAGACGCTGCAGGAGGCGCAGATCAAGTGGGAGTCGGGCCGCGCGTCCGACCTGGACGCACTGCTCGCCGAGGTCGACAAGAAGATCGACGAGAAGCTCAAGCTGACGGCGGGCGGCTGAGCCGATGGCAGGAACGGCTCTCAGCCGGGGAAATCTCCGTGCGCTGCTCTACCTGTCCCCCTGGCTCGCCGGGTTCGCGATCTTCTTCGTCTACCCGCTGGTGTCCACCGTCTACTTCTCCTTCCAGCGGTACGACCTGTTCACCCTGGAGCCCGTAGGGCTGCTCAACTGGGAGTACTTCCTCAAGGACCAGGCGGCCTGGACGGCGATCCGCAACACGCTGTGGCTTGTCGTGGTGATGGTCCCGCTGCGGGTGCTGTTCGGCCTCGGCGTCGCCCAGCTGGTGACCCGGCTGAAGGCCGGCGCCGGGGTCTACCGCACGATCTTCTACCTGCCGGCCCTGGTGCCGCTGGTGGCCGGGACGCTGGGGTTCGTGTTCCTGCTCAACCCCGGCACGGGGCCGGTGCAGGCGATCCTGTCGGCGGTCGGGCTGCCAGCGCCGGACTGGTTCGGCGACCCGGCGTGGTCGAAGTGGGGCCTCACTCTGCTGGGCCTGTGGTCGGTCGGCGACCTGATGGTCATCTTCATGGCCGCCCTGCTCGACGTGCCGAAACAGCTCTACGAGGCCGCCGCGATCGACGGCGCGAACGGCTGGCGGCAGTTCACCTCGATCACGCTGCCGGTGATCCGGCCGGTGTTGATGTTCGCCCTCGTCACCGGGGTGATCCAGACCCTGCAGTACTTCACCCAGGCCGAGGTCGCCGCGCGGGTCGCGTCCGGGGCGACCGACTCGGCCGGGTCGGTCTTCACCCCCGGCTACCCCGACCAGTCCACGCTGACGTTCCCGCAGTGGCTGTTCCAGCAGGGCTTCCGCGACTACGCGATGGGCTACGCCTGCGTGCTCGCGCTGATGCTGTTCGCGGTCGCGATGGTGTTCACGCTCATCCTGCTCCGGCAGTTCCGCGGCCTCGGCGAGGAGGACGTATGACGAGGCGCTCGGTGCACATGAGAGGCAGGGTGCTGCTGTGGGTCGCCCGGCACGCGCTGGCCATCGCGCTCGCGCTGATGTTCCTCGGCCCGCTGGTGTTCATCGCGCTCACGGCCCTGATGAGCGACCGGCAGGCGCTCACCTCCGACCTGTGGCCGCACGCCTGGAACTGGGGCAACTTCGCCGAGATCTTCGAGAAGGCGCCGCTGCTGACCTGGATCCGCAACACGCTTCTCTACTCGGTGCTCGCCACCGCGTTCATGCTGGTGTCGTCGATCCCCGTGGCGTACGCGCTGGCGCGGTTCCGCTTCCGCGGCCGCCGGCTGGCGTTCCTACTGGTGATCACCACGATGATGCTGCCGCCGCAGGTCGTGGCGGTGCCGATCTATCTGATCTGGGCCCGCTTCCACCTGACCGGCACGCTGTGGCCGCTGATCCTGCCGATGCTGCTCGGCGACGCGTTCTCGATCTTCCTGCTGCGCCAGTTCCTCGTCACGATCCCGCGCGAGTACTCCGACGCGGCCAAGGTCGACGGATGCGGCGAGTTCCGCACGCTCGTGCGGGTGATCCTGCCGATGGCCCGCCCGGCCGTCGCCGCCGTCGCGCTCTTCCAGTTCTTCTACTGCTGGAACGACTACTACGGGCCCCTGCTGTACGCGGGGACCGACCTGGACAGCTGGACGCTGTCGCTGGGACTGGCGGCGTTCCGGTCGGTGCACCGCGTGCAGTGGAACCTCACGATGGCCGCCACGCTGCTGGCCATGGCCCCGGTGATCATCGTGTTCTTCTTCGCCCAGAAGGTCTTCATCGAGGGCGTCAAGCTGACGGGAGTCAAATGAAGCTGGCCGTTGTCGGGGGCGGTTCCACGTACACGCCGGAGCTGATCGACGGTTTCGCCCGCCTGCGCGGCGAACTGCCGCTGTCGGAGATCGCACTCGTCGACCCCGACGAGCGACGGCTCGCGACGGTCGCCGGGATGGCCCGGCGGATGCTCGCCCGCGCCGGGCACCCGGCCGCGCTGACCACCGCCACCCGCGTGGAGGACGGCGTCGCCGGAGCCGCGGCGGTGCTGCTGCAGTTGCGCGTCGGCGGCCAGGCCGCCAGGAACGTCGACGAGACCCTGCCGCTGGAGTGCGGCTGCGTCGGGCAGGAGACCACGGGCGCCGGGGGCCTCGCCAAGGCCCTGCGGACCGTGCCTGTGGTGCTGGACATCGCGGAGAAGGTGCGCGCGCACGCGCCCGGCGCGTGGATCGTCGACTTCACCAACCCCGTCGGCATCGTCACCCGGGCGCTGCTCGACGCCGGGCACCGGGCCATCGGGCTGTGCAACGTGGCCATCGGGTTCCAGCGCCGCTTCGCCGCCCTCCTCGGCGTGGCCCCCGAGCGGATCGCGCTCGGCCACGTCGGGCTCAACCACCTCACCTGGGAGCGGTCCGTCCTGCTCGACGGCGTGGACGTGCTGCCCCGCCTGCTGGACGAGCACGGCGAGGGCATCGCCGAGGCCGTCGGCCTGCCGGTGCGGCTGGTCCGCCACCTGCGCGCCGTGCCGTCGTACTACCTGCGGTACTTCTACGACCACGACCGCGTGGTGGCCGAGCAGCGGACCTCGCCGTCGCGGGCCGCCGAGGTGGCGGCGATGGAGTCGGCGCTGCTGGAGATGTACGCCGACCCGGCCGTGGACACCAAGCCCGGCCTGCTGAACAGGCGGGGCGGCGCCTTCTACTCGGAGGCCGCCGTCGCCCTGGTCGCCTCGCTCATGGGCGACCGCGGGGACGTGCAGGTCGTCAACACCCGCAACAACGGCACGCTGCCGTTCCTCGACGACGACGCGGTGATCGAGGTCCCGGCCGCCGTCGGGGCCGCCGGGGCAGTCCCGCTGCCCGTCGATCCCGTGGAGCCGCTCTATCGGGGCCTGATCGCCCACGTGTCGGCGTACGAGTCGCTCGCCCTGGACGCGGCCCTGCACGGCGGGGAGGACCGCGTCAGGGACGCCCTGCTGGCCCATCCGCTGGTCGGCCAGGCCTGCCTCGCCGACGACCTCGCCACGCGCCTCGTGGAGGCCAACCGCGCCTTCCTGCCGTGGGCGGTGGCCCGGTGATCCGTACGGTGCTCGCCGTGGACGGCGGCAACAGCAAGACCGACGTCGCCCTCGTCCGCGAGGACGGCACGGTGCTCGCCGCCGCGCGCGGGCCCGCGTTCCTGCCGCAGAGCGCCGGAGCCGAAGCCGCCGTCGACGTGATCGGCCGGACCGTGCGGCGTGCCCTCGCCGACGAGACCGCCGCGCCGCCGTACGCCGACCACGTCGCGGCGTACGTCGCGGGCGCGGACCTGCCGGTCGAGGAGGAGCGGCTGCGGGCCGAACTGCTGGTCCGCGGCTACGGCGCGAGCGTGGTCGTCGGCAACGACACCTTCGCCCTGCTGCGGGCCGGGTCGGGCACGGGATGGGGTGTCGCCGTCGTCTGCGGCGCCGGGATCAACGCGGTGGGCGTCGGCCCCGCCGGGCAGGTCGCCCGCTTCCCCGCGCTCGGCCGCCTCAGCGGCGACTGGGGCGGCGGGCACCACCTGGGCGAGGAGGCGCTCTGGCACGCCGTCCGCGCCGAGGACGGCCGCGGCCCGGCGACCGCGCTGACCGACGTCGTGCGCGCCTGCTTCGGCGCCGCCACGGTCGAGGAGGTCGTCGTCGGGCTGCACTTCGGCGACCTGCCGGCCGACCGGCTGCACGCCCTCGTGCCGCCCCTGCTGGCCGCCGCCGCGGACGGGGACGCGATCGCCGGGTCGCTGGTGGAGCGGCAGGCCGAGGAGGTCGCGCTGCTGGGCGTCGTCGCCATGCGGCGGCTCGGCCTGCTCGCCGCGCCCTGTGAGGTCGTGCTCGGCGGCGGTGTGCTGACCGCCCGCCACCCCCTGCTGACGTCGCTGGTCGAGCGGCGCTACGCCGAACGCGCGCCGCTCGCCCGGCTCGCCGTCGCCGACGTACCGCCGATCGTGGGTGCCGCGCTGCTCGGCCTCGATCGCCTCGGCGCGCCCCCCGAGGCGTACGCCCGGGTGCGTGCGCACTTCCTCCGGGAGGAGGACGGCACTCAGCCCTCGGCGGCGTCCGCTTCCGGCTCCTTCTCGATCACCGGGGAGCGGTAGTCGTACGGCGTGCTGAGGACGACGGTCGTGCGCGTGCTGACGTTGGCGGAGGCGCGGATCTGCTGGAGGAGCTCCTCCAGTCCCAGAGGAGAGGCGACGCGGACCTTGAGGATGTAACTTTCATCGCCCGCGACGCTGTAGCACGCCTCGATGGCGGTCAGATGGCTCAGTCGCTCCGGCGCGTCGTCCGGCGCGGAGGGGTCGATCGGCTTGATCGAGACGAACGCGGTCATCGGGAGACCGATCTCGTCGTAGTCCACGAGAGCGGCGTATCCGCGGATGACGCCGCGCTTTTCCAGCCTGCGTACCCGCTGGTGCACGGCGGAGACCGACAGCCCGGTCTCCTTGGCCAAATCGGTGAAGCTCATCCGGCCGTCAGTCGCCAGCAGGGTGACGATTCGGCGATCGATCTCCTCCACCCCAGCAACGGTAGCGCCGCCCGAGACTGTCTCGTCCCGAAGCCACCGAATTGTCAGTGGGCCTGGCTAGCTTGCGATCATCGCCGAGACCGGAGGTCGACTGATGTATCGACAGGGAGACGTGTTGATCGTGCCCGTGACGGAGGAGTCGGTGCCGCGCGGACTGCGCCCGGTGCCGCGCGACCCGCGCGGGAGGCTGGTGCTGGCGGAGGGCGAGGCGACCGGGCACTGCCACGCGATCCCGGGCCCGGGAACGCTGTACCCCGGTTTCCTGCACCTGCCCGCGGGCGGGCGCCTCGTCCACGAGGAGCACGACCCGATCTCGCTGCCGAAGGGCTGGTTCCGGGTGATCCGCCAGCGGGAGTACGTGCCCGGCTCGTTCCGGACGGTTGCCGACTGATGGGCCGACTGATGGAGACGACGGAGACGATGGAGACGCTGACCTGGGAGCGCGTGGCCTTCGCCACCGGCGAAGGCGACCACGACGAGGCGTCGGCGGGAGTGCGGCTGGCCTACCGCGAGGCAGGCTTGCGCGAGCCGGAGGTGATCGTACGGCTGGCCTCCCCCGCCGCCGGGGCGATCGCGGCGGTGTGGCTGCTCGGCACCGACGAGGTCCGGGCGGCGATGGAGGAGATCGGCTTCGGGCGGCTGCGGGCCCTCGACGGCATCGACCCCGGGGTCTCGGTGCGCTACGAGGTCCGCACCGTGCCCTGGGAGAGCGCCAGGGCGGAGGCGAGCGCCGCCGCCGGGCCCGCCGGCTGGGCCCGGTTGTGGGAGGAGACGGGCGGCCGGCTGTGGCCGCGCGTCGACCGGCTGGTCACCGAGATCCGCAGGGCGATCGGCGACCTCGGCGGCGACGTGCTGCGCCAGGCGACGCTCGACGCGGTGCTCGGCCAGCACGACGCGCCCTGGCTGTCGGCCTTCGAGGGTCTGGAGGGGCTGAAGCGGGCCGCGCGGCACGCGGGCTGGTGGTGGCCGTACGAGCGGGTCGCGATCGTCACCGACCGGCCGGTGGAGCTGCACCTGGACGACGTGGGACGGCTGCACTCTACTTTCGGCTCCGGGCCTTTCGGCGCCGCGGCCGCGGCCCCGGCCCTGTCGTACGCCGACGGCTTCGCGCTGCACGCCTGGCACGGGATGCCCGTCCCCGCGGGGTTCGGCGCGACCATGGCCGCGCTCACCCCCGAGCGCATCCGCGCCGAGGAGAACGCGGAGCTGCGCCGCGTCATGCTGGAACACTTCGGCCTCGACCGCTACCTCGCCGAGTCGGGCGCCCGGCCGCGGCACTCCGACGAAACCGGCGTCCTGTGGCGGATCGACCTGCCGGGCGACGAGCCGGTGGTGATGGTCGAGGTGGTCAACTCGACGCCCGAGCCCGACGGCACCCGGCGCACCTACTTCCTGCGGGTCCCGCCGTGGGTGACCAGGGCCCGCGAGGGGGTGGCGTGGACCTTCGGCGTGCGCGAGGAGGACTACCACCCCGAACGGGAGACCTGACCCCAGGCGGCGGGGACGCGTTCCAGTACGCCCCCCGCGAAGACGTCGTAGAGGCCGAGGGGCTCCAGGTGGACGTACCCGATGTGACAGTCGCAGACGGGCAGCGGGCAGGCGCGGGGCCGCAGGGCGGGGCGGTACGAGCCGTCGTAGAGGTTGCCCAGGACCTCCGGCACGAAGTGGCAGCGCCTGACCGTCCCCTCGCCGTCCACCGAGATCACGCTGTCCCCGGTGCGGCACGGCAGGCCCAGGCTGCGGTGCGCGTGCCGGCTGTAGCCGAACAGCGGGTCGACGGCCGTCCAGTCCGCGGCCTCGGCGTCGCTGTAGACCCGGCCCTCCTGCGCGTTGACCCACAGGTAGGTCTCGGGCGGCAGGTCCGCCCGGAGCCTGCGGGCGTCCGCCAGATGCGCGGGGTCGCCGACGATGCCGACGCTGTGCCGTACGGGCAGCGAGCGGACCTTGGGCAGGAACCGCTCGTAGGGCACCTGGGTGGGGTGGTAGGTCACCCACAGCGCCGCCCGGTCCGACGCCTCCGCGAGCCAGCCGGTGCGGCAGCTCAGGTTCGTCTGGATGGCCACCCGGCGCACGTTGCCGAGCCAGGACAGCCGCACCAGCGCCTCGCGATACCAGGACCGCACCAGTCCCTCGCCCCACGGAGTGAACAACACCGAGATCTCGGCGTCCTGGGCCGCCACCCACGCCGTGAACCGCTCCAGGGCGGCCCGGTCGGCGCGCAGTTGTTCCGGGGTGTCCCTGCGCTTGGCGAACGGGCAGTAGCCGCAGTCGTAGTCGCAGCTCGCCAGCGGCCCCCGATAGAGGATGGTCAGCACGCGTCGTATTCCTCCATGAGCGCCCTCACGCGCGGCGAGAACAGCGCGGGGCCGATGGCGTCGGAGTGGGCGAGCCCCTCGGGGGTCGGGCGCACGGCGGACGCGTCCGCCGTCAGCCAGCCAGGGAAGCGGTCCAGCAGGGGGAAGTCGTCGAGCACGTCGGTGCCGAACCTGGACCGGTAGAGGTCCCGCGACAGCCCCTCGGTCCGCAGCAGCGACTGGATGAGGTGCCGCCTCCTGCGCTCCTCCTCGTCCAGGGCGAACCCCACGTTGGCCACGCCGAAGTCGTCGCGCCGCACGTAGTCGTCGATGATCGCCCGCACGTGGCGGGCCCCGACCGCGTACTCGAAGGAGTGGTGCAGGGCGCTCGTGTACGACCGGGCCCCGCAGCCGAGGCCGACCATGCCGTCGGTCTGGCAGCAGTAGTCCGTGGACGCCGTCGTATCGGGCAGCCGGAACATCCGCATGGACACCTGTTCGTACCCCGCGTCGAGCAGGTGGTCGCGGCCCAGGCGGTACAGCTCCATCCGCTGGTCGTCCCAGGCGCGGCCCTGCCTGCCCGACTGCCTGCCCAGCCCCGTGAGAGGCCGGACGTACAGCGGGTAGAGGTACAGCTCCTCCGGCTTCCACGTCAGCGCGGCGTCCAGCGAGTAGCGCCAGGAGTCGGGCGTCTGCCCGTCGATGCCGTAGATCAGGTCGATGTTGAGGGCCGCGATGCCCGACGCGCGGATCGCGTCGAGCGCGGCGTCCACCTCCGCGCGCTTCTGCGGACGTACGGCCGCGCGGGCCTCGGCGTCCGCGAAGCTCTGCACGCCGATCGAGATCCGGCTCGCGCCCCGCTCGGCCAGCACGGCGAGACGGTCGGGCGTGGCGGTGGCCGGGGAGGTCTCCACCGACAGCGGGATCTCCCGCAGGTCGACGCCCATCGCCTGCTCGGTGAGGTCGAACAGGCGGGTCAGCTCCCGGGCGTCAAGGTAGGTGGGCGTGCCGCCGCCGAAGGCCGCCGTCGTGAAGCGCGGCTCGTCCAGGGCGGCCCGTACGGCTCGCGCCTGCCGTTCCAGGGCGTCCAGGTAGGCCCCGGTGAGGCCCTCCGGAGCCCCGGTGCGGGTGAACAGGTTGCAGAACCCGCACCGCATCTCGCAGAACGGGATGTGGACGTACAGCGCGCCCGCCCGTTCCCCCGCCCAGACCTCGCTCAGGGCCGGGCGCGGATCGAGCGGCCGGTAGGCGGTCTTGTGCGGGTAGGCGTAGACGTATCCCTCATAAGGTCCCTCATAGGGGGTCATCGTGCTCCAGGATGAACTCGGCGTAGGGCACCGTCCAGACGACCTCGTGGCCCACGCGGTGCCCGACGTGCCCGTCCTCGCCGTACGCCGTCCCGTGGTCGGAGCAGACGATGACGAGGCAGGGCCGGCGCATCAGCGCGTACAGCCTCGCGATGTGCCGGTCGACGTATTCGAGCGCGGCGGCGTGGGTGTCCGGGCCGTCCCCGGTGGCGCCGGGCAGGTAGAAGTGGTTGGGCTGGTGCAACGCCGACACGTTGACGAACAGGAAGACCGGCCGGTCCCGCCGGGCCAGCACCTCCTCGGCGCGGTCGATCTGCCGTTCCAGCGAGTGGGGGCTGGTCACCCCGAACTCCGGCTCCCAGTGGCTCTCCGCGAACAGCCCCGGCAGGGCCGAGCCCAGCGGAGTCAGCTTGTTGAAGAACCCGACCCCGCCGACGCAGACCGTGTGGTAGCCGGCACGGGCGAGCCCGGCGGGCAGGTCGGGCGCGTCGAACACCCAGGTGCCCGCTCCGGTCGTCTCGCTGCCGGGGAAGGTGGCGGCGAACAGGCGCGGGTGCGGCCCCGGCGTGACCGGCGTGGGCAGGAACCCCGCGAAGATCGCGGCGTGCGCCGCGTAGGTGAAGCTGCCGGGGCTGTGCCGCCGCTCCCACCTGCGGCCGCCGGGCAGCAGGCCGGGCAGCCGCCCGGCGTCGGCCAGCTCGGCGGCGACGTCGTAGCGGAGCGTGTCGAGCGTGACCAGGAGGATGTCGTGGGTCCCCACGATCTCGTTCATGTCCATCGCCGATCCAGGATCGCCTCGGCCTGCTCGGCGTAGGTGTCCCTGCCTGTGCCCGCGAGGTCGCCCAGGCCGGGCAGCAGGTCGCCGAACGCGTTGACCTCCGCCACGGCCACCGACCGCCGGTCGGCGCCGACCATGAGGTCGACACCGGCGGTCAGGCTCCCCGGGAAGCAGGCGGCGGTCCGGGCGGTTACGTCGAGCACCCGCTGCCACAGGCCGGGTCGCGCGCTGACCACGCCGAGGTCGCCCCGCTGGCCGCCGAGGTGCAGGTTGGTGATCGGCGTCCTGCTCGTGCGCATCACCGCGTGGGTCGGGCTCCCGGCCACGGTCACGACGCGCAGGTCGAACGTCCTGCCGCCCGCCGACGCCTTCGGGAACCACCGCTCCACGTGCAGCCCGTCGGGCGCGAGCGTCTCGACCAGCGCCTTCACGTCGGCCTCGTCCTCATAGGCGCGGACCCGCAGCGAGTTGCACAACGTGCCGCCGATCCACGCCGCCGAGGTGACCGCCTTGACCCGGCCCGCGTGGGCCTGGAAGGCGACCACCCCGGAGGCCGACGAGCCGTGGGCGGGCTTGACGAACACACGGGCCCAGCCCCGCTCGGCCATCCGCTCGCGCAGCTCGCCGTACGAGCCGGCCTCGAAGGCGGGCGGCACCGGCACCCCGGCCGCGGACAACCGGGCGTGGCAGCGGCGTTTGTCGAACATCACCGCGATCTCCTCGACGTCCCCCAGCAGGCGGACGCCGGGGAGCGCGGCGATCCTCCGCAGCCCCGCGGTGAAGGCGGCGTACCAGGCCGCGCCCCCGCCGACCCGGGTGGGGTCCCCCGGTCCGCGCAGCAGCGCGTCTGTCTCCGCGTCCTCGCTCGGCGAGTCGATCCGCACCAGCGTCCCCGGCGGCAGGCCGATCTCGCGTCCGGTCAGCACGTCACGCCAGGAGACCACCCGCGGCTCGGGCAGCCCCCGGGCGACGACGGCGTCGCGGAACTTCGTCACCCGCCGGTCGCCCGGCACGCCGACGACAGAGAGGCTCGGTGTCACTCGCTCACCGCCACGTAACGCCAGACCTCACCCTCGTCCTCCTCGGCCTCCTCCTGTTTCGACAGGTCGACCTCGACGCCCGGCAGCGCCTCGGTCACCCGGGCGACCATCGCGTCGGTGAGGAAATGGTGGTGCAGGTCGAGCGTGTGCAGGTGGGTCAGCGGCTGCCCGCCGAGCAGGGCCTCCGCCCCGGCGTCGGTGAGCATGCCCATCGAGAGGGCGAGAGACTCCAGCCGGGCGACGACCGGCGCGGCGGCCACGGCCGCCGCGATCTCGTCCTGGATCTCGCTGTCCTGCAGGCCGAGGTGGCGCAGCGCCGGCAGCCGCTCCCCGGACAGGATCGGCGCCAGATCGGCGACGGTGGCGTTCCCGCCGTAGTCCTCGACCCCCAGCCACAGCTCCAGGTGCTCCAACGCGGGAAGCTCGCAGGCCCCGATCGCACGCACCACCTCGGCGGGCAGCCCGCCGGTCTCGAACCGCAGCATGCGCAGCGACTCGTGCCTGACGGGCCTGAGCTCGAGTCCCGTGCCGCCGCGCACCTCCAGCCGCTCCAGCCGGGGGAACGCCTCAAGCAGCGGTGTCACGTCCGACTGCGTGATCCAGGAGATCTCCGCCTGGTCGGAACTGAGCGCGCCAAGGAAGAGCGAGCGCAGCCCGGGGAACCGGGCGGCGTTGTCGACGAGCAGGCCGACAAGGTGCTCCGACGAGGTTCCGTAGCAGTCCTCCCACTCGCCGATCACGAGTGCCGGAACCTTGGCCGTGTCCACACGCTTCAGTAAGGCGTCGAACGCCTCGTCGACGTCATAGTCGTCCATCTCCGCGCTGATCCGCACCGCCACCGAAGCCGGGTCGGGGATCTCCTCGTCCTCCTCGGGGACAACTTCGATCACCGGCAGCCCGGCGTAACTGTCCTCGTACCGGTGCTTGTAGCCGAAGTAGGTGTCGTACGGGATCATGGGCGGACTTTCTCGTCGGGGGGAGTCGGCGGGTCCGTCCTACCAGACCCCGGCGACAATTACGCGATCACGCGTCCGCGGCCAGCGCCCGTACGTCGGGGTGCATGCCGGGGGTCGCCGACACGAGGGCTGCGAGCGAGCCGAGGATCGTCACGGGCCGCGTCCTCGACGCCTCCACGGCGGCCAGGTAGCGCCAGGCCACCAGTTCGGCCACGTCGTGGCGGGCGTCCGGGTCCACCCAGGCCGTGGCGATCATTCCCAGCAGGGCGGCCTCGGTCACCCAGTCCTCCGGCCCGTAGGCCAGGTCGGCCAACACGCTCCTGCGCTCGGACTCCGCCCACGCCTGACCGGCCTGGTGGTGGGCGATGCCGAGACAGGCCCACGCCTGGACCTGCCTGATCCACAGCGGCACGGCCGCCGGCTCGCCGTACGGCGACAGCGGTGGGTGGGCGAGCACGCCGAGCAGGTCGCCGAGGGACAGGCCCGACAGGCGTACGGCGTGGTCGTAGGCGGCCGGCAGGTGCGGCCAGCGCAGCGTCGCGACGGCGGCGACGGCCTCCAGCGCCTCGCGGGACGGCGGCGGCACGGCGGGCACGGCCGTCATGCCCTCGTAACGCCACACCCGGCGTGTCACGCTCCGCACCAGGCCGTGGGCGTACACCTCCGGCACGGTCAGCCGCGCGTCGGGGGCCGGCGCGTCGGCGACGGTCACCGCGAAGCCGGGCACGACCAGGGAGAAGGCGAGCAGCGCGCTGGGCGGCTCGGGGGCGGAGACCGTGAGCTCCCCGCTCGCCGGGGGCTCCTCCTGCTCCACCATCTGGTAGAGCACGTCGATCACCGACTCCGTCGGGCCGGGGACGCGTCCCAGCCAGAGGCGCAGCGCGCAGTGCTCGCCGAGGACCGCGTCACCGTGCTCGTTTCCGGGGTCGTCGCGCAGGTGGTCGGCCAGCTCCACCAGGTGGCGGACGTCCCCGTCCCGCTCGAAACGCATCCCGCAGGCAGTCGGATAGGCGTTCGGGTGCCGGGGCTCGCGCCGCAGCGCGCGCTCCACCCACTCCAGGCCCTCCTCCGGGCGACCGCTGCTGTACAGCATCTCGCCGATGTCGGTGTACAACGCGAGGTTGGCGGGGTCGTGCTCGAGCGCCCGCACCATCGCCCGCTCGGCCTCGGGCCACCGATGCAGGTCGCGGCACGCGTATCCCTCGGCCAGGGCGGCCTGGAAGGACGGCGCCAGCGCGTAGGAGCGGGCGGCCAGCTCCACCGCCTCCTCGGCCTCCCCCACCCGGCGCAGGAGGAGCGAGGCCAGCCAGAGCAGCGACGCGTCGTCCGGATGGGCGCGCAGCGCGCCCCGCACCAGGGTGACGTACGGCAGCAGCGCCTCGCGGCCGTCCTCCGGCACCGTGCCGGGCAGCCCGGAGGCCAGCAGCGAGACGAGCGAGCCCAGTTCGCCGGGCGGGATCCGCCCGGGCAGCTCGGGGTCGAGCACCCACGGCACGTGCGCCCAGCGTCCTCCCGGCTCGTGCCGCTGCACCGAGATCAGCAGGCGCAGCGCGGGCACGTGCTCGCCTCGCGCGGCCAGTGCGTGGGCGCGGGCCAGCGCGGTGCCGAGGAAGACCGGCTCCTCCAGGGGGAACAGGTCCGGCCCGCCGCCCGGCCCGGCCAGCAGTCGCGCCAGCATCTCGTGGGCCTCGGGCAGGGCGGGATCGTGGGCCAGCGCCGCCGCGACGTGCGCGGCGGCGTGCCCGGTCTCCCCGTCGGCCAGGGCCAGCCGCGCCATGCTGACCTCGCCCTCGGCCTGGGCGCGGGGATCGTCCATGCCCTCGTCGATGCCCTCGTGCGTCATACGTCCTCCGATCCGGCAGTCGTGATCATCACTCTGCCAGAGCGGCGGAGAGCACAGCCGCAGGGATCAGTCGACCACGACCAGGTCCCTGGTGGTGTTGTTCATCCGCTCTCCGGCGGTCTCGCCGCAGACGACGATGTCCTCGATCCGGGCGCCGTGCCGTCCGGGCAGGTAGATGCCCGGCTCGATGGAGAAGGCGAACCCCGGCCGCATCTCCTCGGTGTTGCCCGCGACGATGTACGGCTCCTCGTGCGTCTCCAGGCCGATGCCGTGCCCGGTGCGGTGGACGAAGTACTCGCCGTACCCCGCCTCCGCGATCACCTCGCGGGCGGCGGCGTCCACCGACTCGCAGCTCACGCCGGGCCTGACGTGGGCGCAGGCGGCCTCCTGGGCGCGCTTGAGCACCTCGTAGTACGCCGCGAAGTCGGCCGGGGGCTCGCCCACGCAGTAGGTCCGCGTGGAGTCGGAGCAGTAGCCGCTCGGCATGACGCCGCCGATGTCGACCACGACGGGCTCGCCGGGCCGGATCACCCGGTCGGTCAGCTCGGCGTGCGGGCTGGCGCCGTTCGGGCCCGAGCCCACGATCACGAAGTCGACCCTGGCGTGGCCCGCGTCGATGATCGCCTCCGCGATGTCCTTGCCGACCTCCCGCTCGGTGCGACCGGCCTTCAGCAACTGGGGCACCAGGTTGTGCACGGCGTCGATGGCCGCCCCCGCCTCCGCGAGCGCCGCCTTCTCCGCGGGCGACTTGCGCATGCGCAGCTCGCGCAGGACGCTCCCGGCCAGCACCTGCTCGGCCCCGGGCATGGCCGCGCGGAACCGCAGCGACTGCAACGCCCACATGCGGTCGGCGAGCCCGACCCGGGCGACCGGGCCCAGACGGCGGGCCACCTCGGCGAACGGGTCGTCGGTCTCGTCCCACGCGACGAACTCGATGCCGAGCCGGGAGGCGGGCGAGTGCTCGGCGGCCGGCAGCTCCAGGCGCGGCACCATCAGGAACGGCGCGCCGGACGCCGGCACGACCAGGCAGGTCAGGCGTTCCAGCGGCATCGCGTCGTAGCCGGTCACAAAGCGGAGGTCGGGGCCTGGCGTCAGCAGCAGCGCGTCGAGGCCGGCGCGGTCGACGGCCTCGCTCACTGCGGCCGGACGGGTCGTGGGATACAGGTCGGAGTGCTCCGGGGACATCGTCGTCACGCGACCTAATCTAACGAGCGCGGGCCCTGACGACGTACTCAGGTGCGCATACCACAGCCGCCACGCGGGCGAGCTTCGCGGGGCTCTGGCTTATTCCACGCCATAGAAGAAAACCAACCCCTGCGGAATGCAGGACTGCTACGCTCCGCGTCAGGGCGAGCACGGAACGTCCGCAAGGCACTGCAAGAGCGGCATCGAGAGCGAGACAAATGGTCGGCGTAGTGGGCGGCACGAGGCCCGCCCTTCCCCCCGCGGACGACCGCGACCCGGACATGACGCCCGGCGCCGCCCCCGTCGGCACCCTCGTGGTTCAGGACATCGGCGGACGGCGGTGGGCCGAGCGCCGGGAACGCGCCGTCGAGGAGCGCCGCGTCACCCTGGCGCTGCGGGAGGCGATCCTGCCCGAGCCCGGCGCGTCGATCGACCTGCCCTACGCCCGGATCGCGGTCCGGTACGTCCCGGCAGGCCGGGCGTCGAGCCTCGGCGGCGACTGGTACGACGCCGCGCCGCTGCCCGACGGGCGCATGTTCCTCGCGGTGGGCGACGTGTCCGGACACGGCCTGCCCGCGATCGCCGAAATGGCTCAGCTGCGTCACGCGCTGCTCGGCCTGAGCATGACGGGGGCCTGCCCCGGCAGGCTGCTGACGTGGTTGAACACCCTGGTCCTCACCCGGTTGGACGACACCACTGCGACCGCCGTGTGCGGCCACTTCGACCCGGCGACCCGCCTTTTCACGTGGGCACAGGCGGGCCACCCCGCCCCGATCCTGGTGCGTCGCGGGGGCGCGCGCCAGCTCGGGGCGCCCCGGGGGGTCGTGCTCGGGGCGACGTCGAGCCTGCCGTACGGGGTGGCCGACGTCCGCCTCGAGCCCGGCGACCTGCTGCTGATGTTCACCGACGGCCTGGTCGAGCGCCGCTCGCGCGACATCGGCGCGGGGGTGTCCCTCATCGTGGAGGCGGCCGTGGCGACCGGGCTCGGCACGGCCGGAGCGGACCTCGACGCGGGCCTCGACCGCCTGCTGGAGGCGATCGGCGGCCCCAACCCCGAGGACGACACCTGCCTGCTGGCCGTGGCGGTGACCGGAGAGGGTCCGCGGCACCCCTGACAGGCGTGACAATGGCAGGGTGCTGATGCTTCTCGACACCCCGTCGCTGTACTTCCGCGCCTTCTACGGAGTCCCGGAGTCGGTGACCTCGCCGGACGGCATGCCGGTCAACGCGGTGCGCGGGCTCCTCGACATGATCGCCACCCTGGTCCGGCAGCACTCCCCCGCCCAGATCGTGGCGTGCATGGACGCCGACTGGCGGCCGGCGTTCCGGGTGGCCGCGATCCCGTCGTACAAGGCGCACCGGGTGGCGAGCGGCGACGAGGAGGAGGTGCCGGACACGCTGGCCCCGCAGGTCCCGGTCATCGAGGAGGTCCTGGACGCGCTGGGCATCGCCCGCGTCGGCGTCGCCGGATACGAGGCCGACGACGTGATCGGCACCTACGCGACCGCCGCCGCCGACGCCGTGGACATCGTCACGGGCGACCGCGACCTGTTCCAGCTCGTGGACGACGAGAAGCCCTGCCGCGCCCTTTACACAGTAAGGGGAATCCGTAACCTCCAGATCATCGATGAGGCGTTCGTCCGGGAGAAGTACGGCATCCCGGGGCGGGCGTACGCCGACTTCGCGACGCTGCGCGGCGACCCGAGCGACGGCCTGCCCGGTGTCGCCGGCATCGGCGAGAAGACGGCGGCGGCTCTCATCACGCGCTTCGGCTCGCTGTCCACGCTGCTCGCCGCCCTGGACGACGGCGGCGCCGACGGCTTCCCCGCGGGCGCACGCAACAAGCTCGCCGCCGCCCGCGACTACCTGGAGGTCGCCCCTGCCGTGGTACGGGTGGCCCACGACGTCCCGGTCCCGGACGTCGACATCGCCCTGCCCGCCGCACCGCGCGACCCCGAGCGCCTGGTCGCGCTGTCGGAGAAGCACGGCCTGGACAGCCCGCTCAACCGCCTGCTCGCCGCACTGGCCTGACCCCCGGCCGTTACGGCCCGGAATGTCCACACTCGGGTAGGTTGATCGCGTGCCGTACACGACGATCCGCCTCCCGAACAACGCGGACGGGCTCCGTGACGGGTTCGCCCGCATCCGCGGCGAGTTCGACCTGCCGGACGGTTTCCCCGCCCCCGTGCAGGAGGAGGCCGAGCGGGCCGCCGCCTCCCCCGCCGCGCCGCGGGAGGATCGGATCGATCTCCCGCTGATGACGATCGACCCGCCCGGCTCGATGGACCTCGACCAGGCGCTGTGCATCGAGCGGCGCGGGACGGGCTACCGCGTCTGGTACGCGATCGCCGACGTCGCGGCGTTCGTCCGGCCCGGCGGGGCGATCGACGCCGAGGCGCGGGTCCGCGCCGAGACCGTCTACATGGCCGACGGGCGTGTGCCGCTGCACCCGCCGGTCCTGTCGGAGGGCGCGGCCAGCCTGCTGCCCGGGCAGGCCCGCCCCGCGGCCCTGTGGCGGCTCGACCTCGGGTCCGACGGGGAGATCGAGGCGGTGGACCTGCGCCGCGCGCTGGTGCGCAGCCGGGAACGGCTCGACTACGAGACGGTCCAGGCCGCCGTGGACACCGGCCGGGCGGAGGGGACGATCGCGCTGCTCGCCGAGGTGGGGCCGCTGCGGCTGGAGCGGGAGCGGGCCAGGGGCGGGCTGTCGCTGCCGACGCCCGAGCAGCAGGTGGTCCCCGACGGGAACGGCGGCTACCGGGTGGAGTTCCGCACGAACCACCCCTGCGAGGCGTGGAACGCCCAGATCTCGCTGCTCACCGGCATGGCGGCCGCCCGGATGATGCTGGACGCGGGCGTCGGCGTGCTGCGGGTCCTCCCCGAGGCGGGCCCGGAGGACGTCGGCAAGGTCCGCAGGGTCGCCGCCGCGCTCGGCGTACCCTGGCCCGACGGCACGTCGTACGCCGAGGTCGTGCACGGGCTCGACCCGAAGATCCCCGGCCATGCCGCCTTCCTGCACGAGTCGACGGTGCTGCTGCGCGGCGCGGCCTACGTCGCCTTCGACGGCTCGGCACCCACGCAGGTGCTGCACGCCGCCCTGGGGGCGCCGTACGCGCACGTCACCGCGCCGCTGCGGCGGCTGGTCGACCGGTACGGCACCGAGGTCTGCCTGGCCGTGGCCGCGGACCGCCCGGTCCCCGAGGAGGTCGCGGCGGCGCTGCCCGGCCTGCCGGAGCAGATGGCCGCGGGCGGCAGGCGGGCCGGCGCGGTGGGGCGGGCCTGCGTGGACCTGGTCGAGGCGGCCGTGCTGCACCCCAGGATCGGCGAGGTCTTCGAGGCGGTCGTGGTCGACGTGACCGACGGAAAACCGGGCGGCCAGGTGCAGGTCACCGAGCCCGCCGTCATCGCCCGCTGCGACGGCGACCGCCTGCCACTCGGCGAGCGCGTCCCCGTACAGCTCACGCGCGCCGACCCCGCCACCCGCGAGGTCCGCTTCACCGCCGCCTGAGCGGCCGCGCGCCACCTTTCCGGGCGAATCGCCGCCTTTCGGGGATGACCGTCGTTATTCTGGCAATGATCACGAATGTCGGCGGAGGCCACATGACGACGGACGATTCCGCGCCGGAATCCGGCCGCGGCCCCCGCCCGTGGGGCGAGTACGCCCTCATGATCGCCGGCCTCGCGGTCCTGTGGGGCGGCTCGAACTGGTTGAAGAAGACCTGCGAACCGCCGAACGCCGTGTGGGCGGCGGGCATCCCCGCCGTCGCCCGATTCTTCGCCGCCAACCCGCTGCGCGCCCTCGGGTACGCGGCCGAGGGTCTCAGGACGGGCACCGCACCGGCCGTGCTCTTCATCTGCCAGGAGCTACGCACCACCCGCCCGCTGCGGCAGTACCTGGCGATGTGCCTCACGCTGCTCGGCGTCGCGCTGCTGACGGTGGCGGGCGGACTGGTGATCCCGTCGAACGCCGTCGCCTACTCCGTCGCAATGGGCCTGCTGCTCGGCACCGCACTGCCGGGCGCCGCCGGTCTCGTCCACGTCGCGTTCGCCTGGATACGGGATCGGACGGCGGGCCGCCGTGCGGCATCCGGCACGGGTCAGCTGACGGAGGAGTAGGCGACGACCCCGCGGCGCATGGCGTCGATGGCCTTGACGGCGTTCTCGGCGACCTTGCTCCCCTTGGGCGCGGCGTCCCTGAGCTGGCCGAGCAGGTCGAGCAGCTGCTTGACCCAGCGGACGAAGTCGCCCGCCGCGAGATCGCAGTCGGTCAGCACGGCGTCGAGGCTGTGACCCTTGGCCCAGCGGAAGGCCGCCCAGGCGAAGCCGACGTCGGGCTCGCGGACGAACGACAGCCCGTGGTCCTCCTCGATGCCCTCCAGCTCGCCCCACAGGCGCACCATCTCCGCGAGCGCGTCGCGCGTGGCGCCGGCCGGGATCTTCGGGCTGCGGACGTCGTCGGCCTGCCGCGACTCGTACACCAGCGACGACACGCACGCGGCGAGCTCGGCGGGGTCGAGACGGTTCCACACACCCGCCCGCAGGCACTCGGCCGTGAGCAGGTCGAGCTCCGTGTAGAGCGAGGCGAGCCTGCGGCCCTGTTCCGTGACGGTCTCGCCGTCCAGGTAGCCGAGCTGGTCCAGCACGCCGCAGACCCGGTCGAAGGTCCGGGCGATGACGTGGGAGCGCCCCTCGACCCGGCGGCGCAGCCCCTCGGTCTCCCTGAGCAGCTTGTGGTAGCGCTCGGCCCAGCGGGCGTGGTCCTCACGCTCGTCGCAGCCGTGGCAGGGGTGCTGGCGCAGCTCCCGCCGCAGGCGGGTGATCTCCTCGTCCTCCGCGGCGTGGTCGCGCGCCCGCGGCGGCTTGCCGAGGTCGCGGTCGCCCAGCTTCGCGTGCACCGTCGAGACGAGGTTGGCCCGTTCCTTCGGCGAACGCGGATTGAAGCCCTTCGGAATCCTGATCTTGTCGACCGGCTCGACCGGCACCGGGAAGTCGGCCGCCGACAGGCGCTTGACCTGCTTGCCGATCGTCAGCACGAGCGGCGCGGGGCCCTCGTGTCCCCGGCCGTTGACGCCGGGGTCGAGCACGACCGCGATGCCCGCGCGGCGCCCGCCCGGCACCCGGATGACGTCGCCGGGCTTGAGCACCTCCAGGGACTGCACGGCTTGGGCGCGGCGGGCCGCCCCCCGCTGGCGCGACAGCTCGGCCTCGCGGTCCGACAGCCGCCTGCGCATCGCGGCGTACTCCTCGAAGTCGCCGAGGTGGCAGGTCATGGCCTCGGCGTAGCCCTCGAGGGCCTGCTCCGCCTTGCGGAGCTGGCGGGCCAGCCCGACCACGGCCCGGTCGGCCTGGAACTGGGCGAAGGAGTCCTCCAGCAGGGTCCGCGCCCGCTCCCGGCCGACCTGCCCGACGAGGTTGACCGCCATGTTGTACGACGGCTTGAAGCTGGAGCGCAGCGGATAGGTGCGGGTGCCGGCGAGACCGGCGACGGCGAGGGGATCCATCCCCGGCTGCCAGACCACCACCGCGTGGCCCTCGATGTCGATGCCGCGCCGCCCGGCTCGGCCGGTGAGCTGGGTGTACTCCCCCGGGGTCAGGTCGGCGTGGGTCTCGCCGTTCCACTTGTCGAGCTTCTCGATCACCACGGACCTGGCCGGCATGTTGATGCCGAGCGCCAGCGTCTCGGTCGCGAAGACCGCCTTCACCAGCCCCTTGGTGAACAGCTCCTCCACGACCTCCTTGAAGGCCGGGAGCATGCCCGCGTGGTGGGCGGCCAGGCCGCGCTCCAGGCAGTCGCGCCATTCGAGGTAGCCGAGCACCGCGAGGTCCTCGTCGGGCAGGTGCGCGGTGCGCTCGTCCACGATCTGGCGGATCTCGTGGCTCTCGGCCTCCGTGGTGAGGCGCAGCCCGGAGTAGAGACACTGCATGACGGCGGCGTCGCAGCCGTTCCTGGAGAAGATGAAGGTGATCGCCGGCAGCAGGCCCTCGGCGTCGAGCTTCTCGATCACGTCCGACCGGCTCGGCGTCGTGCCCCGGCCGGGCCTCGAGTAACCCCGTCTGCCCCTGGCCTGGGCCAGCCGCATCTCATCGCGGGAGATCCGCATGAGGGACGGGTTGACCCGCAGGGTGCCGTCGCCCTCGTCGACGAACAGGTCGAACATCTTGTTGCCGACCAGCATGTGCTGCCACAGCGGGACCGGCCGGTGCTCGTCCACGATGACCGTGGTGTCGCCGCGCACCTCGCCCAGCCACTCGCCGAACTCCTCGGCGTTGCTGACCGTGGCCGACAGGGCCACCACCCGCACCGACTCCGGCAGGTGGATGATGACCTCTTCCCACACCGCGCCGCGGAACCGGTCGGCCAGGTAGTGGACCTCGTCCATCACCACATATGCGAGGCCGGTCAGCGTGTTCGAGCCCGCGTACAGCATGTTGCGCAGGACCTCGGTGGTCATGACCACGATCGGGGCCTCGCCGTTGACGCTGTTGTCGCCGGTCAGCAGGCCGACCTTGCGCGCGCCGTACCGCCTGACCAGGTCGTTGTACTTCTGGTTGGACAACGCCTTGATCGGCGTCGTGTAGAAGCACTTGCGGCCCTGCTCCAGCGCCAGGTGGACGGCGAACTCCCCCACCACCGTCTTGCCCGACCCGGTCGGCGCGGCCACCAGCACGCCGTCCCCGGCCTCCAGCGCCTGACAGGCGTCGATCTGGAACTCGTCGAGCTCGAAGTCGTAAAGTTCGCGGAACGAGGCGAGAGCGGGTCCGGCGCCGGACTGCCCCTCACGGAAGGCGGCATAGCGTTCCGCTGGCGTACTCATACCGTCAACCCTACCGATAACGGGATTCCGGGCGTCCGTGATCGGAGATCCTTTTACGCGGCCGCCTTTACGCCGTAGATCAGCCTCGTCGATCAGGGGGCCAGGACGCGCAGCGCTCCCGGCTCGACGGCGCAGGTCAGCGGGGCGGGACCGGCCCGCTCGCCGTCGGCGTACGCGACGACGTCCCCGTCCAGGGCCTCGATCTCCACCCGCCGGGCCCGTCGCACGGTCACGGCGGGGTGCCCGGTGTGGCTGCCCCGGTAGACGCGGGGGAACGTGCGCAGGAACTCGCCCTTGGGCACCGCCCCGAGCACGAGCACGTCGAGCAGGCCGTCGTCGGGCCGGGCGTCCGGGCACACCCGCATCCCGGCGCCGTACGACCGGGTGTTGGCCACCGCCACCAGCATCGCCTCGCGCTCGGCGGCCTCCCCGTCGAGGGTGATCCGGAACGGGATCGGGGTGAACGACCGCAGTTCTCGTGCGAGCGCGACCAGATACTTCGCCATTCCCGGCGGCCGGGTCATGGCGTTGGCCCGCTCGTTGACGCGGGAGTCGAACCCGCAGGCGAGGACCCCGGCGAACCACTCATCCGGCCTGTTCCCGCCCGTGCCCAGCTTGGCCGCGTCGATCACCCGGCAGTCGCCCGAGGTCACGATGTCCGCGGCGGCGAGCGGATCCTTGCGCGGGATGCCGAGAGCGTCGGCGATGTCGTTTCCGGTCCCCGCGGGCACGATCCCGAGCGGCACGGCCGTCCCTGCCACGGCCTGCACGGCCAGGTGGACCAGGCCGTCGCCGCCGAAGGCGACGAGCGCGGCCGGTCCGGCGGCGACGGCATCGCGGGCCCGGCCCAGGGCGTCCGCCGCCGAGGTCCCGACGACCACCGAGACCGGGCGGCCGCCCGCCCGCAGCCGCCGCAGCACCGGGTCGAGCAGGCGCAGCGTACGGCCGCCGCGGGCGGCGGGGTTCACCAGGACGACGATCTCATCGGCCATACGCGGAACCTACCGCCACCCACCAGGCGACACCAGAGGGATATTCGGTCAGTCCCTCACGTCGACCGAGTCCGCCGTGCCCTCGGCGGCGGACGGCCCGTCGAGCTCCTCCTCGATGGCCCGCGCGTGCGCCGCGTCGGCGATGTCTTGCTTCTTGTCGTGGAAGTACATGAACGCCATCGCGACGAAGAACAGGCCGACCATCGGGAGCGCCAGGGCCAGCATGGTGACGGGGTCCTGGCTCGGCGTCGCGACGGCCGCGAAGACGAACATCAGGAACACGACCATGCGGGTGTGCTTGGACACCGTCTTGAACCGGAGCACCCCGATGACGTTGAGGAACACCAGCAGCAACGGCATCAGGAAGGAGATGCCGAAGATGATCAGCATCGCGAGCGCGAAGCTGAGGTACTCGTTGATGCTCACCAGCGTCAGTGTGCCCTCGGGGGCGAAGCTCAGCAGCAGCGACAGGCCCTTGTCCATCGTGACGTAGGCGAGGGCCGAGCCTGCGGTGAACAGCGGGACGGAGAGCCCGAGGAACGCCATGGTGTAGCGGCGCTCGTTCTGGTACAGGCCCGGGGTCACGAACGCCCAGATCTGGTAGATCCAGAACACCGCAGAGACCACCACGCCGAAGATCACGGCGACCTTGAGGTTGACGAAGAACGAGTCGAAGACCCCGTTCACCACCAGCGTGCACTTGTCGCCGTTCAGCTGATGGGCCTGCGGCAGCCGGCAGTACGGCTGCTTCAGGAAGTTCCAGATGGGCTCGAAGTAGATGAACCCGACGGCGGTCCCGACGACCACCGCCAGGATGGCCTTGATCAGCCGGTTGCGCAGCTCGCGGATGTGCTCCATGAGCGTCATCCGCCCGTCGTGTGCCGTGGCGGCGGGAGTCGACCGTTTCAACAGGGCCATCTGGTTCGTCCTGGGGTCAGTGGGGGTGCGGCGCCTAGTTGGAGCGCTGCTCGTTCTGCGAGCTCACCGGCTGCTGGCTCTCACGCAGCCTCCGGTTCTCCTCCTCCAGGACACGCAGCCGCTCCTCGACGGACGGGGTGGCCGGCGGGATCTGCGCCGCCGGCGGAGCGACGGGCTCGGCCTGCGCCTTGACCGTCTGCCGCTCCTCGTCCTCCTCACTCATCTTGCTGGTTTCCTTCTTGAACATGCGCAGCGACTGCCCAAGGGCCCTCGCGGTGTCCGGGAGCTTCTTCGCGCCGAAAAGAAGGATCAGAACCAGGAGGATCAGAATCCATTCCATGGGTCCGAGGTTGGGCATGTCATGTCCTTACCGCGAGGGCCGTGGGTACTACCCCCCGATCGTACGCGCACCGGCCGCCAAAGTTCACCTGTCCACGGGCCTCAAAATCACATCAATCGTGGGCAAAGTCCCTTATTCGGACACTCCGAGCCGCCCCTTGGCCCGCTTGACTTCGGCGTGCAGGTCCCGCGCCGCGGCGAGCACCCGGACGGCCGGCCGCATGAGGACGGCGAGCCCCGCCACGGCCACCGCGGACAGGGCGAAGATCAAAGTCATGCGCTTCCCCAGGTCACACGGTCTCGTAGTTGGCCAGCGCCTGCTTGGCGGTGGCCGTCACCCGCTCGGCGAGGGACGCCGGCGACAGCACCCGGCCGCTGTCGCCCAGCCGGAGCGCGAGCCGCACCAGCCAGGACTGGTCGCGAGCCCGCAGCGAGACGCGCAGGCGGCCCTCGCCCAGCTCGGCGACCTCCTCGCAGGGGTAGTACTCCGCCACCCAGCGGCCCGCCGGGGTCAGTTCCAGCTCCACCAGCTCGTCGCTGTCCGACGGCCGGAACACGCCCCTGGTGACGTCCATCGGCTCGGCCTCGGCCGGTGGGTCCACGGGCACGTCGAGGATCTCGACGTCCAGGATCCGGTCGACGCGGAACATCCGCATCGCCTCGGCGCGGTAGCACCAGCCCTCCAGGTAGTGCCGCCCGTCCACGAGCACGACCCGCAGCGGGTCGACCTCCCTGGGGGTGATCTCGTCGCGCCCCGGCACGTAGTAGCGCAGCGACAGCCTGCGGCCCCTGCGGGCGGCGTCGGTGATGACGGCGTGGGCGTCCGGGGCCGCGCCGATCTCCACCTGGACCTGGCTGCTCACCGTGGCCGCGCCCTCGCCCGCCGCCTGCTCCAGCTTGGCGATGACCCGGCCGAGCACGTCGCGGCCCTGGAACTCGGGCAGTTCGTCGAGCATGCGCAGCGCGACGAGCAGCGCGCTCGCCTCGTCCACACCGAGCTTGAGCGGCCGGGCGATCGCCTCGGCGTTGTCGATGAGGATCTCGCCGCCGTCCCACGAGACGTCGATCAGATCGCCGGGCGTGTGCCCGGGCAGGCCGCACATCCAGACGAGCTGGAGGTCGTCGACGAGCTGCTTTTCCGACAGGCCGAACAGCCGTGCCACCTCGGGCACCTGCGCGCCCGGATGCGACATGAGGTAGGGCACCAGCGCGAGCAGCCGCGGCAGCCGGTCCGAACTCACTGCAACGCCCCCTTCAGACGGCGGATCACGGCGTCGCGCGCGTCCGGCGGGTCCAGCACGACGGCGTCCGCGCCGAGGCTGGCCAGCCACCCGGCGAGCCGTTCCGCGTCGGCGAAGGTCACCTCGGCCTCGTCCCACTCCCCCGGCCCGTTACGCACTGCCTGGGCGGCGTGCCGCAGACCGAGGCAGGTGCCCTTGCGTACGCGCACCAGGGCGACCCGCTCGTTCGGCAGCTCCTGGTAGCCCACCATGGCCCGCAGGTCCAGCCCCTCCGGCACGGTGAACGCCCCCGGCCGCCCGAGCGTGGACACCGCCCCGGTGATCCGGCTCAACCGGAAGACCCGGGCGGCGCCGCGGTCGCGGTCGTGCCCGACCAGGTACCACCGGCCGCGCCTGCTGACGACCCCCCACGGCTCGACCGTCCGCCGCAGCACCGACTCGCTGCCGGCCGACCGGTAGTCGAAGGCGACCGCGCGCCGGTCCCGCACGGCCTCCCACAGCGCGGGGAACGCGGGGTCGCGGGTGTCCACCCGCAGCTCCAGCGGGCTCTCCGCGAGGTCGGCGTGCACGCCGCCCGCGGTCAGCTTCAGCAGCGCCCCGCCGGCCGCCTCGGCGAGACTCGCCCGCTGCCACACCTGCGCGGCCAGGCCGATGACGGCGGCCTCGTCGGGCTCCAAAGTGATCTCGGGCAGCTCGTACGCCTCGCGTACGATCCGGTAGCCGGGGTCGTCCTCCCAGGGGTCCTTGTGGACCTCGATGGGGATGCCGATCTCGCGCAGCTCGTTCTTGTCGCGCTCGAACATGCGCTGGAAGGCCTCGTCGTTGTCCGGGTCGTACCCGGGGACGGCCTGCCGGATCTGCTCCGCGCTCAACGGCCGCCGCGTCGCGAGCAGGCAGATAACCAGATTGAGCAGCCGCTCGGTCTTCCGCCGCGACATCGGGCCTCCCTTCCAGTCGAGAACGCTACCCTTTTCGGCGTGATCAGATGGCGCAAGGGCGAAGTGGTGCGGGTCCGGCGCGAGTGGCCGGGGGCGGTGGAACTCGACGTCGCCGTCGCCGAGGGCGAGTGCCGGGCGCTCGCCTATCCCCCGCTGGTGGGACGCCCTGAAGTGGGCGACACCGTGCTGCTCAACACGACCGCCCTCGCCATGGGTCTCGGTACGGGAGGGTACGCCATGGTGGTGGCCGTCCCGGAACGTTTACCGCAAGATCCTTCCGGTCCCGGCCACCTGGTGAAAGCACGCTACACCCCGTTGCAGGCCACCGTGCTCGGCGCGGACGAGCAGGGGTCCCCGCACCACGAGGCGCTGCGGGAGGCCGATTCGGTCGATGGAATGCCCGTCGTGGTCGCCGACCTGCACTCCGCCCTGCCCGCGATCCTGTGTGGTCTGTACGCGGACTCCCCGGGGATCAGGGTGGCGTACGTGATGCAGGACGGCGGGGCGCTGCCGGCCTGGTTCTCGATGTCGTGCGCGACGCTGCGCGAGCGCGACTGGCTGTGCGGGGTGGTGACGACCGGCCAGTCCTTCGGCGGGGACGTCGAGGCGGTCACGCTCCACACCGGCCTGCTGGCCGCCCGCCACGTGCTCGGCGCCGACGTCGCCGTCGTCACGCAGGGGCCGGGCAACCTCGGCACCGGCACCCGCTGGGGCTTCTCCGGCGTGGCCGCGGGCGAGGCCGTGAACGCCGCCGCCGTGCTGACCGGGCGGCCCGTGGCCGCGCTGCGGGTCAGCGAGGGCGACCGCCGCGAGCGGCATGTCGGGGTGTCGCACCACTCGCTCACGGCGTACGGCCGGGTCGCGCTGGCCCCGGCCCAGGTCGTCGTGCCTGACCTGCCCGGCGCGTTCGGGGCGACGGTGCGCGAGCAGACCGCGGCCCTGGCCACCCGTCACGAGATCGTGACGGTGCCGGTGGAGGGCCTGCACGAGGCGCTCAAGGCGTCCCCGGTGCGGCTGTCCACCATGGGCCGCGGCCTGGGGGAGGACCTGGCCTACTTCGTGACCTCCGCCGCCGCCGGGAGGCACGCGGCGTCACTGCTGTCGTAGAAGTCCTTGAACGTGAACGCCTCCGGGCCCGGCCCCTGAGCCCGGAGCAGGTCCAGACGTGCCATGGCCTCGCCGAGCGGCGGCAGGTGCCCCTCGGGCACCCACCACATCACGGTGTACGGCTCGGCCATCCGGTGGAACCACTCCCGGCGCCGCCGCATGACCTCCAGATGGGCGCTGCGATAGACGAAGTTCCACAACGTCTCGCGGGACTCCCAGACCGACAGGTTCACGACCAGCATCGGTCCGTAGTCGTGCTGGATCAGGTCCGTGGGCTCATCGCCCTCCTTCATGCGCCAGACGAAGCCGGGCGCGGCGTCCGACACCTGGTAGATCGGCGCCAGGGCGGAGAGGAAGTCGGTCAGCGCGGGGGAGTCGAGGGGTTCCCTGAGATGGGCGACGTTGAGCTGGGCGAGATGCATGCCCGGATTCTATGTCAATCTACGTTGTTTTTAGAAGATGTGAAGGCCACACAACACTCCTCCGGTCTCGGGTCCAGCGTCGCGGCGAACCCGTTCTCACCCAGACCGGCCAGCAGCCCCTCGCACAGCGCGAGGTTCATCGAGCACACGAGCAGCGGGTGGCTGTCGGCCAGCACATGGAAGGGGCAGTTGCGCAGCCGCACCCGCCCGTCCTCCTCGTACGGCTCGTAGCCGCGCGCGCGCAACACCTCCAGGAGATCGCCGGAGGCGGCATCAGAGGCGACATCGGAGGCGACGAGGCGCTCCCCCGCCCGCCGGGCGGCCTCCTCCGCCTTCTCCTCGCCGCCCAGCAGGTCGACGGTCTCCGCCAGCACGAGCGCGAGCGTGCGGTAGTCGCGGGGCGGCAGGCTCACGGTCCGCTCCTCGCGCACCCGCCGGTAGACCTTCGCCGGGCGGCCGCCGCCGGGGCCGGCTTTGCCGCTGAGCCGGCGGAAGCCCGCCTCCAGCAACCCCGCGTCAACCAGTCTGTCCAGGTGGTGCGCGGCCAGCGTGCGCTGGACGCCGGTCGCCTCGGCCGCCTCGTTGCGGCCCACGTCCCGCCCCTGCTCGGCCACGAACCGGTACAGCGCCCGCCGTACGGGATCGCCGAGCACGCTCATCGACTCCAGGTCGTCGCTCGTCACAGCCGGAGTGTAGGTCGTGCGGCCGCCACCGTCGGACGCCGGCCGGGACGGCCGGTCAAGGGGCTGTTGACACCGCCGCGGAGTACTGCTTTCATTAGGAAACCTTCCTAACTAAACCCCCTCACGGAGGGCTCATCCCCCGCCCGCGCCCCCTTCCCGCCACGACGCATGGCCGCGGGCGGAGAACGGAGCGACGCACGTGAAAGACCCGCTGATCAGGCGCACTCCCCGGCGCGCGGCTCTGCTGCTCGTGGCCGCCGCCGCAGCCGTACTCCCCGCGAACGCGGCGGGAGCCGCCACCGGCGGCCCGGCCGCCACCGGGGAGACCGTGAAGGTGACGGTCAAGGCGGCGCCGGTCGACCTCACGGACCCGAAGAAGAAGGAGATCGCGATGGAGCTCGTCTCCAGCGCGGAGAACTCCTCACTCGACTGGAAGGCCCAGTACAAGTACATCGAGGACATCGACGACGGGCGCGGCTACACCGCCGGGATCATCGGCTTCTGCTCGGGCACCGGCGACATGCTCGACCTGGTCGAGCTCTACACCACGCGCAAGCCCGGCAACGTGCTGGCCAGGTATCTGCCCGCGCTGCGGAAGGTGAACGGCACCGACTCGCACCAGGGGCTGGACCCGAGCTTCCCCAAGGACTGGCGCGCCGCCGCCGCCGATCCCGTGTTCCGGCAGGCGCAGAACGACGAGCGCGACCGGGTCTACTTCAACCCCGGGGTGGCCCAGGCCAAGGCCGACGGCCTGCGCGCGCTCGGGCAGTTCGTCTACTACGACGCCATCGTGATGCACGGCCCCGGCACCGACCCGGTCAGCTTCGGCGGCATCCGCAAGACGGCCATGAAGAAGGCGAAGACCCCGGCGCAGGGCGGCGACGAGGTCGCCTACCTCAACGCGTTCCTCGACGCCCGCAAGGCGGCGATGAAGACCGAGGAGGCGCACAGCGACACCAGCCGGGTCGACACCGCCCAGCGGGTGTTCCTCAAGAACGGCAACCTCGACCTCGACCCGCCGCTGCGGTGGAAGGTCTACGGCGACAGCTACCAGATCCTCAGCTGACGCCCGTACGCCAGGGGCCCCTCCCACCGTCGGGTGAGAGGGGCCCCTGTCGTCCGTTGCCGTCAGGCCGCGCCGAGGACGTCCACGACGAAGACGAGCGTGTCGGTGCCCTTGATGCCGCCCTGCGCGTTGCCCTCCTTGCCGTAACCGAGGTCCGGCGGGATCGTGATCAGGACGCGGCTGCCGACCGGGACGCCGGTCAGGCCCTGCGCCCAGCCCTTGACGACCTGGTCGAGGGCGAACGTCGCGGGCTGGCCGCGGTCCCAGCTGGAGTCGAACTTCTTGTCGGTGCCCCAGATCTTGCCGACGTAGTGGGCGAGGACCGTCTGACCGGCCTTCACCTCGGGGCCGCCACCCTTGATCACGGTCTTGACGACCAGCTTCTTGGGCGCCTTCTCGCTGGTCTTGGTGGTCAGCGCCGGGGCCTTGTCGCCGCTCGGGTTCTCGACCTTCACGCCGTTCACGGCGGGGTCGACGGCGGTGCCCTGGACGGACTTCAGCGCGGCCCCCAGCACGTCGATGACCAGCACCTGGGACACGGCGTTGAAGTCCTGACCCTGCTGCTTGGCCTGGTTGAGCTGCTCCGCGCTCAGGTTGTCCTTGGCGACCACGGCCATCACCCGGCCGCCCGGCTTGGCGCCGATCAGCGCCTCGTGCAGCGCCTTGGGCAGCTGCGGGCTGACCGAGACGAACTCCGACTTGCCCTGGTCGTAGTCGGAGCCCGCCGCCTTGTTCTCCTTGCCGTCCCAGTTGTAGACGGTGACGTTGGCGGTGAGGACGTCGCCGTCCTTGGCCGGGGTGCCCTGGCCCTCGATGACCTTGATGGAGGCCGACGTGAGCGAGGGCTTGCCCGCCGGGAAGGTCACGGTGGGCTTCTTGCCGGCCTCTCCCGTCACCTTGATGGCCGAGGCCGCGGCCTGGCCACTGGAGGCGGGGCTCGCGCTGGACGTGCTCTTCTGCGCGGTTCCGCAGGCGGCGACGAGCAACAAGGGTAGGGCGGCGACGAGTGCCGTACGACGGCGCATATGGGAATCCTCAAACAGACAGCGGGTCCGGGCCAGGCTACCCGAACCCGCCGTCAGAGCGGTGTAAGAGATCACATACCCGCGATGAGCTTCTCGACTCTCTCGTCGACGCTGCGGAACGGATCCTTGCACAGCACCGTCCGCTGGGCCTGGTCGTTGAGTTTCAGGTGGACCCAGTCGACGGTGAAGTCACGCCGCTTCTCCTGGGCCTTGCGGATGAACTCCCCGCGCAGCTTGGCCCGTGTGGTCTGCGGCGGAACCGACTTGGCCTCGAAGATGCGCACGTCGTCGGCCACCCTCTCGACGGCCCCCCGCTTCTGCAGGAGGTAGAACAGCCCGCGCTTGCGGTGGACGTCGTGGTAGGCCAGATCGAGCTGCGCGACGCGCGGCGACGACAGCGGCAGGTCGTACTTCTGTCTGTAACGTTCAATCATCTGGTATTTGGTGACCCAGTCGATCTCCCGCGAGACGAGGTCGAGGTCGCCCGTCTCGACCGCCCGGAGCGTGCGCTCCCACAGCTCCAGCACCCGCTTGGCGGTGGCGTCCCCGCCGCGCCGGTCGACGAAGTCCTGCGCCTTGGTCAGGTACTCCTGCTGGATCTCCAGTGACGAGGCCTCGCGGCCGTTGGCCAGGCGCACCCTGCGCCGGCCCGTCATGTCGTGGGACACCTCCCGGATCGCCCTGATCGGGTTCTCCAGGGACAGGTCGCGCATCACCACACCGGCCTCGATCATGCGCAGCACCAGGTCGGTGGCGCCGACCTTGAGCAGCATCGTGGTCTCGCTCATGTTCGAGTCGCCCACGATGACGTGCAGCCTGCGGAACCGCTCGGCGTCCGCGTGCGGCTCGTCGCGGGTGTTGATGATCGGCCGGGACCGGGTGGTCGCCGAGGAGACGCCCTCCCAGATGTGCTCGGCCCGCTGGGAGACGCAGTAGACGGCTCCGCGCGGGGTCTGCAGCACCTTGCCCGCACCGCAGATGATCTGGCGGGTCACCAGATAAGGAATCAGGACGTCGGCCAGCCGCCCGAACTCCCCGTGCCGGCCCACGAGGTAGTTCTCGTGGCAGCCGTAGGAGTTGCCGGCCGAATCGGTGTTGTTCTTGAACAGGTAGATGTCTCCCGCGATGCCCTCCTCGCGGAGCCGCTTCTCGGCGTCCACGAGGAGGCCCTCCAGGATCCGCTCCCCCGCCTTGTCGTGGGTGACCAGCTCCACGACGTTGTCGCACTCAGGGGTGGCGTACTCGGGATGGCTGCCCACGTCCAGGTAGAGACGTGCGCCGTTGCGCAGGAATACGTTGCTCGATCGGCCCCAGGACACCACTCGCCGGAACAGGTACCGCGCCACCTCGTCCGGCGACAGCCTCCGCTGCCCGCGGAACGTGCAGGTGACGCCGTACTCGTTCTCCAGCCCGAATATGCGTCGATCCATCACCTCACACTATTCCCATAAACCGGCGGCCGAACAGTGATCAGGCGGTGGAATGCCGAGAAGGAGCGGTCAGGCGGCGTAAATCTCCGTCACCTTGACGATCTGCCCGCCCTGAACGGTGATGAGCGCCCGCAGGTCGCCCCCGTCGGCCCGCAGGACCAGCTTGCCCCGTGAGCAGCGCTGGGTGCCGAGGTACTTGCTGTCGATGGTCTGGTCCTTGCCGTCGCAGCCGACCGCGCTGAGGAACACGACGTTCTTCGCGATCGGCGCGGCGAAGGCCGTCACGTCTCCCTCCGGCGGTCCCTCGAAGTGGCCGCTGGTGCTGCCGCCGTACTCCTTGACGAACTTGACGGGCCGGTACTCCGCCACGTTCTCGTCGTGCATGGCGACCAGCTGGCCGCGTACGACACCGTCCCTGCTGGGGCTGAGCCCCTTGGTGAAGTCGTGCCCGGGGTCCGACTGGATGGTCCCGCCGAAGGGGGCCGGCGTCTTGTCCGTGATCGGCGGCCCGGCCTTGCCCGGCTTCCGCGTCGGCGCGGTCGTGCTCGAGTCGGTGGGCGTGTCCGCCGCCGGGGTGTCGGAAACCGCCGGGTCGGCGGACGGCTCCGCGGGCGACGCCGGGGCCGTCACCGTCACGGTGGCGGTCACGGTGGGCGAGGCCGAGGTGCCGGAGGCTCCGGAGCATGCGGTCAGCGACAGGAGGGCGACGGCGGCGGCCGGAACGCCCGCTCGTCGGAAGAGATCAAAAGTCGTCATAACCGGATGAGAGTAGCGAAATCGGGGGTTGGCTGGACCGAAATGCCCGAGCCGACCCCCATGAGACGGCGGCGCCGCGCCCCTGATGAGGGCGCGGCACCGCGGCCGTACGGACGAGCGGACGGGCGGACGGGCTACTCGCCGGAGCCCGTGTCGATGTCGCCCTCGGGGGCGATCGGCGGGGCGGTGTCGGGAGCCTGCTCGGCCTGTTCCCGCTCTGCCTGGGCCTCCTCGGCGGCGGGCCGCCGCGTGCCCCCCTGGCTCTCCTTGGCGGCCTCCAGGAGCTTCTCCAGGCGGGGCCCGGTCAGGCGCAGGAACTTGCGGTGCTCCCTGCCCCGGTCGAGGACGGCGACCTCGATCTGGGTCACCGGGGGACGCTCGCCGCCCGGCTCGGTCAGGGCGGCCAGCGCGGCGTCGAGGGCCTGCGGCAGCGGCAGTCCCTCGCTGTACCGCTCCTTCAGGCGCCCTCCGACGGCGTCGGCCTGGCCGCCGATCACGGCCATGCCCTGCTCGTCGAAGACGGAGCCGTCGAAGGTGATCCGGTAGATCTGGTCGTCCTCGGCCGCCTCGCCGACCTCCGCGACGACGATCTCCACCTCGAACGACTTGATCGACTCGGTGAAGATCATGCCGAGGTGCTGGGCGTACAGGTTCGCCAGGCCGCGGCCGGTGACGTCGTTGCGGTTGAAGGTGTAGCCGTTGATGTCCGCGTAGCGGATGCCGGCCAGGCGGAGCGACTCGAACTCGTTGTAGCGCCCCACCGCGGCGAAGCCGATGCGGTCGTAGATCTCGCTGATCTTGTGCAGCGCCTTGGACGGGTTGGGCGCCACGAACAGGATGCCGTCCGCGTACTGCATCACGACCACGCTGCGACCGCGAGCGATGCCCTTGCGGGCATACTCCGCCCTGTCCCGCATGATCTGCTCGGGCGAGGCATATCCTCCGAAGGGGATGGACACCGGGGGTGATCCTCTCTTGGGTTAGCGCAGCGGCGCGGTCGGGCCTTCGGGGGCGGTCATCCGCCTCTCCAGCATGGACTCCACGAACTCGGCGATCTCGTCGTCCGGGAGGCGGCGGAAGCCGTCGGCGGTGATGACGGACACGACCGGCCAGATCTTCCGCATCACGTCGGGGCCGCCGGTCGCCGAGTCGTCGTCGGCGGCGTCGTACAAGGCGTGCAGGCAGGCCAGGACCGTGTCCTGCGGGCTGGAGTTCTCCCGGTAGAGCTTCTTGAGCGAGCCCCGGGCGAAGATCGAACCCGAGCCGATCGAGTGGAACTCCCTCTGCTCGTACGGCCCGCCGCCCACGTCGTAGCTGAAGATCCGCCCGGTGTCGTGGGACGGGTCGTAGGCCGCGAAGAGCGGCACGACCACGAGGCCCTGCATGGCCATGGGCAGGTTTCCGCGGATCATGGTGGCCAGGCGGTGCGCCTTGCCCTCGGTCGACAGCGAGCGACCTTCGGTCTTCTCGTAGTGCTCCAGCTCGACGCGGTAGAGCCGGGCCAGCTCCAGGCCGGTGCTCGCGGTGCCCGCGATGCCCATGCAGGAGTAGTCGTCGGTGCGGAACACCTTCTCGATGTCCCGCTGCGAGATGATGTTCCCGGAGGTCGCACGCCTGTCGCCCGCCATCACCACGCCGCCGGCGCAGGTCGCCGCGACGATGGTGGTCGCGTGCGGGATCTCGTCACCCACCGGCGCCGCCAGCGACTCGTTGCGGGCGGGCAGCAGGTTCGGCGCGTGCACGCCTAGGAACTCCGAGAACGACGACGATCCCGTATATGTGAAGAGGCTGTTCATCCAGGCTGGCTGAGATGCCACGCGACTCCCTCCAAGCATGCGTTGTTACGCCCGACCATACTCAGGTCTCAGCGCTGGTTGCACTCTTCCCGATCAGCTCAGCGCGAACCAGACATCCCGCAAGAGGCCGGGCGCGCGTCCCTTACTCGTTCACCAAACCGTTTCTTTACGTGTCGGTAATCGCGTGCGAGTGTCGATTTGTCCGTACGTCAGGACTTACGGGGAGGTCGATCATGAGACCTGCGCTCGCGGTGGCGGCGGTGGCCCTGCTGACTCTGGGCGCCTGCGGCACCGGCGGCTCCGGCGGCTCCGGCGGCTCCACAGACGAGGGCGTCACCCTGACCATCACCGCCAACGCGATCTCCGGCGGCAAGAATGCCGAGACCGCCGACTGGACGGCCAAATGGGTCATCCCGCGGTTCGAGGCCGCGCAGAAGGCCAAGGGCCGCGACGTCCGCGTGGTGTTCCAGCCGAGCGGCGTGGACGACGAGCAGTACAAGACGAAGGTCGCCCTCGACCTCAAGTCACGGGCGGGCGCCGACGTCATCGACCTCGACGGCATCTGGGTGGGCGAGTTCGCCCAGGCCGGGTACGTCAAGCCGCTCGCCGAGGTCGCCGGTCCCGAGGCGGACTCCTGGGAGGGCTGGAGCCAGATCCCGCAGGCCGTGCAGGGCCTCGGCACGTTCGAGGGCAAGAGGTACGGCCTGCCACAGGGCACCGACGGGCGGGTGCTGTTCTACAACAGGGCCCTGTTCCGGAAGGCCGGCCTGCCGGACCGCTGGCAGCCGCGGAGCTGGCAGGAGATCCTCGACGCCGGCGGGGCGCTCAAGAGGGCCGGCGTCCCCGTCCCGATCCAGATCGACGCCGGCACCGCCATGGGCGAGGCGACGACCATGCAGGGCGCGCTGCCGCTGCTGGCGGGCGCGGGGGCGCAGATCTACGCGGACGGCAAGTGGACCGGCGCCTCCCGGGCGCTCAAGGACGTGCTGGACTTCTACCGGCAGGTCTACTCCGGCGGCCTCGGCGACCCCAGGCTGCAGCAGGAGGCGCGGGGACGGGACAAGTCGTTCGCCCAGTTCGCCGAGGGCAGGATCGCCATCCTGGCGGAGGGCGACTACTTCTGGCGGTCGGTGATCGAGCCCGAGGCCGGGGTCGCCCCGATGAAGGACCGCGACTCCGTCGTCGGCTACGCCCTGATCCCCGCCCAGCGCCCCGGCGCCGGCATCCGGGGCCAGGACTTCGTCAGCATGTCCGGCGGCGCCGTACGGGTGCTCAACCCCAACTCGAAGAACCCGAAGCTGGCCTGGGAGCTGCTGTCGTTCATGCACTCGGCCGAGGCCACCACGTCGCAGCTCGCCGGGGCCGCCCGGATCACGGCGCGCAAGGACGTGAACGACACGGTGCTGGGGGCCGACCCGATGCTGAAGTTCGTCTCCGACGAGGTCCTGCCTCTCACGGCGTACCGGCCGCCCCTGGCCGTCTACCCGCAGGTGTCGGTCGCCCTGCAGGAGGCCACGGCCGCGGTCGTGGCGGGCACGAGCGTGGAGGAGGCGGCCGCCGCCTACCAGCGCAAGGTCGAGTCCCTCGTCGGCGGCCCCGCCCATGTCGCGAGCTGAGGTGACCGGTAACGCCCCGATGGTGAGCGGGAGACACAGCGTGGGGTTCGTGCTGCCGGCGCTGGTGCTGATCGGGGTGTTCCTGGTCTTCCCCGCGCTGTGGACCGTCTATCTGGGCCTCACGGACTACCGGCTCACCGGCCTGGCGGCGGCCGATCCGCAGATGGTGGGGGCGGCCAACTACGCCGAGGCGCTGGGCGACGAGCGGTTCCGCACGTCGCTGTGGCTCACCGTGCAGTTCGTGCTCGGCTCGGCCGTGCTCGGGCAGGCGGTGCTCGGGTTCGCGATCGCGTGGGCGCTACGCGACCGGCGGGGGCCGCTGAAGAGCCTCACCGAGGGGCTGGTGCTGCTGGCGTGGATTCTGCCGTCGTCGGTAGTCGCGTTCCTGTGGATCGCGCTGCTCGACCGCGACGGCGGGACGTTGAACGCGATCCTGCACACGCCCGGCTTCGCCTGGCTGCTCGATCACCCCATGGCGTCGATCATCGTGTTCAACGTCTGGCGCGGCACGGCGTTCTCGATGATGCTGTACGGCGCGGCGCTGGAGAACGTGCCGCCGTCGCACCTGGAGACCGCCCGGCTCGCCGGCGCGTCGACGCTCCAGCAGCTCAGGGACGTGGTCTTCCCGCACATCAAGGGGCATGTGCTGACGAACCTGCTGCTGATCACGCTGTGGACGTTCAACGACTTCACGGCCTTCCAGCTCACCGCCGGAGGCCCCGAGGGGCGGTCGGAGATCCTGCCCGTCTACATCTACAACGTCGCGATGAGCGGCGGCAGGCTCGGTTTCGGCGCCGCGGTCTCCTTCCTCGTCCTCGTGGTGAACCTGATCCTGGCCTTCGCCTACCTGCGCCTCCTGCGGTTCCGGGGGGAAGTGAGGCCGTCATGACGCCGGTGCGCCACATGCTGGGGACCATCGGGCGGGCCACCTTCCTGGCCCTGGTGCTGGGGTTCTTCGCGCTGCCGCTGCTGTGGCTGGCCTCGGCGCCGTTCGACGCCCACCCGTCGATCACGGCCTCGGTGCCGGAGTTCACGCTGGCGAACTTCCGGGCTCTGCTGGACAATCCGTACGCGCTGGGCTCGCTGCGCAACTCGCTGATCCAGGCGTGCGGCAGCGCGGCCCTGGTCGTGACGCTGGCCGCGCTGGCGGCGTACGCGCTGTCGCGGGCGCGGGTGCCCGGCCGCGACGCGTTGCTGTACGTCCTGCTGCTCCTGTCGTCGGTGGTGACGGGGACGGCGGCGATGGTGCCGCTGTTCGAGCTGGCGACCCGGCTGAACCTGATCGACACCCACCTCGGCGTCGTGCTCACGCTGTCGGGCGGCCTGCTCCCCGCCGCGATCTTCATCCTGAAGGACTTCATGGACGCCACGCCCACGTCGTACGAGGAGTCGGCGCGGGTGTTCGGCGCGTCGTCGGGACAGGTGTTGCGGCACGTCGTGATCCCGCTGGTGCGGCCCGGCCTGGCGACGATCGCGGTGTGGGCGGTCGCCAACGTGTGGGGCAGCTTCCTGCAGCCGTTCATCCTGCTGCGCGACCCGGACAAGGCCCCCGGCGCGGTCATCCTCTACACGCTCTACACCGAGGGCGGCGCGCCGCGCCTCGACGTGATCTCGGCGTTCTCGCTGCTCTACTCGCTGCCGGTGGTGGTGATGTACGTGTTCGTCAGCCGGAGGTACGGCTTCCGCTTCCACGGGGGGATCAAGCGGTGATCGCGTTGCGCGGCCTGACCAAGGAGTTCCCCGGCGGGGTGCGGGCGGTCGACTCGCTCGACCTGGAGATCGGCGACGGCGAGTTCTTCGCGCTGCTCGGCCCGTCGGGCTGCGGCAAGACGACGCTGCTGCGGACGATCGCCGGCCTGGAGACCCCCACCTCGGGGCGGATCGAGATCGGCGGCGCGGACGTGACCGGGACGCCTCCGGGGCGGCGGGACGTCGCGATGGTCTTCCAGGACTACGCGCTGTTCCCGCACATGGACGTGACCGCCAACATCGCCTATCCGCTGCGGATCAGGAAGGTCCCGCGGGCCGAGCGTGCGGAGAAGGCCGCCGAGACGGCGTCCCGGCTCAGCCTGTCGGAGCTGCTGGACCGCAGGCCCGGCCAGTTGTCCGGCGGGCAGCAGCAGCGCGTGGCGCTCGCGCGTGCGGTCGCCTGCCACCCCAAGGCGTTCCTGTTCGACGAGCCGCTGTCGAACCTGGACGCGCGGCTGCGCCTGGAGGCCCGCACGTTCCTCAAGCGCCTGCAGCGCGAGCTGGCGGTGACCACGGTCTTCGTCACGCACGACCAGAGCGAGGCGCTCGCGCTTGCCGACCGCATCGCGGTCATGTCGGCCGGGCGGATCACACAACTCGGCACGCCGTCCGAGGTGTTCCGCCGCCCGGCCACCACGTTCGTGGCCTCCTTCATCGGGTCGACGCCGATGAACCTGCTGCCGGGCGTCGCGGAGGGAGGCGTGCTGCGGGTGGCCGGGGCCGAGTTCCCCCTGCCGGACGGCGCGCCCGAGGGCGAGGTCCTGTACGGCCTGCGGCCCGAGTACGCCGACCTGACCACCCGGGAGCCCGGGGAGAAGGGGGCGTTCCCGGGGAAGGTGGCGGTGGTGGAGAACCTCGGCACGGCCCATCTCGTCACTCTGGAGTGCACGGACCACCTGCTGCAGGTGGTGGTCCCCGAGGGCGCCGAGCCCCCGCCGGGGACGGCCGCCTGGGCGGTGCCCCGCCCAGGCCGGGCGCTGCTCTACCGCGACGACATCCTGGTGGGTGGCGCGTGACGACCAGGGCCGCGATCAGCGGGACGTGGACGCTGGACGACCGGCTGGCCGGGCCGGTGGCGGAGGTGCCGGTGGAGGTGCGGCCCGGCACGGCCGCCCTCACGGTGCGCCTGTCCTACGACCGGTCGGCCGGCGTGCTCGACCTCGGCTGCGCCGGGCCGGCCGGGTTTCGCGGCTGGTCGGGGGGCGCGCGCTCCGAATACACCATCACCCCGTCCTGGGCCACCCCGGGCTATCTTCCCGGCGAGATCGAGCCGGGGGTGTGGCGGGTGCTGGTCGGGCTGCACCGGGTGCCCCCCGGCGGCCTGCCGTACGAGATCCGGGTGATCAGGCACGTGCGGCCGCCCGCCCGGCCGCGCCGGCGCCGCAGCCGCTTCTCCCGCGTGCCTGCGCCCGTCCCGCCCGAGCCCGCCGCCGTACGGCGCCGCCTGCCGTCGCCGCCGGGATACCGCTGGCTCGCCGGGGACCTGCACGCGCACACCGACCACTCGGACGGGACGCTGAGCGTCTACGAACTGGCCTGTGTGGCGGCCGCGGCCGGGCTGGACTTCCTCGCGGTGACCGACCACAACACCGTCAGCCACCACGTGGAGCTCGCGGCGGCCTCGGCGCTGGCCGGTCTCGTGCTCGTGCCGGGGCAGGAGGTGACCACCGACCTCGGGCACGCGGGCGCGCTCGGGGACGTCGGCTGGATCGACTTCCGGCGGCCCCCCGACGAGTGGGCGAAGGCCGTAAGGGACCGGGGCGGGGTGCTGTCGGTCAACCATCCGGTGGCGGCCGACTGTGCCTGGCGGCACCCGATGGCCGACCGGCCGCGGGTCGTCGAGTTGTGGCACTGGAGCTGGTGGGACCGCAGCTGGGGCGCGCCGCTGGCCTGGGCGCAGGCCTGGACGCACGATTCGATCGGCGACCCGGCCGGCGATCTCGTGGTCGTGGGCGGCGGCGACTACCACCGGCCCGAGGAGGGTCACCTGCCTGGCGCGCCGACGACGTGGGTGCTCGCCGAGGGCGACGGCCGCGGTCCCGAGGCGGCAGGGGCGGTCGTACGGGCCGTGGCGGAGGGGCGGACGGCGGTGTCGGCCTCCCCCGGCGCCCCGCTGCTGCTGCGGCTGGAGGACGAGTTCCTCGCCGTGGACGCCGACGGGCTGGTGCTGTGGGGTCCGCAGACCCGGCGGGTGGTCAGGGGGGACCTCGCCCTCCTGCCCGCCCATCCCGGGGTGCACCGGCTGGAGACGCACGCCAACGAGGTGGTGGCCGTCTGCACGTGACGGGGGGTTGCGCTCCGCCACCGATGGGGAGGTGCAGGGCAGGTCGCCGAGCGGAGGAGGGTGAGGACGTGGAGACGGTGAAGGTGGGCATCGCCGGGCTGGGCGTGGTCGCGCAGGTCGTCTACCTGCCCCTGCTCGCGCGGCGGCGCGACCTGTTCCGGGTCGCGGCCGTGTGCGACCTCGACCGCGGGCACGCGGAGGCGGTCGGCCGGGAGGCGGGCGTCCCGGCGTACGACGACCCGCTGGCGATGCTCGACAGGGGCGGGTTCGACGCGCTGATCGTGCTCACGCCGGGGTCTCACGGGCCGCTGGTGCGGGCCGCCCTCGAACGCGGCCTGTGGGTGCTGTGCGAGAAGCCCCTCGCCTACAGCCGGGCCGAGCTGAGCGGCTTTTCCGGCGAACGGCTGATGGCCGGCTACATGAAGCAGTACGACCCGGCCTCCCAGCGGCTGCTGGAGGCGCTGCACGAGGCCGGCGGGCCGGAGGTCGTCCGCCACCTGGACGCCACCGTGCTGCACCCGTCGGAGGAGTCGCAGCTGCTGTTCGCCCGGGCGCGGCCCGGGCATCCCGCGCCCGAGCGGGTGGCCCCCTACGCGGAGGCCGACGAGCGGGCGCTCACCGCCGCGCTCGGCACGCCGTCGGAGCGGCTGCGGCGGCTGTACGCCGAGGTGCTGCTGAGCAGCCTGTGCCACGAGCTGTCGCTGATGCGGCTGTTCACGGGGTCTCCCGACACGGTGGACCACGTGGCCGTGTGGCCGGTGGAGGCGTTCCCGCCGTCCCTGGAGGTGAGCGGGACGCTCGGAGGCGAATGCTCCGGCAGGTATGGCATCCGCTGGCACTACCTGCCGAGCTACCCGGCCTACCACGAGGTCATGACGCTGCACCACGAGCACGGCTCGCTGGAGCTGCGCTTCCCCTCCCCTTATCTGCTGAACGCGCCCACCCGGCTGACGGTCACCTGCCGCGTCGGCACCACCGAGCGGACGGTCGTCAACGAGGACGTCGCCGAGGCGTTCGAACGCCAGCTGCGCGCCTTCCACCGCTTCGTCACCCAGGAGGAACCGCCGCTCACCGGACTCGACGGGGCCCTGGAGGATATCGTCACGGCGCAGCGGATCGTGCACCGATACGCGCGGTGGGCGGGCATCCCCATCGGCGGAGAGTGCGCCCAGGAGGTCACCGGCGCCCCGCGGGAGGCGACCGCCGGGGCCGACAGCAGTTACGCCGAGGAGGGCGGGAGTGGAGCCAGCGGTCACGCCGAGGAGAGCCTCAGCAGATAGCGACAGGATCGTGGTGGTCCCGCACACGCACTGGGACCGGGAGTGGTACCTGCCCTTCCAGCGGTTCCGGGTCGGGCTGGTGCGGGTGCTCGACGAGGTCCTGAACGCCATGGCCGACGACCCCGCCTACCGCTTCACGATGGACGGCCAGCTCGCGGCGATCGAGGACTACCTCGAGATCCGGCCCGCGCGGCGCGGCGACGTCGCCCGCTTCGTCGCCGAGGGACGGCTGGCCGTCGGGCCCTGGCTGATCCTCGCCGACGAGTTCCTGTGCTCGGGCGAGACCCTGCTGCGCAACCTGGAGTACGGCATGCGGGGCGCCGCCGCGCTCGGCGGCGCGATGCCCGTCGGCTACCTGCCCGACCAGTTCGGCCACTGCGCCCAGATGCCGCAGATGCTGGCGCTGGCGGGGCTGCGCCTGGCGTGCCTGTGGCGCGGCGTGCCCGCGCACGTGGACCGCGACGCCTTCGACTGGACCGGCGCCGACGGCACCACGATCAGGACCGGATATCTGCCCGGCGGGTACGGCAACGCCTTCGGCCTGTTCACCGGCCCGGCCGAGGGCATGCCCGACCGCGTGACGGCCTTCGTCTCCACGGCGGAGGGCTGGGCGGCCGGTGACACCCTGCTGGCGATGTACGGCGCGGACCACTCGGCGCCCGCCCGCGAGATCACCGCGTCGGGGCTCCGCGTCGCCACCCTCGCCGAGGCCCTGACCCGTGATCCGGCGGATGGAGAGGTGCCGCGGGTGGCGGGCGAGCTGCGCTCGCACGCGCGGGCCAACATCCTGCCCGGCGTGATCTCGGCCCGGGTGCCGCTGAAGCAGGCCATGGCCCGCGCCGAGCGGGTCCTCACCCGCTACGCGGAACCGCTGTCGGCGCTGTGGCTCGCCGACCGGTCCGCCGGTGAACGCCTCATCGACATGGCCTGGCGGTCGGTCATCGCGTGCAGCGGGCACGACTCGGTCACCGGGTGCGGTTCGGACGAGACCGCCCAGCAGGTGGCCGCGAGGATCGCCGAGGCCGGGCAGACGGCCCAGGCGGTCGTGGACCTGGTCGCGGCGTCCCTCGCCGAGGCCGCGCCGAAGGGCGCGCTCGTGGTCGTCAACCCGTCCCCGTTCGAGCGGACCGGCCTGGTGCTCGCCGACCTGCCGGAGGACCGCGCGTCCCTGGCGGACGCCTCGGGGCGGGCCGTCCCCGTCCAGCGGCTCGAACACGCTCCGACCCTGCTCGACGAGACCGTCATGGACGACCTCTCCCGGCTTCTCGGGCGCGTCCACGAGCGGGAACTGTACGGCCACGAGATCGTCTCCTGGCATGCCGGGGACGGCGTGTTCACCGTCACCGTGAGCAGGCACGCCTCCGGCGCGTACGCCTACGAGGACCTGCGCCGGGCGGTCCTGGAGGCCGGTCCCGGGCCGTGGGTCGTCCGCACGGTGGCCGAGCCCGTGGTCACCGTGGCCGCGCTGGTCACCGTGCCGCCGCTCGGCCGTGCCGTCCTCACGGCCCGTCCGCCCGCGCCCGGCCGGCCCGCCCCCGTCGCGAACACCCTGAGGACCGATCCGTACGGATTCGAGCCGGTGCTGGACAACGGGCTGCTGCGAGTGCGCGTGGCCGGCGACGGGACGCTCTCGCTGCGCGGCGCGGACGGGGCCGAGGTCCACGGCGTCGGGCGGATCGTCCACGGCGGGGACGCCGGGGACACCTACAACCACGCGCCCCCGCCGGACGACCGGCTCCTCGACCGGCCCTCCCGCGTCCTCGTCGAGGAGGTCTGCGCGGGCCCGCTGACCGGCGCGTACGAGATCACGCGGGTGTACGACTGGCCGGCCGGCCTCGGCGACGACTCCGACGAGACCGTGCCCACGGCCGTCACGACCCGGGTGGAGCTCAGGGCGGGCGAGCCGTTCGCGCGGTGCGAGATCACGATGGACGTGCGCTGCCGCGACCACCGCGTCCGCTGGCACGCGCCGCTGCCCCGCGCGGCGGCCGAGTCGTACGCGGAAGGACAGTTCGCCGTGGTGCGGCGCGGCCTGGCGGCCGAGGGCGGGGGCGGCGAACGCCCGATCCCGACCTTCCCCGCCGAGTCCTTCGCCGCCGCCGGCGGCCTGGCCGTGCTGCTCGACCACGTCACCGAATACGAGATCGTCAGGGACGAGATCGGCGGGGACGGGACCGAGATGGCGCTGACGCTCGTGCGGTCCGTCGGCTACCTGTCCAGGAACCGCAACCCCTACCGCGACGAGCCCGCCGGGCCCGAGGTGCCCACCCCGGCCGCCCAGTGCCAGGGGCCGCTGGCCGTGCGCTTCGCCGTCCTGCCGTACGCGGGCGAGTGGCACGAGGCCGGGCTGCCGAGGCTCGCCGAGGAGTTCCGCCACGACCTGCTCGCCGTGTCGGGCACCGGCGCCAAGGCGGGGGACGGGGACGGCCCGGGCGAAGGCGGTCGCGTCGCGATCAGCGGAGACGGCGTCATGATGGCCGCCCTGCGCGAGCGGGACGGACGGCTGGAGGTCCGCCTGGTGGCCGAGCATCACACGGCCACCGAGGCGGTCGTCCGGGGAGATTTCACCGCGGCCTGGACGGCCGGCGTGCTGGGCTCTCCCCTGAGCCCTCTGGAGGTGTCCCGCGACGATGTGTTCCCCGGCGATGGGGCGGACGGACAGGGGCCCGCGAGGTCCCCTGGGTCGTGGCGGTCGGTGCGCGTCCCGCTGAATCCGTTCGAGATCGCGACCGTTCATCTCGGCAGAGCCTGACGCCCGGCCTGCACGGCGTCACCCACCTGCGCGGCGTCACCCCAACGGGGCCACCTTCACGGGGCCGGTGGAACCGACGCCTGCCGGCCTCGCTTACCGCGTCGTTTGCCGCGTCATCGTCTACCGCATCGCCTTCTGCCGCAACGTCGCCGAGGGCGGCTTCGCGCGCCGGTCATCGCGGCGCGACGGCGAGGGCGCGTTCAGCCGGAGTTTCCGGGCCCGGCGGCGGCCCTGCCGGGGGAAGGTCCCCCGGCGGCCGCCACCGGCCCGGACGCCTCCCGCCGGGGCTACTGCCCCCCCTTCTGCACGTAGGAACGGACGAACTCCTCCGCGTTCTCCTCGAGGACCTCGTCGATCTCGTCCAGGATCGCGTCCACGTCGTCGGTGAGCTTCTCGTGGCGCTCCTGAACGTCCGGGGACGCCTGCGCCTCGGTCTCTTCGACTTCGTGCTCCTGGCGCCCTGTCTGCTTCTGGCCGCCGGTCTCCTTGGTCGCCATCCCTGACACCTCCGCTGCTCGGGGGGACGCCTCTCCCCATATCTTCCCCGAACCGACCGACAATGCGCGCGAAAGAGCGTGCGATCTTCGGCCCGGCCACTGTGGCCAGACAACCCGGTGAACGCCGGGAAGGCAAACGCGCGGGGATTCGGCCCTGCGGCGGGCGATGCCGGCCCACGGGAACCGTCTTCGTTAGACCGGATCGTTATCGACCTCACACTCCCCGTGGCCGCCTTTCGGCGCAGAGCGACCGCGTCCGGGACGACAATTGATGGATCACGGCACGACCTAGCGCACGGGTGGTCGATGGCATCGCACGCACGGCAACTGCTGGCGGATCGGTACAAGCTGCTGACGCCCTTCCATCGTGACGGCGGCGGAATCATGTGGCAGGCACACGATCTCCGCCTCAAGCGCGACGTCGCGATCAAGGAAGTGCAGCCGCCGTACCGGGTGGACGTGGCCGACCTGCCGGCCGCCCGCCGGCAGGCGCTGCGGGAGGCCCGTTCCGCGGCCCGGCTCAGCCACCCGGCCGTCATCACCGTGCACGACCTGCTGGAGGACAAGGGCCGGCTCTGGATCGTGACAGAGCTCCTGCAGGGCCTCACACTGGGCGCCACCGTCCGCCACCTCGGCCGGCTGCCGGTCCACTGGGCCGCCTGGGTGGGCTTCCAGCTCCTGTCGGGCGTACGGCACGCGCACGCGATGGGCGTCGTCCACGGGGACATCCGGCCCGCCAACGTCATGCTGACCGAGGACCGGGTGGTGCTGACCGACTTCGGCATCGCCGCCTTCGACCGGGATCCCGGCGGGTCGACGACCGTGCCCGTGGCGCGGTCAGGCGCCTACCTCGCCCCCGAGCGGCTGCGCGGGAAGGGCCTGGCCCCCGCCGCCGACCTGTGGTCGTTCGGCGCCACGCTGTACTGCGGGGTCGAGGGGCGGCCGCCTTATCCGACCACGGAGCCGCTGCCGGCCGCGGCGCTGCTGGGCCGCGAGCCGGAGCCGCCGCGCCGGGCGGGCCTCCTGCGACCGCTGATCGAGGGCCTGCTGCGGCACGACCCGGACGAACGGCTCACCGTCGACCAGGCGATGCATGTGCTCGTGGACGTGTTGCGGCGGCAGGGCATCCCGGCGGCGACGCCGGGCCGTACGGCCGGCGAGTTGCCCAGCCGCACCGCGCCCAAGCCGAGCGGGGCGCACCCCTACGGCCGCTCCTCCGGCCACGGGTGGCCTCTGGCACCCGGGGAGCTCACGACCGGGCGCTTCCACGAGGTGGAGTCGCGTCGCCGGGACAATCCCTACTGGCCCGCCCCCACGACCGGGCCCCGCCGGCCCGGGCCTCCGCGCCTTCCGTAGCCTCCGTCCGGCCAGGCCTCCGGCTTCGCGGGACGGGATTCGCCGGACGACTCCCCCGGGTACGCCGCCGGGGAAGCCGCCCGTGCCCGCCTTCCTGTGATCAGTCGTCGTGGTGGGCGCGGAACTTGACGATCCGCCCGGTCGCGATCGCGATCGCCTGGCTCCGGGTGACCGAGGTCTGAGAGACGGAGGCCGAGGCGATCGAGGAGAGAGGGGCGGGCGCGGCGGCGGCGACGGCGGTGCCCCCGGCGGCCAGGGCGGCGAGGGTGACGGCGGCGGCGAGAGCGATCTTGGTTGTCTGTGTCATGCCCCGAGGTTCGCTACAGTCGAAGGCCGGCCCCCGCCACATGTGGGGGCCGGCCTTCATCGTGCTCAGTGCGCCGCGCGCACCGCCGAGACCAGTCCGCCGACGCCCTCGTCCTGCTGCGACGGGGTGAGCACCGGACGCCCGTAGGCCTCGGCGCGCTCACGAAGGGTGAAGGTCTCCGCCTCCCAGCCGAGGCCGTCCAGCCAGCCAACCGGGTCTTCCGGCATCTCCCAGACCCACATCGACGCTGCCGATCCCGGAATGGCGTCCCCGCGGAAGCGTTCGATCACACCGGGCGAGCCCAGTGTCAGGCCCATCCTGCTGCCTGCGGCGGACAGCGCGCCGACCCGTTCGAGCAGCGACTGCACCGCGTCCTCGGGCAGATAGATCAGCAGTCCTTCGGCGATCCACACCGTCGGCTGCGCCGGATCGTGCCCGGCCGCGGCCAGGGCGCCGGGCCAGTCCTCGCGCAGGTCGATCGGGACGGTGATCCGCTCGCAACGCGGAACGGCCCGCTCCTGACGCAGCACCGACGCCTTGAAGCCCAGCGGTTCGGCCGTGTCGACCTCGAACAGCCGGGTCCCCGCAGGCCAATCCATCCGGAAGGCCCTGCTGTCCATCCCGGCTCCGAGCAGCACGACCTGCCGGACGCCGGACGCGACCGCCCGGTCCAGCAGGTCGTCCAGGAACTTCGTCCGGATGACGATCGAGAAGGCTACAGCGAGCCGGCGACGCCGCGCCGCCTCGTCCGCGTGCGGGGGCGGCGGCGCCCCAGGGCCTCTCCCGCCGGCCGTGGCGAAGGCCAGGGCCAGCGGGTCCCGGAACAGCGGCTGCTCGCGTGCCGTCTCCATCGCCCTCACCCGGGCCACGCCCAAGGCTGTGGCCCACACCCCGGACGGCTCGACCCGTCCCGCCGCATCAGTCATGCGTTCAGCCTAGCCAGGCCGGGGCGTCACACCGGAGTGGTGGGAAACAGCGGTCCGGGGGGCGTGATCGTTTCCGGTCACGGCACAGCGCAGATCCCAACCATGATCTCAATGTGTCACTGGAGTCCTAGCCGCCTCGATCCGGGCTCAGGCCGGCCGGGCGGCGGGCCGGAGGCCGTCCATCAGGAGGTCCAGCAGGCGACCGGCCTTGGCTTCATGCCCGCGCCGGGGGCCACGGTGAAGATGCCGATGAGGGAGGCGGCGATGTCTCCGCCACCCTCACGATCGCCGGCCGCACGGCATCCGCCGCCCTCGCCGTGGTCGACCCCGGCCCGGACGACACAGTGCTGATCGGCGGCGCGGCGGGCGGGGTCGGGGTGTTCGCTGTCCAGCTGGCCCGGATCGCAGGAGCGCGCGTGATCGGGATGGGATCGGCGACATCATCCGATTTCCTGCGCGATCTCGGAGCCGGGCCGGTCGCCTACGGCGACGGCCTGGCCGACCGGGTCCGAGCCCTCGCTCCCGGCGGTGTCACCGCCGCCATCGACCTGCACGGGACGGAGACAGTGCACGCCGCAAGGGAACTCGGCGTCCCGGACGGCCGCATCTGCACCATCGCCGCGCAAGTCGACGGCGTGTCGACGGCCAACGGCGCGAACGCCTCCCCCGGCGCCCTGGAAGAGGTCGCCCGCCTGGTCGCGGCGGGCCGGCTCCGGGTGCCTATCGCGGCGAGCTTCCCGGTCGAGCAGATCCGCCGCGCGGCCGAGCTCCAGGCCGGCCGGCACGTGCACGGCAAGGTCGTCATCGACCTCTAGATCAAGGCCGTCGCGATAAGGCGGGACGTTCGCACGGAGTGGTCAGCGCCTGCGGCGAGTCGTGTGTCAGTTCGGCGTGACGGTCACCGGGGCGTCGTCCCCCAAGTGCACGTCATCCATGCCCTCACCGAGCTCCTTGGGCAGGGGGCACTTGAAGTGCGCCTTGCCCTCCGGGGCCGGCTTGCCGCCGACGTAGACCTTCTCGTCGCTCCTGCCGAACTCGCCGCTCTCGTCGCCCTTGACGTGCACGACGCAGGTGACGCCCTTGCCGGGCAGCGGGGGCTCCTTGCAGAGGGTGCGCAGCTTGCTCTTCGGGAGCTCCTTGCCGTCCACGAAGACCTTGCCGCCCCTGAACTTGTCCCCCCTGAACTTGCCTCCCTTGGCCTTCATGATGCAGGTGACGCCCTTGCCGGGCAGCGGAGGCCGCTTGCAGAGGGTGCGCAGCTTGCTCTTCGGGACCTCCTTGCCGTCCACGAAGACCTTGCCGTCCTGGTCGACCTTGACGGTGGTCTTGCCCTCCCCCATGGCCATCGGCCCGCCCTTCACGGCGCAGGCGACCCCCGGCTTCGGGGCGCCGGTGGAGGTCGCGGACGCGGCCGTGGCCGTGGCGCCGCCGATGCCGAGGCCCACCGTCATGACGACCCCCGCGAGGATCATGCTCCTCTTCTTCATTCTGCTGGTCACTCCCCTAGATCGGCTGCCCGTGGGGGGCTGCCCGTGATCGGTTGACGGAACGCTCAGCAGTTTGGGCCCCTACACCTGAAGCGAGCCTGAAGAGGTAAAAGATGATCTTCATGTTCACCTTAGGTACGCACCTTCACCCTGTTGACGTGCGCCTACTTCTGGTGGAAGACGAACGCAGGCTGACCGAGCTGCTCAAAGACGGCCTGACCAAAGAGGGCTTCGCGGTCGATCTCGCCTACGACGGGCGCGAGGGCCTGTGGATGGCGACCGAGCATTCGTACGACGTGATCGTGCTGGATGTGATGCTGCCGTTGCTGCACGGCTATGGGGTCTGCGCGAAGCTGCGGGAGGCCGGGAACTGGACGCCGATCCTCATGCTGACCGCGAAGGACGGAGAGTACGACGAGGCGGAGGCACTGGACATCGGCGCGGACGATTATCTGACCAAGCCGTTTTCGTATGTCGTACTGCTGGCGCGACTCAGGGCACTGGCCCGGCGCAAGGTGCGGGAGCGGCCGACGGTGCTGACCATCGGGGATCTCCGGGTCGATCCGGCGGGGCTGAGGTGCAGTCGCGGGGACATACAGATCGCGTTGACACCCAAGGAGTTCGCGATCCTGCACTGCCTGACCCGGCATGCGGGCGAGGTGGTGACCAAGTCCGAGCTGCTCGCCCAGGCGTGGGACTTCGCGTACGACGGCGATTCGAACGTCGTCGAGGTCTACATCAGCGCGCTGCGTCGCAAGATCGACAAACCGTTCGGACGGACGACGCTGAAGACCGTGCGGGGCGTGGGCTACCGGCTGGAGGGCTGACATGGGAGTACGTCTACGCACGACGCTGACGGCCACCGCCGCGGTGGCGGCGGCGCTCTGCCTGGCCTCGATCGCGCTGTTCGCCGCGCTGGACTCGAGCCTGACGGCCTCCACCAAGGAGTTGGCGGCGAACGACGCCAAGGAACAGCTGCGACATCTGAAGGCGGAGTCGGGGCCGGGTGACCCGGGGTACGGAAAGGGAATGGTGCCACCGCTCGAGAAGGGAGCGGTGCCGCCGGGCGGGAAGGGACCGATGCCGGGCTCGGCTGCCACCGGCGAAGACGACGGCCCCGCGTTACCCGACGAGGCCGTGCTCGTGGTCAGACGGACGTTCGAGACCGAGGACGGCCCGGTCACGGTCCTCGGTAAGGCCTCCAGGGCACCCGCCCTGGCGGCGATGACCACGCTGAGGAACCTGCTGATCCCGGGAGTTCCGGCGCTCCTCACGGTGGTCGCGCTGTTCACCTGGCTGGCGGTCGGCCGCGTGCTACGGCCGGTCTCCGCGATCAGGGCGAAGGTCGCCGATATCACCGCGTACGGCCTGCACGAACGCGTGCCGGAACCGGACACCCGAGACGAGATCGCGGCACTGGCCCGTACCGTCAACGCGACCCTCGACCGGCTGCAGACCGCCGTCGACGCGCAGCGGCAGTTCGTCGCCGACGCCGCACACGAACTCCGCAGCCCACTGGCGATCCTGCGCACCCGGCTGGAGCTGGCCCTGCCCGCCGAGAAGCCGCTGGCGACTGCGGCACTGGACGATGTCGCACGCCTCCAGTCCCTTTCCGCCGACCTCCTCCTGCTGGCCCGGCTCGACGCCGGCGAACCCCTGTCGCGGGCCGAGGAACTGGACCTGGCCCAGGTCGTCGCCGAGGAGGCCGTCCGCAAACGCCCTCGTCCGGACGTCCACGTGTACCTCGACCTCACCCCCGACCTGCTCGTCAACGGCTCCGCCGACCAACTCCGCCGCCTTGTGGCGAACCTCGTCGACAACGCGGTCCGGCACGCCTCCACGTCAGTCCACGTCACCCTCACGTCTCCGGACGACCACGCCGTCCTCGACGTCGTGGACGACGGCCCCGGTATCCCCCCGGAACACCACACCATCGTCTTCGACCGATTCACCCGCCTGGACCACGCCCGCACCCGGGACACGGGGGGCTCGGGGTTGGGGCTGCCGATCGCCCGGGATATCGCGCGGGCTCACGGGGGGACCCTCCAGGTGGTCCCGCACAGCCCGGGCGCGAGGCTGCGCGCGGTCTTCCCGTTGTCCGGGCGGCCGGTTGCGTACCCGCTGGGTGACCTTGCGGTGCGGGCCCGCGTGTAGGAGGCGCAGCCGCGTGGAGTACTGGCTTCTCACCCCATGCGCTCGCCGGCACTGCCGCCCGCCGCGCCGAGGACGCCCGGCCGCGCGCGGCCGACGGGACGCTTTCTGATCGGCAGCTACTTCGGCGGCGCGGCCCCGCGGCCGGGTCACGGTCATGACGAGGCCGGTGTCACCGCGCCGGATGTCAGAGCCGCCTGCACGATGCGGATCGCCTCGCCCATGTCGATGCCGACGCTGGCGACCACGGCCGCGTAGTCGGCGGCGGCCCGGCGGGCCCGCTCCAGGCCATCCTCGCCAGCGGCCGACACGAACGAACCCGCCCGCCCGCGCGTCTCGATCAGCCCTGCCTCCTCCAGCTCCCGGTACGCCCGGCCGACCGTGTTCACGGCCAGGCCGAGGTCGGCCGCGAGCTGGCGGATGGTCGGAAGGCGGGTGCCCACGGCCAGCGTGCGATCCTGAATCTGCCGGGCGAGCTGGGCCCGCAGCTGCTCGAACGGCGGAACCGGCGAGGCCGCGTCGATGACGATCATCGGACGCTCATCACCCGCCGGGCCACCGTCGCGCTCGACGGCGTCCTGACGCGGAGCGCGACGCACGCGACCAGTCCCAAGATCACGTTGGCGACCGCAGCGGCGCTCAACCAGCCCGGCGCGGTGCCGAACAGCAGCACCATGGGCAGCGACCACTGCACGCTCGGCGTGGTGAGGTCGCGGGCGTCCTCGACGCGCATGATGACGTCGGCGGTCAGCGACTCCTCGTCCTCGGCCACCACCGGGCGCCGCAGCAGGTGGCGCAGTTGCACGGCGGTGATGGCTGTCACGCCGAGCAGGCCGATCAGCAGGACGACGGCCAGCTGCCGCACGGTGGGGTCGGGAACGGCCAGGGCGCTCCCGGCCAGCGTCATCGCGCCGGCGAACGTGGCGACCGCGAAGACGGCGTACGGCAGGCCGAGCACAGCCCGCCAGCCGGGCTGGATCGGATGGGCGGCCCTGCGGCACAGCATCGCGCCTGCCCGCTGATCGACGCGTCGCACCCACCAGTCGAGCAGCGACTGTGCGAGCAGCAGCCCGGCCACGAACGCGGTCAGGGCCAGCAGTGGCACCGGGCGATGCGACTGGAAGCCGCCGAAGGCGGAAGTGGCGGCGAGCGCACTCGCGATGATCAGCACGGCCAGGATGAGGTGAGCGGCGAGGCGGGCACGTCCCCGGACCGCCAGCCGGCTGGCCAGCAGCGGGGTCGGGCGGGCACCGGACAGGCCGTGCCGGTCCAGCCACTCGCCCGCCAGTCGCAGATCGGCGGCACGCGCCGACGGGCCGGCGTCCGGTAACGGTTCATGGGCCATAACCCCTCCTTTGTCGCAAGATTTGTAGCAACATCATGAGACATACCTTGAGACAAAGTCAACGCCCCGTGAGCTCTCATCGGGACGTGGCCGTTCGGCAACGTCTCCTCGTCCACCGCGCCGACGGCCACCGCGACGGACTCGGCGGCCCGGGTTGCGGAGGCGACGGCCTCGCTGTGCGCCACCGACCGCACCGGCAACGCCAGCGGCACCAGCAGCGACACCAGGACGAGCGACGTGGTCGCCGCGACAAGGGCGGCGAGCCAGCGCCTCATCGGCTCACTCCCCGGGTGAAGGCGGCGCGGTCAGGCGCACGCCCACCCCGCGGACCGTCTGGAGATGGCGCGGTCGCTGGGCGGTCTCGCCGAGTTTGCGGCGCAGCCAGGAGAGGTGGACGTCGACCGTCTTGTCGGTGCCCCCGTAGGGGACGCGCCAGGCCCCGGTGAGCAACTCGCGCTTCGTGACGACCTGCCCGGCCCGGGCCGCCAGATAGTGCAGCAGGTCGAACTCCCGCGGCGTCAGGTCCAGCGCCGCGCCGTCGAGCGTCGCCTCCCTGGTGCCCGCGTCCACGCGCAGCGTCCCCACCGTCAGAGAGGTGTCCGTACGCCCGGTGTCGACCCGGCGCAGCACGGCGCGGATGCGTGCGTCGAGTCGCGCGACGCTGTAGGGCTTGACCACGCAGTCGTCGGCGCCGTCCATGTCGGGCAGGCCGAGGTCGAGCACGATCAGGTCGGGGCGGTCCTCGACGACGGACCGCAGGCCGGCGAGGGCGGTGGAGGCGGAGGAGACGGCATGGCCGCGATCACGCAGGCTCCGGGTGAGGGAGGTGCGGATGGTGGCGTCGTCTGGCTGCTGGCCGCCGCCCACGCCACCGGTAGGGGCGTCGCTGCCCGCACCCTTCTGGCCAGCGGAGTCAGCAGAAGACCATCGCAGCACCTGTCGCGATTGAGTGACGGGCCGCGGCCATCAGCTGCAAGCAGGTGAATGACTCCACGCCGTATTGGTGCCAGCCCTCCAAGGCTGCCCTCGCGCCCTCAAGGGCTTCCTCGATCTCATCCGACCACGGGTCGAGGTCCTCTGGCAGGCCGAGCCGCTCGGCGACGCGCCGGCACTCCTCCAGCAACCGCTGGGACGAGCCGATGTACTCACCGGTGACTCTTTCGTCGATGAGTACCGGTGCGAAGTCGACGGGCACGTAGAAGCCTTCGCAGTCGCTGTGGTGTACCAGATGATCGAAGCGGTCAGACGTGCCCTCGGCTGAGCCGATCGCCCTGACCGGGTCGCCGATCTCCACCGCATGATGGGGGTGACGGGTGTAGACCTCGGCCAGCAGGGGGTCGTCTGCGGCCTCCTGTGTGTCCTGCCGAGCGGGCAGCACTCCCTTTTCGGTCAGATGGACGGCCAGACGGCGGAGACAGTGCAGCCCGCTGTAGCCGTACATCTCGAAATAGCCCGTCTCGGCGGGATCGAGGTCCAGGCTCCGCCCAGTCGGGAAGCCCAGCTTCCGCCAGTGCCTGTCGGATCGCCGAGAAGTCTTCACCGAGCTCGTCGGCCGCGTCGTCCAGCTCGGGGTCGGCGAGGATGCCCACGGCGATATTGAGTCCCATGGTCAGGCATCCTGTCGCAGAACGCTCACATGGGCTGACGTACACGAGGAAGCGGCGGGCCGTGCCATAGACGTGCCAGAACCGGGAGCCAGCGAGGGGGATTCACGGGGCCTCGCGGACAGCCCGGCATGTCCTCTCACCAGCGTTTTAGCAGGTTCGTCGATGGTGCGCCGAGAACTCCCAAACTGGTGAACCACCGCCGAGGTCGCTACCGTACGCCGGTGCTCACTATCCGTATGAACGAGGCGGCGGCGTCTGCGCTTCAACCGCTGGCACTTGCCGATCCGACATCCGCCGTTCCAGTTGTCAGTCAGGCTCTACGTGACAAGCTCGCCCAGGGGCTCACGTACAACGAAGGCGCACTGACATTCGCTGAGCACGTTGGCCAGTGGGTGGCCGCGCCGACTTCTGCGTCGGCAGCGATCGCCGAGATGGGCTGGCAGGATCTGACCGGCTATGAGTGCAATGTCAACGCTTTTCATCTGGAGGACTATGCGCCGGTACCTGTGGCGATCAACGATGATGGACGACCTCAGATCAGGTATGAGGATCAGATCATGTTGCTGCGGCTCGGCCTGGTTGTAGCGGATGGCCTGTTTGATCTTATCCAAGCCCTACCAGAGCCAGTTCCCGTCCGATGCGTTATCAACGCGAACGACACCGCCGCCACGTTTCGCTTTCACCAGATCCGCTCCGGGGAAGACTGGGTCAACCTTGAGTTGGATCGATACCAGGTGGACATGTTGGTCGCCATTGACCGCCATCCCTGACCTTCGGCGAGGGCCGGTGCGGCCCCGGTGGACGCGTCCGGAGGCGTGACGCCGAGCGCCGCGCCCGTGACGGGACGCAGGCTCGTCTCCACGGGCGCGGGCAGCCTGATCGCCCGGTGCGACGGCGGGTTGGTCCGGCTCCAGTCGTGGACCCCGGCGCAGGGCTTCGAGGTGGACGACGTCGACCCGGGGCCGGACGACCGCGCCCGGGTGAAGTTCGACTCGGACGAGGGCAGGCTCGAGATCGAGGTGCGCTGCGCCGGCGGCGTGCCGGTCCCCCGGATCACCCGGCACGGCTGATCGGGTCACCGGCCGGCGCCGGTCTCGCTCAGCCCTCGCCGGTGAGGGCGGCGACGAGGTCGGCGGCCGTACGGCACCGGTCGAGCAGGTCCCCCACATGTGCCTTGGTGCCGCGCAGCGGCTCCAGGGTCGGCACGCGCTGCAGTGACTCACGGCCCGGGATGTCGAAGATGACCGAGTCCCAGGAGGCGGCGGCGACCGACTCGCTGTACTGCCGCAGGCACCGGCCGCGGAAGTAGGCCCGGGTGTCGGTGGGCGGCATCTCGACCGCGCGGTCGACGTCCTCGTCGGTGACCAGGCGCTGCATTCGGCCCCTGGCGACCAGCCGGTTGTACAGGCCGCGGTCGGGGCGGATGTCGGAGTACTGCAGGTCGACCAGTTGCAGCCGCGGATGCGACCACGGCAGGTTGTCGCGGGTGCGGTAGCCCTCCAGGATCTCCAGCTTGGCGACCCAGTCGAGCTCCCGGGACAACTGCATCGGGTCCTCCGCGAGCCGGGTGAGCACCGACTCCCAGCGGTTGAGCACGTCCTTGGTGAGGTCGTCCACGCCCGAGCCGAAGCGATCCTCGACGTATTTGCGGGCCTGCTCCAGGTACTCCATCTGCAACTGCACGGCGGTCATCTTCCGCCCGTTGCGCAGCGCGATCTCGTACTTGCAGGTCGGGTCGTGGGAGACCGCGCGCAGCGCCGCGACCGGCGACTCGGGGGTCAGATCGATGGTGAGGAACCCCTCCTCGATCATCGCCAGGACCAGCGCCGTCGTGCCCAGCTTCAAATATGTCGAAATTTCCGACATGTTGGCGTCGCCGATGATCACGTGCAGCCGCCGGTACTTCTCCGGGTCGGCGTGCGGCTCGTCGCGGGTGTTGATGATCGGCCGCTTGAGCGTGGTCTCCAGCCCGACCTCGACCTCGAAGAAGTCGGCCCGCTGGCTGATCTGGAAGCCCTCGCCGCGCGAGTCTTGGCCGATGCCGACCTTGCCCGCGCCACAGACGACCTGCCGCGACACGAAGAACGGCGTGAGGTGCCTGACGATGTCGGCGAACGGTGTCGCGCGGCGCATGAGGTAGTTCTCGTGGCAGCCGTACGACGCGCCCTTGGCGTCGGTGTTGTTCTTGTACAGCTGGATGGGGGCGTTGCCGGGCACGGCGGACGCCCGCACGGCGGCGTCGTACATCACCCGCTCGCCCGCCTTGTCCCAGAGCACCGCGGCCCGGGGGTTGGTGCACTCGGGTGTGGAGTACTCCGGGTGGGCATGGTCGACGTAGAGGCGCGCGCCGTTCGTGAGGATCACGTTGGCGAGCCCGAGGTCCTCGTCGGTGAGCTGGCTCTGGTCGGCCACCTCACGGGCCAGGTCGAACCCTCGGGCATCGCGGAGCGGGTTCTCCTCCTCGAAGTCCCACCGGGCCCGGCGAGCCCGGGCGGCCGACGCCGCCAGGTACGCGTTGACGACCTGTGAGGAGGTCACCATCGCGTTCGCTCCCGGTTGACCGGGCACGGCGATGCCGTACTCGGTCTCGATGCCCATCACCCGCCGAACCGTCATTCGCACCCCGCCTGCTTCAGGCCGTCGTAGTCCATATCCGAGCCTAGCCCTTTCTCTATGCCCTGCTACCGAACAGTTACGGCACAGATGCCTCGGGACTTTGCGCCGGAATGGCCGTCGCAGTCCGGGAGGTACCCCCGCGGCCCCGGGGGTGGGACCTCCGGGAGCGGTCGAGCAGGGCCCCCAGCCTGGCACGAAGCCAGCGCTGACCGGGCTTGTCCACCATACGGTAGATCAGGTACGCGAGCCCGATCGAGACCGCCATCGTGATCGCGACCAGCGGCCACGGGTCGATCACGTCCCGGTACGCGGGGATCACGACGGCCGAGACCGTCTGGTGCAGGAGATAGAGCGGATACGTGAGGGCCCCCAGGGTGACGAGGCGACGCCAGCGCACCCACCGCAGCCAACCGAGGGCGACCGCGGCCATCAGGAGGTAGACGACCGTGATCGCGACGACGACGGCCTCAGGGGGCGCGGGGTAATGCTTGACGCCGACCAGGCGCACCCGCTCCCCCACGCGCTCCATGGCGGCGTACAGGGACATTCCGTAGCCCGCGGCCACGAGCAGCCACGGGACGAAAGCCCCCGAACGCACCCCGAAGCGGTGAATCAGGAAGAAGGCCATGCCCGCGATGAAGTACGGCGCCTGCCGCGGCATGAAGACGAAGACCAGCGTCTCGTTCTGGGTGAACTCGGCCAGCAGCGCCAGGCCGAACCAGGCCGCCAGGAACACCAGGCAGCGCCGCAGCGTGATCCCCACGAGGGAGAACAGCGCCACGAGGACGTAGAACCGCAGCTCCACCCAGAGGGACCAGAAGACGCCGCCGGCGTGGCCCACGCCGAAGGCCCCCTGGAACATGGTCAGGTTGAGCAGGTACTCACCGTCGCCGAGCTTGGGGTCGAACCCGGCGACCCCGCTGAAGCGGTACATGATGAAGATCACGAGCACGGCGAACCAGTACGCCGGATACAGCCGCGACACCCGGGAGACGGCGAACTCCCCGACCGTGTGCCCCCAGACGCTCATCAGGATGACGAACCCGCTGATGAGGAAGAACAGCTCGACGCCGAGGATGCCCAGCGTGGTCAGGCGGGCGACCGGCTCGAACAGCTTGGTGGGGAACTCGTCCCACAGCGACTTGCTGGCCGCCATGAAGTGGAAGGCCATGACGGCGAAGGCGGCCACGAAGCGCAGGACGTCGAGCTCGACCAGGCGGCGGCTTCGGACGGTCGCGGCGGCGGCCCGGGCGGGGACCGCGTCCGGCGCTGCCGAGGCCGGATCGGACCGGCGCACCGGCTGTCTTACAGGCTGTCCCACAGCGGTCACCCGCGCGAGCCAAGGAAGATCATGCCTTCTTTGACGTGATCACTCCGGGTTTCGGTTCCCTCGGATCACGATCGTCACGAAAGGTCGCTTTTGTCCCGCCTGCTGCCGCCTGTCCGTGTACCGGCGCCGGAAAGGGCCCGGAAAGCCGGAGGAGCGGCGCGACCCGGGGTCGCGCCGCTCCTCGATGGCACCGGTCCGGCCGGAGCCGGGGTGCTACAGGTACTGGCCGGTGTTGGCGACCGTGTCGATCGACCGCCCGGCCTCGGTGCCCTGCTTGCCCTGCACGAGGGTGCGGATGTAGACGATCCGCTCGCCCTTCTTGCCGGAGATGCGGGCCCAGTCGTCGGGGTTGGTGGTGTTGGGCAGGTCCTCGTTCTCGGAGAACTCGTCCACGCAGGCGGCCAGCAGGTGCGAGATCCGCAGGCCCTTCTGCCCGGTGTCGAGGAACTCCTTGATGGCCATCTTCTTGCCCCGGTCCACGATGTTCTGGATCATGGCGCCGGAGTTGAAGTCCTTGAAGTAGAGGACTTCCTTGTCGCCGTTGGCGTAGGTCACCTCGAGGAAGCGGTTCTCCTCGCTCTCGGCGTACATCCGCTCGACGACCCGCTGGATCATCGCGGCGATCGTGCCGTCGCGGCTGTCGCCGTGCTCGGTCAGGTCGTCCGGGTGCAGCGGCAGGTCGCTGACGATGTACTTCGAGAAGATGTCCTTGGCCGCCTCGGCGTCGGGCCGCTCGATCTTGATCTTGACGTCCAGGCGGCCGGGCCGCAGGATCGCCGGGTCGATCATGTCCTCGCGGTTGGAGGCGCCGATGACGATGACGTTCTCCAAGCCCTCGACACCGTCGATCTCCGAGAGGAGCTGGGGGACGATGGTGTTCTCGACGTCGGAGGACACACCGGAGCCGCGGGTGCGGAAGATCGAGTCCATCTCGTCGAAGAACACGATCACCGGGGTGCCCTCGGACGCCTTCTCACGCGCCCGCTGGAAGACCAGGCGGATGTGCCGCTCGGTCTCACCGACGTACTTGTTGAGAAGCTCGGGGCCCTTGATGTTGAGGAAGAAGCTCTTGCCGGACTGGCCGGTCTTCTCCGCGACCTGCTTGGCCAGGGAGTTGGCCACCGCCTTGGCGATGAGCGTCTTGCCACAGCCGGGCGGGCCGTACAGCAGCACGCCCTTCGGCGGCCGGAGCTTGTGCTCGCGGAACAGGTCGGCGTGCAGGTAGGGCAGCTCGATGGCGTCCCTGATCTGCTCGATCTGCCGGCCGAGGCCGCCGATCTCCTCGTAGGAGATGTCGGGGACCTCCTCGAGGACGAGCTCCTCCACCTCGGACTTGGGGATGCGTTCGTAGACGTAGTTGGAACGGGGTTCGAGCAGGAGGGAGTCGCCGGCCCGCAGCGGCTGGTCCAGCAGCGAGTGGGCGAGCTTGACGACCCGCTCCTCGTCGGCGTGCGAGATGACGAGCGCGCGGTCGCCGCTCTCCAGCAACTCCTTGAGCATCACGATCTCGCCGACGTCCTCGTAGCCGAGGGCCTCGACGACGTTGAGCGCCTCGTTCAGCATGACCTCCTGGCCACGCTTGAGCGAGTCGACGTCGACCGCCGGACTGACGTTCACACGGAGCTTGCGCCCGCCCGTGAACACCTCGATCGTGCCGTCATCCCTGGCCTCGAGGAAAACGCCGAATCCGGACGGCGGCTGTGCCAGCCGGTCGACCTCCTCCTTGAGGGCGACGATCTGATCCCTGGCCTCCTTGAGGGTGGAGACCACACGCTCGTTCTGGCTTGTGAGGGCGGCCACCTGTGCCTGCGCCTCGTGGAGACGCTCCTCGATGACCCTGGCCTGCCGGGGAGACTCGGCCAGCTTCCGGCGCAACGCGGTGATCTCCTCTTGCAGGAAGGAGACCTGTGTTGTGAGATCCGCGACCTCCCGTTCGCGCTGCGCGGCTCGAGCCTCAGCGTCGTCGCGAGCTGCCACGCCCCGTCACCTCCTTCCCCGTCGAGAACGACTACTCAAGACCCTACCTATCTTGGCGCTGTACGTAACCTGGCCGGGCAGTGTTCGTGTAGTTACGTTGGGTGTTCGGCGTTTGATACCTTATGGACCGATTGTTCGGTTCACCATTAGGAACACACCCATATGTTCCCGTGTCACGCGGCTTTGCCGGGTTGTGGCTGAATCGTCACACTTGTTCGATCCCCTCTCCATACGCCCCCTTGGCGGGACGCCTGCGCCGCGGCGGGGGCGTGACGCCGTCCGCCATGCGACGGGCCATGACGAGAAATCCCGTGTGGCCGACCATCCGGTGGTCGGGCCGTACGGCGAGACCTTCGACATGCCAGTCGCGAACCAGGGTCTCCCACGCGTGAGGCTCGGTGAAACTCCCGTGCTCTCGCAGGGTTTCCACCGTTCTGGACATCTGGGTCGTTGTCGCAACATAGCAGCAGATAACTCCCCCAGGGGTAAGGGACTTCGCCGCCGCGTCAACACACTCCCAAGGCGCGAGCATGTCGAGGATGACGCGGTCCACGTCCGCCTCGTCCAGCGCGTCGACGAAGTCACCGACCACCAGGCGCCACTGCCCCATCGGGCCGCCGAAGAACTTCTCCACGTTCTTGGTGGCCACCTCGGCGAAGTCCGCGCGCCGCTCGTAGGAGGTGACCTTCCCCTCCTGGCCGACCGCGCGCAGCAGGAAACAGGTGAGCGCGCCGGACCCCACGCCGGCCTCGACCACCCGGGCGCCGGGGAAGATGTCGGCCATGGCGACGATCTGGGCCGCGTCCTTCGGGTAGACCACCGCGGCGCCGCGCGGCATCGACACCGCGTAGTCGGCGAGCAGGTGCCGGAACGCCAGGTAGGCCGTGCCGCCGGAGGACCGCACCACGGACCCCTCGGGCTGTCCGATCAGGTCGTCGTGCGGGATCGACCCCTTGTGCGTGTGGAAGACGCCGCCCTCTTTCAGCGTCACCGTGTGCCGCTTGTTCTTGGGGTCGGTGAGCTGGACCTGATCTCCGGCCCGGAACGGGCCGTGCCTGCGAAAACCCATGCCGAAAAGGCTAGTGCCGCGACCGACGAGATTCGCCCGGACGAAGCGGTGTCCGGAGTGGTGCATCGCAAGGCGGAGGAGGAGGCCATAGCGGAGCTATGGGCGACCTTCCCGGGCCCCGCGGAGATTCCGAGCTTGCGAGGAATCTTCGTGGGTGGGGCGACAACGCGGCGAGGTGCCGCTCTGGGCGACGCGACAGGGCAAAGATCGGAGGGAGGGGCACGGGGTGCCGCGACCGACGAGATTTGCCCGGACGGGGAGCGGCGACGGCCGGGAAAAGACCTGGCCGGTGCGGTGTCACTGCTGGTAACAATGGGACATGTTGCCCCACGAGGCGATCCCTGCCGGGCCGGCCGTTCTGCGCCTGCCGGTCGAGGGGGACGCCGACCAGATCGCCCGAGCCTGCGCCGACCCTGAGATCGCGAGGTTCATCCCCTTCGTTCCCTCGCCGTACACGCGTGACGACGCGCTGACGTGGATAACGAAGGTCGTCCCCGGCACCTGGGAGAACGGCGGCGCCGACTTCCTCATCGCCGACGCCGCCACTGACCAGGTGCTCGGCACCGCCGGGCTCAAGCCGCCGGACCGGTTCGGCGCGACGGAGGTGGGCTACTGGCTCGCGCCCTGGGCCCGCGGGCGCGGCGTCGTCACGGCCGCCGTGCGAGTGCTCGCCGAGCGGGCCTTCGCCCGGGGCGTCCCCCGCATCTCGCTGATCGCCGAGGTGGACAACGTCCCGAGCCAGCAGGTCGCCCACCGGTGCGGTTTCACGCACGAGGGCGTGCTGCGCGCGGCCGGCTCCACCCGTGGGGAGGTCCGCGCCGACCTGGCGGTGTTCGGGCGGCTGAGCACCGACCCCGGCGACCCGATCGCGCCGTTCCTGCCGTTCTTCCCCGGAGGGTTCCCCGGCGGCTCGCTCACCGACGGCGTCGTCCGGCTCACGCCGCTGACCACCGCCGACGCGGCGGACTATTTCGCGCTGGCTTCGGTGCCCGACGTGATGGACTCGCACGTGCCGCCCGCACAGCCGGAGTACGCGGACGCCGAGGTCGTCTGCCGGTACGCCGGGCACCGGTGGCTGACCGGCCAGCGGGCGGACATCGTCATCAGGGACGCGGCGACCGGCGAGTTCGCCGGGGACATCCAGCTCACCGGCGTCATCCCGCCGCTCGGCCAGGCGATGCTCGGCTACAGCCTCCGTCCCGGCTTCCGCGGCAGGGGCCTGGTGACGCGGGCGGCGAACCTGCTGGTCGAGTGGGCGTTCGCGAACACGCCGCTGAGAAGGATCGTCGCCGGGACCTCGCCGGGCAACACGGCCTCCCACCGCGTGCTCGAACGGGCGGGATTCACCCGGGAGCACCTCGTCAAGGGGCTGCTGCCCGGCCCCGGGGGCACCCGCCTGGACGACGTCCAGTGGGCCAGGACACGCCCCTGAGCGAAACGGACCTCCCGCGCTCGGGCGCCGCCCGGAACCCGGCGCCCGAGCGCGGGGGCGTCCGCGGCACGGCACGCCCGTCGGGCGTCCCGGCCACGCCGGTGCAGGCCGGTCCCTCAGTCGGCTCCGTACGCGGCCCTCAGCTTGGCGAAGGCGGCGTCGGTGCCCTGGAGGGCCCGGTCGATCTCCTCGTCGGTGTGCGCGGCCGACAGGAACCAGTTGTGCCAGGGATGGAGATAGACCCCCTCCTCCAGGCAGGCTCCGGCCCAGGCGATGCCCTTCTCCAGGGTGGCGTCGCCCTCGAAGGACAGCCACGGCACCTGCACCGGGCCGGTCTGGCGGACCACGAAGCCGTGCGCGGCCGCCTGGGCGGCGAGCCCCTCGCGCAGCCGGGTCCCGGCCCGGTGCATGAGCGCGACGCCGTCGGTCTCGCGCAGGATCTCGATCGTCGCCTTGGCGGCGGCCATGGCCGTGGCCGAGAACCAGAAGGAGCCGGTCGAGTACAGCGTCTGGGCCGCCCCGCGCAGCGCGTCGGTCCCGGTGAGCGCCGCGATGGGGAAGCCGTTGGCCATCGCCTTGCTCCAGGCCGTCAGGTCGGGACGCACGCCGAGCGGCTCCCACGAGCCGCGCAGGTCCAGCCGCCACCCGGCGCGTACGTCGTCGATGACCAGCGCCGCGCCGATCCGGTCGGCCAGCGCCCGCACGCCCCGGGCGAACTCCGCGTCGGCGTGCTCCTGGTCCTCGAACGAGTCGTGCTTGAACGGGGTGACCAGGATGGCGGCGACGTCGCCGTCCGCCTGGGCCGCGGCGGCCTCGGCGCCGGCGAGGTCGTTGTAGGTGAACTCGATCGTGTCCGCCCGCTGGTTGGGGGTGACCCCCGACAGACCGGGCGTGCACCAGGGGTCGGCGCCGTGGTAGGCGCCGTGGGCGACCAGCGCCTTGGTCCTGCCCGTCGCCGCCCTGGCCACCATCAGGGCCTGGGTGGTGGCGTCGGTGCCGTTCTTGGAGAACATGGCCCAGTCGGCGGAGGGGATGAGGTCCACCAGCAGCTCGGCGAGCTCCACCATGACCGGGCCGGGGCCGTTCAGGCAGTCGCCCTCCGCCTGCTGCGCCGCGGCGGCGGCCTCCACCCGCGGGTTGCGGTGGCCGACGATCATCGGTCCCCAGCTGCACATCAGGTCGACGTACTCACGGCCGTCGGCGTCCCACTGCCGGGCGCCCTCGGCCCGGACGAAGAACTGGGGGTAGCGGTCCCCGTGCAGGGCCGCGTTGAGGTGGCCGTACATGCCACCGGGGATGACCTTCGCGGCACGGGCCCGCAGGGAGGCGTCGAGGGACATGGGCGGCACTCCTGGGATCGGAGGAATCGGGAGGTGGGGAACCGGGGATCAGGCGTCCGGGCCGGGGTCGTCAGCCACGAAGCCGTCCAGCCCGGCGTCGGAGCCGAGCCCGCCCGCGACCCGCGCGGCGACGGCCGTGCCGAGGCGGGCGGCGCCGAGGACGTCCCGGCCGCGCAGCAGTCCCGCGGCGAATCCGGCGCAGTACGCGTCGCCGCAGCCCGTGGTGTCGACCACCGGCACGTCCAGGGCGGGCACACGGGTGAGCCCCGCGGCGGTGGCCACGAGGCTGCCGGCGGCCCCGAGAGTGACGATCACGCCCTTGGGGCCCTCGGCGAGCAGCGCGGTCGCGGCCTCCTCCGGCGTCGACGCCCCGCTGAGCATGAGCGCCTGCTCCTCGTTCGGCAGGAGGTAGTCGACGTGGGGCAGGAACGCACGGACGCCGGGCATGAGGTCGGGCATGTTCGACAGCAGGTCCAGCGTGACGGCCGTGCCGCCCTCGCGAGCCTTGTCGAGCAGCGCGAAGAACGCGGGGTCGTGCAGGCCCCAGGTGACGTCCATGCCGCCGAGGTGCACCACCTGCGCGCCGGTGAGACGGTCCGCGTCGAGGTCGGCGGTCGCCAGGCCCAGGTTGGCCCCGGGCACGTGGAACGACGGCCGTCCGCCGTCGGGGCGGATGGGCAGGATCGAGGCCGCCGTCTGCTCCCCCGCCCTGCGCACCACGCCGCTCACGTCGACGCCGCGTCGCGCCATGATCATCAGGAGGAAGTCGCCGAGCTCGTCGTCGCCGACGGCGCCCATCGAGGCGACCGGCACGCCGATCTTCGCCAGGGCCACGGCCGTGCCCGCGGCCGCACCGGCCGCGGTGATGCGGATCTGCTCCAGCAGGTGGGTGTCCTGACCGGCCGGGATGGACTCGACCGGGCGGGCCAGGACGTCGACGATATGCACGCCGACCGTCACTACCGTCATGAGCGGATAATAGACGGGCGCCCGACTAAAATGTCAACCGAGGTGGTGGACCATGCCGAAGATCGTCAATCACGAGGAGCGCAGGGGTGAGGTCGTCGCGGCGGCCCGCCGGATCATCCTGCGCGAGGGCATCGAGGCCGCGACGACGCGGGCCATCGCCAAGGAGGCCGGCTACTCCAACGGGGTGCTCACGCACTACTTCGCCGACAAGGACGAGATCCTGCTGTCGGCCCTGGAGGCGTCCCATCGCCGGATCGCCGACCGGCTGCGGGAGAAGCTGTCGGGCCGCACCGGCCTGGCGGCGCTGCGCGAACTGCTGCTCGACAACGTGCCCCTCGACGAGGAGCGGGCCGGGGAGACCGGGCTGGAGGTGGGCTTCTGGGGCCGCAGCCTGACCAGCCCCGCGCTGCTGGAGGTCCAGCGGCGGGAGGCCGCCGAGCTCCGCTATCTGGTGACGAGCCTGCTCAGGTCCGCCGCCGAGGCCGATGAGATCCGTACGGACGAGGACCTGGAGGACGTGGCGGAACGGCTGCTTGCGCTCGTGGACGGGCTGAGCGTGCACCGGCTGCTGTATCCCGCGCACGTCACAGGCGACCGGCTGGAACGGCTGATCCTGAGCGAGATCGACCGGCTACGCCCCTGATCCGGCCGCCGGAGCCGGTGGCCCCGGCGGCCTCGGGATCGTCAGGCGTTGCGGTGGGGCTCGTACCGCATCGTGCGCGAGACGCCGACACGCACGGTCGTGCCGGGCAGGATCGGCACCGGCTCGTTCGGCGGGATGTCGTAGAAGTTGGGGTCGCCGGGCGGCTGGATCTGGGTGCCGTTCACCGAGCCCAGATCGAGCAGGTTGACGTCCCAGTTGTCCAGGAAGACCCGCAGGTGGCGGCGCGACACCGAGCCGTCGGGGCTGGTGACCCTGGCCGGCCTGGCCTCGCCCGACTGCACCTCGGGCGCGCGCTCGGGGTCGCGGCCCAGCAGGTAGTCGGCCTCCAGCGGCAGCGTCATGCCGTCGTCGAGCAGCAGCACGCCGAGCAGCGGCCGTGGACCCTTGTACGGCACCACCGCCCGCTGGTCGATGGGGATGCCGCAGACCGCGCAGTAGGGCGCGCGCGGGTCGTTGAAGTGGTCGTTCTTGCAGTCGACGCCGTAGACCATCGGCCGCTGCTCCAGCTCGGGCGCCGCGTCCATCTGGGTCGCCTCGCCCGGCTCCTCGTCGGCGGGTGCGTGCGGCACCGGCTCGAACGGCCCGCTCGGCGAGCCGTCCGGCCCGCCCAGATCATGCGGCCCGCCCAGGTCGTGCGGGGGGTTCAGGTCGTGCGCAGCGCCCCCATCCTCGGCGGGCTCGGGCAGCGGGGGCAACGGCTGCGGCCCCGAGTGGTGCAGCGGATTCGGGTCGGAGAAGGCGGGCGGCAGCGGCGGCAGCGGCTGGGAGACGTGGGACGGCGGCTGGACGGGCGGCGGCGCCAGCGGCTGGGAGGACCCCGGGGACGGCGCCGCCTGCTCGGCCGACGGCCCGCCGCCCGGCATGGGGCCGGACGGGAACGGCGACACGGGCGGCGGCGGCACGGGCGACGGCACTACGGGCCCGCGCGGGGCGATCGGCTCAGGAGCACCGATGGGCGGGGGCTGCACGCCCTGCTGCTGACCCTGCTGCTGCGGCTGGGGTGGGCGCGGAGGCAGCGGCGGGAAGGCGAGGTCGCCGTGCCGGGTGAGGTCGCACTCCAGCCCGGCCCCGGTGACCACACCGCCGTCCAGCCTCGCGTACGGGCTCGACGGGCCCGCTCCGGGCAGGCGCAACTCGACCCGGGACACCGGGCCGTTGACGAGACGGTCGGTCCAGGTCAGCGCGTCGTGCCCGGCGAGGCGGACCTCGCCGTCGGGGCCACCCGACACGGTCGCGTACGCGGCCCCGCTGACCAGCACGGCCACGCCGCCCCCGGCCGGCCCGGCGACCGCGCAGGCCACCGGCTCACCGCCGATCGACCTGTCCATGGCGCGCGCGAGGACCTGGGCCACCCGCCGGGCCAGCGCCCGGCCGTCCCCGCCCGTCGTGGCGGTCTCGCTCAGCGCGCCCAGCAGGTCGTCGACCGGCTGGTCGCCGCCGGTGGCGCACACGAGCAGCAAACCGTTCAGATGGGCGACCACGCCCTCCCCCGGCAGCGGGCGGACCACCCCCACGCCCTGTTCCGTCACAGAAGTTCTCCCTCCGGAAACGCCACCGGATGACCGGCACCATCGCCGGCACGCCATGTGCCGGATCGATCACCCCAGAAAGTAGCAAAAAAGAGTGGTGAACCGGCTTGCCGGAGTCCGCGGCGGGCGGCCGGACGGCGCCCGGCCCCGGTCTCGGTCAGCACCTTAGTCCCGGCGACGCCGCGCTCACACACCGCTGAACATGCGGTTGACGTCGGCCGTGGCGAGCACTCCGTAGATCTCGCCACCCCGCTCGACGAGCAGGTACTCCGGCGCGGGAGTGTCCCGCATGGCGTCCAGCAGGGGCTCCCCCTCCAGGTCGGCGCCGAGCACGAGCGAGGGCTCCAGGGCGCGTGACAGGGCGCCGACGTTCACCCACGGCCTGCGCTGCTCGGGAGTGGCGTTGACCGCCGCCTCGTTGACGATGCCGACCGGCCTCCCGTCGTGGTCGACCACCACCATGGCCCCCGCCCCCGCCTCGCGCGCCCGGCGCAAGCCCTCCGAGAGCGGCACCTCGGCGGTGACCGGGATCGCCCGGCGGGCGAGCACCCGGGCCCGCAACTGCGGCAGCCGGGCCCGTACGCGGGCCACCCGCAGCGACTGGGAGGCCCCGAGCCAGATGAACGACGCCAGCACCACCGTCCAGAGCATGCTCCCTATGCCGGGCTCCTGCCCGGCCATCAGGTTCATGAGGAGCGGCACCACGACCACCGCGACCGCGACGCCACGGCCGACCCACGCGGCGGCCATCGTGCCCGTGCCCGCGTCACGCCTGATCTTCCACACGGCCGCCCGCAGCATCCGCCCGCCGTCGAGCGGCAGCCCGGGCAGCAGGTTGAACAGCCCGACGATCAGGTTGGACAGCCACAGCTGCCAGACGAGCACCTGCGCCAGGCCACCCGGCGGCACGACGAACGCCTCCGCCAGGGCCCCGATCCCGGCCAGCCCCAGCGACAGCAGCGGCCCGGCGAAGGCCACGTTGAACTCCCTGCCCGCCGTCTCCGGCTCGCGTTCGATCTCCGAGACGCCACCGAGCATGTAGAGGGTGATCCGGCGCACCGGCAGGCCGTAGTGCTTGGCCACGACGCAGTGCGCCAGTTCGTGCAGCAGGACGGAGACGTACAGCAGGACGGCGAAGGCCAGCGCGACGGCGTACGCCGCGGCCTCGCTGTAACCCGGCAGCATGTCGGCGAACTGGGGCTGGAAGCTGATCGTGATGAACGCCGCCACGATGAGCCAGGTGGGTGAGACGTAAACCGGGATGCCGAACGGCCGTCCCATCCGAAGTCCGGTGGACTCCTTGACCGGTGTGCTCATGTGGCCGCCTTCCCCTCCCACGCCCCTCGATGCTACGCGCCGGGCCGTGAGGTCAGCCTAAGAGCTCGCCCGCCCCTCGCGCACCGTGTGATCGTCCCGGCGCGCGGGCCTGGGCGGTGGCCGGGGGACCGGCGCGGCGACCGGTACGGATTCGCGCGCGTCGCGGGTAAAGATTCGCACATACTTTCGCGCCGCGTGGGTCTCCCCCGCTCTCCTGGGTAGGCGGGCGCACATGGGCCTGCGCGCGCGCCTGTCCGACAGCATGACCAGCGCCCTGACGTCGGCGCTGCTCATGCGCGTGGGGTGGCTGGCGCATCGGCTCGTCCGGCCCGAGCCCGTCCTCGTCGAGCGGTTCCGCCGACGCCTCGACGAGATCAACAGCGGTGACGGCAGCGGGCGGATCCAGAAGCCGGAGCACCACACGGGAATGGCCCCGCTGGCCGAGAGCATCAACGCCACCCTCGACCACGCCGCTCGGTGCTCCCGGTTCGCCTCCGACGTCTCGCACGAGCTCCGCGGCCCCCTCACCGCCCTCCGGGTGAGATTCGAGGAGGCGCAGCTTCACCTTCCGGAGACCGGGCTGGATGAACTGCTCCGCGAGGGCTTGCGGGACATCGACCGGCTGGAATCCATCGTCGACGACCTCCTCACGTCGTGCCGGCTGCGGGCGGGGATCGCGACCACCCGGCCGCGCCCGGTCGACGTCTCCGAGGTGGTGAAGGAGGACGTCTCCCGGCAGAGTGGACCCGTCCCCGTCCTGCTCCGGCTCCAGCCCGGCGTGTACGTGAACGGCGTGCCGACACAGCTCGGCCGGATCCTGCTCAACCTGCTGAGCAACGCCCAGCGGCACGCCAGGCGATCGATCGTCGTCACCGTGCGGCGTGATCGTGACATCGCCGAGATGGCCGTCGACGACGACGGGGACGGGGTGCCGCCCGCCGATCGGGAGCGGCTCTTCGAGCGGTTCGTCAGGTCGGAGAAGTCGCTCCGAGTCGATCCTCACGGCGTCGGGCTCGGCCTGGCGATCTGCCGGGAGATGGCCTCGGCGCACGGCGGCACCATACACATCGAGGACTCCGACGCCGGCGGCGCGCGCTTCGTGGTCCGGCTGCCCGCCATCGATCCGGTGAGGCGTGATGTGCCGGTGCTCGCCGCCGCGGGGTCGGGCTCGGCCTGAGCCCGCCACGGCGCGCATGGAGAGGGGCGGGAGCGTTCTGTCGGCCCGGTGTCCTACAGTTCCGGCATGACCCTCGCCGAAGAGCGCGCCGTCATCGGGGCGCTTTCCCCCTCCCGGGCCGGTGACTTCATGACCTGCCCCCTCCTCTACCGGTTCAGGGTGATCGACCAGCTCCCCGAGCGGCCCTCGGCCGCCGCGGTCAGGGGCACGCTCGTTCACGCCGTGCTGGAACGGCTGTACGACCTGCCGGCGGAGGCGCGGACGGTCGCCGCCGCCCAGGATCTGCTGGAGCCCCAGTGGCGGCGGCTGCTCGCCGAGGAACCCGACTACGCGGGGCTGTTCGAGGACGACGGGGAGCGGGACGCCTGGCTGGCGCAGGCCCGTGGCATGGTCGACCGTTACTTCACGCTGGAGGACCCGCAGCGGCTGGAGCCCGCCCAGCGTGAGATGTACGTCGAGGTCGTGCTCGACAGCGGGCTGCTGCTGCGCGGCTACATCGACAGGCTCGACGTGGCCCCGACCGGCGAGATGCGGGTCGTGGACTACAAGACGGGCACGGCGCCGGGTCGCGACTGGGAGGCCAAGGCGCTGTTCCAGATGAAGTTCTACGCGCTGGCGCTGTGGCGGCGCAGCGGCCAGGTCCCCCGGATGCTCCAGCTCATGTACCTGGGCAACGGCGAGATCGTCCGTTACGTCCCCGACGAGGCGGACCTACGGGCGACCGAGCGCAAGGTCGAGGCGCTCTGGGCGGCCATCGAGCGCGCCGTGCGCACCCGCGAGTGGCGCGCCCGCCGCTCGCGGCTGTGCGACTGGTGCGACCACCAGGCGCTGTGCCCGGAGTTCGGTGGCACCCCGCCGCCCGTGCCCGACCGCGAGCCCGGGCTGTCCGCCCGCGTGAGCAGAAGGTCGGCCAGCGACGAGCTGTGACCGCGTCTCCCGCTCGCTCATCGGGGGGCTCACATCCGGCTCGCTCGGACTCCTCCTGCGGGGCTCCTCCGTGGGGAGGAGGGGGGATATCCCTCCCGGGCAGGGTGGACGCGGGCGGCGAACGCCTAGATTTGGTACGTGCGCACCACCCCCGGCAGTACGCGGTCCTGGCTTCGGGCTCATCCCCTGATCTACGACTCGATCCTCGCGGTGGTGCTGACGATCGCGTCCCTGTGGTGGATCGCCTCGGCCGCCCCCGGGCAGGAGGCCGGTTGGCTGCGCTCCGCGTCGCCGCGCCCGGCGGACGCGCTGAACCTGATCCTGGCGGCGGCCTGCACGCTGCCCGTGGCCCTGCGGCGTAGCCGGCCCTTCGTGCTGCTGGTGGCCACCTGCGTCCCTCAGGCGGCGCTCGACACGCTCCACTACGACCCCGGCCTGAGCGAGTTCGGCGGGCTCGTGCTGCTCTATTCGGTGGCCGCCTGCCGGGGGCTGGCGCTGAGCCTGGCCGCCCTCGTCGTCTCCTTCGCCTCCTACGTCGCCAGTGCCGTCGCCGGGGTCATCACCCCGTCCTGGACCGACCACGTCGTCGTCACCGCCGTCCTGCTGCTGTGCTGGGTGTGCGGCCGGGCGCTGCGGCTGCGCCGCGCCTACCTCGCGGAGCTGGTCCAGCGGGCCGACCGGCTGGAGCGGGCGCGGGAGGCCGACACCAGGGCCGCCCGGGCCGAGGAGCGCTCCCGCATCGCCCGGGAGTTGCACGACGTCGTGGCCCACCACGTCAGCGTGATGACGGTCCAGGCCGCCGCCGCGCGCAGGATGCTCGACACCAAGCCCGACGTGGCGCGGGACGCCCTCACCGCCATCGAGGAGATGGGCCGTACGGCGATGGCGGAGATGCGCAGCATCGTCGGCGTGCTGCGCACCGACGGCCCGGCCGAGCGGGGGCCGCAGCCGGGCATGCACGACCTGCCGGCGCTGGTGGAGCAGATGCGCGAGGCGGGGCTGCGGACCCAGCTGTGGATCGAGGGCGAACGGCGCGGCCTGCCGCCAGGGGTGGATCTGGCCGCCTACCGGCTCGTGCAGGAGGCGCTGACCAACAGCCTGCGGCACGCCGGGCCCGCCGCCCGCGCCTGGGTGACCGTACGGCACGAGCCGAACGAGCTGAGCATCCACGTGGAGGACGACGGGCGCGGCGCGGCGGAGGAGTCGGTGCGGATCGGAGGCAAGGGACACGGCCTCGTCGGCATCCGCGAGCGTGTGGCGCTCTATGGTGGAGTTCTGCGGATCGGTCCCCGCGCCAAGGGCGGGTTCGAGGTCCGCGCACACTTCCCCCTCAAGTAGAGCCCCCTCAAGCAGAGCCCCTTCAAGGACAGACCATGACGATCAGGGTGTCCCCCTCCACCCGGCGGCCCGCCGCCCCTCTCAGGACGGACGCATCATGACGATCCGGGTGTTGCTGGTCGACGACCAGCCGCTGCTGCGCACCGGGTTCCGGTTCATCCTGGAGGCGGAGCCGGACGTCACCGTCGTGGGCGAGGCGGGTGACGGCGCGGTGGCCATGGAGCAGTCCCGGGCCCTGCTGCCCGACGTGGTGCTCATGGACGTCCGCATGCCCGGCACCGACGGCATCGAGGCGACCCGCCGCATCGTGCGGGAGGCCGCGCCCAGCGCCCACGTGCCGAAGGTGCTCGTGCTGACCACGTTCGACCTGGACGAGTACATCGTGGAGGCGCTGCGCGCGGGCGCCAGCGGGTTCCTCCTGAAGGACGTGCCGCCGGACGAGCTGATCCAGGCGATCCGCGTGGTGGCGGCCGGCGACGCGATCGTGGCGCCGAGCGTCACCCGGCGGCTGCTGGACAAGTTCGCCACCCGGCTGCCCTCCGCCCACCAGCAGGCCACCCCCGCGCGCCTCGACCGGCTCACCGAGCGCGAGCTCGAGGTGCTGCGCCTGATCGCGAAGGGCATGTCGAACGCCGAGATCGCCGCCCAGCTCGTGGTCAGCGAGACGACCGTGAAGACCCACGTGGGCAACGTGCTGACCAAGCTGGGGTTGCGCGACCGGGTCCAGGCGGTCGTGCTCGCGTACGAGACCGGCCTGATCGTCCCCGGCGCTTTCTCCTGACCTTCGGCCTAGAGTCGTGTCTGGCAAATCAAGCCCTGCTGCGCGTCGCCCAGGCGGCGCCTCGCTGCGTTCTCGTCGTCGCCCATAGCTCCGCTATGGGCTCCTCCTCCGCCTTGCGATGCATCCACCTGGATCCACGCTCGCGACGGGCAGCATTCGTCAGACACTCCTACGACCACGGGAGTAGCGAGGCGGGCCCCGGTCCTCCCACGGTCGCGGGCGAGAGCCGTACGGGAGGCCGATGCCGGGCGGGGGCGCGCCCCGATACCGTCGTGACAGGGGCGTGGCCGAGGTGGCGGAACACGCCTCGCCGGTACGGCTCCCGCGGACCGTCTGGGGGGAAGACAGCGAGGGCCGTACCGGCGGAAAGACTCAGTCCGCGGGCGCGGACTGAGTCTTTGGCGAGGCCGCGGACGCGCCGCCCGAGGGGGCGTTCTCCGGGAAGTGGCAGGCCACCTGGTGGCCGGGGGCGAGCGTCTCCAGCGGCGGCTCGACCTGCTTGCAGATCTCCTGCGCCTTCCAGCAGCGGGTGTGGAACCGGCAGGCGGGCGGCGGGTTGAGCGGGGAGGGCACGTCGCCCTGCAGCCGGATCCGCTCCCGTTCCTTGCGCCGCTTCGGGTCCGGGATCGGGACCGCCGACAGCAGCGCGTTGGTGTACGGGTGCATCGGCGCGTCGTACAGGCCCTTGCGGTCGGAGATCTCCACGATCTTGCCGAGGTACATCACCGCGACGCGGTCGCTGATGTGCCGCACCACCGACAGGTCGTGCGCGATCACCACGTAGGTGAGGTCGAGCTCCTTCTGCAGGTCCTCGAGCAGGTTGACGACCTGGGCCTGGATCGACACGTCGAGGGCCGACACCGGCTCGTCCGCGATGATCAGCTTGGGCTTGAGCGCGAGCGTCCTGGCGATGCCGATGCGCTGCCGCTGGCCGCCGGAGAACTCGTGCGGGTAGCGGTTGTAGTGCTCGGGGTTGAGGCCGACCAGTTCGAGGATCTCCTGGACCGCCTTCTTGGTGCCCTGCTCGGTCTTGATGCCCTGGATCCGGAACGGCGCGCCCACGATGGCGCCGACCGTGTGCCGGGGGTTGAGCGAGCTGTAGGGGTCCTGGAAGATGATCTGCACGTCCCGGCGGAGCGGACGCATCCGGCCCTGGGACATGTGCGTGATGTCGTTGCCCTCGAACAGGATCTTCCCGCCGGTCGGCTCGATCAGCCGCGTGATGAGGCGTCCGGTGGTGGTCTTGCCGCATCCCGATTCGCCGACCAGGCCGAGGGTCTCGCCCTTCTTCACGTCGAAGCTGATGCCGTCGACGGCCCTGACCGCGCCGACCTGCCGCTTGAGCAGGCCCTTCGTGACCGGGAAGTGCTTTTCCAGCCCCTGTACGGACAGCAAGGGCTCCTCGTTCACGAAGCCTCCAGGTTCGGCTTGATCTCGTTCTCCCAGATGGCGCGCCGCCGCTCGCGCGGCAGGTGACAGCGCACGAGGTGGCCGCCCTCGGTCTCCAGCAGCTCGGGGACCTCCGCCTTGGCCCGGCCGCCCGTACGCTCCTCGAACACGCAGCGCGGGTGGAAGGCGCAGCCGGACGGCACGTTGATCAGCGAGGGCGGCGAGCCCTTGATCGGCATCAGCCGCTCGGTCGGTTCGCGGTCCAGGCGCGGCATCGAGCCGAGCAGGCCCCAGGTGTAGGGGTGCTCGGGCCGCTCGAAGATGTCCTCGGACGTGCCGTACTCGATGCACTTGCCGCCGTACATCACGAGGATGTCGTCGGACAGCTCGGCGACGACGCCGAGGTCGTGCGTGATGATGATCAGCGCGGCGTTGAAGTCGCGCTGCAGGTCGCGCATCAGGTCGAGGATCTGCGCCTGCACGGTCACGTCGAGCGCGGTCGTCGGCTCGTCGGCGATCAGCAGCTCGGGGTCGCAGCTCAGCGCCATCGCGATCATGGCGCGCTGCCGCATGCCGCCGGAGAACTCGTGCGGATAGCTGTCCACCCGCCGGTCCGGCTGCGGGATGCCCACCCGGCCCAGCATGTCGATCGCGTGCTTGCGCGCGACCTTCTTGCTGACGTCGTTGTGGATGCGGTAGGCCTCGATGATCTGGTCGCCGACCGTGTAGAACGGGTGCATCGCCGACAGCGGGTCCTGGAAGATCATCGCCATCTTCTTGCCGCGCAGCGTCCGGACGTGCTCCAGGCCGGCGCCGACGAGCTCCTCGCCGTCGAGCCAGATCTCCCCGGAGATGCGGGCGCGGCCGCCCTTGTGGAGGCCGAGGATGCCGAGGCTGGTCACGCTCTTGCCGGAGCCGGACTCGCCGACGATGCCGAGCGTCTTGCCCCGCTCCAGCGTGAACGACAGCCCGTCGACGGACTTGACCAGGCCGTCGTCGGTCGGGAAGTGGATCCGCAGGTCCTCTAGTTCCAGGAAGCTCATCCCAGCCTCACCCTCGGGTCCACTACGGCGTACAGGAGGTCGACGATCAGGTTGGCGAAGACCACGAAGAACGCGGCGACGAGCACGACGCCCATGACCTTGGGCAGGTCCTGGGCGAGGATCGCGTCGATCGCGTACTTGCCCATGCCGGGCAGCGAGTAGGTGCTCTCGGTGAGCACGGCGCCGCCGAGCAGCAGGCCGAGGTCGAGGCCGAAGATCGTGAGAATCGGAGTCAGCGCGCCGCGCAGGCCGTGCTTGACCACGACCGCCCGCTCGTTCAGGCCCTTGGCCCGTGCGGTGCGGATGTAGTCCTCGTTCATCGTCTCCAGCATGCCCGCCCGGGTGAGCCGCGCGTACCCGGCGGCGTACAGGAAGGCCAGCGTGATCCACGGCAGGATCAGGTTGTAGGCCCACATGACCGGGTTCTCGTCGAACGGCGTGAAGCTCCCGCCCGGGGCGGTGATGCGGAACGGAGTGCCATAGCTGAAGACGACCAGCGAGACGATGCCGGTGAAGAAGATGGGCAGCGAGACGCCGGCCAGGGCGACGCTCATCGCGGCCCGGTCGAAGAAGCTGCCGCGTTTCAGCGCGGACAGCACGCCGGTCGCCACACCGGCTATCACCCAGATGACCGCGGCCCCGATGGCCAGCGAGATCGTCACGGGCAGCCGGTTGAGCAGGTCCGGCCAGACCGGGAGCCGGGTGAGGAAGGAGTAGCCGAAGCAGGGCGCGGGGCAGTGCTCCACGCCGGGGCCGTAGTCGTAGTCGGCGCCGGCGACGATGCCCTTGGCGAACCGCCCGTACTGCACGACCAGCGGATCGTTGAAGCCGAGCTTCTCAGCCGCGATCTTCACCTGTTCCGCCGAGGCGGTGCGCCCCACGTAGCGCGCGGCCAGGCTCTCCGAGGTGGCGCCCGCCAGGCGGGGCACCAGGAAGAAGATGGCGAACGTGGCGATGCTCACGATGGTGAGCATCACGACCGCCCAGATCAGGCGCCGGATGATGTATGTGACCACAGTCCCCCCGGCTCCGGGGGCCGGCCCGGTCGGACCGGCCCCCTTGCCGCGTTCACGCGTCTATCGGATCTGTCTGGTCTCGGCGGGCGCTTACTTGACGCCCATGCCGAGGTAGTCGTACATGGCGTACGCGTCGTTGACGAAGATGTTCGTCGCGTTCTTGCTGCGCACGAGCAGGGTCTTCGTCCACACGTTCGGCAGGATGTAGGCGCCCTCCATGACCTTCTTGTCGATCTGGGTCCAGATCGCGTTGCGGGCGTTGGTGTCGGTCTCCTTCATCGCCTGGTCGATGAGCTTGTCGACCTCGGGGTCGCGGACGCTGATGTTGGAGGAGCCGCCGGTGTCGCGGATGACGCGGCTGTCGACGATCTGCTGGAGGAAGCCGAAGCCGTCGGGCCAGTCGGACTGCCAGCCGTTCTGGGCCAGGCCGATCTTGTTGTCCTTGGCGTAGCCCGGCTTGCCGGCGTACAGCGCGAAGTAGTCGGCCTGCGGGAACGGCTTGAGCGTGAGCTTGATGCCGACCCGGCCGAGGGACTGCTGCAGCGCCTCGGCGGCCGCCTTCTCCTTCGGCCGCTCGGCGCGGTAGGAGATGTTGGTCTCGAAGCCGTTGGGCTGGCCGCAGGCGGTCAGCGCCTCCTTGGCCTTGGTCAGGTCGCCCTTGTTGTCGGCGCCCGGCGGGTAGAGGTTGAAGTCCTCGTGGCCGGGGATCGCCGGCGGCAGCAGGCTGGTCGCGATCTGGCCGCCGGAGAACTCGCCGCCCCAGGCGGTCTGGAGGGACACCTTGTCCGTGGCGTACTCGACGGCCTTGCGGCACTCGATGTTGTCGAGCGGCGGGACGTTGCCGTTGATCGAGGTGTACCAGAGGCGGGTGCTGGTCGGGTTGTCGGAGTTCGCCTTCATCGCGGGGTCGGGCAGGACCCGGCCGAGCGCCGCCGACTGCACGCCGATGCCCGCGACGTCGACGTCGAGGTCGCCGGCGATGATCCGGTTGTCGATGTCGTCGGCGTTGACGTTGGTGGAGACCTCGTAGCCGTCCGGCAGCGCCTTGCGGTTGGGGTCGGTCGCCGGGTCCCACTGGTCGTTGCGGACCAGCGTGAAGCCCTTGCCGATCTCGTTCTTCTCGAACTTGTACGGCCCGGTGGAGATGATGTGCTCCTTGTACTTCGCGCCGGTGTCCTTGTCCTTGGGGACCGGGATCGTGGCGGGAAGCTGGGCGAAGTAGTCGAAGTTGCTCAGCGGCTGCTTCAGGTGGAAGACGATCGTGGAGTCGTCGGGCGTCTCGATCGCGCTGTCGGTGTTGACGTCCTTGGACTTGTACGCGCCCTTGTAGTCCTTCGGCCAGGCGAGGAAGTCGTTGAAGTAGGTGTACCCGTCGGGGAACACCTCCTTGTCGAACGACCGCTCCACGGCGTACTTCACGTCCTTGGACGTGACCGGGGTTCCGTCCTCGAACTTGATGCCCTTCTTGAGCTTGTACGTCCAGGTCTTGGCGTCGTCGCTCGGCTTGCCCATGTCCTCGGCGAGGTCGGGGACGAGCTGGTTGCCTTCCTTGCCCACCGCGGACTTGAACATCAGCAGCGACCGGCCGTACAGGCGGATGAAGTTCCAGGAGTAGCCGTAGTAGGTGTCGCCCGGGTCGAGGGAGTCCCAGTCACCGCCGTTGGCGAACTTGAGGATGCCGCCCTTCTTGTCCGAGGGGTTGACAACCCCCGTCAGGGCGGCGTTGAACTCGCTCTTGGACTCGGAGCCGGCCGCGGCGCCGCCGGAGGACGACGGCGTGCTACTGCCCGAACCGCCGCCGCATGCGGCCACGGCGAGGGCGAGCACGGCGCCGGTGGCCGCCACACCCAGTCTTCTTCTTAGCATTGCAAACCCCTTGGTGATAGGAGCCGGGGGACTTTACGGGGAAGGGAGGGGCTTAGCGGGCCTTCGGGTCGAGAGCGTCCCGCAGGCCGTCGCCGAACAGGTTGAACGCCAGGACCGTGATGAAGATCGCCATGCCGGGGAAGAACATGAAGTGCGGGATCGTGTAGAACCGCACCGCGTCCGACAGCATGCCGCCCCAGGTGGGGGTGGGCGGGCGCACGCCGACGCCGAGGAACGACAGCGCCGCCTCGAACAAGACGTTCGTGGGGATCAGCAGTGTCGCGTAGATGAGGATCGGCGCGACCAGGTTCGGCAGCAGCTCGCGGAAGATGATGTACGGCCCGCGCGCCCCGAGGCTGCGCGCCGCGTCCACGAACTCCCGCTCGCGCAGCGACAGCGTCTGTCCCCGGATGATCCGCCCGATGTACGGCCAGTTGAAGAAGCCGATGATGAACACCAGCAGCGAGACGCGCAGCGTGTCGCCCGTCAGGCCGAACGCCGAGTCGGGGACGATGCCCGCCAGCGCGATCGCGAAGACCAGGATCGGGAACGCCAGGAAGACGTCCATGGCCTTGCTGATGATCGAGTCGACCAGACCGCCGAAGTATCCGGCGGTGACCCCGAGCAGGGTCCCGATGACCACCGAGAGCAGCGTGGCCAGGAAGGCGATGAGCAGCGAGATCCGGGCGCCGTACACGACCCGGCTGAAGATGTCGCGGCCGTTGACCGGCTCGATGCCGAACAGATGGTCGGCGCTGATGCCGGTGCCCGTCTTGGGCGCCATCGTGGAGGAGTCGATGAGGTCGGAGTTGAACTGCGTCGGGTCCTGTCCGAACGCCCCGGCGATCACCGGCGCGAAGACCGCGACCAGGATCAGGAAGATGACGATCAGACCGCCGGCCAGGGCGACCTTGTCGCGCTTGAGCCGCATCCAGGCGATCTGACCGAGGGACCGGCCCTGGATCGCCTTACCGCCCGACGCGTCGACGACGGCCTCCGGCGTGGCCTGCGCGTCCCCACCGGTGACGTCCATCGGCGCGGTCATCGATCCTCCTTCGCCCTGCCCGAGCGGACCGCGCCCGCGGTGACGCGCTCGGGGTAGCCCGGGATCGATCCGGCGACAGAGAAGCGGCGGCCGCTCACGACCTTGCCTCGCACGGCCATTTGGTGCAGGCCCCCTGGATCCCAGACGACATTGTCCGAAGGGGCCGCGTGGTGTGCGACCCCCGGAGGCAGAATCTATGGTCTGAGCTGGGCTGACCAGTCCCCAGAGGCGCCCTGTGGCTCAACTGTGATTCACGCGAAACTCATTCGTGTTGATCTTGAAGGGTTTGTCCGCGTCCCGTTTCGATTATGTCGTGGAACTGTAACATTGCACTGGCCGGTAACTTGGTCCCACGATGTGGGATGATCAGCTGATTCCCCGGCGCTTGAGAATGGCCTCGATGTCGGAGAAATCATCCCCTGCGGGCTGTTCCACCTGTCGTGGTGCCGTCTTCCCGGTCTGTGCCGTTTTAGACGCGGCCGTTTGAGACGTGGCCGCTTTGGGCGCGGCAGGCCGCTCAGGCGCCGCGGCGGCGCCCGGCTCCGGCCGTGCCGTACGGGTCCGGGACAGGGCGCGGCCGCGCAGCGTGCCGGAGACGACGAACAGCAACGCCGACAGCCCGGCCAGGACCACCCCGGCCCACACCGCGGGCGACAGGACCAGGCCGGTCACGAAACCCACCGCCGCCGCGCCGATGTTCCAGAGCGTCTGCAGCGCGCCGGTGAGGTAGGCCGCCAGCGGCAGCAGGGACCATGCGGTGGCCCGCAGGCCGGCGGTCACCCCCTTGCGCCGGAAGGTCAGGTAGCTGAGCCCGACGCCCACCGCGGTGAGGCCGGCGCACAGCGGCAGCCAGGCGATGTCGTTGAATGTCATGGCGGGTCCCCTTCGTCCACGGCGTACCCCCATCCTGGCACCCCGAAGGCGACGACGCGGGCGCCCGCGCTACCGGACGAGCGACCGCAGGAAGTCCACGTCCACGTCGAGCAGCGAGGGCATGACGACCCGCCCGGGCGCCTGGGCGATCGGCAGGACGCCCGGCACGGCGACGACCCGGCAGCCCGCGGCGGTCGCCGAGGCGACGCCGTTCGGCGAGTCCTCCAGCGCGACGCACCGCTCCGGGTCCACCGACAGCAGGCCGGCCGCGGTCAGGTACGGCTCCGGGTGCGGCTTGGTGCGCGTGACGTCGTCGGCCGTCACGACGATCTCGAAGTGCTCCCGGCCGACGGCCTTGAGCACGGCGTCGGCGATGATCCGCAGCGACGAGGTGACCAGCGCCGTGCGCACGCCCTGGTCGCCGAGCCCGCGCAGCAGGTCGAGGGCTCCCGGCATGGGCTCGACGCCTCTCGACAGCCGGCTCTCCATGCCGTCGATCAACCACTCCCCCACGACCATGGGGTCGACGTCGGCCTGCGTCAGCTCCAGCATGTACGCGACGGTGCGGTCCCAGGAGCCGCCCACGAGCTGCTCCTGGTGCTCGGGGCCCCAGGCCCCGCCGAGGCGGGTGACCACCTCGGTCTCGACCTCGAACCACACACCTTCGGTGTCGACGAGCAACCCGTCCATGTCGAACAGCACGGCGTCCACGTGGCCCCTTCCCCCGGTGAGACCCCCGATCAGGGGGGACCAACATGGTAAGGGGCGCACGTGAACGCCCATGCGGCCGGTCAGACGTTGAAGTACTTCGCCTCGGGGTGGTGGACGACCAGGGCGGAGGTGGCCTGCTCCGGGTGGAGCTGGAACTCCTCCGACAGCGTCACGCCGATGCGCGCGGGGTCGAGCAGCTCCACGACCTGCACCTGGTCCTCCAGGTTGGGGCAGGCCGGGTAGCCGAAGGAGTAGCGGCAGCCGGCGATGTTCACCTTGAGCATGTCGGCCAGCGACTCGTCGCCGCCGATGCCGAGCTCCGACCGCACCCGCGCGTGCCAGTATTCGGCCAGCGCCTCGGTGAGCTGCACCGACAGGCCATGGAGCTCCAGGTATTCGCGGTAGGCGTCCTTGGCGAAAAGCTCGGCCGTGGCCTCGCTGATCCGGTTGCCCATCGTGACCACCTGGAAGGCGACGACGTCGGTCTCCCCGGACTCGCGGGAGCGGAAGAAGTCGGCCAGGCACAGGTGCCGGTCGCGCCGCTGCCGCGGGAAGGTGAAGCGGGTCCGCTCCTTCCCGTCGTCGTCCAGGATGATGAGGTTGTCGCCCTCGCTGACGCAGCGGAAGTAGCCGTAGGCGACCGCCGCCTCCAGCAGGTTCTCCGTCTGCAGCCGCTCCAGCCACATCCGCAGCCGTGGCCTGCCCTCGGTCTCGACCAGTTCCTCGTACGACGGGCCCTCGCCGCCCCGGGCGGCCTTGAGGCCCCACTGGCCCATGAACGTCGCCCGCTCGTCGAGGAAGGCGGCGTAGTCGGCCAGCGGGATGCCCTTCACGATCCGGTCGCCGAGGAACGGCGGGGCGGGCACCGGGTTGTCGGCCGCGACGTCGGAGCGGGCCGGCAGGTCCTCCTCGGCGGTCCGCTTCAGCACGGCGCCGGTCTTCACCCGCCGCGCGCGCAGCGGCGGCAGCGTCGCGCCGTCCTCACCGCGCTTGACCGCCATGAAGGCGTCCATGAGGCGCAGGCCCTCGAACGCGTCACGCGCGTACCGGACCTCGCCCCGGTAGAGGTCGGCCAGATCCTGCTCGACGTACGCCCTGGTCAGGGCGGCGCCGCCGAGCAGCACGGGATACCTGTCCGCGATGCCCCGGGAGTTCATCTCCTCGAGGTTCTCCTTCATGACCACCGTGGACTTGACCAGGAGCCCGGACATGCCGACCACGTCGGCGCGGTGCTCCTCGGCGGCCTCCAGGATCGCCGACACCGGCTGCTTGATGCCGAGGTTCACCACGTCGTAGCCGTTGTTGGACAGGATGATGTCCACGAGGTTCTTGCCGATGTCGTGGACGTCGCCCTTGACCGTGGCCAGCACGATGCGGCCCTTGCTGCTGCCCTCGACCTTCTCCATGTGCGGTTCGAGGTAGGCCACGGCGGTCTTCATCACCTCGGCCGACTGCAGCACGAAGGGAAGCTGCATCTCGCCGGAGCCGAACAGGTCGCCGACGACCTTCATGCCGTCGAGCAGCACGTCGTTGATGATCTCCAGGGCGGGCCGCTGCGCCAGGCCCTCGTCGAGGTCGGCCTCCAGGCCCTTGCGCTCGCCGTCGATGATCCGCCGCTTCAGCCGCTCCCACAGGGGCAGCCCGGCCAGCTCGGCCGCCTTGCCGGCCTTCATGGACGCCGCGTCCACGCCCTCGTACAGCTCCATGAACCGCTGCAGCGGGTCGTAGCCCTCGCGCCTGCGGTCGTACACGAGGTCGAGCGCGACCTGGCGCTGCTCGTCCGGGATCCGGTTCATCGGCAGGATCTTGGAGGCGTGCACGATCGCGGAGTCGAGCCCCGCGTTGACGCACTCGTTGAGGAAGACGCTGTTCAGCACCATTCGGGCCGCCGGGTTGAGGCCGAACGACACGTTGGAGACGCCCAGCGTGGTCTGCACGCCCGGGTAGCGGCGCTTGAGCTCGCGGATCGCCTCGATCGTCTCGATACCGTCGCGCCGGGTCTCCTCCTGACCGGTCGCGATCGGGAACGTCAGGCAGTCGACGATGATGTCCTCGACCCGCATGCCCCAGGTGTTCACCAGGTCCTCGATGAGCCGGGTGGCGATGCGCACCTTCCCCTCGGCGGTGCGGGCCTGGCCCTCCTCGTCGATGGTCAGCGCGACCACGGCCGCGCCGTGCTCCTTCACCAGACGCATGATCTTCTGGTAGCGCGAGTCCGGGCCGTCGCCGTCCTCGTAGTTCACCGAGTTGACCACGGCCCGGCCGCCGAGCATCTCCAGCCCGGCCTCCAGCACGGCGGGCTCGGTGGAGTCGATCACGATCGGCAGCGTCGACGCGGTGGCGAACCGGAACGCCAGCTCCTTCATGTCGGCGACCCCGTCGCGGCCGACGTAGTCGACGCACAGGTCGAGCATGTGCGCGCCGTCGCGGGCCTGCGCCCGGGCGATCTCCACGCACTCCTCGTAGTCGCCGGCCAGCATCGCCTCGCGGAACGCCTTGGAGCCGTTGGCGTTGGTCCGCTCGCCGATGGCGAGGTAGGAGGTGTCCTGCCGGAACGGCACGTGCTGGTAGAGCGACGCCGCCCCCGCCTCCGGGCGGGGCCGCCGCTCGCCGCGGGCGCGCCCGCCCACCCGCTCGACCACCTGGCGCAGGTGCTCGGGCGTGGTGCCGCAGCAGCCGCCCACGAGCGCGAGCCCGTAGTCGCGGGTGAACGCCTCGTGCGCGTCCGCCAGCTCCCCCGGGCTCAGCGGGTAGTACGCGCCGTCGGCCGTGAGCTGCGGCAGGCCGGCGTTCGGCATGCAGGAGATCGGGATCCGCGAGTGCCTGGCCAGGTAGCGCAGGTGCTCGCTCATCTCGGTCGGACCGGTGGCGCAGTTGAGGCCGATCAGATCGACGCCGAGCGGCTCGATCGCGGTCAGCGCGGCGCCGATCTCGGAGCCGAGCAGCATCGCGCCGTTGGTCTCGATGGTGACCTGCGTGATGATCGGCACGTCCCGCCCGGCGGCCTCGACCGCTCGCTTCGCGCCGACGACCGCCGCCCGCACCTGCAGCAGGTCCTGGCAGGTCTCGATGATCAGGGCGTCGGCCCCGCCCGCGATCAGGCCGGCGGCGTTGTCGCGGTAGGCGTCGCGCAGCGTCTCGTACGGCAGGTGGCCGAGCGTGGGGAGCTTCGTGCCGGGGCCCATCGAGCCGAGGACGAACCGGGGCCTGTCCGGCGTCGACCAGTGGTCGGCGCGCTCCCTGGCCAGCCGCGCGCCGGCCTCGGAGAGCTCGAAGATGCGGTCCGCGATGCCGTACTCGCCCAGGGCCGCACGGTTGGCGTTGAAGGTGTTGGTCTCGACGCAGTCGACGCCCACCTCCAGATACGCGTCGTGCACGGCCCGCACGATGTCGGGACGGCTCACGTTGAGCACGTCGTTGCAGCCCTCGTGGCCCTGGAAGTCGTCAAGGGTGGGGTCGTAGGACTGCAGCATCGTCCCCATGGCTCCGTCGGCGATCAGAACTCGCTCGGACAGCACTTTTCGGAACGACGGTCTGCTGGTCATGGAGGCAAGCCTATCGGCCCCGCCGGATGGAATATCGTCCGCGCGCGCGAAACGGGAATACCGGTTGTGTGAGGGACGGCGGGCCCACGCCCGCCGGCGCGGCGCCGCAGGTCGGCGCAGCGCGACGGGCCGGTGCCCGGCGGAGGTGACGTACGGGGCCCCTCACCGAATAGTCTTGGACTGAGCCATACTGCACAACGCCAGTGAGGAGGCGGCGCGTGATCGAGTTCGAAGGGCTCCCCGAGCTCGTCGACCCGGTGCTGATCGCCGCGTTCGAGGGATGGAACGACGCCGGCGAGGCGTCCAGCGGTGTGCTCGCGCACCTCGAGTCCGAGTGGAAGGCCACCCCGCTCGTCGAGCTGGACCCCGAGGACTACTACGACTTCCAGGTGACCCGGCCGGTGGTCGAGCTCGGCGACGGCGTGACCCGCTCCATCGTCTGGCCGACGACCCGGCTGCTGCTGGCCCGCCCGCCGGGCGGCAAGCGCGACGTGGTGCTGCTGCGCGGCATCGAGCCCAACATGCGGTGGCGGTCGTTCTGCGCCGAGATCGTCGGGCTCTGCCACGATCTCGGCATCGAGCTGGGCATCCTGCTCGGCGCGCTGCTCAACGACTCGCCGCACACCCGGCCGGTGCCGATCACCGGCTCGGTCAGCGACCCCGGCATGGCCCGCGCGCTCAACCTGGAGCTGACCAAGTACGAGGGCCCGACGGGCATCGTGGGCGTGCTGCAGCACACCCTCGGCACCGCCGGGCTGCGGACGGTGTCCCTGTGGGCGTCGGTCCCGCACTACGTCGCCCAGCCGCCCAACCCCAAGGCCACCCTGGCGCTGCTGCGCCGCATCGAGGACATGCTCGACATCCCGATGCCGTACGGCGACCTGGCCGAGGAGGCGCGGGCCTGGGAGCACGGCGTGGACGAACTGGCGGCCCAGGACAGCGAGGTGGCCGAATACGTGCGGGAGCTTGAGGAGCGCAAGGACGCGGCCGAGCTGCCGGAGGCCAGCGGCGACGCCATCGCGGCGGAGTTCGAGCGCTACCTGCGCCGCCGCGACCGCGGCACCGACCGCTGACCTACTGGGACATCGTCGACGGGTCAGGCCGGCCACCAGCTGAGGTAGCGCTCACCGGTGTCCGGGAAGATCGTCACGATCGTCCGCCCCGACAGGTCCTCGCGGCGGGCCAGTTCCGCGCAGCCGTACGCCGCCGCGCCCGAGGAGACTCCGACCAGCAGCCCGGTCGTAGCCGCGATGAGCCGGGTCATGGCGGCCGCCTCGCCGTCCGGCACGGTGATCACGTCGTCGACGAGGGTGACGTCGGTGACGGGGCTGGTGAAGCCGCCGTTGAGGCCGGGGATCCGGTGCGGCCCCGGGGAGCCTCCCGACAGCAGGGGGGAACCCTCCGGCTCGACCGCGACGACGCGCAGCCGGGGGTTGCGCTCGCGGAGGTAGCGGGCCGTGCCGGTGAGGGTGCCGCCGGTCCCGACTCCGCACACCAGCACGTCGACCTCGCCGCCGGTGCCGGCCCAGATCTCCGGTCCCGTGGTCGTGTAGTGGGCCATGACGTTGGCGGGGTTCTCGTGCTGGCGGGCGTACCAGGACCCGGGGACGGCGGCGTGCAGCTCCCTCGCCCTGTCGACGCATCCCTGGAAGCCGAGGACGTGGTCGGTGAACTCGACCCGGGCGCCCAGCATGCGCAGGATCAGCGTGCGCTCCCGCGACGCGTTGTCCGGCATCACGACGACGCACGGGTATCCCCGGCTGACGGCGAGCGCCGCCAGGGCGATTCCGGTGTTGCCCGACGTGGACTCGATCACGGTCGCACCGGGGGTCAGGGCCCCGGACGCCTCGGCCTCCTCGATCATGCGCAGCGCCACCCGGTCCTTGATGCTCGACAGCGGGTTGGCCGCCTCCAGCTTGGCGAGCACGGTGGCGGACGGAGGCAGGCCGTCGAGGGCGAGGCGGAACAGGGGCGTGTCGCCGATGAGATCGTCGATCCTGGCCGCTATCTCACGGCCGATCAGGGGGATCATGCCTGCTCCTTCGCGGCCACCAGCAGGTATTCGTGCGAGCGATTGGTCAGCATCGGGTCGTCGTCGCTCACCGGCCGGTCGTAGCAGTGGATCCGCTCGTCACCGAGGGTCAGATGCCGGCCGAGCACCCGGGCGACGTCCCAGGCCAGCGGCACGAACCTGCCGGCCAGGCGGCGGTTCTGCACGGCCAGCACCGCCCGCGCGCCGGGCCGCATGACCCTCGTCACCGCGGCGAAGGCCTCGTCGAGCGCGCTCAGGTACTCGTCGTAGTCCCGCAGCGCGTAGAACTGGCCCTCCACCGAGGAGTCGGTGTCGAGGTCGGTGCCGAAATAGGGCAGGTCCGCCAGGACGAAGTCCACCGACTCCTCCGGCAGCGGCGGCGTGCGGGCGTCGGCGCACAGCATCGTCTGGCCGGGATACTCCTCCAGGCGCTTTCGCGCCTGCTCCGCGCGCTCCGGCGAGACCTCCAGGCCGATCCCCTTCCGGGACTCGACCGCGCACGCCACCAGCGTCGTCCCCCAGCCGGCGAACGGGTCGAGCACGACGTCGCCCGGCCGGCTCATCTCGACGATCAAGGGCCGCAACTGGCTCACCCAGCCGCACTGGCCGGCGGCCTCCGGCAGCGCGTACGCGGGGTCCTCTCCCTGCAGCACATGCCAACTCGATCTGCCCATCAGTCCACACCAGCCTTCTGTGTCGCCGTCGCGTCGCGACGGTTGCCTGTGTCTTCGGGGTCTTCGGGGTCTTCAGGGTCTTCGGGGATCCGCGCGTGGACGGCCCGGGCGGGCAGCCGTGACTCCAGGCGGAGCATGGTGAGCGCCGAGCAGGAGACGCCTCCCGCCAGCAGCAGCCACATGGAGACCGGCGACAGGCTCAGCAGCGCGGTCAGCACCGCCGGAGCCAGCGTGATCGGGATCGCCCAGGAGAACTGGTAGACCGCCATGTACCTGCCGCGGGTCTCCTCGGGGGCCGCGCTCGACACGAGCGCGGACAGCGGCGCGCCGTGCAGCATCTCCCCCAGCGTGAACAGCGCCGTCGCGGCGAAGACCCCGGCCAGGGCGACCGGCCGCGCGGGAACCCCGGCCAGCAGGGCGAACGCGGCGAACGACGCCGCGAACGTGGCGGCGCCCGCCGCGACGGTGCGGGTGCGCCGATAGCGGATCAGCCGCCGCGTCACCGGGATCTGCAGCAGCGCGATGCCGACGGTGTTGACCGCGTACAGCACGCCGACCAGCGAGGCGGGGACGTCCAGTTCCTGGGTGACGTAGACGGGCAGCGCCACCGACAGCACCATGTAGCCGAAGGCGGTCGGCACGTTCTGCAGGGTCAGGGCGAGGAACGTGCGATCGCGCAGGACCAGCCGGTATCCCCCGCTCCGCCGGTCCGTCGCCGCCCGCGGGACCGTAGGAGCCCGGCCGCCGGGAACAGGGATCGTGCGGAAGATAAGCGCGGCGCCGGCGAACGCGGCGGCGCTGACGAGGACGATCACCCGGTAGGCGGCGTCGCTGCCCAGGCCGAGTGCGGCGCCCGCGATGAGGCCGCCCGCGCCGAGTCCGGCGTTGCGCAGGCTGCGCTGCGCGGCGAGGAGCCTGTCGCGGTCCGCGCCCCGCGCGATCGAGGCGACGAACGACTGGATCGACGGCGGGTAGGAGCCGTCGCCGAGCGCCACCAGCGCCACCGCGAGGAACATCGTCAGCGGCGAGTCCACCAGCGGGTAGGCGGCGAACCCCACGGCGCGCACCAGGTAGCCGCCCACGACGACGGCCCGCGCGCCGAAGCGGTCGACGAGCACGCCCGCGATCGGGTTGCCGACCAGGCTGAACAGCGCCGCCCCGGTCATGATGACGCCGACCCGCTCGATCGGCAGCCCGGTGACGTGGTGGAAGAACAGCAGGGACAGGGGCAGGTACATGCCGCTGCCGGTGGCGTCGACCACCATTCCGGCCATGTAGCGCGCCTGCGTCGACGGGCGGGTCACGACGGCACCGCCCCGATCCGCACCTGCTCCTCCAGCCGCGCGCCGAGCGAGCGCAGCCTGCGCTCGCACTCCGCCCGAGAGGGGGCCGAGGCGATGGCCACGGTCAGGAAGTCGGCCGAGCCCGAGGCGGGCGGGACCACCTGGCCCGGCTTCGCGTAGAGCCAGAAGTGCTCCACCCAGGGCTCCCGCGGGACGTCGGGCAGCGCGTGGATGAGCCCCGGCCGCTTCATCATCAGCACCTGACCGGCCATCCGCGCCGGCTCCGGCCGCCGCCCGGGGCGTACGGCCCGCTCCACGTCGGGCAGCGGCAGGCCGAGCTGGGCCCGGATGGAGCACTCGGCGAGGTTGACCCCGAACAGGGTGTGGAAGACCTCCCGGATCTTCCCGCCGCCGGACCGGCAGGCGATCTCGCACAGCACCAGCCGGTCGTCGGGCGTGTGGAAGATCTCCGCGTGGAAGGCGTGGTCGCGCAGCCGGCCGCCGGGCCGTCGCAGCGCCGCCAGCGTCCGCCCGGTCAGCTCCAGCAGGCGGCCGGTGAGCGGGTCGCCGGGGTCGAGCGCCAGGTCGACCCGGGAGCCTGGGTCGGTGCCGAACGACGCCAGCTCGTACTGGTACTGCGAGGGCCAGGCCAGCACGACCTCGCCGTCCACCACCAGCCCGTCGACGTGGCACATGCGGCCGGGCACGTACGCCTCCAGCAGCAGGTCGTCCCGCTGCGCGTTTCCCTGCTCGCCCCGCTGCTCGCCCCGCTGCTCGTCCTGCTGCTCGTCCCGCGGCGAGCCGTACGCCTCGGCGAGGAAGGCCGTCAGCGCGTCCCGGTCGCGCAGGATGCGCAGGCCGATGGAGTTGAAACCGGCCCTGTTCTTGACCACGAGGGGGAACCCGTGGACGCCGGCGAAGGCCAGCACGTCCGCCGCGGTCCGCGGCACGGCGTGCGGGGCGACCTCCACGCCGGCCCGCGCCGCGTGCTCCTTCATCAGGGCCTTGTCCCGGAACGGCAGCACGTCGGCGGCCCGCGCGCCGGGCAGCCCGAGCTCCTCGCGCAGGGCGGCCACGCGCAGCACGTCGGCCTCGTGCTCCCCGATCAGGTGCGTTGCGCCGTACTCGGCGGCGAGGCGCGCGACCCGCCCGGCCACCTCGTCGTCGTGGTCGAAGAGCTCCAGGTGCGTGTAGCCGAGGTTCCCTTCGGGGATCCGCTCGCCGAACGGCTCGAACCTGTCGCGGGCGGCGAGGATCACCACCGGGCCCTCGTGGTCGCGTAGCCAGCGGTCGTACGGGAACGGCTCCAGCGGGTTGCGGTGCACGATGACAACGCTCATGCCGGCACCTCCGCCAGGGATCGGGCCTCGGCCGCGTGCGCGAGCCAGGTCCGCCCGTCCTCGCCCACGATCCGGATCCGGATGGCGTCGTCGATGACCTCCGCGCCGCGGCGGATGGCCGCGTCCGTGTCGGGGCCGGTCACCGCCACCAGGCCGAGCCGGTCCCAGTTGTCGCGCAACGCGTGCACCATGTCGCCGGGCTTGGCGGTGACGCGCACGTCGAGGACGCCCTCCCGCGCCGCGGCGTCGGCGACGCCCTCCACCGACTCGACCCGGCCCGGCTCGCTCACCAGGGAGCGGACGCTGGCCCCGGCGTGCGCCTCCGGCCGGTCCGGCAGCTCGGGGACCAGCCCGAACGGCCAGCCCAGGGCATATTCGACCAGGTCGATGCCGTAGGCGCCGCGCACGAGCTCCGGGATCATGTCGCCGGCGACGCGGTTGTGGCTCTCGATGATCACCGGGCCGTGCGGGCCGAGCCGCAGCTCGGTGTGCGTGACGCCGTCCCTGAGACCGATCAGGTCGAGGAAGCGGCGCACGCTCGCACGGATCCGCTCCCGGACCGGCTCGTCCAGCCGGGCGGGCACGGCGTGGCCGAGCTCCGCGAACCGGTCGGCGTGCACGAACTTCTCGGTGATCGCCACGACGACGTGGCGGCCCGCGAAGCTGAACGCCTCGACGCTGAACTCCGGTCCCTCGACGTACTCCTCGATGAGGAAGTCCCGCAGGAGGTACATGGTCGAGACCCGGTCGGTCCGGGTGCCGCGCAGCCCTTCCACCGTGGCCCAGACCCGCTCGGCGTCCTCCGGCCCCCCGACCCGGAAGACGCCGATGCTCGCGGTCGCGTCGGTCGGCTTGACGATGAACGGGTAGCCGTGGACGGCGCCGAAGGAGTCCAGGTCCTCTCGCCGCAGGAGCGGCTCGGCGGCCACCGCGGAGGGGTCGAGCTCCGCGCCCGGAACCGACGCGAGATGGCGGCGCATGGCCAGTTTGTCGCGGAACCTCCTGGTGACCTCGTAGCCGGTGCCGCCCAGGCCGAACAGGTCGTTGACCCGTCCCGCGTTCTCCAGCCCCGGCTCGGTGATGGACAGCGCCACGCGGAACCCCGGCTCCTGCCACAGTTCCCTCGCGACGGGCTCGACGGCCGCCCAGTCGGTGTAGTCCAGGACGCGCAGGACGTCGGCGAGCTCCTCCTGCTCGGGGCTGACCTTGGTGGGGTGCTGGAGCAGCAGGACGGTCAGGCCCAGCTCCTTGGCCTTGCGCACGGTTTCGTCCGTGGCGCCGACTATCAGGACCGTGCTGTCCGGATTCATCGATCCATTCCTTTCTTCGAGGGGTCGGGGCAGGTCGGCTCGGGCCGTACGGGAGGCCGTGCCGGCGCGAGGCGGTGACACGGTCCCGGCGGAGGCGAGGACGCGCGCGCCGGCGGGCACGTCGTCGAGGACGAGCGCCCGCGCCCCGATGACGGCGTCGTCTCGCACGCGCACCGGGCCGAGAACGGTCGCGCCGACGCCCAGCACCACGCGGGCTCCGATCACCGGGTGCCGCCGTTCCCCTTCCGCGCGCAGGTTGTCGCGCCACCAGCCGACCGCCCCCAGGGTCACCTGGTGGTAGATGGTCACGTCGTCGCCCACGACCGCGGTCTCCCCGATCACCACGGCCGCGCCGTGGTCGACGAAGACCCTGCGCCCGAGCACCGCACCCGGGTGGATCTCCACCCCGGTGACGCACCGGGCGAGGAGCATCAGCAGCCGGGCCGGCAGTCGCCTGCCATGCCGGTGCAGCCGGTGGGCGACCCGGTGCAGCCACAGTGCCGGGAGCGCCGGGTGCAGCAACGCCTCCTTCCGGTCGCGCACGGACGGGTCCCGCTCGACGATCGTCCGCAGGTCCTCGGCCAGGAGGCGCAGCAGTCTCTCCGGCCGTTCGCTTCCCGGGGGCGGCGGAGAAGACCTGAAATCGGCATGCGGCATCTTCGCCTCCTCACATTCACCTCGGCGAATAAACCATGAATGAAAGCCCGGATCGATGGAATGGCAGACCGCCACTGGCCTGGGGGTACCCCACGGCCATTTCCGGGGCAGTGAATTACGGACCCTTTTTCCTCGGTTATTGGGTAAGCGTGAGGGCCCTGGAACCACAGGTCAACCCCTACCCGACCACCCTTCGACCGGTAATCAGCGGGCCGACAACCCCAACCGGACAGGCGTCCTACCGAATTATCCGAGCCCAAGGGGGTGCATTCTCCATGGCGACGGAGTCGCAGAATGCGTACGCGCCGGCCTGCGAACAGACCGGCGCGGCAAAAAAGAGAGAAAGGCGCGGACGCGGTCCGCTCAGGCCCGGCTGCCGGCGGGGCGCGGCGCGCGGGCGGGCGGAGCGGCCGCGGCGGGCCGGGCGAGGGCCTCGTCGAAGCGGGCCCAGACGAGGGCGGCCAGGTCGTCGTCCACGCCCGACACCCAATGCCCTCATCGATACAACACATATGCAAACCGAGAGCAAACAGTCATTCACGATGCGTGAACATCGATCAATTATGCATGGCACAATTGCTCCTCATGCGTAGAATCAGGTTCACGCAGTCAGCGCGGAAGCATCGCATCGGGACAGCGCGGGTCCTTGCCGTTATCCGGGGCCAGCCGCCCCGGATAGTGCCGCCACCCGGGCCTGGTCTGGACGAGCAGTGGCATTGGCTCGGCGTGGATGATCGCGGGCTGGAGCTCGAGGTGATCGCCGTTCTGACCGAGAAGTACCTGCTGGTGATCCACGCGATGCCGACCGCGCTCAGGAGGAACGAGCCATGACCGAGTACACCGGCCCCTGGCCCCCGGAGGACGTCGAGCTCACCGTGGACGACGAGTCGGACGTCGACCTGGGCACGGAGGAGCTCTACGACAGGCGGGGGAATCGGATCGATAAGGCCTATGTCGAGGCCGCGGTCGAGCATGTGCGCCGGACGGTGGGCCGTCCCTCTCTCACGGCGCCGGGCACGCGCTCACCTCAGGTGACGTTCCGCCTCAGTCCGGAGGAGAAGGCGGCCGCACGGGCGCTGGCGGAACGGGAGGGCAAGAGCGTGTCGCAACTGGCTAGGGAGGCCTTCGCCCAGTACCTCCGCGACCACGCCGCCTGATCCGGCTCCCGCTGCTGGTGCGGCGGGCAGGGGGAGGCGTCAGCTCCGGGTGCCGGCGGGGCGCGGCGCGCGGGCGGGCGGAACGGTCGCGGCGGGCCGGGCGAGGGCCTCGTCGAAGCGGGCCCAGACGAGGGCGGCCAGGTCGTCGTCCACGCCGAGGGGCGCGCTGACCAGGTCCGCGCCGCTGCTCGCCAACCGGTCGTGGAAGAAGCCGGGCGCGAGCAGGTAGGAGGCGACGGCGACGCGCGGGGCGAGGCCGGCCCTGGTGCGCTCGAGCGCCTCGGCGAGCGTGGGCGTCCCGGCCGAGGCGAAGGCGGCGGTGACGGGACGCGAGAGCCGTACGGACAGCAGCCGGGCGGCGGCGCGGACATCGTCGAGCGCGGCGGGGTCGGACGAGCCGGCCGCGCCCAGGATCACGGCGTCACAGGGCCGCAGGCCGGCCTCGGCCAGGCGGCGCGCCAGCACCGAGGTCAGCAGCGGGTGCGGCCCGAGCTGCCCGGCGACGACCGCGTCGGGCCGGGTGCGGGCGACGACGGCCGGCAGGTCGATGTGCGCGTGGTATCCCCCGGCGAGCAGCATGGGGACCACCACGACCGGCCCGGCCACCCGCGACAGCACGTCGGACAGCAGCGGCGCGCTGATCTCCAGGAACCCGAGTTCGACCGGCGCGCCGGGCCTGGCGCGGCGCACTCGGGCCGCCAGGGAGTCCATGACCGACTCCCAGTGGCCGCTGCGCGCCCCGTGCGCCGCCATCACGAGGGTCGGGGTCACCGCTCGTCCCGGCCGCAGGCGAGGCGGTAGCCGCGCTTGACGACGGTCTCGACGATGCCCGAGGGCCCGAGCGCCCGGCGCAGGCGGGTGATGGCCATCTCGACCGCGTGCTCGGCCGAGTCGCGGGAGGGGCCGCCGGGCAGCACGACCCGCAGGTCGGCCCGGTTCACGACGTGCCCGGGGCGCTCGGCGAGCCGCTTGAGCACGGCCATCGGGGCGGGCGGCAGCGGCTTGAGCTCGCCGTCGACCACCACGGCGTGGCCGCGGATCTCCAGCTCGTGCCCGCCGGCGACGAGCCGCGTGACGCCGCTTTCCGGCAGGTGGCGGGCGAGGGCCCGGGCGAGCGCGCCGAGGCGGGCCCGGTCGGGCTGGACGACCGGCACGCCGCGCTGGGTCAGCGGCCCTGCCGTGACCGGACCCACGCAGGCCGCCACCACGCGGGTGCCGAACGCGGCGAGCAGCGCGTCCTCCAGCCCGTCGGCGCGGGCGGCGCCGAGCATGGCCAGCACGGCGGGCGCGCTGGTGAAGGCCACCGCGTCCACCGAGCCGGTGATCGCCTGGCTGATCAGGCGGCGCAGCGGCGAGGTGTCGCGGTAGGGCAGCCACCGGTAGACCGGCACCTCGATCACCTCGGCGCCCGCCTCCCGCAGCGACGCGACGAAGCCGTCCAGCGGCTCGCCGTGCAGCTGCACCGCGATGCGGCGGCCGTGCAGGTCCTGCGCGAGCAGGTACTCCTTGACCTCCTCGCACGACTCCGTGGCCGGCGTCCAGAAGTCCACCAGGCCGGCCGCGCGGACGGCCCCGCGCGCCTTGGGGCCGCGGGCGAGCAGCCGCGCGCGGCCCAGGTGCGCGTTCAGGTCGGCGGACAGGCCCCAGCCCTCCGCCGCCGCCATCCACCCGCGGAATCCCACGCCCGTGGTGATGACCACGTCGTCGACGGGCGCCTCCAGGCAGGCCCGGGTCGCGGCGAGCAGCCCGGCGTCCTCCGCGAGCGGCACGATGCGGATCGCGGGCGCCCGCACGACCCGGGCGCCCCGCCGTTCGAGGAGCGCGGCCAGCTCCTCGCTGCGGCGGGTCGCCGTCACCCCGATCGTGAACCCGGCCAGCGCGTCCGGCGCCGTCTCCAGGCTCATCGGGGTCTCGTCCACCAGCGCGGTCATACCACGCTCACCTCCACGGTTCCGTCGGTGACTCGGATGGGGTAGGTCGGCACGGCGACGCCGGAGCCGTCCGCGCACACACCGGTCACCAGCGAGAACACCTGCTTGTGCATGGGCGAGGCCACGGTCGGCTCGCCGTTCCTGGTGCCGACGATGCCCCGGGACATCACGTACGCCCCGCTGAACGGGTCGAGGTTGCCCAGGGCGTACAGGGCGCCGTCGAAGGTGCGGAAGACCGCCACCTGCCGGTCGCCGACGAGCACCGCCGCGCCCTGCTCGGGCAGCAGGTCGGTGTAGGAGCAGACCGGGGTCCAGTGGCCGGCAAGGGCCGGTGTCGCGTCGAGGATGGTCATCTGCGGGTCACCTCCAGTGGGATTGGCATCGGCTTGATCTGGTCGCGCTCGGTCTCGAAGGAGATCGAGGGGTCGGGCACGCCGGGGGCGTTGACGAAGCTGACGAAGCGGCGCAGCTTGTCGGGGTCCTCGATGGTGGCGCGCCACTCGTCGACGTACGTGGACACGTGCCGCTCCATCTGCGCGTCGAGTTCGGCGCAGATGCCGAGCGAGTCCTCCATGATCACCTCACGGAGGTAGTCGAGCCCGCCGTCCAGGTTCTCCAGCCACGCGGCGGTGCGCTGGAGCCGGTCGGCGGTGCGGATGTAGAACATCAGGAACCTGTCGATCGTCCTGACCAGTTCGTCGGTGGACAGGTCGGACGCGAGCAGGTCGGCGTGGCGGGGCGTGAAACCGCCGTTGCCGCCCACGTAGAGGTTCCAGCCCTGCTCGGTCGCGATGATGCCGAAGTCCTTCGACCGGGCCTCGGCGCACTCCCTGGCGCAGCCGGACACGGCCGACTTCAGCTTGTGCGGCGAGCGCAGCCCCCGGTAGCGCAACTCCAGGGCGATGGCCAGGCCCACCGAGTCCTGCACGCCGTACCGGCACCAGGTGGACCCGACGCAGGACTTCACCGTCCGCAGCGCCTTGCCGTACGCGTGGCCGGACTCGAAGCCGGCGTCGACGAGGCGGCGCCAGATGGCGGGCAGCTGCTCGACCCGGGCCCCGAGCAGGTCGATGCGCTGCGCGCCGGTGATCTTCGTGTAGAGCCCGAAGTCGCGGGCCACCTCGCCGATCACGATGAGCTTGTCCGGAGTGATCTCGCCGCCCGGGATGCGCGGGACGACCGAGTAGGTGCCGTTCTTCTGGATGTTGGCCAGGAACTTGTCGTTGGTGTCCTGCAGCGCGGCCTGCTCGCCGTCGAGGATGTGGCCGCGGCCCAGGGAGGCGAGGATCGAGGCGACCGCGGGCTTGCAGATGTCGCAGCCGCGACCGGTCCCGTGCTCGGCGATGAGCTGGGAGAACGTCGTGATCCCCCGGACGTTGACGATGTCGAACAGCTCGGCCCTGCTGTGCGGGAAGTGCTCGCACAGCGCCTTGCCGACGTCGACGCCCGACTTCACCAGGATCTGCTTGAGCATCGGCACGCAGCTTCCGCAGGTGGTGCCGGCCCGGGTGCAGTCCTTGATGCCCTGCACGTCGGTCAGGCCCTTGTCGGCGATGGCCGCGCAGATCTTCCCCTTGGTGACGTTGTTGCAGGAGCAGACCTGCGCGTCGTCGGGCAGGTCGACCGACGCCTTGCCCGCGCCGGCGAACAGCAGATCGCTCGGCGCGCCGGGCAGCGGCTTGCCGACGAACGGCCGCAGCGCGTTGTACGGCGCGGCGTCGCCGACGCAGATGCCGCCGAGCAGGGTCTTGGCGTCGTCGCTGATGAACAGCCGCTTGTAGACGCCGCCCACGGGGTCCATGTAGGTGACGTCGAGCGCGCCCGACATGGCGCCGAACTGGGCCACGTCCACACCGAGCAACTTGAGCTTGGTGGACATGTCGGCGCCGGTGAAGGCGGCCGGCCCGTCCAGGATCCGCTCGGCGGCCACCTCCGCCTGCGTGTTGCAGGGCCCGACGAGGCCGTAGACCATGCCCCCGGCCAGGGCGCACTCGCCGATCGCGAAGATGTGCTCGTCGGAGGTGCGCATGCCCGCGTCGACCACGATGCCGCCGCGCTCGCCGACCTCCAGGCCGCAGCCGCGGGCGAGCTCGTCCCGCGGCCGGATGCCGGCGGAGAAGACCACGACCTGCGCGTCGATCGCCTCGCCGTCGGGCTTCACGAGCGAGGTGACCCGGCCGTCCGGGCCGGCCTCGATCGACCGAACGCCCGCGCCCGTGTGGATCGTCAGCCCGAGCCCCTCGATGTGCCCGCGCAGCACCGAGCCGCCGCCCTCGTCCACCTGGCGCGGCATGAGCCAGCCGCTCATCTCGATGACGTGCGTGTCGAGGCCGAGCCCGCGCAGGGCGTCGGCCGCCTCCAGGCCCAGCAGGCCGCCGCCGATGACCACGCCCGCGCGGGCGTCCCGCGACGCGTCCCTGATGGCGTCCAGGTCGTCGATCGTCCGGTACACGAAGCAGCCCGGCAGGTCCCGGCCAGGCACCGGCGGCACGAACGGCGCCGACCCGGTGGCCAGCACCAGCACGTCGTACGGCTCGCTGTCGCCGGCGTCGGTGGTGACGGTGCGGTTCGCGCGGTCGATCGCGGTGACGCGGACGCCGGTCCTGAGCGTGACGCCGTCCGGCACCTGATAGGTGAGGTCCTCGACGCTCTTGCCGCTGAGATAGGAGGTCAGCGCCACCCGGTCGTAGGCCGGGCGGGGCTCCTCCCCGAAAACGGTGACCGTCCCTTCGAAGCCCCGGCCGGCGAGCGTCTCGATCAGGCGGTGTGCCGTCGGGCCGTGTCCTACAACGACGAGTCTCATCCGCTTACGGTCCTTCATGCGCTCACGCCTTCCTGCTCACACAGCCAGCCGACGATGCCCTCGACCGCGTCGCGGCAGCTCCCGCAACCGGTGGTGGCCCTCGTCGCGGCGGCCACGGCCTCCACGTTCCGCGCGCCGGATTCCCAGCACGCCCTGATCTGGCCCTTCGTCACGTTGTTGCATTGGCAGACCCGGGCCGAGTCCGGCATCCGGGTGGGGCTGTCGGCCACCGCGGCGCCGCCCACACTCGCGAGATCGGGGAACAGCAGCCCGGTGCGGTCGCCGGGCAGGGGACCTCCCCGGTCGAAGAGCTGGGTCAGCGTCCCCACCGCGGAGGTCTCGCCCAGCAGGATCGCGCCGACCAGCCGGCCGTCCCGGATGACGAGTTTGCGGTAGGTGCCCTTGTGCCGGTGGGAGAAGCGGACGATCTCCGCCTCGTCCTCCGTCAGCTGGGTCTCCCCCATCGCCGCGAGCTCCACGCTCCTGGCCTTCAGCCGGGTGACCAGCCGCGAGCCCCGGTAACGCGCGCCCTTGTCGGCGCCGGTGACGAGGTCGGCCACGACCGACGCCTGCTCCCAGCCGGGGGCCACCAATCCGTAGACGCGGCCGGCGTGCTGGGCGCACTCCCCGATCGCGAAGATCGACGGGTCGTCGGTGCGCAACTCGTCATCCACGACGACGCCGCGCTCGACCTCCAGCCCCGCGTCGCGGGCGAGCCCGACGACCGGGCGCACGCCGCAGGCCAGCACGACCAGATCGGCCTCGATCAGCTCGCCGCCGGCCAGTTCGACGTGCCGCTCGCGTATCGCGCTCACGGTGACGCCCGTGCGGATGGCGACGCCGAGCGCGCCGAGCGTCTCACGGAGGATGAGCCCGGCCTCCTCGTCGAGCTGGCGCTCCATCAGGTGCCCGGCCAGGTGCAGCAGCGTCACCGGGACGCCCCGGCCGGCCAGGCCCCGCGCCGCCTCGATGCCGAGCAGCCCGCCGCCGACCACGACCGCGCTGCGCGCGCTCGCGGCGGCCTCCCTGATCCGCTCGCAGTCGTCCAGCGTGCGGAACGCCGTCGCCCGCTCCACGCCGGGGATCGGCGGGACGACCGGCTCGCTGCCCATGGCCAGCACGAGCACGTCGTACGGCTCGCGCGTCCCGTCGGCGGCGACCACCGTCTGGCAGTCCCGGTCGATCGCGGTGACCTCGACACCGAGACGGACGGTCACGCCGTGGTCGGCGTACCAGCGGGGGTCGAGGAGCCGGACCTGGTCCGGGCTCGACGTGCCGGCCACCACGTTCGACAGCAGGACCCGGTTGTACGGCTGCCACGCCTCGGCGCCGAACACCGTGATCTTCGCGTCCTTGTCCCGGGCGCGGACCTCGCTCACCAGGCGCGAGCCCGCCATCCCGTTCCCCACCACTACGAGCCTCACGCGACACGCTCCCCGTCTTCGGCGCACCGCTCGATCGCGGCGGCGCAGACCTTGAACTCCGGCATCCGCGACGTGGGGTCGAGCGCCGGGTTGGTGAGCAGATTGACGCCCTCCCAGTGGAACGGCATGAACAGCGTGTCCGGCCGGATCGAGGCGTTCACGCGCGCCACGCCCTCGGCGGCGCCCCGGCGGCTGCGCACCCGGACGCGGTCGCCGGGGGCGACGCCGAGCCGCTCGGCGAGGTCCGGGTGCAGCTCCACGAACACCTCGGGCGACGCCTGCGTGAGCGGGCGGATGCGGCGCGTCTGCGCCCCCGACTGGTAGTGGGCGAGCACCCGCCCCGACGTCAGGTAGAGCGGGAACTCCTCGTCCACGTCCTCGGCGGGCGGGCGGTGGTCCACCGGCACCAGGCGGGCCCGGCCGTCCGGGGTGGCGAAGCCGTCGAGGAACGGCCGCGGCGTTCCGGGGTGTGGACCGGAGTGCGGCTCCCCCGCCGCCTCCGGACACGGCCAGAACACGCCGGTCTCGGCCGCGATGCGCTCGTAGGTGATGCCGGAGTAGTCGGCGACGCCCCCGGCGGAGGCCCGGCGCAGCTCGTCGAAGACCGTGCGCGGGTCGGCGGGGAACTTCTCGCCGCAGCCGAGCCGCTCGGCGAGGCCCCGCAGGATCTCCAGGTCGCTGCGCGCGCCCGGCGGCGGCGCGGCGGCCTGGCGGCGCAGCAGGACCCGGCCCTCCAGGTTGGTCATCGTGCCCGCCTCCTCGGCCCACTGGGTCGTGGGGAGCACGACGTCGGCCATGGCCGCGGTCTCCGACAGCACGAAGTCGGAGACCACGAGCAGGTCGAGCGCGTCCAGCCGCCGGGCGACGTGCCCGGCGCGCGGCGCGGAGACGACGGGGTTGGAGCCGAACAGCAGCAGCGCCCTCGGTCCATCCGCCGTGCCGAGGGCGTCCAGCAGCTCGTACGCGGACCGGCCGGGGCCGGGCAGGTCGGCCGGGTCGATCCCCCACACGGCCGCGACGTGCGCCCGCGCCGCCGGGTCGTCGATCTTGCGGTAGCCGGGGAGCTGGTCGGCCTTCTGGCCGTGCTCCCTGCCGCCCTGGCCGTTGCCCTGGCCGGTCACGCAGCCGTAGCCGGAGCCCTCACGGCCGGGCAGCCCGAGGGTGAGCGCCAGGTTGACGAACGCCGTGACCGTGTCGGTGCCCTTGGCGTGCTGCTCGGCGCCCCGGCCGGTCAGCACCATCGCGCGCCCGGCCTCGCCGAGGATCCGTACGGCCTCGCGCATCCGCGCGACCGGGACGCCGGTGACGCGCTCCACCCGCTCGGGCCACCAGGCCGACACGGAGGTGCACACCTCCTCGAAGCCGGTCGTGCGGGCGGCCAGGTAGTCCAGGTCGGCGTACCCCTCGGCGATCGCGATGTGCAGCAGGCCGAGCGCGAGCGCGAGGTCGGTGCCCGGGGTGACCTGCAGGTGCAGGTCGGCCATCTTGGCGGTCTGGGTGAGGCGCGGATCGACGACGACGAGCCGGCCGCCTCCGGACCGCATCGCGATCAGGTGGCGCACGAAGGGGGGCATGGTCTCGGCGACGTTGCCCCCGGCGAGCAGGACGGCGTCGGCGCGGGCGATGTCGGTGATGGGGAACGGCAGCCCCCGGTCCATGCCGAAGGCCCGGTTGACCGCGGCCGCCGCCGAGGACATGCAGAACCTGCCGTTGTAGTCGATCTGGCTGGTCCGCAGCGCGACCCTGGCGAACTTGCCGAGCTGGTATGCCTTCTCGTTGGTCAGCCCGCCGCCGCCGAACACCGCCACGGCGTCCGGGCCGTGCGCGGCCCCGATGGCCTCGATCCGGGCGGCGACGTAGTCGAGCGCCTCGTCCCAGCTCACCGGGCTGCCGTGCAGCAGCGGGGCGGTGAGCCGTTCCGGCGAGGTCAGCAGCTCGGCCGCGGTCCAGCCCTTCTGGCACAGGCCGCCGGCGTTGGCCGGGATGTCCTCCCGTGGAGTGATCTCGCCCTTCGCGACGTACATGCCGCACTGGAGCGCGCAGTACGGACAGTGCGTGGCGGAGCCCACGGCGGTGCCCGCGGAGGCCTGTGACATCACAGGACCGGGAGCGTGCAGTGAGATCGGCATGGATCCGATGGTGCTGACAGGCGGTTTCACCGCTGGGTCCCTTCTGTTACCGCTGTGCTACAAGGCGCCAACCGCGCTAACTTCGGCGAGCGCCGCGTGTGAGAGACCCCGTCGTCTCGAAAGCTCACTTGTGCTGTCGCCGCTTGTGAGTCATGAGCCCGGAAAAGGCGGGCGCCGCGTGGGCGCCCGCGAAAGGCCGCGTCTCAGACCCGGGCGGCCGCCAGGCTCGGCGCCGACTTCGCTCCGAGGGTGCGCATGTAGCAGAACCAGGTGAGCGCGAAGCAGACGGCGTAGAAGGCGGCGAAGGCCACCAGCGCCGCCCCCGCGCCGCCGGTGGCGGATATGGAGCTGCCGAACCCGCGGTTGATGAAGAACCCGCCGAAGGCGCCCACCGCGGAGATGAACCCGATGGCCGCCGAGGCGTCGCGCTTGCCGGTCGCCAGCGCCTCCTCGTACGCGGGGGTGCCGTGCTCGACGCCGGCCACCGCCTTCGCCCGGAAGATCGCCGGGATCATCCGGTACGTGGAGCCGTTGCCGACGCCCGCGGTGCCGATCAGCAGCATGAACGCGGCGAAGAACAGCACGATGCTGTGGGCCGACATGGCCCGCCAGACGAGCAGGACCGAGGCGATCATCGCGGCGAAGTTCCAGAACGTCACCGAGGCGCCGCCGAGGCGGTCCGCCAGCCAGCCGCCGACCGGCCGGATGAGCGACCCGACCAGCGGGCCGAGGAACGCCAGCGAGGTCAGCGAGGCGTGCTCGGGGAACTGCGACTTAATGAGCAGCGGGAACGCGGTCGAGTAGCCGATGAACGAGCCGAACGTGCCGATGTAGAGGACCGACATGATCCAGGTCTGCGCCCGGCCGGCCGCCTTGGCCATCTCCCTCGGCTCGGCCTTGGCCGAGGTGAGGTTGTCCATGCAGAAGTACGCCCCGGCGGCGGCGGCCAGGACGAAGGGCACCCAGAACAACCCGGCCGCGGCCAGCCCGAACCCGGCGATGACCAGCGGCATCAGCAACTGCACGGAGCTGACGCCGATGTTGCCGCCGGCCGCGTTCAGGCCGAGGGCGGCGCCCTGCCTGTTCTGGGGGTAGAAGTAGGTGATGTTGGCCATGCTGGAGGCGAAGTTGCCGCCGCCGAGCCCGGCCGTCGCCGCGATCGCCAGGAAGGCCCAGTAGGGCGTGCCCGGGTCGTTCACCGCCACCGCGAGCAGGACGGCGGGCACCAGCAGCAGCGTCGCGCTGACCACCGTCCAGTTCCGGCCGCCGAACCGGGCGGGCGCGAAGGTGTAGGGGATGCGCAGCGCGGAGCCCACGAGGTTGGGCAGCGAGACGATCCAGAACAGCTGGTCGGTGGAGAACTTGTAGGCGCCGAGCTTGACCGCGACGATGCTCCAGACGGTCCACAGTGTGAAGCCCAGATGCTCGGCCAGGATCGAGAACACCAGGTTCCGCCGGGCCACCTTCTTGCCGGTGCTCTCCCAGAAAGCGGGATCGTCCGGTCGCCAGTCACCGATCCAGCGGCCCTTCCCGTGTGCCGCCGCCTGCGTCGCCGTCATCGTTCCTCCTGCGTCCTCATCAGCTGGGGCCGGTAACAGAAGCTAGGAAGAGCGCGTTACGCACTTTGACCATGCGTGACCGTGCGGCCGTTACATGTGCCGCACCCGCGAAACATGCAATCCACACGCATAACGGACGCAACATCGGGTTAACATGGGCGCGCCCCTCGCGCGGCCCGCGTTTCATCCGAGTGTCGTCCTTCGCGCCGCCCCCGGCCGGTCGCCGTCACACAAGGTCAGCGGCCTCACCGCGACCCGTACGCGGGTATTTCGGGAAATTCCCGCGATCGCGGTAGTGCCATTCCATGACCGGACTACGGCATTTTCCGCCACGGCATGGCGCGGACATTTCGGTTGACATGTGACCGGTTTTCCGCTCGCAGGAATATCGCGGCGGGGAAAGGGGATATCGATGCCGCCTCCCGCCGTACGAGGGCCCCCGAGGGCCCGCGCACTCGGGGAGGACGGATGCCAGCGGTCTCGCGCCGCGCGTTTCTTTCGACGGGGCTCCTCTGGTCGGCGTGCCTGCCCATGGCGATGCTGACCGCGCAGGGCGGGCTCGTCGCGACGGCCACGCCCGTCTGGGCCGCGCACCGCCCGCGGCGGCCGCGCGTGTACACCCGGTCCGACTGGAAGGCCGATCCGCCCAGGAGCAAGGCCGAGGTGCTCGACCGTGCGCCCGACCGGCTCGTCGTCCACCACACGGCGACGGCGAACACGGGCGCGACCGACCTCGACGCGGCCTTCCGGCTGTCGCGGACGATCCAGCGCTACCACATGAAGCACAACGGCTGGGAGGACATCGGCGAGCAGTTCACCGTCAGCCGGGGCGGATACGTCATGGAGGGCCGCAACCGCTCGCTGCCGGCCGTCGAGGCGGGCAAGCACGTGATGGGCGCGCAGGCCGCCGACCACAACGACCACACGCTGGGCATCGAGACCGAGGGGACGTACACGTCCTGCCTGCCCCCGGACCGCCAGCTGTCCGCGCTGACCGCCCTGCTGGCCTGGCTGTGCGACGCCTACGAGCTCGACCCGCACGAGGCCATCGTCGGACACCGCGACCTCAACAGGACCGCCTGCCCCGGCGACCGCCTCTACGCGTACCTGCCGCGGTTGCGCGACGACGTCGCGCGCCGTCTGGGCGGGCGCGGGGACGGCCGGGCCGAGCCCCCGCCGCCGCGGCTCGCGCTGCCCGCTGGTCCGTACGAGGGGGGTCCGTACGAGGGGGCCGCTCTCATCGGCGACCTGCCGTTGGAGCACGGTCCCGCCGTCGGCCCGCACGACCTGTCCCGCTGAAACGGCCCTGCTTAAACGGCCTCGCTGAAACGGCCCTACTTAAACGGCACGGGCGGTCCCCTCCGGGAGGGGACCGCCCGAGTGGCGCCTTGTCGTCAGATCCGCTCGACGTTCGGCCCCCGGCAGCGGTTGCGCGTGTCGAACACGAAGGCGCTCTCGCGCTGGACCAGGGCGTAGTCGAAACAGTCGTGGTCGGTGAGGACCACGACGGCGTCGGCCGCCGCGATCTCCCGCGGCGACGCCTCGGCGATCGCCACCCCCTCGGGCACGAGGGCGAGGTCGACGTGCGGATCGGCCGCGCGCACGTCCGCGCCCAGCTTGCGCAGGTGCCTGGCCACCTCGAGCGCCGGGGACTCGCGGCAGTCGCCGGTGTTCTTCTTGTACGACAGGCCGAGCAGGAGCACCCGGCTGCCGTTCAGGGCCTTGCGCCGGTCGTTCAGCGCCAGCACCAGCCGGTCGACGACGTGCGCGGGCATGTGGTCGTTGACGTCGTTGGCCAGCTCCACGAACCGGAAGTTGTGCCCCAGGCTGCGCTTGACCTTCCAGGACAGGTACGACGGGTCGATCGGCAGGCAGTGGCCGCCGACGCCGGGCCCCGGAGTGAAGCGCATGTAGCCGAACGGCTTGGTGGAGGCGGCGTCGATGGCCTCCCACACGTCGATGCCGAGCTGCCTGGCGAAGACCGACAGCTCGTTGACCAGGGCGATGTTGACGTGCCTGAAGGTGTTCTCCAGGAGCTTGCACAACTCGGCCACCTGCGGCGAGGACACCGGGACGACCCGCTCGACGACGGCCTCGTAGAAGGCGCGGACCCGCGCGAGGGCGGCGGCGTCGAGGCCGGAGACGACCTTCGGCGTGTTCTCCAGGCGCCACCGCGCGTTGCCGGGGTCGATCCGCTCGGGGCTGTAGCCGAGGTGGAAGTCGCCGGGGGCGCGCAGGCCCGATCCCTCCTCCAGGATCGGGCGCAGGTACTCCTCCGTCGTCCCCGGATAGGTGGTCGACTCCAGCACCACGGTCGCGCCCGCCCGCAGGCGTGGGGCGAGCGACCGGCCGGCCGCCGCGATGTGGCTGAGGTCGGGCACACCGTCGGTCAGCGGCGTCGGCACGGTGATCACGCAGACGTCGAAGTCCTCGGCGTCGGCGTAGTCCGCGCTGGCCCGGTAACGGCCCGTCGCGTGCGCCGCCGCGAGCGCGTCGTCGCCGATGTCCTCGACGTACGACTGGGCGGCGTTGAGACGCTTGACCCGCCACTCGTCCACCTCGACGCCCACCACGTCGAACCCGGCGTGCACGGCGCGCACGGCCAGCGGCAGGCCGACGTAGCCCTGCCCTACCACGACCAGCTTCTCCATAAAGGACCCCCGTCCCTTGTCTGTCACGATGTGCCGTCTCAGCCGCGGCGGTTCACGAGCGGGCGCCACCAGTCCTGGTGGTCCCGATACCAGCGCACGACGCCGGCGAGTCCCTCGTCGAAGTCCACCCGGGGCGCGTAGCCGATCGCCCTGATCTTGCCGCTGTCCAGCGCGTAGCGCCGGTCGTGCCCCGGCCTGTCGGGCACCTGCTCGACCATCTCCCATCCCGCGCCGAAGGCGTCGAGGATGCGGCGGGTGAGTTCGAGGTTGCTCAGCTCGACCCCGCCGCCGACGTTGTAGACCTCGCCGGGCTCCCCCTTGTCCAGCACGAGCTGGATGCCCCGGCAGTGGTCGTCCACGTGCAGCCACTCCCGCACGTTGCGCCCGTCGCCGTACAGGGGCACGGGCCGCCCGTCGATCAGGTTGGTGACGAACAGCGGGACGACCTTCTCCGGGTACTGGTACGGCCCGTAGTTGTTGGAGCACCGGGTCACCCGGACGTCCAGTCCGTACGTGCGGTGGTAGGCGCGGCAGAGCAGGTCGGCCCCGGCCTTGGCGGCCGAGTAGGGCGAGTTCGGCAACAGCGGCTCCGCCTCCGTCCAGGTCCCCTCGTCGATCGAGCCGTACACCTCGTCGGTGGACACCTGGACGAACGTGCGGACGTCCGCCTCCAGAGCGGCCTGCAGCAGCCGCTGCGTGCCCAGCACGTTGGTCGTCACGAAGTCGCCCGCACCGGTGATCGAACGGTCGACGTGGGTCTCGGCGGCGAAGTTCACCACCACGTCGTGCCCGGGGACCAGCTCGCGCAGCAGCTCCGCGTCGCACACGTCGCCGTACGCGAACGTGAAGGCGGGGTCGCTCTCCACGGGGGCGAGGTTGGCCGGGTTGCCTGCGTAGGTGAGCGTGTCCAGCACCGTGACCCGGGCGTCCTCATACCCGGGGTAGGCGCCCGACAGCAGCGAGCGGACGTAGTGGGAGCCGATGAAGCCGGCCGCTCCGGCGACGAGGAGCTTCATGCGCGAACCTGCACCTTGCTGTGGTCTCCGATCATGAGCTGGTAGGCGTTGGGCACCCCGGTCGCCTTCGTGACCTCCGCGTTGCGGCCGATCAGCGAGTGGGTCATGCCGCGGACGCCGCGGACGGCCGAGTCGGCGAGCACGATGCTGTAGTCCACCTCGGCGTCCTCGATCACGCAGCCCTCGCCGATCGAGGTGTACGGCCCGACGTACGAGCCGATGATCTTGGTGTCGGCGCCGATCACCGCCGGACCGCGGATGACCGAGCCCTCGACCACGGCGCCGGGGGCGATCACCACACGCCCGCTCACCTCCGACAGTCCGTCCACGGTCCCCGCGACGTCGGGCTCGACCGCCTCCAGCACGATGCGGTTGCACTCCAGCATGTCCTGGAGGCGGCCGGTGTCGCGCCAGTAGCCGGTGACGAAGTGCGACCGCACGCGGTGCCCGGTGTCGATGAGCCACTTGATCGCGTCGGTGATCTCCAGCTCGCCCCGCGCGGACGGCCTGATCGCGCGTACGGCCTCGTGGATGGCCGGGGAGAACGTGTAGACCCCGACGATCGCCAGGTCGCTGCGCGGGTGCTCGGGCTTCTCCTCCAGCGCGACGATCTCCCCGTCTGGGCCGAGCTCGGCCACGCCGTAGAACTGCGGCTCGGCCACCCGGGTGAGCAGGATGCGGGCGTCGCACTCCTCGGCGCGGAAGGCGTCGACGAGGCCGCGGATGCCGCCGACCAGGAAGTTGTCGCCCAGGTACATGACGAACGGGTCGCCGGCCAGGAACTCCCGCGCGACGAGGACGCAGTGCGCCAGCCCGAGCGGCGCCTCCTGGGGGATGTAGGTGACGTCGAGCCCGAACGCCGAGCCGTCGCCGACGGCCTCGCGGACCTCCCGGCCCGTGTCGCCGACGATGATCCCGACGTCGGTGATGCCGGCGTCCCTGATCGCCTCCAGCCCGTAGAAGAGCACCGGCTTGTTGGCGACCGGGACGAGCTGCTTGGCCGAGGTATGGGTCAGCGGGCGCAGCCTCGTGCCCTTGCCGCCCGCCAGGACGAGTGCCTTCACCGCTGTTCGCGTCCTTCCCCGATATCCGGTGGGCGGCTCATCGCGGCTCACCGCGGAGCAGCGAGTAGAGGACCTGGTCGTGCCAGCCGCCGTCGCGCCACTGGGCTCGCCGCAGGACTCCCTCACGCACGAACCCGATCTTCTCCACCGCGCGCTGCTCGCCGATGTTGGCCACGTCGGTGAAGCACTGGAGGCGCTCGGCCCGGGTGTGCGCGAACAGGTAGTCCGCCAGCAGGCGCTGCGCCTCGGTGCCGATGCCGCGGTTGCGGAAGCCCGTGAAGACGCAGATTCCGATCGCCCAGCACCAGCACGTCGTCTCGGGTCCCCAGACCGTCTTCCACCAGGCCACCCATCCGGCGGTGTCGCCGCCGGAGTCGATGGCCAGCCGCCCGTAGTCGTCGCCGAGCAGGCCGTTTTCCGCGAACTGGCGGCGCAGCGCGCCGGAGTGGCGATATCCGTACCACTGGAATTCGCCCCGCGCCTCGGGCGTCGCCCGTTCCGCTTCGAAAACGTCGAGGTCCGCCTCGCGGACCGGCCTCAATGTGACGTCCATGATCTCCCCTCATCGGGCATGCGGGAGCCGCGCAGAGGGAACGGAATCGTCCCGCGCTTTTCTCCCGGGCGGGGCCGCGGAATTCCGTTCGGCCGCCCGCCAGTCGCCAATGCTATGCGCGGATCCGCCCCGACCCGGCGGGCCACATTGCGAACGAGCGTGAAAGGTGCGGATCGGGTTTCTCAATATCCCGCAAATTCGGATGTGCGGCACGAGGAGGCCGACAGCCGCTCATCACAATGACGCCATGACCAACGTATCCGTTGTGATCCCCTGTTACCGATCCGCCCGGACGCTGCCGGCCCTGGTGGAACGCCTTCTCGCCGTTCTGCCCGCCGCCGCGAACCTCTTCGAGGTCGTGCTCGTCGTGGACGGCTCGCCCGACGACACGTGGGAGGTGGCCCGGGGCCTCGTCGAGCGGCACGACAGCGTCCGCGCCGTGCTGCTGGCCCGCAACTACGGGCAGCACAACGCCCTGGTCGCGGGCATCCGATGCGCGCGCTACGAGGTCATGGTGACGATGGACGACGACCTGCAGCATCCGCCGGAGGAGATTCCCCGGCTCCTGGCGGGCCTGGGGCCCGACCTCGACATCGTGTACGGAGTGCCGAGCGGCGGCACCCACGGGCGAATCCGCGATTTCGCCTCCAAATCGCTGAAGTCTGGCCTTTCCGGGCGGTTCGGCGCGGAAAACGGCGCGGACATCTCCGCGTTCCGCGCCTTCCGGAGTTTCCTGCGGGAGTCGCTGGACGGCGTCGGGGGTCCGCATACGCAGATCGACATCGCCTTCTCCTGGGCTACCACCCGGGTCGGCACCGTAGAGGTGCGGATGCAGAGCCGGCTCGTCGGCCGCTCCAATTACACGCCCGCGATGCTCGTCCGCCACGCGATCGGCGTGTTCGTCGGATACAGCACCCTCCCGCTGCGCCTGGTGACCTATTTCGGCCTGCTGACCGGGGCGTTCGGCATCGTCCTGCTGACGGTCTTCCTGTGGACGTACTGGTCGGGCGACAGCACGGTCAAGGGCTTCACCTCGACGGCGTCGATGATCGCGTTGTTCGCGTCCGCCCAGATGATCGCGCTGGGCATCATCGGGGAGTACCTCGGGAGGATCCACGTCGAGAGGATGGGACGCCCCACCTACATCGTCCGCACCCGGGTGGAGAGCGGTGCGGCGCAGCCGATGACGGTGACGGGCGGGCCTGAGGGGTGGAGCGCGTGAAGCGGGTCGCCATCGTGCAGTCGAACTACATCCCCTGGAAGGGGTACTTCGACCTGATCGCGCACGTCGACGAGTTCATCCTGTTCGACGACGTGCAGTACACCGACAGGGACTGGCGCAACCGCAACCTGATCAAGACGGCGGCCGGCCCGAAGTGGCTGTCGATCCCGGTGCGGCGGGGCCCGCGCAGCCGCCTGATCAACGAGGTGGTCGCGAGCGACATGGAGTGGCCCCGCGCGCACTGGCTCCTGCTCGCGCAGACCTACCGCAAGGCCCCCTGCTTCGAGGATGTCGCACCGGCGCTCGAACGGCTCTACCTCGACTGCCGCGGCGACCGGCTGTCGGACATCAACCGGCACTTCCTGGAAGGACTGCTGGGTCTGCTCGGCATCCCGGCGACCCTCGGCCGCGCCGAGGACTACGGCGCGGTGGGCGCCAAGACCGAGCGTCTTGTGGACCTGTGCCGCAAGGCGGGCGCCGACGAGTACCTCACCGGCCCGGCCGCCCGCGCCTACCTGGACGAGAGCCTCTTCGACCGGGCCGGGATCGGAGTCCGGTGGTTCGACTACTCCGGCTATCCGGAGTATCCGCAGGCGCACCCGCCGTTCGACCACCACGTCAGCGTGCTCGACCTGATCTTCAACACCGGGCCGGCCGCCGCCCGATATCTCAAGAGCGCGCAGTATCTCAAGAGCGCTCAGCGCTCCGCGCCCTGGCCGGCGATCTCGTAGACGGTGAAGTCCCCGGAGCGGAACCGCGGGGCGGCGACGTCTCCGAGCCTCGCGCCGGGGACCGTCAGCCGCTCGTCCACGAACAGCCAGCGCACCCCGTAACGGTCCCGCAGCGACCGGGCCGCCCGCGCCGAGGGCGCGGCGAACAGCGCCTCGTTCGCCCGGAGCCGCTCACGATCCCAGAACGGCAGATACCAGAGCACCTGGCCCGGACTCCACCGGTCCAGGTTCGCCGTCGCGTACGCCCATCCCTCGACGAGCACCCGCCGCTCGGCCAGCGCCGACACCCAGGCCGCCCGGCTGTCGCAGGGGCCGTCGACGCCGAGGCGGCAGTGCAGGTTCGTGGCGACGACGTCGCCGGCACGGGAATGGTCGCGCAGCCACCGCGCGGCGGTGACGATGCCCTGCGGCATCGCCTCGGCCCGCGCCCCGCGCTCGGCGTCCTCCGCCGCGACCACCGGGGCCTTGTAGGTCACCGGAAGCACCCGGGTGAACCAGGCGGCCGGCGCGGCGAACGCCGAGGTCACGGCCAGCGTGAGAGCGAACGAGCGCGGCCCGCCGCGCCGCGCGGCCACCAGCCCGACCGCGGTCAACCCCACGAAGACCAGCAGGGCGGCGTACGGCAGGGCGAGCACGCCGAACGGCTCGCCCGCGGGCAGCGGGACCCGGATGTCGCACAGGATCCGGACGCAGTAGGCGGCGACGGCTCCGGCGCCGGCGGCGCACACCATGGACAGCGGCGACGTCCCCGACCGTCGTGTGACGACGACGAGGCCGTAGACCGAGACGATCGCCAGGTAGGGATAGGGCGCCTGCAGGAAGTAGATCTCCGACAGGCCGGGATGCCCGAAGAGCAGCGCCACGCCGAGCCCGGCCAGGCCCAGGCCGAGGGACAGCACGACGGCGGGCCGCGTGAGCGTCCTGGGCCGGCTGAGCAGGCCGAGCGTCCCGCACCAGGCGACGGCTCCGGACAGGACGCACAGCAGGGTGAGCCCGCAGACCGCGGCCAGGGACGCCTCGAGCGGCCCTCCGTCGCCGACCACACCGCCCCAGGTCACCCGCATGAGGGACAGCGGGGCGACCGTCGTCCCCCCGCGCACCCCGCCGTACAGGACGAACTGGGCGTACATCAGGAAGGCGGCGCTCATGCCGAGAGCCGCCAGGGCCGGGCCCGGCGGGCGGAGCCGCCGCACCGCCTCGACGACGGCCACCGCCGCCAGGCCCGCCGTGAGCAGGGGCAGGTACGTCGCCTTGGCCCCCATGACGGCCGCCAGGAAGACCCCCAGCAGGAGCCACTCCCGCGGATTCCGCCGCCGGTTCTCCAGGAGCCGCCGGTTCTCCAGCAGATCGGTCAGCAGGAGGAAGACCGGGACGAACAGCAGCGCGCCGAAGGTCTGAGTGGGGCTCGACCACGACTGCACGGGCTTCCACACCAGCGCCCCGCCCACCGAGCCGAGGTAGAGGTTGGGCGCCGCGACGAGGAAGACGGCGGCGAGGGCGATCAGCGCCGCGGCCCGCGACCCGGTCACACGCCGGGCGACCATGCCCAGCAGGACGACGAGCGCCGCGATCATCGGCAGCATGCCGAGGCGGAACAGCAGCACCAGCGGCTCGACGCCGGTCACCCAGCTCGCCGCCGCGTAGTGGGCGTAGACGAACCAGTGGTACGGCAGGGACTCCCCCGCGACGATCGGCATCGTCGGAGGCACGTGGTGCCGCAGCTCGCCGATGAACGCCAGGTGCAGGGGCATGTCGGGGTACGACGCCCCGAGCGCCGGCCAGGTGAGGGCCTGTGTCCGGAAGAAGTTGACGGCGCTCCAGATCACGAGATAGGCGACGACGAGGGCCAGCGACCAGGACCACCAGACCGGCGAGCGGGCCGTGGCGGGGGCGCTCCTCCAGTGCCGCCGCAGGCGGGGCACGAGGAGGAAGGCGGCGTACGTCGCGACCGGCCACGCGAGGACGAGCAGCGGCGCCCCCACGGCGCGGGCCGCGACGTAGGCGAACACCTCGAGCGCGTATCCGAGGGCCAGGCCGAGCGCGACCTCCTCGGCCCGGGAGCGGTCACCGCGGTAGAGGGCCCGGACCAGCAGCGTTCCCGGCACCGCGAGACAGGCGACGACGTAGCCGCAGAAACGGGCCATGTCGGAGACGCGGACGCCGTAGCGGCTCAGCGCGACCGCTGTCAGCGCGAGCACCACGACGGCCGGCGCCCATCTCACCACCATTCGCCGCGCCGGTGCGCCGTTCGCCGGCGCGGCATTCATCGCCGCACCGGTCATCGATTCCTGCGGGGATTTCATCGGGCTCCGGGTCCGCGAACTTCCCCCGGTCGCGCTCCTCGCGACCGAATCGAACAGCGCTTTCCCATTCGATCGGGGCGGGCCCGTCGCAGGGATTTCCCGAGGCGAGGTGTCAGCCATGCGTGCGATTCTCGCGGCGGCGGCACCGCGAATTCGCCCGCGACCTCGTTCCGGGCGGAATCCTTGACATTCTTTTGCGGGTGTCCCGCTCACCGGCCGGAAACGCGTAAATCGCGAATCGCCTTTCCGGCGTCCCGCGAACCTCCGTCACGAAGGACGGTGCGCCCGCACGACCAGGGTGACTCCCGGAAGCGATTTGACGGGCAGATATCTCTCGGCCGCGACCACGGCGCCCAGACCCAGGTTGACCAGGCGCGGCACGTCCGTGACGTCGGAGCCGCTGGTGCGCTTCCTGCGCCAGGCCACGATCGGCCGCATCAGCACGTTCCAGCTCCACATGCGGTCGACGACCAGTCCGGCCCCGCGCAGCAGGGCGGTCAGTTCCTCCCGGGCGTACCTGCGGAAGTGGAAGGACGCCACGTCGTGCGCCGACCACAGCGCCATGTCGCACGGGACCGTGATCAGTGCGCGAGCACCCGGCCGCAGCACACGCACCAGCTCACGGGCGGCCGTGTGGTCGTCCTCGATGTGCTCGAGCACGTCGAAGGCGAGCACGAGGTCGAAGGACTCGCCGGGCAGCGGCAGGTCGCACGCGTCGGCGTGGATCGCCCGCAGGCCCCGCCGGACGGCCAGCTCGACCGCGGTCTCGGAGTAGTCGGCCGCCAGGGCGTCCCACCCGTGCTCGACCAGCACGCGCGTGTTGCCGCCGCCCGCGGCGCCGATGTCGAGTGCCCTGCCGGGCGGGCCGAGCCGCCGCAGCTCCCGGGCGAGCATGGCGCGCCGCTCCCGGTACCACCAGTGCCGGTCCTCCAGTTCGACCGTACGGCGGATGTCAGTGGCCTCCATGGGCAGCCTTCCCTGTTGATCAGTTCTTACGGCGGGCCGGAAACGTCCAGAGTGCGTGCACGAGGTAGCTCAGCGGCACGTTCACGACGATGACCACCGCCTGGGCCACCATGATCGGAATCCCGGCGAGCTCCACCAGGAGCGGAACGCCCGTGACCGACGCCGCGAGGAAGCCCAGCCCGACGGCGTAGAACCGCAGGTGGCCCAGCACCCAGGACGATCCGGACACGCGGAAGACCATCAGCCGATACCACGGATAGACGACGATCGAGGCGGCGAACTGGCTGGTCACGAGCAGGATGAGGTAAGGGACCCGGTGCCCGAGCGCGGCCAGTTGGACGCCGAGGATCGCGTAGTAGACCACGGCCGACATCGCGCCGCTGCCCAGGTAGAGCACGCGCCGCCGGTCGAGCGCCACGGACAGGACCCGCCGCGCGAGGTGACGGCGCGCCGCGGGCGGGCGGCCTCCGGCGTCCGTGCCGCGCCGGTCGCCGGAGGGCACGGCCGGCCGGCGATCGCGACGCGGACCGGGACCAGGGCCGTGACGCCGGGTGGATCCCGGCGCGTGCCCTGACGTGGATTTCGGGGCGAACCCTGCGGCGTTCCGTCCCACTGTCAGCGCACCTCGTAGCCGCGCACCGCGTCGACGACACGAGCCGCGCCGGCCTCGCCGAGACCCGCGAACAGCGGCAGCCGTACGAGCCGGTCCGCGACGTTCTCGGTGACCGGGCAGCCGCCGGGGGCGGTCCTGCCGTGCCGCAGACCGGCCGGGGAGCTGTGCAGCGGCTGGTAGTGGAACGCCGCCTGCACGCCGTGCGCCGCGAGGTGGGCGATGAACGCCTGCCGGTTGCGCAGGTCGGGCAGGAGCAGGTGGTAGAGGTGCGCCGGGTGCGCGCGGTCGCCGGGGACCGACGGCTGTGCCACCCCATTCTCGGCCGCCCAGTCCGCCAGGCCCTCGTGGTAGTCGCGCCAGACCGCCTGGCGCAGCCGCTGGATCGTGCCGAACGACTCCAGCTGGGCGGTCAGCATGGCGGCCAGGACGTCCGAGGGCAGATAGCTCGACCCGATGTCGACCCACTGATACTTGTCGACCTGTCCCCGGAAGAACCGGCTGCGGTCCGTGCCCTTCTCCCGGATGATCTCGGCGCGGGCGGCGAGGGCGGCGTCGTTGACGAGCAGGGCGCCCCCCTCCCCGCACTGCACGTTCTTCGTCGCGTGGAAGCTCTGCGCCGCCATGCACCCGAACGACCCGAGGGGCCGCCCCCGGTAGGAGCCGCCCAGCCCGTGCGCGTTGTCCTCGATCAGGGCCAGGCCATGGCGTCGCGCCACCGCGCCGATCGCGTCCATCTCGCAGCCCACCCCGGCGTAGTGGACGACCACCACGGCCCTGGTCCGCTCGGTGATCGCGGCCTCGATCAGGCGTTCGTCGACGTTCAGGGTGTCGGGCCTGCAGTCGACGAACACCGGCACCGCCCCGCGCAGGGCGTAGGCGTTGGCGGTCGACACGAACGTGAACGACGGCATGAGGACCTCGTCGCCGGGCCGCAGGTCCAGCAGGATCGCCGACATCTCCAGGGCGTGCGTGCACGAGGTCGTCAGCAGGGCGCGGCCGGCGCCGGTCAGTTCGCACAGGAGCCGGCCGGCCCGCTCGGTGAACGGCCCGTCCCCGCAGGTGGACCCTCGGCGTATCGCCTCAGAGAGGTAGGCGAGCTCGTTGTCCGCGACGTGGGTCCGGTTGAAGGGGACAGCCTTCAGGCTGGTTGTGCTCACCGCCGTAGTGAACAACGGCCCCGCGTCCCCGCCCCGCCGCCGCCGCGCGTGGTTGGTGAATCATGGCGCAAGCCTTACGACGGCGGCGGGGAAACAGGGGCGGGCCGGGCTATCTCGCGTTGACGACCTGCACCACTTCGTTCGAGGTGCTGGGCGCGAAGCGCACCCACGCCTCGGCCTGCGCCGTGAGGCCGCCGAGGTAGACGGCGGTGATGTGGTGCTCCCCCACCGACAGCGCCGAGGTCGTGAACGTGGCGGGCGTGTCGGCGCCGGTCTGCATCCCCGAGCCGATGACGACGCCGTCGTCCTTGAATACCACCCTCCCGGCGGGCACCAGCGTGCCGCTTCGGGGATGCACCCGCGCGGTGAACGTGACCGGGAACTTCGCCTGGGAGGGGTTCGGCGAGGAGGTCAGCTGGGTCGTGGTGCCGGGGTCGAACGGCAGCGTGACGCGGGTCGGCGGCGGGACGATCGCGTCGACCTCGTTCGCGCGGTCGATCCCGTTGTCCGTCTCGGTGGTGCCCTCGATCGTGACCGTGTTGTCGAGCAGGAGGGTCCGTCCGTCGATGACGGCGCCCTCCGCGACCTTGATCGAGCCGCGGGCCAGGACGGTGCCGCGGAAGGTGGAGTACGTCCCGAGGGTGGCGCCCTCGGTCGCCTGCCAGAAGACGTTGTCCGCCTGCGCCCCGCCGATCAGCATGACGTTGCTGACCCTGGCCGTGGTCAGCGTGCTCGCGCGGAAGATGAAGACCGCGTCCGGGTTCCCCCCGGCGTCGATGGTGAGCGTCCCGGTGATGCGGAACGTCCCGTCCGCCGAGTCGTACACACCGGGGGTCCTGCGGGTTCCGCCGAGCTCGGCGGGCACGGTGACGGCGGGGCCCCGATCCGAAATGTCGTCGTACGCGGCGGTCGCGTCGGCCATCACCTGCGCCGCCTCGGCGTCACCGGCGTGGACGTCCCCCTCGACCACGCCCGGCGGGAAGCCGGTGACGGCGGTGCCGGGGCTCACGTCGACGTCCCCGGTGATCAGGGTCGCGTTCGCGCTGATGACCGTGCCCGCCGCCAGCACCGCCGTGTGCTCGGCGGCGCCGAGGTCCACCGGGGGCTGGTCCGCGCTCGCGCGGCCGTCCATCACGACGAGGACGCCCGCGATCAGGGCGGCGACGAGGGCCGCGTACAACCACACCGCGGTGGCGCCGCGTGGGAGAAACCGGCGGTGACCGGCGACTGCCGCCATGAGAGACTCCTCCTTCTCGGGGATCCGGCCTTGCCGCGTGATCGGCCGACACAGGTCGATCGGCGGGTCGCGGCGGCCTGCCCGCGCGTAAGCATTGGGTAAGGGGATCGGCAGGGGCGCGGCCGGACACCGGGCGGGGGCGTTTCGTTGCCCGTTCTTTGCCCGGCGCCGGCCGTTTCGTTCAGCCCTGCTGGAACACGACGTCGACCCAGTAGTTCGACGAGCGGAAGCTGCTGGCCGGGAAGGTGTCGGTGGCGCTGTAGGCGTACACCCCGTTGCCGCCCGACGCGCTGTCGGAGGGCGCGGTCAGGGGTCCGTTGCTGCGCGGCGAGGTGAAGTACGGCCTGGTCAGCGAGTAGCGCCCCGAGGTGTGGTAGGAGGCGACATAGGTGGTGCCCGCGGTGATGGGAACGGGGTCGGGGAAGTCGACCTGCTGCCACCCGCTGGCGGTCTCGTTCGTGAAGGTCGCGGTCGCCAGTTGCGTGCCGCCGGCCGTCCACAGGCTGCCGATGTGGGTCCCGGTGTTCTGCGGGCCCTTGTAGAACCGGACGCCGGTGACCAGGCCGCCGGTCGCGGAGGTGAACTTCACGCCGAGCACCGCGTCCTGGTCGTCGGGCTGGTTGGCGACCGCGGGGGTATCGGTGTTGTCCCAGAGCGTCTGCGAGGGAGTGAACATCACGTCGACCCAGTAGTTCGACGCCCGGTAGCTGCTGGTCGGGAATGTGTCGGTGGCGCTGTAGGCGTACACCCCGTTGCCGCCCGACGCGCTGTCGGAGGGCGCGGTCAGGGGTCCGTTGGTGTACTGCGCGGCGAAGTACGGCCGGTTCATCGCGTAGAAGCCGGACGTGGTGTGGTACGACGCGATGTACGTGGTGCCGGAGCTGATGGCGACGGGGTTGGGGAAGTCCATCCGCTGCCACCCGGTGGCCGTCTCGTTCGTGAAGGTCACGGTGGCGAGCTTCTGGCCGCCGGACGTCCATAAGCTGCCGGTGTGGGTCCCGGTGTTCTGCGGGCCCTTGTAGAACCGGATGCCCGTGATCACGCCGTCCACCGCCGACTGGAACTTCACGCCGACCACCACGGCCTGCGGGTCGTTCCGTGACGCCTGGTCGGGGGTCACGCTGTCGCTCCACAGACTGACGCTGGACACGCTCTGCACCAGCTCCGGCGAGGTGCTCGGAGCGAAGTGGATGACCTCCTCGCCGTTGAAGGTGTCGCCGCCGAGGTAGACGGCCGTGATCCGGTGCTGCCCGGCGGCGAGGCTCGACGTGGTGAGTCTGGCGGGATGCCCGTCGTCGTGGTAGTCCGTGCCGATGACCGTCGTCCCGTCCTTGAACGCCACGTAGCCCGCGGGGACGATCGACCCCGACTGCGCCTGGACGTTGGCCGTGAAGGTGACCGCGTCACCCGTGTCGGACGGGTTGAGCGAGGAGGTCAGGGTCGTGGTCGTGGGCGGGTTGTTCGGCACCGTCACGCGGGTGGCCGGGAGGCTCGTGGTGCCCTGCAGTCCGATCGTGTTGTTGAGCGAGAACAGCCGTCCGTACACCGCGGCGCCCGAGCTCACCGACACCGCGCCGGAGGCGAGCACGTTCCCCCGGAAGGTGCAGAACGTGCCCAGCGACGCGGTGCCCGTGAGCTCCCAGTACACGTTGTCCTCCTGGGCGCCGTTGATCAGGGCGATGTTGCTCACCCCGGCGGCGGTGAGAGTGGAGCCCCTGAAGACGAAGACGGCGTCTGGGTCGGCCTGCGCGTCGAGCGTGAGCGTGCCGTTGATCGTGAAAGGGCCGCCGGAGGAGTCGTAGACGCCGGGGGTCCTGGTCGTCCCGCCGAGGGCGGACGGGATCGTGCCGTTCGAGGACATGGCGGCGATGGCGTTGTACGCGTCGACCACGTCGGCCTTCGCGCCGGCGGCGGCGGCGCCGGTCCGGATGGAGCCGCTCACGGTGCCCGGAGGGAAGCCGGTCACCGTGGTCCCCGGGCTCACGCCGAGGTCTCCGGTGATCGAGGTGAGGTTCGTGTTCGTCACCGACGTCCCGGCCAGCACCGCGTAGGTGCCGGCGTCGCCGACGGTCAGGGACGGGTCGGCGCTCGCGCCTCCGGGGATCGCGACCCCCAGTGCGAGGACGGCGAGCAGAGCCGTGAGGGTGGCCGAAAGGCGGCGCCGGACGGTTCCGCCGGAGCCGGGGCGGCGTCCGCCACCCGTCTTCCGCAGGGCGGGCTCCCGCCCGCGTTTCATCGCATTGCCATTCATTTTCCGACCTTTCTCGCGTAACTGGACGAATGCCACGTAACCATGCGCGTCGCAATGGGACTTTCTATGCGAATCGACTCGCGGAGCCGACAGATGCGATGCGCAAACAATGACGCGAGGAAGGCCGCCACGGAATAGGTGATTGCCTCGCCGATGAAGAGGATCTATGCGCGGGCGAAAAAGATCTACGAAATGCCCGCTCGGGTTGGATAGTACTCCAGGGCCTTCGGAGTTTCCATACGGTGCGCTCCCTTTGCTGCGTCCGCCTCCCCTTTCATCGCATTTCCAGATAAGCGAATCGCCTTTTCTGTCCCGGACGTTTCCGGCGGGCCGGGCGGGAGCGCCGCCCGGCCCCGGACGGTCAGGACAGGACGGTGAACGGACGGCAGTTGCCCGGCCAGGCGGGGACGCCGCCGGTGCCCGGCGCAGGGAAGACCGTGCACCGGGTCTGCGCCACCCGATCGGCGGTGGCCACGGTCACGTACAGGTCGTTGCCCGTGCCCGCGAGCTCGGCGTCCACCGAGACGGCCAGCACGCCGCCGGGATAGCCCGCGACGTGGGACAGGTCGTACCAGGTGTTCGTACGGGGATCCCTGACCAGGGTCCTGCCGTCACCGGGGGCGCGGCCGAGGAACGTCAGGAGCGAGCCGGGATTGCCGACGAACGAGCTCGAGTCCACGCTCGTCGTGGGGCCGGCGGGCCCCGCGGGGCCGGGAGGCCCGGCCTGTCCCGCCGGTCCGGCCGGTCCCTGAGGTCCTGCGGGACCCGCGGGCCCGGGTGGTCCTTCCGGCCCGGTCTTTCCCTCGGGTCCTTCCGGTCCTGCGGGTCCTTCGGGTCCGGCCTTCCCCTCCGGTCCTTCCGGACCCCTGGGCCCTTCCGGCCCGGGTGGCCCCTGCTCGCCGGTCTCCCCCGCGGGCCCGGCCGGGCCCGCGGCTCCCCGCTCGCCGGACGAGCCGAACGGCACGAACGGACCGGCAGGCCCGCCGGCTCCGGACAGCCAGGGCGGCGCGGACATGAAGGGCCCGGCGGCGCCACTCGAGTCGCGGGGCCCGCCGTCGTCGTCCCACAGAGGTACGGCTGCCGCGGGGCCGGCCGGCCGCACCGGCGCGGCGGCCTTCTTCGCCCCCGGCAGCGCGGACGGCGGAGCGGCGGCGGCGCCTTCTCCGGCCTCGTCGTCCCACGGCCAGGGCGGCGCCGCGAACGTGTCGGTGGCCCCTCCCCGTGCGCCCCGCCCGTCCGCCGGGCGTACGCCCCGCGGCGCGCACGGCCGCTTCTTCGCCTTCTTCGCGCCGCGATTCGCCGAACCGTGCGGACGCCCGGACCCGGGCCCGCATTCCGTGTCCGCCTTCGGCCCTCGCGGGCCGTGGCCGAGGGTCGCGGACGCGGCGCCGCCCGCCATGACGCCCGCGCCGGCCGGAGCGGACAGCGCCATGACCCCGCCGGCGACCACCCCGGCGACCACTGTGGCGACCACTGTGGCGACGGCACGCCGCGGTGTGCCCGTCCCGCCGGGCGACCGCGACGTCGCCCCACTTCCCCGAGGATTCACGCGAACCCGTCCTTCCAGCGAGAAATCCAGCTTCTGATGCCCACTCCCGGGCCGGCGCTAAATCCCGGCGAAATATTTTCCCGGGGAAACCGCCACGTGGGTGTTCCGGCCGCCGGACGGCCGGGGCGCGCCGATTTCATACGCAGCCCTCGCCCCGCTCTTTGACGGCGGTTTACCCGGCCCCGCACCGGCGGCGCGCACAGAGCGCGCGAAATGCGAAACGGTATCCGCCCTGCAGGGAACTCTCCGCTTCTGCGCATGTCGCCGGGCGAAATTCGGTCACCGCTATCCTTCGCTAGCCGTCCTCAGCTTAAGGCGTTCCGTCGCGCGAACCAGAGGTTGTACATGCCAGGCGAATGGAAAACAATCGGCGCTGCCCGGAAAACAGGATTTCCCCGCACCGCGCGTATCTTCGGCACCGTCATGACGGCCGCGACCGTCCTGCTCGCCACAGCCTGGGCGCCGGTGTCCGCCGAAGACCTGGGCCAGGGCGACGTGAAGATCGTAGGCACGCACCCCTCCGGCTCGCCGCAGGGCACGCCCACGCCCGACGCCAAGGTTTCCCCGCAGCACACCACAGACGCCACCACGAGCGGGCCCACACGCGCCCCGCGCCTCGGCGGCTGGCGGCACCTCCGGAGGGGACACAGCCGGGCATCCCGTCAGACGTGCCCGCCGGGGTCGATCATCTGCGTCGAGAACAGCCTGCCGGGCAGTCCGCCCTCGGAATGGGACGTGCCCGGTGCGGGCAGCCCGACGATCACCGGCTACGCCACCCAGATGAGCGTCAACGCGGGACAGACCGAGCAGTTCAAGGTGAACGCCCCCTCGATCACCTCCTACCGGATCGACATCTACCGGGTCGGTTACTACAGCGGCCTGGGCGCGCGGAAGATCGCCACCGTCAACCCCTCGGTCCCGCTGCCGCAGGCGCAGCCGGCCTGCCTCAGCGACACGACGACGGGACTGGTCGACTGCGGCAACTGGAGCGTCTCGGCCTCCTGGGCGGTGCCGGCCGACGCCGTCTCCGGCGTCTACCTCGCGAACTTCACCCGTACCGACGGCACCAGCGGCGTCAGCCAGAACATCTTCGTCGTCAGGAACGACGCGCGTAATTCCGACATCCTCGTGCAGACCTCCGACTCGACGTGGCAGGCGTACAACACCTACGGCGGCAACAGCCTGTACAAGGGCCTGCCCGTGGGCCGCGCCTTCAAGGTCAGCTACAACCGCCCGGTCATCACCCGCGCCGGCTGGCCGGAGACCTATTTCTTCAACGCCGAATATCCGATGATCAGGTGGCTGGAGTCCAACAGCTACGACGTGAGCTACACCAGCAGCGTCGACACGGTGACCAGCGGCGCCCAACTGCTCAACCACAAGGTGTTCTTCTCCTCGGGGCACGCGGAGTACTGGTCGTCGGAGATGCGCGACAACGTCATCAACGCCAAGAACAAGGGCGTCAACATCGCCTTTTTCACCGGCAACGAGATGTTCTGGAAGACGAGGTGGGAGAGCAGCATCGCCCCCTCGGCGACCCCGAATCGGACGCTGGTCTGCTACAAGGAGACCGTCGCCAACATGAAGATCGACCCGAGTCCCACCTGGACCGGGACCTGGCGTGATCCGCGATTCGCCCAGCCGCCCAACGGCGGTTATCCGGAGAACGCCCTGACCGGGACGCTCTTCATGATCAACGGCAACGTCAACAACGCGATCACCGTTCCGGCGGAGTACGCCCCGATGCGCCTGTGGCGCAACACCTCGGTCGCGAACCTGCAGCCCGGGCAGGTCGCCACGTTCCCCAACGGGACGCTCGGCTACGAGTGGGACGAGGCTCCGGACAACGGCTTCGCTCCGGCGGGGCTGGTGCTGCTCTCTCGCACCACTCTGGCCAGCACCAACAAGTTCCTGCTCGACTTCGGCGCGACGTACGGCGCCGGGGTCGCCACGCACAGCCTCGTCCTCTACCGCGACCCGAGCGGCGCGTACGTCTTCGGCGCGGGGACCATCCAGTGGTCGTGGGGGCTGGACGCCGTCCACGACCGGCCCGGCACGCCGACCGACATCCGGATGCAGCAGGCGACCGTCAACCTGCTCGCCGACATGCGGGTGCAGCCGGCCACCCTGCAGCCGGGCCTGGTGCCGGCCACGCCGTCGGCCGACACCTCTCCCCCGACCTCGACGATCACCACCCCGTCGAGCGGCGCCTCGGTGCCCGGCGGCACCACCGTGACGATCGCCGGGACCGCCTCCGACACCGGAGGCGGCGTCGTGGCGGGCGTCGAGGTGTCGGTCGACGGCGGCACCACGTGGCATCGGGCGACCGGCCGGACCAACTGGCAGTACGCGTGGACGACGACCAGCAACCAGGGCCCGGTCACGATCCAGTCCCGGGCCGTCGACGACATCGGCAACGTCCAGCGCACCCCGGCCAGCAGGTCGGCGACCGTCAACGCGGGATGCCCGTGCTCCATCTGGTCCCCGGACACCGTGCCCGCCACCATCACCAAGGACGACAGGCAGCCCGTCGAGCTCGGCGTCCGGTTCCGCGTGCGGACCCCCGGCTACATCTCCGGGATCAGGTTCTACAAGGGACCGCTGAACACGGGGACGCACGTCGGCAGCCTGTGGACCAACACCGGACAGTTGCTGGCGCAGGCGACCTTCACCGACGAGACGGCGAGCGGATGGCAGCAGGTCAGCTTCTCGACGCCCGTGCCGGTGAACAACGACGTCAGCTACGTCGCCTCCTATCACACCAACACCGGGAACTACTCGGTCAACCGGGACTACTTCGTCACGCAGTACTCCAACGGCCTCATCACCGGGCCGGCGGACGGCGCGGACGGCGGCAACGGGCTCTACACCTACAGCAAGACGAGCACGTTCCCGACCAGCACCTACCGGGCCAGCAACGCCTGGGTCGACGTGGTCTACTCGCAGGCGACCACGCTGTGGGACGAGTCGGCGACACCGGGTGTCATCGCCCAGCCCGACAACAAGGCGGTCACGCTCGGCGTCAAGTTCCAGTCCTCCGTCTCGGGCGCCATCCGGGGAATCCGGTTCTACAAGAGCACCCAGAACACGGGTGTCCACGTCGGCAGCCTGTGGACGACCGACGGCCAGCTGCTGGCGAACGTGACGTTCACCAACGAGACGTCGTCCGGATGGCAGCAGGCCCTCTTCTCCACACCCGTGAACATCACGCCGGGCACCACGTACATCGCGTCGTACTTCACACCGACGGGGTTCTACGCACTGGACCGGGACTATTTCACCACCCAGTACAGCCGCGGCCCGCTCACCGCTCCGTCCAGCACCGCGTCCGGGGGCAACGGCGTCTACACCTACGCCGGGACGAACACGTTCCCGACCGCCACCTACCGGGCCTCCAACTACTGGGTGGACGTGCTGTTCGACCCCGCCCAGACACAGGCCGCCGCCCGCCGGGCGCTGCGCTACGGAGTGGACCGGGCGTACGGGAACCCGGTGCCGCAGTCGGTTCCGCACTCGCTTCCGGGGCGACGGCCCGCGGCGCCGTACGCACCGGCACCGCTCGTCCGCAGGAGCGGCCGGCCGCAGCACGGCACCGCGCGGGCGCCGATGCTGGAGAGGCTCCCGTATCTGGTCTCCGGTCCGGTGAAGGACAGGAAAGGTCACAGGGCCCGCCCGCGATCGACAACCCGATCACGGTGACCCGTACCAGTCCTCGATGCGGGCCGCCACAAGCGGCCAGTCGAGGCCGGCGACGGCCGCCCTGGCGCGCCCGGTCATCCGGGCGCGGGCCTCGTCCCCGTCCAGCACCGAGCGCAGACAACTGAGGAGGTCGTCGGCCGATCCGCTGCGGAAGACGCGGTAGGCCTCGCGGTCGGTCACCACCGGGTCCAGCGTGGCGTCGGAGGAGACGACGACCGCGGTGCCCAGGGCGAGCGCCTCCAGCGCGGCCGTGGGCACCCCCTCCCCGACGGAGGAGAGCCTGCGTGAGGAGAGCACGAACACCTGCGCCCTGCTCACCAGCGCGTAGACCTCGTCGCCCGGAAGATGCCCGGTGAACTCCACGCCCGGTTCCGGGCCTGCGAGACGCTCGAGGCGGGCGCGCTCGGGCCCCTCGCCGACGATGACGAGGCGCACCCCCGGCCGTAGGGCCCGCAGGCGGCGGAACGCCTCGATCGTCAGGGCGTGGTTCTTCACCGGGACGAGGCTGCCCACGCTCACGATCAGTCCGGGCTCCGGGGCGGCCCGCGAGCGGAACGCCTCGAGCCGGGGCAGGTCCACCCCGCTGGACATCGTGAGGATCGCGTGCGCCGGGACGCCGGCCCTGCGCAGGTCGGCCGTGGGCCGGGTGCCCAGCGCGGTGAACCCGGCGACGTGGCGGAAGGCCCACGGCATGATCGCCCGATGCCGCATCGCCAGCGCGCCGTGCACGGTGACCAGCAGCGGCACCCCCAGCCTCCGGGCGACCGGGCCGAGGAAGAGCGCCTCACGGTGGTCCCCGTGCAGGTGCACGACGTCCAGCGGCCCCAGGCGCGGGAGCGCGCGGGCGCAGTCCATGGCGAACGCGAGGGGGTCCGACCTTCTGGCGACGGCGCGGGTCACGCGGCTGCGCGCCGGCGTCACCGCCGCGACGCCCGGTGGGACCCCTCCGTGCCGGAGGGCCACCAGCACCCGGTGTCCCCGGAGCGCCTGCTCCTGGGCGACACGCGCGGTGTGGCGTTCCTTGCCTCCCGGCTCCGGAGGCATCCGGTATGAGATATGGAGAATCCTCACGTCATCCTCTCCGATGGTTTCCGCGCCCGCCCTCGGCGCGCGCGGGCCGGCTCCCTACGCGGATCCGCGCGCGCTCACCGGATCGCGGGCCGCACGCCCGCGCCCACGCAGCGAGGCCGCGACCCACCGCACATCGCCGGCGCGCGGCAGCAGATCCCCCGCGCCGAGTCCGGCGACCCTGGCGAACCACCCGACCTCCACCGCGGCCATGGCGCCGTAGCTCAGGGTCGAGGCGAGGGCCGCCCCGGCCGCTCCCCACAGCGGTATGAGCACGGCGTTCAGCGCGACGTTCGACGCGAGGGCGCACGCGGCGACGGCGGTCATCGTCATCGGGCGGCCCAGCCGCACCAGGTACTGCTCCACCGGCCGCAGGAGAGACCAGGCCACAGTGCCCGGGGCGAGGGCGAGCAGCGGCGTGAGGCTCCCCGAGTACGCCGCGCCGTACAGGGTGGGGATCAGCAGGGGCGAGACGCACGCCAGCGAGCAGACGGCGGCCGACCCGAGCATGAGGTTGAGCCGGACGGTCCGGGCCGTGACGGCCCGGGCCTCGGCCTCGTCCCTGACCGCCTGGCGGGCGACCACGACCTGCGCCAGCGCGTCGGTGGGCACCCTCGACAGGGACAGGAACGAGGTCGCGACGGTGTACAGGCCCACCTCGGCCGGCGTCACCCAGACGTTCAGGAGCAGCACGTCGACGGTGAGCAGGAGATGGAACGCGACCGCGCCCAGGTGGTAGCGGCCCGACAGCGCGAGCTGGCGGCGGGCGAGCGCCGCCTCCCCTCGCGCCGGCAGCCCGAGCGGCCGGAAGAACAACGCGAAGGGGAGGATCGCGGAGACGGCCCAGCAGGCGACCACCGCCGTCACCGTGAGCGTCCCCGTGACCGCGAGCAGCAGGATCGGGACGTAAAGCACCACGGCGGACAACACGGTGGCCCTGTTGGCCAGGCCGACCCGGGACTGGAGCAGCAGGACGCCCTTCAGGTTGAGCGCCGCGACACCGAACGGCACGGCGAGCAGGGCCATGACCATGAGCTGGGGGGCGACCGGCAGACCCATGACGGTCACCACGCAGAAGGTCACCGCCCCGGCGGCGGCACCGAGGACCAGCCCGAGGACCATGGCGTTGCCGACGAGAGTCCGATGGCGGTCGAGGACCGGCCACAGCGCCATCTGCGACCTCCCCACCGACAGGTGGCCCACGACCGTGGCGATCCCCGCGGTCGTGGTGACGGTCGCGTAGACGCCCCGCCCCTCGGGCTGCAGGCCGCGGGCGAGGAAGACGCCCGCCACGGCGGCCATGGCCAGCGGGAACGCCTGGCTGGCCATGGTCTGCAGGAAACTCCGCACGTCCTAGCTCCGCCGGCGAGCCGTGAGCAGCCGCTGGTACAGGTCGAGGTGTTCGTCGGCCACGGTCTCGACGTCGAGGTTCTTCCACGCCCAGGCGCGGGCCGAGGCGCCCAGCGAGGCCGCGAGCACCGGGTCGTCGACCAGCCGGGCGATGCCGTCCGCCAGGGCGCGCGGCGCCCGGGAGGGCACCAGGACACCCCGGTCCTGCAGCAGCTCGGGGGTGCCTCCGACCTCGGTGGCGACGATCGGCCTGCCCGCCGCCATCGCCTCCATGACCGCGTTGCTCAGGCCCTCCGCAGTCGAGGGCAGGGCCACCACGTCGGCGCGGGCCAGCAGTCCCGCGGTGTCCTGGCGGAAGCCGAGGAATCGGACGTCGACCCCCGCCTCGGCGGCCTGCCGCTCGAGCCGCTCGCGCTCCGGGCCGTCCCCGGCGAGCACGAACGTGCAGGGGCGGCCCCGGCGGGCGAGCAGCGCGGCGGCCTCGACGAGGAAGCGCTGCCCCTTGTTCTCGCTGAGGCGGGCCACGCACAGGACCACGGGCAGCGCGGTGTCGACGGGCTCGGGCGCGGCCCGGTCGAAGGCCGAGGGCGGAAGCCCGTTGTAGATCACGCTAACCTTGCTGCCCGCAACGGCCTCGACCTCGCGCGTGCCCTGGGCGATCACCGCCGAGTTGGCCACGATGTGGTCGGTCATCCGGTTCACCACCCGCTCGATCGCCGCCGTCCACGGCTTCTTCGGCCGCAGGTAGCCCTGGGTGCGCCGGGCGGTGACGACCACAGGCACCCGCGCCAGCCGGGCCGCGGGAGTCCCCAGGAGGTAGCACTCCCACAGGTAGCCGTGCAGGACCTCGGGCCGGAGGTCCCGCAGCAGCCCCACCAGGCGGGCGAACGCCCGCACGTTGCCGGGCGGCGGGACGACGCCCTTCGGATTGCGGGAGAAGCCCAGGCGGTGCACGTCGATCCCGGCCGCGCGCAGGTCCTCGGCGTGCGGGCCGCCCCTGGACATGACGAACACGTGGACCTCTACTCCCCTGTCCCGCAGCCGCTCCGCGAGCAGGCACAGTTGCCGCTGGGCGCCTCCGAGGCCGAGGTGCCCGATGAAGAGCACGACGCGCCGCACTTTGCCTTCGTCTGTCGGTGGCATCGGACGACCTCACGTTCCGCGTACGAGTGAGCCGGAAGCTTCGGGATCGGCGGCGCGCTCCTCCGGTGGCCCGCCGCAGGTCGGCGTCCTGGTCCACGCGATCGCCGACAGCAGGCTCGTCACCATCACGATCGGGATGCGCTGCCGGAACATCAGGCCGATGTTCGACATGGTCGTCGCGTACGCGATGGAGGCGGGGACCAGGAACAGCAGCAGGATCAGGAGCGTCCTGCGGTCGTGGCGCCACAGGCGGCGCGCGCCCTGGACCGCGCAGAAGAGCAGCCAGTACCAGATCAGCGTGTCGATCTTGCCGAGCTGGAGCGCCATGCTCCCGCTCGCCCATGGGAAGGGCGACAGCAGCGTGTAGGCCAGCTTCGGTCCCAGGTCGCCCCACGCGTTGCCGCCGTCGTCGAAGACGACGCCCGACCCGCCCTCGGCGTTCGCCAGCCGGGTGTGCTGCGACTGCCCGCGGTCGAGTTGCGCCTGCATCGTGCCGAGCGGCCCGCCGCTCTGGTCGACGCCCTGCAGCAGGACGAGGACCGGGATCAGCACGACGGCGAAGACGACGAGGCTCCGGCCCGACAGCGCGCGTCTGACCCGGAAGACCCCGGCGAGCAGCGGCAGGCTGCACATGAACACCATGTAGGGGCGCACGTTCCACAGCGCCCAGAGCAGCGGGCCGAGCGCGACGACCTTGAGCGCGTCGAAGCGCCGCAGGTTGGACACGGCGAGGCCCAGGCACGCCACCACGAGGAACGCGTTGAAGCCGTCCTTGAACATGTCGGAGGTGTGCAGCAGGAACCCCGGCAGGAACGCCGTGAGCACGAGGAGCCGGAAGGCCGCCCGCTCGTCCGCGCCGAGGAGCCGGGCGAACCTGTACAGGACGACGCACAGCGTGCAGCCGAGCAACGCCACGACCGCGGTGCAGGCCAGGGGCGCCTTCCCGCCGCACAGGTACATGATCAGCGCGAAGACGTGGCACGGGACCGCCACACCGTAGACCGAGCCCAGTTCGTCGGAGGTGACGTAGTGCACGCCGTTCCGGTGCCACAGCTCGACGATGCCGAGCGCTCTCGCCTCGTAGGAGTAGTTGTCCCCGCCGTATCCGAGGCCCGACCGCATCAGCAGGACGTGGACGGCCAGCCGCAGGGCGAACGCGGCCAGCAGCACGGGGAGCGCCCGCCAGGCCACCTGCGGCTTGAGACCGGCGTGCACGACGACGACGAGCAGCACCGCGGCGGCGATGACGACGATGTACTCCACCGGCGTCACCTCGCGTCCCTCGGACACGCCTCGGCGTACAGCGCGTCGAACCACGCCGCGGCCCGTCTGATGTCCACCAGGTCGGCGCTCTCCCGGGCGCCCGCCCTGAGCCGGGCCAGCGTGCCGGGCCGCATCGCCCGCAGGATGCCCTCGGCGAGCGCGTCCGCGCTGCCCGGCGGGGTGAGGATGCCGTTGCGCCCGGTCTCGATCAGGTCGGGCACGCCCCCGACGGCGGTGGAGACCACGGGGACCCCGGCGGCCAGGGCCTCCATGACGACGACCGGCAGCCCCTCCCAGGAGGAGCTGAGGACGAGCAGGTCGGCGGCGGCGATCAGCCCGGCCGCGTCGGAGACGTGGCCGGCGATCCGGACCGCGGCGTCGAGCCCGAGCGCCGCGATGCGGCGGCCCGTCGGCTCCAGTTCCGGGCCCGACCCGGCGAGCAGGAACACGGCGCGCGGATCGGCCGCGACGACCCTGGCGGCGGCGTCGACCAGCAGCCCGTGGTTCTTCTGCGGCCGGAAGTTGGCGACGTTCACGACGAGGAAGGCGTCGTCGGGGACACCCCACTTCCGCCGGGTGACGGCGGCCAGCGCGGCCCTGTTCCGCTGCTCCGCCACGCGCACCCCGTGCACGCAGGTGGCCGGGGCGCGACCGCGCCTGCCGGTGCGTGCCCGTGCGACCTGGGGCGAGACCGCCACGGTCCGGCTGTCCAGCCACCCGGTCAGCCGGTCGAGCAGCATGGTCGCCGGCCGGTAGCGCACGTTGTGCACCGTCGAGACCAGGACCGGCCGGGGCCGCCACAGCCGGGACACCGGCCGCAGCAGCGCCCCCGGCAGCGGCGAGTGCAGGTTGACGACGTCCGGCCGAAGGCGCCTGACCTCGTGGAGCAGGCGCGCGAGCCGCAGCGGCCGTGGGCAGGCGGTGAGGTCGACGACCTCGATCCCCGCCGACCTGAGCCGCCCGGTCAGCTCGGAGGTGGAGGCGCTCAGGCACACGACCGTGTAGCGGTGCGCCTGCCGCGAGGCGGCCAGCAGCCGCTCCACGAGGAGCACCTCCGCGCCACCGACGTCGAGCGTCTTGATCACTTCACAGACATGGACACCGCGCATCGCGCTCGATCCCCTCGAAAGGCGTTCCATCGGGGTGCTAGCGGCGCTCGACGGCCCGCAGCCCCGAGCCCGTGACGCCGATGTACTTGCCCTCGTAGGCGAAGACGCGGAAGAGCGGCTGCCGCTCGGCGTACTCCCGGAAGACCAGGTTGTCCTGGATGTCGTCCATCACGAGCACGTGCCTGCCGGTCAGGTGCGACCGCACCCGCCGGAGGAAGAACTCCCGCCCGTGCCTGGTCTTGTCCGAGTCGTAGTGGACGAGATCGACCATCGTGTCCGGGGACAGGAAATCCTCGAGATTGCGGCGGTCGCCCTTTATCCGCAAGGTCCATCGGCTTTTCAGGTCGTTCGGCACGACATATCCGATAAAGCGCTCCGGGTTGGCGAGCCGGAAGAACGGGAAATCGCTGGACATCAGCCGGCCGGCTCCGTTGACCCGCATCGCGGCGAGCATCGCCGCGGTGGACCAGCCGGCCGCCACCCCCGTCTCCAGGGCGAGCGCGGGCCGGACGACCCTGGTCAGCAGGTAGAGCAACTCCATGCCGCCCGCGCCGCCCAGGTTCACCCCCGCCGCGGCGAGCGCCTCCATGCGCGGCCGCGCGAGGTCCGCGAGGGACTCGGCGAACTCCTTGCCCTCCCGCCACAGGACCGGGTCGACGCCGACGCCCCAGGCGTCCATGTCCTCCGCGTGTTTCGCGGCCCAGGCGCGCGCGGCCTTCCTCTCCCGATCGTGTCCATGGCTCAACCGGGACCATATTTTCCGCGTCATCACGGGGAGATAAGCGGGGCGGGCGGCGTTTCTGGCGACGACGCGAATATTCATGATCGAAGGATACGCGGGCGCTTTATTCGAGGGCCGGAACGCCACCGGAATATCTCGGGAAAACAAGCGAGCGGCGGTGTCCGGGAATTCACCCGACACGGTAGATCGTGTAATCGCCCGCGCGATATGCGGGGGCGCCGCCCGGATTTCCGCCCAGCCGCTCGAAGACGAGCCAGCGCACGCCGTAACGGTCGCGCAGGCGCCTGCTCGCGGCCGGGGAGGGAGTGCGGAACGCGGCGTCGTTGTCCCGCAACCGCTCGCGATCCCAGAACGGGATGCTCTGCACCGGCAGGCCGGGACGCCAGCGCGCCATGTTCGACGTGGTGTACGTCCAGCCCTCGACCAGCACCCGTCGTTCGGCCAGCGCGGCCAGCCAGAGATGGCGGCTGTCGCAGGGGTTCCGATATCCCCACCGGCAGTGGGCGTTCGTGGCGACCAGGTCGCCGGGGTCCGAGTGCGCCCGCAGCCACCGGGCCGCCGCCATGGTCCCGGCGGGCACCGCCTCGGCGGAGGCCCCGGCCCGGTGAGCGGCGGCGCCCGCGCCCCCGCCGTACGGGACGGCCCTCGCGATCCACGCGCCGGGCAGGCCGACCGCGCTGACCATGAAGACGACGAAGGCCCAGACCCGCGCGCGGCCCCATCCCCTGACGAGAAGCACGAGGGCGGCCGACGCGACGGCGACCGCCAGCGCGACGTACGGCCGGAAGAGGAGGACCTCCGGACGGCCGGGCTCCAGCGGGACCACGACGCCGAAGACGACCCGGAGCAGGACCTCCACCAGCACCCCGGTGCCGACGGCCACCGCCGCCGCCGTCTTCGTGAGCCTCACCCTGCCCCGCACCTCGGACAGCCCGCGGACCGCGACGATCGCCAGGTAGGGGATCGCCCCCGCCAGGAAGTAGATCTGGCTCATCTGGCAGTGCCCGAACACGACCACCGCCCCCAGGCCCGACGCCCCCATGCCGGTCAGCAGCAGCGGTCCTGGGCCCATCGGCGCCCGCGACCGGCGCACCAGCCCGGCGGCCCCGAACCAGACGGCCGTCCAGCACAGCGCGTAGAGGAGCGCGCCCCCGAGCGGCGCCGTGCCGCTCCCCGGCCGGCCGGTCAGCTCTCCCCAGGTGAAACGCATGAGCGAGAGCGGATCCACGACCATCCCGTTGCGCGCGCCGCCGAACAGCACGAACTGCGCGTAGAGGAGGCACGCCCCGGTCATCGCCGCCGCGCCGAGCAGCGCCGGGGGAAGGCGGCGCCGCCTGACCGCCTCCACCGCGCCCACCGCCGCCAGCCCGGCGGCGAGCAGCGGCAGTTGCGTGGCCTTGGCGCCCATGACCCCGACGAGGAAGGCGCCCAGCAGGACCCACCGGCCGGCGCCGCCGCGGCGTTCCAGAAGATCGGCCACCAGCAGGACGACGGGCGCGAACAGCAGCGCCCCGAACGTCTGCGACGGACTCGTCCACGAAAGGACCCGCCAGGTGAACACCCCTGTGGACGCGCCCAGGTACAGGCTCGGGGCCGCGACGAAGAACGTGCCCGCGACGGCGGCGAGCGCGCCCGCCCGGGAACCGGTGACGCGCCGCGCGATCATCGTGAGCAGGACGACGAGCGCGGCGAGCACGGGAAGCATGCCGAGGCGGAACAGCAGCACCACCGGCTCGATTCCGGTCACCCAGCTCGCCGCCGCGAAGTGCGCGTACACGAACCAGTGGTAGAGCAGCGGCTCTCCCGCGACCATGGGCACGGTGGGCGGCATGTGGTGCTTCAGCTCGCCGATCAGCGCCAGGTGGTACGGCAGGTCGACGTTGGCGGCCGCCATGAGCGGCCAGGTGAGCGCCGCCTGCCGGTAGAAGGTGACCGCGCTCCAGGCGACCAGGACAACGACGGCCAGCGACAGGGCCCACGACCACCACAGCGGCGCCCGTGTCCTCGGCGCGCGTGACACGCGCCGGCGCAGCCGCGCGGACGCGGCGACGGCCGCGTAGGTGGCGGCCGGCCACGCCAGGACGAGCAGCGGCGCCCCGGCGGCCCTGGCGCCGGCGTAGACGACGACCTCGGCGACGTAGCCGAGCGCGACGCCCAGCGCGATCTCCTCGGCCAGGGTGCGGCGGCCCCGATACAGGGCACGCACCAGCAGCGTCCCCGGCAGCGCCACGCAGGCGGCGAGGTAGGCCGCGAAGACGAGCAGGTCCCGCGCGGACACTCCGTAGAACATCGCCACGCCTGCCGTGAACGCGGTCGCCGACGCCGCCGGCAGCCATCTGCCGAGACGGCCCGGCCCCCCGTCGCGCTCGCGGACAGGGGCGGTGTCCCCCGTCCGTGGCAGCAGTGTGGCGAGCGCTGTCTTGGCCATGGGGGCAAGCCTGACGAGCGCGGGCGCGATGCCGGGGCCGCGGCGCGGGCGGCCGGTGGACTCCTTGCCACTCTTTTGTACGGGCTCCCGGTTCGGACCGCCGCTTTACTTTTCCGTCGCAGCGCCCCGGGACGGGCTCCGGAGGTCCTCGATCATGCCTCGGTAGGGAATGCGAAAAGGCTTCGCCGCCGCCGTGACGGTGTCGGCGAAAAGCTCAAATCGCGGGTTAGCTTCTCCGTCGTGAACAGGCTCATCACCGAGGAGCCCGTGGTGAGACCGGACGGCCGAATTCGGGTCATGGAAATCATCGCGCGCATGAACATCGGCGGCCCGGCGACCCAGATCCTGGGGCTGTACGAACGGCTGAACATCGAGGAGTTCGACCACCGCCTCTACACCGGGCAGGTCGAGGAGGCCGAGGGCGACCGGCTCAGGGAGACGGCGGCGCGGGTGCACCGCGTCCCCGGCCTCGGCCGCTCGATCCGGCCGGGCGACGACTGCCGCGCGCTGCTGCGACTGGCCGCCGAGATGCGCGCCTTCCGGCCGCACATCGTGCACACCCGTACGGCGAAGGCGGGCGCGCTCGGCCGGGTGGCCGCGCGCCTCGCCCGGGTCGGTTCTGCTCGGGTGCACGTCTTCCACGGCCACCTGCTGGACGGCTACTTCTCGCCGGCCAAGCGCCGCCTCTATGTGTGGGCGGAGCGGCGGCTGGCCGCCATGACCGACCGGCTGGTGACGGTGGGCGCCAACGTGCGCGACGACCTGCTCGCGGCCGGGATCGGCCGTCCCGGGCAGTACGTCGTGATCCCGCCGGGCGTACGGCTGGGCCGGGTGCCCGGCCGCGAGGCCGCCCGCGCGGAGCTGGGCCTTCCCCCGGACGCACCGGTCGTCGCCTTCGTCGGCCGGCTCACCGGGGTGAAGCGGCCCGACCGGTTCCTCGCGGTGGCGCGGGCCGTGCTCTCCCGCCTGCCCGCCTGCCGGTTCGTCGTCTGCGGCGGCGGCGAGCTCACGGACGAGGTGGAGCGGGCCGCCGCCGCCACACCGGGCGCCTTCCACCTGCTGGGGTGGCGGGCGGACGTCGAGGCCGTCTACGCGGCGGCCGACGTCGTCCTGCTCACCTCCGACAACGAGGGCACGCCGCTGACGTTGATCGAGGCCGGCATGGCGGGCACTCCCGTCGTCGCCACCCGCGTGGGCAGCGTCGAGGAGGTCGTCCGGCACGGGGTCACCGGGCTGCTGGCGGCCCCGGACGCGGGCGAACTGGCCGAGCACGTCTTCCGGCTGCTGACCGACCCGGTGCTCGCCTGCCGCATGGGCGAGTCCGCCCGCCGCTGGACGACGGAGTCCTTCGCGGTCGAGCGCCTGGTGGCCGACACCGAGGCGCTCTACCGGTCGCTGTACGCCGCGTCCAGCCCGTCGTTCCCAAGGAGCATCGCATGAGAGTCCTCGTGACCGGAGGCGCCGGGTTTATCGGCGCCAACCTCTGCCGGACGCTGACCACCCGGCCCGAGGTCGAGAGCGTCACCGTGCTGGACGACCTGAGCAGCGGGGACGCGGCCAACCTCGCCGACGTCGGGGCCGACCTCGTGACCGGCAGCATCCTCGACCGGGACCTGCTGGCCGAGCTCGTGCCCGGCGCGACGCACGTGATCCACCTCGCCGCGCGGCCCTCGGTGCCCCGGTCGGTGAAGGACCCGCTCGCCTCGCACGCCGTCAACGCGACGGGGACGCTGCACGTCCTGGAGGCGTGCCGGGCCACCCGCCCGCACGTGATCCTGGCGTCGTCCTCCTCTGTGTACGGCGACAGCGACGAGGCGTGCAAGCACGAGGGCCTGCCGACCCGGCCGTTGAGCCCGTACGGCGCGAGCAAGCTCGCCACCGAGGCGTACGCGCTGGCGTACGCCGCCAGCTACGGCCTGCCGGTGCTGCCGTTCCGCTTCTTCAACGTGTACGGCCCGCTCCAGCCGGCCGGGCACGCCTACGCCGCGGTGATCCCGGCGTTCGTCAGCGCCGCGCTGGCGGGCCGGCCGGTCCCGATCCACGGTGACGGGCGGCAGGCGCGGGACTTCACCTACGTGGGCTCGGTGGTGGACGTCATCACCGACGCCGCCGTCCGCCGGGTCACCGGCGACACGCCGGTGAACCTGGCCTTCGGCACCCGCGTGTCCCTGCTCCACCTCAAGGACGCCCTGGCCGAAGTGCTCGGCCGGCCGGTCGAGGCGGAGTTCCTGCCGCCCCGCGCGGGCGACATCCGCGAGTCGCAGGCGTCGGCCCGCCTGCTGCTCGACCGGTTCCCCGGCGTCCGGCCGGTGCCGCTGGAGGAGGGCCTGCACCTCACCGTGACCTGGTTCGAGAAGACGTCCGGCGCCCGGGGTGCCTGACATACCACCTTTGCGCACGAAGTCCTATTGCGATCCTGTCAACCTCCACTTGCTGGGAGAAGGCCTTGACCACGTCAAGCGGGAACACCTATCTGATCACGGGCGGAAGCGGCTTCGTCGGATCCCACCTGACCGATGCCCTGCTCGCTCGCGGCGACTCGGTCGTCGTCCTGGACAACATGTCGACCGGCCGCCCGGCCAACCTCGCGCACCACGCGGATGACCCGCGGCTGCGCGTGGTCCGGGGCTCGGTCCTGGACGAACTCGTGGTGGACGAGCTCGTGCACGAGTGCGACGTGGTGGTCCACCTTGCCGCCGCCGTGGGGGTGAAGCTGATCGTCGAGCAACCGTTGCGCTCGCTCACCACCAACATCCGCGGCTCGGAGATCGTCATCGAGGCGGCGCACCGTTACCGGCGGAAGATCCTGGTGACCAGCACGAGCGAGATCTACGGGAAGAACTCGGCCGGCCCGCTTCCCGAGTGGTCCGACCGGATCCTGGGCAGCCCGGACGTCGTCCGCTGGGCCTACAGCACGGCCAAGGCGGTGGAGGAGATCCTGGCCAACGCCTACCACGGTGAGCGCGGCCTGCCGACGGTCGTCGTCCGGCTGTTCAACACGGTGGGGCCGCGGCAGAGCCCGGCGTACGGCATGGTCATCCCCCGGCTCGTCCGGCAGGCGCTGACGGGCGTGCCGCTCACCGTGCACGGCGACGGCACGCAGACCCGTTGCTTCGCGCACGTACGCGACGTCGTGCGGGCCCTTCTCCTGCTGCTCGACGACGACCGCGCGGTCGGCGGGACGTTCAACGTCGGCTCCAGCGACGAGGTGAGCATCCTGGAGCTGGCCAAGCTGATCGTCGAGCTCACCGGGAGCACGTCCGGCGTCGATCTCGTTCCGTACGCCGAGGCGTACGGCAAGGGCTTCGAGGACATGACGCGCCGGGTTCCCCACACCGGCAGGCTGCGCGCGCTCACCGGGTGGACACCGGCCCTGTCGCTGGACGACATCCTGCTGGAGACCATCGCCGACGCCCGCGCCGAACTCGCGGCCCCGGGCCGGTGAACGGCGCCACCGCCCTGGTCACCGCGATCAGCGCCTTCGCCGGCTGCGCGACGGCGACCCCCGTGGTGCGGCGCCTCGCGCTGCGCTGGGGACTCACGGACAGGCCCGGTGGGCACAAGTCGCACCGGCGGCCGACGCCCTATCTGGGCGGAATCGCCATCATGCTGTGCACCGTCGTCCCCCCGGTGGCGCTCGCCGGCGCGGCCGGCCAGCGGATCGCCGGCATCCTCGTCGGCGCCGTGGCCATGGCCCTGCTCGGGCTGATCGACGACATCGCGCCGCTCCCCCCGCCGACCCGGCTGGCCGTACAGGCGCTGGCGGCCGGGGTGGCCGTGATGAGCGGGGTCGTCGCGCCGGTGACCGGGACCTGGATGGACGTGCCGATCACCCTGCTGTGGATCGTCGTGGTGACCAACTCGTTCAACCTGCTCGACAACATGGACGGCGCCCTGGGCGCGGTCACCGTGGTCAGCACCGCGCTCCTGGCCGCCGCCGCCTTCGTGTCCGGGCGTCCGGAGATCGGCCTGCTCCTGGCCGCCCTGTCCGCCGCCGCCCTGGGGTTCCTGGTGTACAACTGGGCGCCGGCGCGGATCTTCATGGGGGACGCCGGTTCGCTGTTCATCGGATTCGTGCTGGCGTCCTCGGCGGCACTGGTGATCACCGGCACCGGGACCGGAACGGCGGTCGCGGGCCTGCTCCTGCCGACCTTCGTCGCGACCGTCGACACCGGGATCGTGCTGCTGTCGAGGCGCAGGGCGGGCCGGCCGCTGCTGCAGGGCGGCAGCGACCACCTCTCACATCGACTGCACCGGCTCGGTCTCGGCAAGCGGCTCACGGCCCTCGCGCTCGCCGTGCTCGCGGCCGCCGCCGGCCTGGTCGACCTGGCGATGACGCTGGGCTGGATCGCGCCGGTCGGCGCGGCGATCGGCGGCGTCGCCGCCGCCTGCGTCGCCGTCGTGCTGCCGCAGCGCGTGCCGGTCTACCCGCCGACCCGTCCCCGGACCTCTATCCCTGTAAGGGGCTGACACCGATGGAACTGCTCTATTACGCGCGGCTGATGCGCAGATACTGGCCGCTCCTGCTGCTGTCCGTGCTGGCGGGCGTGGGAACCGCCCACCTCGTGACCGTCAACACCCCGCCCAGGTACCTCGCGTCGATCACGATGCTGGTGTCCGCCGACGCCAGGGAGGGTGGCCTTTCGACCGCGCTCCAGGCGGGGGCGCTGTCCCAGCAGCGGGTCCAGTCGTACGCCACCTTGCTGACCAGCCGCCAGGTGGTCGGCCGGATCGCCCGCGGGGAGGACGTCGGCGACCTGCAGGCCGCGATCACGGCCGATGCCATCCCCGACACCACGCTGCTGCGGGCCACGGTCGCCGACAGCGTCCCGGCCCGGGCGGCCGCACGGGCGAACGCGCTGGGCGCCGCGTTCGCCCAGCTGATCGACAAGATCGAGCGGCCCACGCCGAAGAGCCCGCCCACGATCCGGGTCACGGTCGTCGACGAGGCCGAGGTCCCCAAGGAGCCGGTCGCCCCGCAGCCCTTGACCAACATGGCGCTCGGCGCGCTCATCGCGCTGTTCGCGGCCGTCGCCGGCCTCGTCCTGCGCGACCGCCTCGACACCACCGTCAAGACCGCCGAGACGCTGCAGCGGGTCGCCGGGAGTTCGATCCTCGGGGTCATCGGGTACGAACGGGACGCCAAGCGGCATCCGCTGATCCTGCGCGACCAGGGCCGGTCGTCGCGAGCGGAGGCGTTCCGGTCGTTGCGGACGAACCTCCAGTTCATCGGCGTGGACAGGCAGCCCAAGTCGCTCGTCGTGACCAGTTGCCTGCCGGGCGAGGGCAAGTCGTCCACGTCCGCCAACCTCGCGATCACCATGGCCCAGGCGGGCTGGCGGGTGGTCCTGGTCGACGCCGACCTGCGGCGTCCCAGCGTCCCCCGCTACCTCGGCATCGAGGGCGGCACCGGGCTCACCGACGTGCTCATCGAGCGGGCGCGGCTGCACGACGTGATCCAGACGTGGGGGCAGCCGGGTCTTTCCGTGCTGCCCAGCGGCCGGATCCCGCCGAACCCCAGCGAGCTGCTCGGCTCGCGGGGCATGCGCTCGGTGCTGGCCCAGCTCACCGAGGAGTACGACATGGTGATCATCGACGCGCCGCCGCTGCTGCCCGTCACCGACGCCGCCGCCCTCGGGGCGATCTGCGACGGCGCGCTGCTCGTCGTGCGGCACGGCAAGACCCGGCGCGAGCAGGTGCTGCGGGCCGGTGAGCTGCTGTCGTCGATCAACGCCCGCCTCGTCGGCACCGTGCTGAACTTCGTGCCCGCCAAGCAGGGCTCCTACTACGGCTACGGGTACGGATACGGGTACGACTCGGCGGGCCAGGAGACCGCGTCGGAGACGCCGCAGCCCCAGGCGCCCATGCCGGTGTAGCGGACGAACCACGTGCGTGGGGCCGCGTCGTGTGACGCGGCCCCACGCGTTCGTGTGCGGCGACCCGCGACCGGCCGAGTCAGGCCGGCGCGTGCGTCAGCAGGCGGATCGGGACGGCGAGCGCGTCCGCGATGCGGCGGGCCGCCTCCCGGTAGGCCCTGCGCGGGCCTCCGTAGGGGTCGGCGATGTCGGGCCGCTCCACCCGGACCAGCCCGCGCAGCGCTCCGGTCTCCTCCAGCAGGGTCCGCGCCCGGCGCACGGGATCCCCGTGGCCCAGCACTCGCCCGGCGGGGACGGCGCGGGCCAGCGCGCCGAACTCGACGATCGTGAACGCGCGCGCGGCCACGACGGGATGCAGGGCCACCGCCTCGGCGCGATGCTCGGACGAGGCCGCCAGCACGAGATCGGCGCGGGCCACCTCCTCGGCCGTGAGAGGCCGTGAGGCGAAGTTCTCGGGATCGCCGCCGAGCCGCAGCAGCACCCCGCTCGCCCGCTCGGCCATCGGGAGTCCAGGCCGGGCGTGGGTGCCCGCGCTGCCCACGAGGATCGGCGACCCCGGACCGAGCGCGGCCAGGGTGAGCCGCTCGGCCATTGCCGATCTGCAGATGTTCCCCGTGCACACGAACAGGATGCGGAAGGTTCCCGAGCCCTCCGGGGTATGCGTACGCTCCATGGGCGGGACGCTAGGCCGAGCCCGGCGCGCCGCCGCTCGCGGCACGCCGGGCCTTTACGGTTCCTGTCGCTTCCCTCGTGCGGGCTTCTCAGGCGCCGCAGCCCCTGCCGTCGGCCGTCACCAGGGTCCGCTGCGGGCGGACGAGCGGCTGCACCGGGACCACGGGGGCCGCCGCCGAGTACGGTTCGAGCAGGTCGAACTCCAGCGTCCTCGACTGGCCTGGCGCGAACTCCAGCACCTTGGAGTAGACGGGATGCGACCGCTCGGTCTCCGAGTAGTACGAGATCGGCCGGCCGTCGAGCCGGACGGCCGTCGCCTTCGCCCCGATCCCGGCGTACAGCGACACCCACAGCATGTTGGAGCCGGCGGCGTGGGGACGCCGCGGGTCGTCGAGCCGGCCGGTGACGTAGGCGGGCAGCGGCCCGCGCGGCACGTCGTTGGTCAGCCGGACCCGCACCCGCGAGGTCCGCAGTCCGTCCGGGCGGCACGGGCCGAGCTCGTAGGTGAGCGAGCGGTCCAGGTAGTAGTCGAGCTTGGTGCCGGCCGAGTTGTTGACCACGAGCCCGGCGTACGGCTCGCGCCGCTCGGGCAGCACCCCGCCGATCGGGGTCGCCGCGAGACGGCGCTGCTCGTCCTCGGCCCGGCTCCAGACGGTGAGCCGGCGCTCGCTCACCATGCGCGCGAAGGCGGGCAGCAACCGCGTGGGCTTTCCCAGCCGGTCGGTCAGCGCCTCGCTGACCGCGCCGGCGATCCTGATGAGGTACTTCTTGCGCTCCGCGGGGTCCGGATAGCGGGCGTAGGCCTCCCGCTCGGTCAGGTCGACGACGTTGCCGGCCGTCACCGTCTCACCCCCGGGGAGCTTCACCGGCCCGATCGCGCCCAGGATGTAGGAGAGGCCGACCGGGTCGGTCGCGATGGCCCCGTCGAGCTCCTGGCCGGTCTGACGGCGCCACAGCCCCGTCCAGGTGGCCGCGGCGTAGGGGAAGTGCGGGGACAGGTTGGACACCGACAGCGTCGTGGTCGCGCCCCGCCCATACCGGGAGGCGAACGCGGAGCCGAGGTCGGCGACCGGCTCGGTGCTGGCCGCCATGCCGGTGTTGGCGGACAGCCGGGCGACGGACACCCTGCCGCCGTCGGCCTTCAGCACGCCGAACGCGCCGACGAGGCCTCCGGTCCCGCGGGCCTCGGCGTTGGTCTCGAACGCGAGGAAATAGCGGCGGGGACCGTCGCGGCCCAGCATGGGCGGCAGGAGCGCGGCGGCCTCGGCCCCCTGGCTCAGCATGCCGTGCAGCCGTCCCGCCTCACGGAGCACGGTGTCGCGCGCCCCGTCCAGGGCGGCCAGTCCAGTCGACGCCGGGGTGCCCGCCACGCGAGACCGCGCGGCCTCCACGCGGAGGGCGCCGTCGCGCAGCACCGGCGCCATCGCGTCGAGGGCGGCCAGCGCGCGCCGCAGGTCCCCCGGCACCCGCGTGCCGGGGGACAGCAACGGCGCGGCCGTGCGCTCCACCCGGGACAGCACGTCGGTGATGTCCGCGACGGACGCGGCGAGCCCCCGGGTCGTCGCCGCGCCGTCGCCCACCACCGGGAGGTGGGTGAGCAGTGCCCAGTAGAGACCGCCGGTCAGCCGCCGCGCCTCCGCCGCGTGGGCGCGTGCCTCGGCGAGCGTCGCGGCGACGGAGCGGGCCGGCCCGATGGCGCCCGGCCGCAGCCGGAGCAGGGCGGCCCGCGTGGCCTCCAGATGGTCGCGCACGCTCAGCCCGAGGTGGGCCGCCCAGCCCCCGGCCAGCACGAGGCCGAGGGCCAGCGACGGCAGGCCGACAACGACCAGCCGACGATTCCTCTTACTCGGCACCGCTCGACCGGCGGCGTCGCGCGGAGACGAGAGTGCAGCCCAGAGCGACGGCCAGCAGGCCGGCGCCCGCCGCGGCCACGCCCACCGGCGCGCCGGTGAACGGCAGCTGACCGCCGCCGGCCGGACCGGCCGCGACCGGTGCGGGACCGCCCCCGCCCATGGTCTCCTCGGGACCCATGCCGGCCGGCGCCTCCTCGGAGCTCTCCTCCTCAGGGGCCTCCTCTTCGGAGGTCTCCTCCTCAGGGGCCTCCTCCGACTCCTCCTCGGTGGGCTCCGACTCCTCGGCGGCCCCCTCCGGCGCTCCCTGGGCGCTCTGCGCCGCGTTCTGCACCGGCATGATCCCGCCGTTGCCGCCCGCGCCGACGGGTGCGACCACGGGCTGCGCGTTGCTGTTGGTGGTGTCGTTGTTCGTGTACGTCTGCGGCCAGTTCCAGCCTTGCCAGTTCTGCTGCGGCCAGATCCAGCCGTTGTTGTTGTTATTGCAGTTGTTGCCCTCGCAGACGGTCTGCGGCTCCGCCTGCTCGTTGTTCTGGATGACCGGCCGCACACCCGGATCCACGACGTTCTCCACCGTGATGGGCCTCGGCGGATAGACGCCGTCGTCCGACGGCAGCACGGTGAAGCCGACGGACTGCGCCGCCGCGGCCCCCGGTATCCCGAGGGCCAGGCCGCCGGCGACGGCCGCTGCCAGGAAAATAGGTATTTTAGTTCGCGCCACTTGGACTCCCGATAACGGCCGCTCAATTATTTGAGCATTTGCCCGGATTGCCAGCGAAATCTCGCTGCTCGACTGTTATATGCGCCGGGCGAAGAGCCGCTCCATCACGGCGCACGGTGCTTACCGAAGGATCGGCCAGGTTTTCGCTTCGTTGACCACAGCCGAATAGGCGTGCCAAAGAGTTCGCCAACACCTCCTGCGAGACCGCCGCCGGCGGATGACCGAAGGCCATACTCGGTCCGTGCGCGGAGCAGACGACGGAGCCGTGAGAACGGTCACGCGGGCCATCGGCGAGCTGTGCCTGCCCGCGGGGCTGGTCCTGCTGCTGTTCTACGCGTACCTGCTGTGGGGCACCGGCGCGGAGACCGAGCGGGAGCAGCGCGTCCTGCAGCGACGGCTCGGCGAGGTCTTCGCCAGGCACGACGGGCAGGCGGGCCCGGGCCTGGGCCCGGTGCGGCTCGGCGACGCCCTGGCGCTGCTGCGCATCCCGCGGCTGGGCGCTCATTACCGGTTCGCCGTCGTCGAGGGCGTCGGACCGGCGGAGCTGCGCAAGGGCCCCGGCCACTTCCCCGGCACGGCGCTGCCCGGCCAGGTGGGCAACTTCGTGCTCTCCGGCCACCGCACCACATACGCCGCGCCGTTCAACCGGATCGACCGGCTGCGGCCCGGCGACGACATCGTGGTGGACGCGCGGGACGCCCGCTACACCTACCAGGTGACGCGCAAGGAGGTCGTGGACCCCGGCGAGGTCGACGTCGTCGATCCCGTCCCCGGCCACCCCGGGCAGCGGCCCACGACCGCGTTCATGACCATGACCACCTGCCACCCCAAGTTCTCCGCGGCGCAGCGCCTGGTCGTCCAGAGCGTGCTCGTCCGCCGCGAGGAACGCTAGGGAGTGCAACTAGGACTGACCGAGGGAGATCCGGCGTGTACAGGTTCCTCTGGCGGCGGCTGCCCGGCGGCACCGCGCTCCGGCTGTCCGTCGTGCTGCTGCTGACCGGCGTCGCCGTGGCCGCGCTGTGGTACGTCGTGTTCCCCTGGCTGGCGCCGCGGGTGCCGCTCGGATAGCGAAGCCGTCCGCGGCTGTCCCCTGTGCCCCATAACTCGGAAGTAGGGGAAAAGTGGCCTGTCCCCTGCCGGGTCCGCCGGACGTACGTTTGCGGGTGCCCCACCCGAGACTCCACCGATCACCGGCGTGCCCGCGCCGTCGGTCCTTCCGGTGCGCCTCGTGGTGGTCATCCCCCGACCGAGGAGACTCCGATGCACATGTCCCCGATGCGAATGTCCCCGATGCGATCGTCACGGTTCCTTCGGACCGTCTCGGCCCTGCTCCTGGGACTGGCCGTGCTGTTCACGGTGTCGCCGGCCCGGGCGGCCGCACCGGCCGGCGAATCGGCGGCGAGCGCCGTGCGCGTGCTGCGGTACGACGCGAGCCGGGCCGCCGAGTTCCGCACGGTGATGGACCAGGCCGCACAGGTCTGGAACGCGAGCGTCAGCAACGTCCGGCTCGTGGCGGGCACGCCCGCCGACTTCGTGGTGCTCGCCGACAACGGCTGGCCCCGCACGAGCGTCACCAGGCTCGGCCGGGGCACCATCTGGATGGGCAGGGACGCGACCGCACAGGGTTACCACCCGCTGCGCATCGCGACTCATGAGATCGGCCACATCCTCGGCCTGCCCGACCGGCGCACCGGTCGCTGCACCGACCTGATGTCCGGTCACAGCGCCCCGGTGAGCTGCACCAACGCCAACCCCAGCGCGGCCGAGCGCAGCGAGGTCGACGCGAACTTCGCCGGCTCCGCCCTCGCCGCCGGCGAACGCGCCGGCCGACTCTTCGTCGACCGCGCGGACGCCGGCGGCGACCCGGTCCCCGCGCCGTAACGGGCTCCAGGGGAGCGCCGTCCGAGGGTTCGGGTTCAGAGGTTCGGTTTCGAGGGGCGCCGTTCGAGGGTTCGGTTCAGAGGGTGCCGTTCAGGGAAGCGCGGTCAGAGGGCGACACCGAGGAGCGCGTCGGCGACGTCGCGCACCAGCGCCGGAGAGGAGGCGTCGTCGCCCTCCTCCGCCGCCCAGGCGTCGATCGCCGCGAGCGCGCCCGGGGCATCGAGATCGTCGGCGAGGCGCTCGCGCACCGCCGCCAGCACCGGGGCGCCCGCGGGGCCCGCCGGGCGGGCCACCGCCGCCCGCCACCGCGCCAGCCTGTCCTCGGCCGTGGTGAGCTGGTCCGGTGTCCACTCCCAGTCCGCGCGGTAGTGGTGCGCCAGCAGGGCCAGCCGTATGGCGATGGGGTCTGCGGTCTGCCGCAACCTGGAGACGAACACGAGGTTGCCCCTGGACTTCGACATCTTCTCGCCGTCCAGGCCGACCATGCCCGCGTGGACGTACGCCCGCGCGAACGGCCACTCGCCGGTGGCCACGTGGCCTTCGCACGCGCCCATCTCGTGGTGGGGGAAGATCAGGTCCGAGCCGCCGCCGGCGACGTCGAAGCCGCTGCCCAGGTTGCGCAGGGCGATGGCCGTGCACTCGATGTGCCAGCCGGGCCTGCCGCGGCCGAACGGCGACTCCCAGGACGGCTCTCCCGGCCGTTCCGCCCGCCACAGCAGCCAGTCGAGCGGATGGCGCTTGCCCTCCCTGCCGGGGTCGCCCCCGCGCTCGCCGAACAGCTCCAGCATGGTCTCCTCGGAGTAGCCGGAGACCGCGCCGAACTTGGGCGCGGACGCGACCGAGAAGTAGACGTCCCCGTCGATCTCGTACGTGGCGCCCCGCTCGGCCAGCCGGGTGATCAGTTCGGCGATCTCCCCGACGGTCTCGGTGACCCCGACGTACTCGCGGGGCGGCAGGATGCGCAGCGCCTCCATGTCGGAACGGAACAGCTCGATCTCGCGCTCGCCGAGGGCGCGCCAGTCGGTCCCGGTCGCCTCGGCGCGCTCGAGGAGTGGGTCGTCCACGTCGGTGGCGTTCTGGGTGTAGTGCACGTCGTGGCCGGCGTCCCGCCACACCCGGTTGACCAGGTCGAAGGCGAGGTAGGTGTTGGCGTGCCCGAGATGGGTGGCGTCGTACGGCGTGATGCCGCAGACGTAGAGCCGGGCCTCGCCGGAGGGGGCCGTCTCCCGCACCTCACGGGCAGCGGTGTCGTACAGACGGAGCGGAAGGCCCGGACCAGGCAATCTGGGGACATTCGGAGCAGACCACGATCGCATGGTGTGAAGCCTATCCGCGCGGCCGGCGGACCGGTTCAGCCGGTGTCCTCCACGAGGTGTCGATCTCGTGCCAGGTGGCGGGGTCGTCGGGCTGGGGGCAGAAGTCGTAGCGCAGCCCCTCCTCCGCGAGGGCGACCAGCGTGATCGAGAGGCTGGCGAAGACCCGCCCGTCCTGCAGCCGCTGCCGCATGACCAGCGCACGGGGATCGTCCCAGGGCACCCCGGCGCCCGACGCGGGATCGAGCCACTCCCCCCAGAACCGCTCGGACGAGCCGCCCGTGGTCCACGCGGGCCGCGCCGCCCGGGCGAAGCGGGGCCGGAACCAGGCGGTGCGCGGCCGGCTCTCGCCGCGGTCCCAGCCCGAGTTCACGATCACGTGCACGCCCTGGGGCAGCTTCTCCTCGGCCAGGGTCTCGCCGTCCCAGCTCCACAGCCGTACGCCGTCGAGCCCGCCGAGAACGAGATGAAAAGGGTCATACCAGGACAGGTCGACCGGGGGAAGCTCTCCCGCGGTGGCGGCGAGGAGCGGCAGCTCGCCGCGCGAGTGGCGCCTGCCCGCCGGGGCCGCGACGCCATCGCCGTTGAGCAGCGCGGCCACGCGCCGCGCGGCGGGGTCGGCGGCCAGCCAGGTGCCGCCCGCCTCCAGGTCGCGGCCTCCGACCAAACCGGGGTAGGCGGGCCAGTGCCGGTCCGGCGACATCCACGGCCGCGTGACGAACTCGTCACGCACCCCCGCCAGGAGCACCGGCGCGCCGGCCTCCGGCTCGACGCTCACGATGACCGTACACAATGCGTGTTCCCTCCAATATCGGTAGAGACCCCTGCAGAGTGCACAATTCGCACGTTTTGCGCAAGCCTGTCTGCGGCGATCAAATCGGGGGCCACGGGATCGCCGGCCAGTCCTCGGAGGGATGCGGGTGGACCCCGGTGGCCAGCAGCCTCTTGACCCGCTCCCACGTGGCCTCCACCTCGGCCTGGGTCAGCAGCTCGCGCAGACGCCGGCCGAGGCGCCCCCGCTCGATCTCGCGCTCCAGCCGCACCAGCACGTTGACCGCCTCGCGCGGGAGCGTCTTGCCGCGCCACTGCCACAGCACGGTGCGCAGCTTGTCCTCCACCGCGAAGCAGACCCCGTGGTCGACCCCGTACACGTGCCCGTCGGGCAGCGGAAGCAGGTGGCCGCCCTTGCGGTCGGCGTTGTTCACCACGGCGTCGAACACGGCCATGCGGCGCAGGGCGGGGTTGCGGCTGCGCATCAGGGCCATCAGGTCGGTCTCGGGATCGGCGTCGATCCACAGCTGCACCATCCCCGGGCCGAAGGGGCCGTCCCGGTAGACGGTCGGCGGCACGATGCGCCATCCGGTGACGGCCGCCACCTCGTAGGCGGCCACCTCCCGGGCCGCGAGCGTGCCGTCGGGGAAGTCCCACAGGGGGCGCTCCCCGCGCACCGGCTTGTACACGCACGCCGCCGCGTGCTCGCCGTTCCTGATGGAGCAGTAGAGCGTCATGTTCGTGGCCTCGACGAGTCGTCCGGCCACTTCTAAGGTGCCCTCCCGCAGCAGGCGCATGGCCGCCGCGTCGTCCAGCCCCGGCCCGTCCACGTCGCTGATGCTCGCCTCGCCCTCGGCCGTCATCCGGTTCCTCGCCCGCGCGGCGCCAGGCCGCTCTTCCACCCGTTCACGCCGCGCCTCTCATGCCGACAACCCTCCGGGGTGGTGACCGTTGAGGCGGACGCAGATGTGGCCCTCGGAGTCGAGGGGCCGGCCGCACAGCGGGCACGGCGGGCGGCCCGCGGCGACCACGTCCAGCGCCCGGCGGCTGAACGCGCGGGCGGCGGCGGCACTGATCCGCACCCTGAGGACGGCGGGCTCGGGCCGGTCGTCCAGCGGCGGCTCGTCCTCCTCTTCGTCCTCGGTGGCCTCCTGCGCCTCGATGATCACCTGGGCGGTCTCGGGATCCCAGGCGAGCGCCATCGTGCCCACCCGGAAGTCCTCGTCGATCGGCAGGTCGAGCGGGCCCTCGTCGGCCAGCTCCGCGGGGGCCATGGCCGGGACCGGCGCACGCCCGCCGCTGCGCCGCAGCACCTCGTCGAGCAATTCGTCGAGGCGGTCGGCGAGCACGGCGACCTGGAACTTCTCGAGCGCCACCGTGGTGATCCTGCCCTGGCCTCGGGCCTGCAGGAAGAAGGCTCGCGCGCCCGGTTGCCCCACGGCACCGGCCACGAACCTGTCAGGCGGATCGTAGTCGAAGACCGGCATAGCCCGACCCTATGTGGTCCCGGGTCCACCGCCGACGGCGGCATCGCTTCCGGTGATGGTTTCTCCCCCGTCTCGGTCCTCCGGCACCTCCGGTGGGGGCACCAGGTTGGCCACTCCCCCGCCCACGTCGTTCGTCCTGAGCAGGAAGGGACGCAGGGGGGTGTAACGGATCACCGTGACGGACGCGGGGTCGGCCGTGATCCGCTGGAACTGGTCCAGGTGCACGCCCAGCGCGTCGGCCACGATCGCCTTGATCACGTCCCCGTGGCTGCACACCAGATAGGTGGCCTTCTCGCCGAGCCGCTCGTTCCAGTCGCGTACGGCCCGCACGGCCCGGTTCTGCACCTCCGCCAGCGCCTCCCCGCCGGGGAACACCGCCGCGCTGGGATGGGCCTGCACCACCCGCCACAGCGGCTCCTCGGCGAGCTCCTTCAGCGGCCTGCCCGTCCAGTCGCCGTATCCGCACTCGCCGAACCTGTCGTCGGTCTCCACGGAGACGGGGCGGCCCTGCGCGATGGCGGCGGCGGTCTCCCGGCACCGCTCCAGCGGGCTGGACACGATGGCGTCCAGTTCCAGGGGCGCGAGCCGCTCTGCCACCGCGCGGGCCTGCTCCCGGCCGCGCTCGTCGAGGTGGACCCCGGGGGTCCAGCCGGCCAGCACGGGGCCGGTCATCGCGGTGAGGCCGTGCCGTACGAGGAGGACGGTCGTCATGACTGCACCACCCCGAGGGCCAGCAGCGTGAGGAGGAACGTTCCGGCGAAGACGCGGTAGACGACGAAGACGATGGTCGAGTGGCGCGCCACGTAACGCAGCAGCCAGGCGATCGAGGCATATCCGACGATGAACGACACGACGGTCGCGATCAGGGTCGGCGCGACCGGCGGGCCGCCGCCGTCGCCGACGTGCCGCAGCTCGAACAGCCCCGAGAGGATCACCGCAGGGATCGACAGCAGGAAGGAGTAGCGGGCGGCCGCCTCGCGCGTGTATCCGAGGAACAACGCGCCGGTCATCGTGGAGCCCGAGCGGGAGGCGCCGGGGATCAGCGGCAGCATCTGCCAGGCGCCGATGATAAGGCCGTCGCGCATGTTGAGGTCGGCGACCTCCTTCTTCTTGCGCCCCATCTGGTCGGCCACGAGCAGCAGCAGGCCGAAGACGATGAGCATGGCCGCGTTCAGCCACAGGTTGCGGGCCGGGCCCTCGATCGCGTCCTTGAACAGCAGGCCGGCGACGCTGATCGGGATCGTGCCCAGGCCGATGTACCACCCCATGCGCGCGTCGAGGTCGCCGCGCAGCTCCGGCGTCCACAGGCTGCGCAGCCAGGTCCAGGTGATCCGGACGATGTCCCGCCAGAAGTAGATGAGCACCGCGAGCATGGTGCCGAGCTGGATCACCGCGGTGAACGCGGCGCCGGGGTCGCCCCATCCGGCCAGCTTGGGCACGATCAGCAGGTGGGCCGAGCTGGAGATGGGCAGGAACTCGGTGAGACCCTGCACGAGCCCGAGCACGATCGCCTGTAGTACGTCCATGGTGCGGACAGCCTATCGGCTAGTCTGTCCGCACCATGGACCAGCGACTAGTCGGGCGCAGCGGTCTGTCGGTGTCCAGGATCGGGCTCGGCACGATGACCTGGGCCCGCGACACCTCCGCCGAGGAGGCGACGGCGCAGCTCACCGCCTTCGCCGAGGCCGGCGGCACGCTGATCGACACCGCCGACGTGTACGGCGGCGGCGACGCCGAGCGCCTGATCGGCCGGCTCATCCGCGACGTGGTGCCGCGCTCGGAGCTGGTCATCGCCACCAAGGCCGTGCTCACCCCCGGCGGCGAGCACGACGCCTCCCGCCGTCACCTCATCCGCGCGCTCGACGCCTCGCTGGCCCGGCTCGGGCTGGAAGAGGTCGACCTGTGGCAGCTCCACGCGTTCGACCCCCGGGTGCCTCTGGAGGAGACGCTCGCCGCCGTCGACTTCGCCGTCTCCACCGGGCGTACGGCCTACGCGGGCGTGTGCAACTACACGGGCTGGCAGCTCGCCGCCGCCGCCACGTGGCAGCGGTGCGGCGACTCGCGGGCCCCGATCGTCGCGGCGCAGGTGGAGTACTCCCTCCTGGCCAGGGACGCCGAGGAGGAACTGCTGCCGGCCGCCGCGCACGTGGGCGCCGGTGTCCTCGCCTGGTCGCCGCTGGGACGCGGCGTGCTGACCGGCAAGTACCGCACCGGCATTCCCGCGGACTCCCGCGCCGCCACCCCGCACTTCGCCGAGTTCGTCCGGCCATATCTGGACGAACGGTGCCGCAGCATCGTGGAGTCGGTGACCACGGCGGCCGAGGGGCTCGGCGTGTCGCCGCTCGCCGTGGCGCTCGCCTGGGTGCGCGACCGCCCGGGCGTGTCGTCGGCGATCGTCGGCGCGCGCACCCACGCGCAACTCCTCGGCGTGTTGCAGGCCGAGAAGCTGACACTGCCGTGGGAGATCCGCGAGGCTCTGGACGACGTCTCCGACCCCTGATCGCCGCCCCGGACGTGGGAGGCGAACGAGAATCGTCCTCACGTATCACACATCGATACCGAACTGCAACTTTCTACTGCATAACCCCGCGCTCCGGCGAAGAGTGGCGGGTATGTCGGGGGATGGACCAGAGCACTGCGGAAGGGGACACATGGGGATCGTAGGCAAGGCCTCCGCGATCTCCGCCGGGGCTCTCGCGATCACCCTGGCCGGAGGACTCCCTCTCGCCGCATCCCCGGCACAGGCGCTCGACTGCACGGGCGGCGGCGGCCTGGTCTCGGGCATCACCGGCGGCGTCTGCTCCCTGGTGGACGGCGTGGGCCGCCTGGCGGACGGCGTCACCGACGTCGCGGACAAGGCCACAGGCGGGGTGACGGAACCGGTCACGAAGGCCGTGGACGACACGGTGAAGACGACCACCGAAGCCACCGGCACCGCGGTGAACGACGTCGGCAAGGCGGTCGACACGGCCGGACAGACGCTCACCGGGGCCGCCGGCACCGCGGCCGGCGCGGCGAGCGGAGCGGCCGACGACGCGAGCGGAGCGGTGAGCGGAGCGACCGGAGCTCTGACGGGCGACGGATCCGGAACCGCGCACAGCCCCGCCCCCGGCGTCCAGAAGCTCACCGACGGGCTGACCCGCGCCGTCCAGGACACCTGCCTCCCCCTGGTCGCCGGAGAGGACTGCGCGTCCCACGAGCACCGCGAGAGCGGCGGAAAGACGCGGCCGGCCGACAAGAAGGCGACACGGCCCAAGGCGTCCATGACGCCCGAGGGCACCCTTTCGCCCGAGCCGTACCGGCCGCGTCTCGTCGCGGCGCTCGACGACGCGCCGGAGACGGGCCGCACGGCGAAGGTGGACCCCGACGAGGACGGCGTGATCCCCCTCCTGTGGCCCGGGCAGAGGATGCCCGAACTGCCCGAACTACGCGGCGATTCGGCGGGGGCGCGCGCTCGGGGCCACCGGTCCTACGACGCGGCGGGGACGGCCCTCACCGCGGTTCTGCTGCTCTCGGCGCTGCTCGCCACCCGCGTGGTCTCGGCCCGGCGGGCACGCGCCGGGCAGCAGGAGCCGGACGAGTCGATCCCCTTCGAGGGCGGCCTGCGGCTGCCGGGGAAGGCGGGGCGCCACCGGCTCGCCTGAGGGCGACACGCGTGGGCCGGGCCTGAGCTACTTCCTGCCGGTTGATGGGTTGATGCGAACCCGCGCCGGATGATCGCGCATCAACCGCGGACCGGGTTATCCATGCCGTGGAGGCACCGCGAGGTGCCCGGAGCCACGGAAGGAGCAGCTCGAGATGAGATGGAGCATCGTCCTCAAGGCGCTGGCCGTCCCTGCGGCGGCCGTCGTGCTGACCACGACGGCGACCGGCGCGGTCGCCGGAACGGGAGACGGGCCGGGATCGGGGTCGGGGTCGGCGTCCGGATCGGGGTCGGTGTCCGGATCGGCGTCCAGGTCGGCGTCGGGCCGGACCGGCACGGTGCGGCCAGACGACATCCCGCGCGGCGGGACCGCCAAGCTCCCGCCCCGCGCCTCCGACTCGCTGTGCGACCGGGGCCGGAAGAGCGCGCAGACGTGTGACGGGACCGACCCGATCCGGAGCCGCTGCACCGACGGGGCGTACACCGTGGCGAGTTCGCCGCTCTGGTATCACGACGGCCGCGGACGGGCCACGCGGCCCGCCGGCGCCACCGTCGAGTTGCGGTACTCCCCCCGGTGCGGGACCAACTGGTCGCGGGTCACGCTCGACGAGGGGCGCACTGCGCCAGTGCGCGTTCTCGTGTGCCGGGGCGAGGGCTCCGGCGACTGCACCGAGGCCTACGCGACCCGCGGTGGCACCGCGTACTCCGACCAGCTCTACGCGAAGGACGTGGAGGCGACGGCGTACGCGCTGTGCTGCGGCACCTCGCCGGACATCGCCTCCGCCTGGGCCCGGGGCTGAGCCCGCCGCGGAACCGACGGTCCGCCGCCCGTGCGCCGCCTCGCGCAGGGGAGCCGGGCGCGGGAACGGGGGCCGGTCCCGCGGCCGTCCGGCCTCATCGCACGCCCGCGAGGAGCCGGGGACGGAGCGCGCGAGGCGAGGGGGCGCGCGCGGGTATGCGGGGTCAGCGGGCGCAGCGGGTTCTCGCGTGGGGGCCTTCCCCCTGCCCGGTGACCACCCAGCCCTCCACCCAGACGCATCCGCGCGCGAGGGAGAGCATGTCCCCGTAGGCGCCAGGCGGCGTGTTGTTCTGCCATTGGGAACGCACCTGGGCGTTGTCCGCCGGACGATGCGCGGCGAGCCACACCGTGTAGAGCTGGGGATTGGCGAAGTACGCCGAGGCCCAGGCCGTGTCGCAGTCGGGATTGCGCCGCAGCCGCAGCGTCCCGAAGCGGGTGCCGTCGGGCAGGTTCAGCGGGACGGCGTCGAGTATGTCGACCGCCTCGAGGTCGTCTGCGCACCCGCGGGCCCGGGGGTCGTCGCCGTCCATGTCCTCGGCCCGGCTCCCATCCCCCGCCCGGTCGGTGATGTGCTGGTTACGCGAGGTCCAGCCGGGCGCGAGCCCCACGCCGCGCATGGCGGCGGTCAACGCCACCCCGCCGGAGAGCACGACGACTGCGGCGAACACGAGCAGGCGCCCGCGCCGCCGCACCCAGGCCGCGAGGCCGCCGTCGTGCGCGCTGCCCCGCCCGCCACCGCGAACTCCGCCGTGTTCGGCCGGTGAGACGACCTCGGCGGCGCCGCGAGCCGGGGACGAAGGCCCTTCACCGGCCGGGGCCGGTTCCGGCGGTTCCGCCGTCCGCCCCGAGATCTCCTCGCTGACCCGATGCCAGCGCCGCGCCCACGCGTCCTCGTCGCCCCCGCAGGCCTGTACGAAGGCGAGGGTGACCTCCAGGCTCGGGAAGACACGGCCGCCCGCGGCCCGTGACAGCACCGTTGCCGAGTAGTGCGCCCTCTCCGAGAGGGCCCGGTAGGTGGGCGACCCGGCCTCCTCGCGCAGCCGCCGCAACGCGACGGCGAACGCCTGTACGGGCCCTTCCTCTGGGCTGAGGTTGCGCTCTGGTCGTCCCATCGTCCCCACACGAGTCCGGCGGCCACGTCGCCACGGGCGCCGCCGTCCGGGGGCGTACGGGGACGGGGCGGCCCGGGCACCACGCTCGCGTCTGACGGTCCATGCCCGCTCCGGAGAACGGGCGGGCGTCAGACACGCCCAGATGCTAAGCGCAGGGACGGGCCGCGGCAAGATTCGCAAGCCGCCGCGGCCCGTGCGCCCGCCCGATGCGAGAGGCGGGATGTCGCGGAAACGGGTGCCGTCAGGCGCCCATCGCGTGCACGCCGCCGTCGACGTGGACGATCTCACCGGTGGTGGCGGGGAACCAGTCGGACAGCAGCGCGACGCACGCCTTGGCGGCGGGGGCGGTGTCCGCCAGGTCCCAGCCGAGGGGCGCGCGATCCGGCCAGGAGTCCTCGAACTCCTTGAACCCGGGGATGCTCTTGGCCGCCATCGTGCGCAGCGGGCCGGCGGCGACGAGGTTGACCCGGATGCCGTGCTTGCCCAGGTCGCGGGCGAGGTAGCGCGAGCACGACTCCAGCCCGGCCTTGGCCACGCCCATCCAGTCGTACACGGGCCACGCCTTGGTGGCGTCGAAGTCGAGGCCGACGATCGCGCCGCCGTCCTTCATCAGAGGCAGGCAGGCGACGGCGAGCGACTTGAACGAGAACGTCGACACGTGGACCGCCGTGGCCACGTCCTCCCACGAGGTGTTGAGGAAGTTGCCGCCCAAGCAGGACTGCGGCGCGAATCCGATGGAGTGGACCACCCCGTCCAGCCCGTCGAGGTGCGCACCGACGCGGTCGGCGAGCGTGTCGAGGTGATCGGTGTTCTGGACGTCCAGTTCGATCACCGGAGGCGGCTCGGGCAGCCGCTTGGCGATGCGCTCGACCAGGCTGAGGCGGCCGAAACCGGTCAGCACGACCTGGGCGCCCTCCTCCTGCGCCAGCTTGGCCACGTTGAAGGCGATCGACGCGTCGGTGAGGACGCCGGTGACCAGCAGTCGCTTCCCGTCCAGCAAACCCATGTCCAGCTCCAGTCAGTCGGGTGTCCGGCTCAGTGGCCCATGCCGAGGCCGCCGTCGACGGGGATGACCGCCCCGGTGATGTAGGAGGCGTCGTCGCTCGCCAGGAACCTCACGACCCGGGCGATCTCCTCGGCCTGCGCCTGCCGCCCGAGCGGGATGCTCTTGCGGATCTGCTCCTGCTGCGCCTCGTCGAGCACCGCGGTCATGTCGGTCTCCACGAACCCGGGCGCGACCACGTTGACCGTGATGCCGCGCGAGCCGAGCTCGCGGGCCAGCGACCGGCCGAAGCCGACCAGGCCGGCCTTGGAGGCGGCGTAGTTGGTCTGGCCGGCGGAGCCGGACAGGCCGACGACGGAGGAGATCAGGATGATGCGCCCGCGCCGCAGGCGCAGCATGGGCCGCACGGCCCGCTTCGCGACGCGATAGGCACCGGTCAGGTTCGTGTCGATGACGTCGGTGAAGGTCTCCTCCTTCATCATCGGCAGCAGCGTGTCCTTGGTGATCCCCGCGTTGGCGACTACCACCTCGACCGGGCCGTGCTCGGCCTCGGCCTTCTCGAAGGCGGCGTCGACGTCGGCGGAGCTCGTCACGTCGCAGCGAACCCCGAACAGCCCCTCCGGGGGCTCGCCGGAACGGTAGGTGACGGCGACGGCGTCTCCCGCGGCGGCGAGCTCGCGGGCGATCGCGAGGCCGATGCCGCGATTTCCGCCGGTGACGAGAACAGAGCGAACCATGCGACCGACCGTATCGGCTACTTGGGGGTAGTCCACTTGTCCGCAGGGCACAAGATCACAGGGTTAGGATCGTGGACATGCGCCAGATCGACCCCGACTTCCTCGCTCTGCCACTGCGGCGGCTGGCGGACGCGGCCCTGCAGCGCGCCCGTGACCTGGGAGCCGAGCACGCCTCGTTCCGGCTCGAACGCGTGCGCGCCGAGACGCTGCGCCTGTTCGACGCCCGGCTCGAGGGGTCCTCGGACGCCGACGACCTGGGCTTCGCCGTACGGGTGATCAAGGACGGCACATGGGGCTTCGCCTCCGGGATCGAGCTGACTCCGGAGGCGGCGGCCCGGGCCGCCGAGGAGGCCGTGCGGGTGGCGGCGATCAGCGCGCCCATCAACCGCGAGCCGGTGGAGCTCGCCTCCGAACCGGTGTACGACGACGTGACCTGGGTGTCGGCCTACGAGGTCGACCCGTTCGACGTGCCGCTGCCGGACAAGGCGGCGCTGCTCGCGGAGTGGTCGTCCGGCCTGCTCGGCAGGGTCGACCACGTCTCGGCCTCACTCATGCAGGTCAAGGAGCAGAAGTTCTACGCCGACACGGCGGGCACGGTGACCACGCAGCAGCGCGTGCGGCTGCACCCCGTCCTGACCGCGATGCGGGCCGACGGCGACCGGTTCGACGACATGCGCACGCTGGCCCCGCCCGTCGGTCGCGGGTACGAATACCTGACCGGCACCGGCTGGGACTTCCCCGCCGAGCTGGCCGAGATCCCCGACCTGCTGGACGAGAAGCTCAAGGCGCCCTCGGTCGAGGCCGGGCCGTACGACCTGGTGATCGACCCGTCGAACCTGTGGCTGACGATCCACGAGTCGATCGGCCACGCGACCGAGCTGGACCGGGCGCTCGGCTACGAGGCGGCCTACGCCGGCACCTCCTTCGCCACCTTCGACCAGCTCGGCACCCTGCACTACGGCTCGCCCGTGATGAACGTGACGGGCGACCGCACGGTCGAGCACGGCCTGGCCACCGTCGGCTGGGACGACGAGGGCGTGGCCGGCCAGTCGTTCGACATCGTCCGCGAGGGCACGCTGGTGGGCTACCAGCTCGACCGGCGGATGGCGCTGCTGAAGGGCCTCGGGCGGTCGAACGGCTGCGCGTTCGCCGACTCCCCCGGGCACGTGCCGATCCAGCGCATGGCCAACGTGTCACTCCGGCCGGCGGCCGACGGCCCCTCCACCGACGAGCTGATCTCAAGGGTCGAGCGCGGCGTCTACGTCGTCGGCGACAAGAGCTGGTCGATCGACATGCAACGGTACAACTTCCAGTTCACCGGCCAGCGGTTCTACCGCATCGAGAACGGCCGCCTGGCCGGTCAGCTGCGCGACGTGGCCTACCAGGCGACCACGACGGACTTCTGGCGCTCCATGGAGGCCGTCGGCGGCCCGGAGACGTACGTGCTCGGCGGCGCCTTCAACTGCGGCAAGGGCCAGCCGGGCCAGGTCGCGCCGGTGAGCCACGGCGCCCCCGCGGCGCTGTTCCGCGGCGTGCGGATCCTCAACACTGCCCAGGAGGGTGGGAAGTGACCGACATGGTGACCACACCGCAGGAGACGGTGGAGCGGGCGCTCGCGCTGAGCGAGGCCGACGGCTGCGTCGTCATCGTCGACGAGGGCTCGACCGCCAACCTGCGCTTCGCCGGCAACACGCTGACGACCAACGGGGTCGCGCGCTCGTCCCGGCTGACCGTGATCTCCGTCGTGGGCGCCGGTGTGGGGGTCGTCTCGCGCTCCGCCGTACGGGCCGACCAGCTGGCCGACGTGGTGGCCGCGGCGGACCGCGCCGCGCGGGAGGCCCGGCCGTCGGAGGACGCCCGGCCTCTGGTGGAGGGCACCGCCGGTGCGGGCTGGGAGCGCCCGGTGGAGCCGACCTCCATCGGCGTGTTCGGAGATTTCGCCCCCGCGCTCGGCGAGGCGTTCGCCGCCGCCGACGCCTCGGGACGCAGGCTGTACGGCTTCGCCGAGCACAGCATGACCTCGACGTTCGTCGGGTCGTCCACGGGCCTGCGGCTGCGTCACGACCAGCCGACCGGGCGGCTCGAACTGAACGCCAAGTCGGCGGACATGACGCGCTCCGCGTGGACGGGCGTGGCCACCCGCGACTTCTCCGACGTGGACGTGGCCGCCCTGGACGAGACGCTCACCCGGCGGCTCGACTGGGCCAAGCGGCGGATCAGCCTGGAGCCGGGCCGCTACGAGACGCTCCTGCCGCCGACGGCGGTCTCCGATCTGATGATCTACCTGTACTGGGCGGCCGGCGCGCGGGACGCCGCCGACGGCCGCACGGTGTTCTCCCGGCCAGGCGGCGGCACCCGTGTGGGCGAGCGGCTCTCGACACTGCCGATCTCGCTGCACAGCGATCCGGCGCGGGCCGGCGTCGAGTGCGCGCCGTTCGTCGTCGCGCACTCCTCCAGCCGGGAGCAGTCGGTGTTCGACAACGGCCTGCCCCTGGCCCACACCGAGTGGATCAGCGACGGCACGCTGGCCAACCTCGTGCAGACCCGGCACTCCGCCGGGCTGACCGGGCTCGCCACCACCCCGCAGATCGACAACCTGATCATGACGGGACCGGAGGACGGCCGCTCGCTGGAGGAGATGATCGCCTCGACCGAGCGGGGCCTGCTGCTGACCTGCCTGTGGTACATCCGCGAGGTCGACCCGCAGTCGCTGCTCCTGACCGGGCTGACCAGGGACGGCGTCTACCTGGTCGAGAACGGCGAGGTCGTGGGCGAGGTCAACAACTTCCGGTTCAACGAGTCGCCGGTCGACCTGCTCGGCCGCCTCAGCGAGGTGGGCCCGAGCGAGCAGACGCTGCCGCGCGAGTGGAACGACTGGTTCACCCGCGCCGTCATGCCGCCGGTCCGGGTGCCCGACTTCAACATGTCGACGGTCAGCCAGGCCAGCTGAGCCGGTCTGTGACCGGAAACGGTCACCACGCCGAGTCCACAGAGCCGGTCGAGTGTCCCCGGCTCCTCCCGGCCGGGCGATCGGCATCGGCCGGGAGGCGCTGCGCACGCTGCGGCCTGACGACCGGCCACCAGGTGATCACCGCCGGTGGCGCGCCGAAGCTCGTCGGCCCGACCGGCTCCGCGGACTGCGGACGGTGCCCGTCCCCAGTCACAGCACCAGGCCCTATTCGGTGTCCTCGAGACGGAAGCCGACTTTCATGCCGACCTGGAAGTGGGCCACCTCGCCGTCCACGATGTGCCCGCGCACCTCGGTCACCTCGAACCAGTCCAGGTGCCGCAGCGTCTGGGCGGCTCGCCTGACGCCGTTGCGGATGGCCTGGTCGACGCTTTCGGCCGAGGTGCCCACTATCTCGGTCACCCGGTAGGTGCGGTCCGACATCACGTCCTCCTGCCTGTGCCTGTCGCGTGATCGTATCGCCGTGCGGGAGTCACCCCCGCCTCCCCCGGGGTCTACCGTGGAAATCGTGAATCCATGGCGCTGGTTGCGAAAAGACCGCCCGGTCGTTCACCAGGTGACGGACGCCCAGCCGTCGCTGTCCGACGACGTGCGCAAGCGGGAGATCAGTTACCTCATCAAGATGGGCATCCGGCTCGTGTGCCTCATTCTGGCGGTGGCTGTGCCGGCCCCCTGGCCCGTCAAGGCCCTGTTCGTCGCGGGGGCGGTTCTTTTGCCATACCTTGCCGTTATCGGGGCCAATCAGAGAGGTCACGAGCCTCCCCCGCCCCCGGACTTGACCTCGTCTAACCAAAACGAGATACCACGCCATCGACGCGAGATCGGGTCGTGACAAAGTCTTGACGCAACCCGTGGGTTGGAGGTGTACAGTTTAGCCAAGCGCTCTGGTCCCCCGTCGGAGCGCTGGTGCCGGCGTTCCGGGCCCCCGTCGGAACGCCGATGAAGCGGCGCCGGGTGGTTTGCCCCCGTAACCACCCGGCGTCGCCCTTTTCCAAGACTTTGCACAGCTCTCGGCCTAGCACAGGTCTCACAGACCGGCCGTCGCGGTCGTCCCCGGCAGGGACGGCCCTTCCGCCGAGCGGCCCCCGGCGCCCGCCCTTCCCCTCTACGCGGCGCGCCGGGGCCGTGGAAGCCGGAGTCAGGAGTCGGGGGTGTCAGTGGTCGCGCGCGTCTGCGCGGTCGCCTCCGCCCAGTCCTCGGCCATCCGGGACAGCCGCTCCAGCACATCCGGCGGCGCGGTGCCGGCCCCCTGTGCCAGCCCCACCAGGTAGGCGGTCAGCGGGGCGGCGGGCCGCGCCACTCCGTGCGCCACATCCCTGGTCAGGTCGAGCACCGCGGTCCGGTCCACCCGGGCGGGGTCGATGCCCAGCTCGTGGCAGACCCGTGCCGTCCATTCCTCCAACACGTTCACGCGCACTCCCTTCACCCGCGCCCTCGGGCCCGCTCGCGGGCCGCGCGGAGATCGTCGACGGTGTCGCAATCGAACCACGGCGGGGTCTCCCCGGGTGCCACCGGCGGGCGCACGAGCGCCGGCCCCAGCGGGCCGAGCAGCCCGCGCAGCGACCGCCCCTCGTACGCGCCGAGCGCGGCCCGCAACGCGGCCGTCCGCCAGGCACCGGTCAGCCACTGCTCGCGGCCCTCGTCGTCCACGAGCACCGCGCCCGCGCCGTCCCCAGGCACGGCCGCCAGGAGCGCCCCGACGTGGCCGGTGACGACGAACGGCAGGTCGGCGGCGAGCAGGACGACCAGTGGGGACGTCACCTCGGCGAGCCCGGCGCGCAGCGCCGGCACCGGTCCGCCGCCCGGGGGGTCCTCACGGGTGAACAGCACACCCGGCATCTCCCTGGGCGGGCCCACCACGACCACCGCGCGAGCGTCGCGGACCGCCGCCGCCACCCGCTCGACGAGGGGCAGCCCGCCGACGAGCGCGCCCGGCTTGTCCGCCCCGCCGAGCCGCTCGGCCCGGCCCCCCGCCAGAATCACGGCGTCGTACGGCGGCGGGGAAGCCGCCTTACCGGCGCCGGTTCCGGAACGGGGACGCACGGGTGCTCCCTGAACTCTCTCTCGTGGCTCTCTTGCGGCTCTCTTGGGGCTCCGTCAGCCGCCGATGGCCGACATCGGGCGGGCCGGCTGGAGGAACGCGGGGTCGTCGATGCCGTGCCCGGCCTTCTTCCCCCGCACCGCCGCGACCCACCGCTCCACCAGCTCATCGTCCGAGGCGCCCGAGCGCAGCGCCGAACGCAGGTCGGACTCCTCGGTGGCGAACAGGCAGTTGCGGACCTGGCCGTCGGCGGTTATCCGGACGCGGTCGCAGGCGCCGCAGAACGGCCGGGTGACCGAGCCGATCACGCCCACCCGGTGCGGACCGCCGTCCACCAGGAACAGCTCGGCGGGGGCGCTGCCCCGCTCGCGCGGGTCGTCCTCGGTCAGGTCGAAGGAGTCCTTCAGCAGCCCGAGAATCTCGTCGGCTGTGATCATGTCGTCGCGGCGCCAGCCGTGCTGGGCGTCGAGCGGCATCTGCTCGATGAAGCGCAGCTCGTACCCCTGGTCGAGGCAGTAGCGCAGCAGCGGCGCGGCCTCGTGCTCGTTGACGCCGCGCATCAGCACCGTGTTGACCTTGACCGGCGTGAGGCCCGCCGCCGTCGCCGCCGCGAGCCCGTCCAGCACGTCGCGCAGCCGGTCGCGGTGCGCCAGCCGGACGAACACGTCGCGGTCGAGCGTGTCCAGCGAGACGTTGACGCGGTCGAGACCGGCCCGCGCGAGCGGCTCCGCGAGGCGGGCCAGGCCGATGCCGTTGGTCGTCAGCGACACCTGGGGACGCGGGCGCAGCGCGGCGGTCGCGGCCACGATCTCGGCGAGTTCCCGCCGCAGCAACGGCTCGCCACCGGTGAAGCGGACCTCCCGGATGCCGAGCCGCTCCACGCCGATCGTCACCAGGCGGACGATCTCCTCGCCGGTGAGCAGCTCGGGCTTGGGCAGCCAGTCGAGGCCCTCGGGCGGCATGCAGTACGCGCACCGCAGGTTGCACCGGTCGGTCAGCGACACCCTCAGATCGGTCGCGACCCGGCCGAACGAGTCAACCAGCACGAGAGGACCTCCAACCTCAGAGAGCCTCAAGCCTAAGCCCTGCCGTCACGATGACGGCAATCTCGGTGTCCCCGGCGTGATTCCCTCACCCCGGGACGGAACGGGTCCGTTCCCGGAACGGGGCCGACGGTGCGCCGCCGTCGCGGCACACCGCCTCCCTCGGCCACGTCCGGCGAGCGGACCTCGGGCGGCCCGCGGACCTCGGGCGGCGTGTCCACCGCCGCGCGCGGTCACCGGTCGCGGCGGCGCTCGATGCGCTTACGGTGGGCGACCTCCCGGCGGTGCTCGGCCAGCGCGCGCTCGCGCTCGCGCCGGTTCACGCGCGCCTGGCTCTTGGTGCTCTCCAGTTCGAGCCGCAGCGCCTCCTGAGCGGCCGTGCCGCGCCGCGTGACCCGGGCCGCCGCACGGGCGGCCAGCTTGGCCGCGCGCTTGGGATTGACCCGCCGCTCCCCGCGCTCCCCCACAGGTACGGCGGGGGCCGCCTCCGCGCGTTCGAGCAGGGCGACCCCGTGCCGCATGAGGAACTCGTACAGCTCGGGGTCGGTGGGTTCCGCGCCGAGGACGAACCGGGTCGCGCGGAGCTCGCCGTCCTCGACGATCTCCAGGACGCCCACCCAGAACGGGCTCTCGAAGTAGACGGACAGGGAAATCACGATGCCTCCAGAGGTATGCCGACAGGCGGCTTGGCGAAGCCGCTTTCCGGCACACCGGACATCCTCCGAGGCTCCCCGAGGGGACACGAGAGGCGGATACGAGACCGCCGGCACCGTTCCACATCAGTTCACACCAGGGCCGGCGGGTGCCCGGGCTACCAACCGGGGACCGCGTTTTCGTGTGCGCAGCCCAGCTTAAGGGGCCGCCTCCCGTCGCGGCCATGACCTTCCCGGGACCCCGCACGGAGCACAGGGCAGACTGATGGGCATGGAACCGATCTCTCTCGACGTGCGTGCCAGGGAACTACTCGAACGCGCCGCCGCCGCGTCCAGCGGGCGCGCGGCCGACACCGTGCACGGCGGCCACGAGCACGCGCTGCGCCAGACGCTGCTCGCCCTCACCGCCGGGACCGGCCTCGCCGAGCACGAGAGCCCGGGTGAGGCGACCCTGCTGGTGCTGCACGGTCATGTACGGCTGAGCAGCGGCGACGCCACGTGGGAGGGGCGGTCCGGCGATCTGCTGGCCATCCCCGACGCACGGCACGCGCTCGACGCCGTCGAGGACAGCGCGGTCCTGCTCACCGTCGTCAGACGCCCCTGATCGCGCCCGTCCAGGGACCTCTGCCAGGTCCTCATGACAGGTCGCCGGCCCCGGTGGTCCCCCGCCCCGCTCGACGCGGCCACGGGCGGAAGGAACCGCTACACCGCCTGGAGGACGCAGCCCAGGGCGAGCAGCGCCAGGACCTTCACGATCTCCAGCGCCACGTAGTACAGGTGCGCCCTCGACCTGTGCCGCGCCGGGTCCTCGCCGGACAGGACGCGGTCGGACCTGCGGTTGAGCGGCGGACGTACGGCGGCGATCTGGATCACCAGGACGGCCCCGGCGACCGCCGTGAGCGCGACCGCGGGAATGGCGGGCGATCCGGTCGCGACCGCCACGATCACGACGACCGCCAGCACGGCCTCGGCGGCGTTGAGCGCGCGGAAGACGAGCCGGCCGATGCCGAGCCCGATCGGGATCGTCACCCCCGGCGCGCGGAACTTCAGCGGCGCCTCCAGGAAGGAGATCGCCAGCACCATTCCGAGCCAGACGAAGGTGGCCGCGCCGCCCACGGCGGCCGAGGCGGGGTTCATTCTCGCTCTCCTCTCGCGCACGCGAAACCGGCGGGGCGGGCGGGGCCGCGCTCAGGTGAGCGTCCCGCAGGTCACGGCGTCCGCCGTCGCCCTCGCCCTCGCCCTCGCCCAGGGTTCCACGCGGGCTCCCCGGTTCCCGATCCAGGGTCACGTGCCAGCGGGAGATCGCCGCTCCCTGTCCTCCCCTCCGCCCGCCCCCTGTCCTCCCCTCCGCCCGCCCCCTGTCCTCCCCTCCGGCGCCCTCGTGGCGCTCGTCAGCCGGACCGCCGGCACGGGCCCGATCGCGGCGCGGTCGCCGGCGTCACTTCCAGCCGGTCCGTTGCCGCAGCCAGGCCAGCGCCGCCCGGCCCTGCGCGAGCTGGAACGCGCGGAGCGTCGGCAGGCCCGGCGGCGGGGGAAGGCTTCCCCGCTGCAGGAAGAAGCCGGTCACGGCGGCCAGGACCGCGGTGACCGCGTCGCCGTCCGCCTTCGCCGCGACCGGGTGACCGTCGAAGACCTCGGCGGGCGGCGGCCCGCCCTGCATGGCCACGCTCGGCAGCATCCCGAGCAGGTCGAACCACGAGGCCGCCAGGCACGCCCAGGGCCAGTCCACCACGCGAACGCGCCCGTCCACGGTGAGCAGCAGGTTGTCGGCCCGGAGGTCGGCGTGGGCCAGCGTGTCACCCTCCACCGCCCGGCCCCAGGCCGCCTCCAGCTCCGCCAGCCGGTCCAGGTGCCGCCGGGCCCACGCGGCGTCGGATCCGTCCACGCCCAGGCCGTCCGGGCCGGCCGCCAGGCGCCGCCATCCCTGGTATTCCTCCGCGAGCCGCTCGGCGGCCGGCGGCACGGCCACGGGCGCGGGGGTGAGCGACTCGGCCAGCTCGGCCATCGCGCCGAGCACGAGGTCCAGCTCGGCCGGAACCCAGGGCTGGGCCGGCGTGCGGCCGTCGACGTCCTCGAACAGCAGGACCACCCAGCCGTCCTCGTCGAACGACGCGAGCAGCCGGGGCGCGGGCGCCGTGGCCGGCAACGCGGCGGCCACCCGGGCCTCCGACCGGTGGATGCCGGGGCTGACCGGGTTCGGCTCGGGCCCGACCGCCTTGACGAAGGCCCTGCCGCCACCCGCGAGCCGCAGGCGGGCCGCCACGCCCGGGGAGAATCCGCCGGGCTGGGTGACGGCCTCGGTCACGCGGTCTCCCAGATGCAGCTCGACGGCCAGCCGCAGGTGCGCGGGCACCGCGGTCCACGGCAGCCGTACGCCGCCGGCGGGCGGGGGCGGGCCGTCGCCATGGGGGCGGCGATGCCGCTCCTCCTCGTCCCGACCGCCGGGGTCCCGGGAATCGTCGCTCATCTCGGCATGATGGGCGGCGGGCGGGCAGTGCGGCAAACGACTTTCCGTCGCGATATTCAGTTGGGATTCCCGCCGGTCCCCGGCACAGTGGATCTCGATTGAGGAGGAGGACCACGATGCCGAAGCACATCGCCCCGAAGCTGCTGTCCTGGGCGAGCGAGATCGACGACGGGACGATCGACCAGGCCGCCCGGGCGGCGCGCCTGCCGTTCGTGCCCGGTCACGTCGCGCTCATGCCGGACGCGCACGTGGGCATCGGCGCGACGGTCGGCTCCGTCATCCCCACGGAGGGCGCGATCATCCCGTCCGCCGTCGGCGTGGACATCGGCTGCGGCATGGTCGCGACCGAGACCACGCTCACGGCCGCCGACCTGCCCGACTCGCTCGACCCGCTGATGCGGCTGGTGGAGCGGCGCATCCCGGCGGGCGTGGGCAAGGGGCACGACGACCGCGCGGCGGACCGCGCGCTCGGCGAGCTGGGCCGGCCGCACACCGGCCTGACGCCCAAGCAGGAGAACACCGTGGCCTGCCAGTTCGGGACCCTCGGCTCGGGCAACCACTTCGTGGAGGTCTGCCTCGACGAGCGCGACCGGGTCTGGACCGTGCTGCACTCGGGCTCGCGCGGGATCGGCAACCAGCTCGCCACCGCGCACATCAACGGCGCGAAGCGGCTCATGCGGAGCCTGGGGGTCGGGATGGAGGACTACGACCTGGCCTACTTCACCCAGGGCACCCCGGAGTTCACGGCGTACATCGAGGACATGCTGTGGGCGCAGCGCTACGCCATGGCGTCGCGGGCGCGGATGGACAAGGTGCTGAGCGACGCGCTGTTCCGCGTCGTCGGCGCCGGCGCCCGGATCCGGACGATCAACTGCCACCACAACTTCACCCAGATGGAGACCCATCAGGGCAAGGAGCTGTGGATCACCCGTAAGGGCGCGATCAAGGCGGACACCGGGGACGAGGGCGTGATCCCGGGCTCGATGGGCACCCGGTCCTACATCGTGCGCGGGCGGGGCAACCCGCTGTCGTACAACTCCTGCTCGCACGGTGCGGGGCGCAGGATGTCCAGGAGCCGGGCCAAGCGCGAGCTGTCGCCGGCCTCGCTCAGGGAGGCGATGCGCGGCCGGACCTGGAACTCCGACCGGGCCGCCGCCCTGGTCGACGAGCACCCCGAGGCGTACAAGCCGATCGACCAGGTGATGGCGGACCAGAAGGACCTCGTGGAGGTCCGGCACACGCTGCGCCAGGTCTTCAACTACAAGGGATGAACGGAGGGGCGCCGCCGTTCCGCCCCCACGGTCTCGCGGGGCGCTGCGCCGGCTGGACGGGCGCCGGCCGGACGCAGGACGAAACCGCTCGCCACCCGGGCCGGGATCCGGTACGGCGAGATGGTGAGGTCCTGCTCCGGCACGCTGTAGTCCAGCCGGGCCAGCCGCGGCGCGAGAGCCTCCAGCAGGCCCACGGTGACCGGCTCGCCCGGGCACCGGTGGCCGGCCGCCGGGTCGCCCCCGCCCTGCGGGATCAGGTCGTACGGGCCGATCTCGCGCCCGACGAAGCGGCGCGGGTCGAACGCGCACGGATTCGGCCAGAGCGCCGGATCGTGGTTCTGGTCCCAGATGTCGAGCAGCACGAGCCAGTCGGCCAGGATCGGCTCGCCCTTCCAGGTGAGGTCCTTGACGGCCTTCCCCGCCACGAACGGCGCGAAGGGGTAGAAGCGCCGCACCTCGTGCGCGAACGCCTCGGCGTACGTGCCGTCGGCGTCCTCGGTCAGGCGGACCCGGGTGACCGGCCAGCAGTGCAGCGCGTGCGCGGCGAACGTGAGGAACCAGCTCACGGCGACGGTGGGGCGCACCAGGTTGAGCAGTTCGACCGCCGCGATCCGGGGCGCGAGCGGCTCCCCGTCGGGCTCCCGGTGGCGGGCGGCCACGGCGAGCGCCGAGGTGTCCGGCACCCGCAGGGCCCCGCGGCGCACGTCCTCGACCAGTCCCGCCAGCCACGCCTCGCGGCGCGTGCGGGCGGCGCGGCCCCGCCAGTGCCGCGGGCCCGGTGACCCGAAGCCGTCGACCAGCGCGACGAGGTCGGCGGCGAGGGGCCCGGTCTCCTCCTCGGTGAGCGGGATGCCCGCCCACCGGCAGGCCCCCCGGGTGATGACGCGGGCGGCCTCGTCGAAGAGCACGACGTGTCCTCTGTCCGGCCACGTCGCCACCGCCGCGTCCCACGCCGCGGTGGTCTCGCCCACCAGGGCGGCCACGCTTTCCGGCGTCATGAGCGACAGGAACATGCCCTTGCGCGCCCGGTGCGCGGCCTGGTCGAGCGTGTGCACCGCGCCGTGCCCGAACAGCGTGCTCTTGATCGGCTCGGGCAGCGCGGGAGCCCGCTGGACGTGGTTGTCGTCGTAGAAGAAGCGGACGGCGTCGGGCCCGCGCAGCACGACGGCGCGCTGGCCCATCAGCCGGGTGTGGACCATCTCTCCCTGGGTCTCCCGCCAGCGGGCCGGCAGCCAGGCGTAGCCCTCGAGCAGCAGGAGCAGCGTGGTGTCGAGCAGCGGCATATCGTCCTGCCTGCCCCGATTCGCCCCGGGGAAACGGCCCCCATCGGGCCGGTACGGCGGTCAGCCCCGGATGCAGACGCCGCCGTTCAGCATGAAGCCGGTGGGATCGGGGTTGGCGCCCGTGAGGGTGCCGTTGAAGCCGATCTGCAGCGACGCGCCGCCCTGGATCACCGAGTTCCACGGCATGGCCGAGGCGGTGACGTCCTTGCCGGACTGCGACCAGGTGGCCGACCAGCCGTTGGCGACCTTCTGTCCCGCGTCGGGAAGGACGAAGCGCAGCGTCCAGTTGTTCATCGGCGTCTGACCGAGGTTGATGATCTTCACGGTGGCCGAGAAGCCGCCGCTCCACGACCACGCCGTGTACTCGATCTTGCAACTGACCGGGGGCGGCGAGTACGTCGGGTAGCCTCCCGACGCCCGGGCCGTTATCAGATCGGACGGCAGGCTGAGGTTGCCCGCGGCGTCCTGCGCCACCATGAAGTAGACGTACGACTGGCCGGTGACGAGGTTGCCCTCGGTGAAGTGCGTGCCGATGGCGGTGCCCACCGGGATCCAGGCGGTGTCGGTGCGCCGGTAGACGTCGTAGCCCGTCACGCCGACGTCGTCGGTGGACGGGGTCCAGCAGAACGACGTCCCCTTGAAGTCGGGCAGGCAGTCGGCCTGGATCCCGGCGGGCTTCGTCGGCGGGGTCGTGTCGCCCGTGCCGGGGCTCGGCGACACGGACATGCCGGTGACCGCCGCGGTGCTGAACGGCGCGGTGGGCCTGCTGGTGTTGCCCGCGGCGTCCTTGGCCACGATGTAGAACGTGTAGGTGCGGCCGATGGTCAGGCCGGAGATCACGGTAATCGTGGACGTGGTTGAGGTCGCCTTCACGAAACCGTCGGGCGTGAGGCGGTAGACCTCGTAGCCGGTGACGCCGACGTCATCGGTGGACGCGGACCAGCACAGGCCGACCACGCCCTGAGGCGTGCCGCCCGTGGGCAGCGGCGGCGGGCAGGGCCGCACCTCGCCCGGGGCCGTGGGCGGCGTGGTGTCCGCCCCGGGGGACCCGCTCGGCTGCGGCGTGGGTTCACCGGTGGACGCCGAAGCCGCGTACACCACACTCGTCGCGAGGACGGGCGGCGCGGCGATGTTGGCCGCCAGCAGCGCGGCGGCGACGGCGCCCGCCGCGGTCCACGCGGCCGGCCACGACAGTCTGGACACGAGCCACCCTCCGGAACGACGATCCGCCGACGACATCGCCCGGATCATCAGGTCGGCGGCGCGGGCCCGTCAAGCTCGCTCGCGTCCGTGCCGGTCGTTCCGTAAGGATTATGAAAGTTTCAGCGAGGCGGGCCGTTGTTACCGTCGCGGGATGAAGATCGTGGTCACCGGCGCGGCCGGTTTCATCGGAACTCGCGTCGCCGGGCTGCTGCGCGACGCCGGGCACGAGGTGCGGGGCTTCGACCTGCGCGGCGGCGAGGACGTCACGGCCGGTGACGTGCGGGACGAGGACGCCGTCGGCCGTGCCATAGACGGCGCCGACGCCGTCGTTCACCAGGCGGCCAAGGTCGGCCTCGGCGTCGACGTGCGGGACCTCCCGGAGTACGTGTCGGTCAACGCGCTCGGGACCGCGGTGCTGCTCGCCGCGATGGCGCGGCACGGGATCGCCCGGCTGGTCCTGGCGTCGTCGATGGTCATCTACGGCGAGGGCGCCTACGACTGCGCGGAGCACGGCCGCCTGCGCCCAGGCCCCCGGGACGAGAAGGACCTGGCCGCGGGGCGGTTCGAGCCGGCGTGCCCGCGCTGCGGGCGGGCGCTGACGCCCGGGACCGTGGACGAGGACGTCCCGGCCGATCCGCGCAACGCGTACGCCACGAGCAAGCTCGCCCAAGAGCACCTGGCGGCCGGCTGGGCGCGCGAGACCGGCGGCGCGGCGGTCGCCCTGCGCTACCACAACGTGTACGGCCCCGGCATGCCGCGCGACACCCCCTACTCGGGGGTGGCCGCGATCTTCAGGTCGGCGCTGGAGGCCGGGCGGGCGCCGCTGGTGTTCGAGGACGGCGGCCAGCGCAGGGACTTCGTCCACGTCGGGGACGTCGCGGCGGCCAACCTCGCCGCGCTTCACGCGCTGGAGTCCGCCCCGCCCGGGCGGCTTCGCGCGTACAACGTGGCCAGCGGCGAGCCCCGCACGATCGCCGACCTGGCGGACGCGCTCAGCGCGGCCAGGGGCGGACCGGCCCCCGAGGTCACCGGCCGCTACCGGCTCGGCGACGTGCGGCACATCGTGGCCTCCCCGGACCGCGCCGCCGCCGGCCTCGGCTTCCGGGCCCGGGTCCGCTTCGCCGACGGCATGCGCGAGTTCGCCCACGCGCCGCTGGCCGGCTGACCTACGGCTCACCTACCAGGGCGACCGGACGAACCCCTGCAGCAGCAGGCCCGCCAGCGCCTGCACGGCGAGCAGACGGCTGTCTCCCGCGCGCCCGGCTCCCGTACGCCCGGCCGCCGCGACGACCCACAGGGCGTACGGCAGCCAGATCCGCTCCACCTCGCCCCGGGTGACGCCGCTGACGTCGAGGGCGAGCACCGCGGCCAGCGCCGCCACGGGCAGGATCCGCTCCCCGGCCCGCCCCGGCGCCACCAGTCCGACGGCGGCGGCCGGGCCGGTCACCAGGGCGAGCACGGCCAGGTCGGCGACCAGGAAGTACAGGTAAGGCCGGGCCGCGCCGGGGTCGGCGGCCCACTCGGCGTGGGTGGCGAGCACTCCGGCGGGCCACCAGAACCCACCGGCGGCGAACAGGGCGCTCACCCCCGCCATCCCGGCCAGGCAGGCGGCCACGGTCGTGCGCGGCACCTCCACCGTGACCGCCGCCACGAGGGGGACGACCAGGTAGGGCACCAGACCGTAGCTGAGGTAGGGCAGCGCGCCCAGGGCCAGCCCCGCGCCGAGGCCGAGCGCCACCCGGCCCGCCCGGCTCCGCGCGCCGAGCACCAGCAGCGCCGTCCCCCACGCCCCCACGCCCGCGAAGAACGCGTCCATGGTCGTCGCGATCCACACCGCCGCGGGGCACAGGGCGAGGTACGGCAGCGCCCGCCTGGCCGCCTCCTCCCCCGCGACGCGCCACACCGCCAGCCCGATCGCGACCGTGGCCGAGCATCCCGTCACGACCACGAGGACGGCGGCCCAGAACGGTCCGGGCAACCCGGCGGCCGCCAGCGCCCACAGCACCAGCACCGGCAGCGGCGGATGGCCGCGCACGTGCGTGGGATAGGCCGGCAGGTCGCGGGTGAACCCGGCGAGCCAGCCGAGGGGATCGTCGCCCACGGCCCCGAGCCCGGCCAGGTATTCCTGCGGATGGGTGAACGGCCACGCCAGCCCCTCCCCCGACACGGCCAGCAGGACCGTCCACGCGAGCGACGCGCCGAAGGCCGCCGCCAGCGCCGCGCGCATCGGCAGGTGCGCGGTCAGCCGGGGCAGCGCGGGGACCGCGACCACGGCGAAGGCCGCGGCCGGAAGCAGCGCGAGCGTGGGCAGGCGCGCCAGCGCGTGCAGCGGCGGGAGGTGGTCGATACGCAGCACCCCTCGGGCGTGCAGCAGACCGCCCACCGCGAACGCGACCGCCACCAGCGCCGCCCAGGCCGCCAGTGCCCGTCGTCGTGTGATCACGGGCCACACGCTAGGCGCGCCACAGGCGCCGTCCCCGCCTCGCGGACCGCCCCGTAGTCACTTCGTAAGAACTCGGCGGCCCCGGCGGCCCTAGCTTCTGCGACATGCAGATCGATGTGGTGCTTCCCTGCCTCGACGAGGCGGCGGCGCTGCCCTGGGTGCTCGGCCGGATGCCGGACGGCTGCCGCGCCATCGTGGTGGACAACGGGTCCACCGACGGGTCGGCCGAGGTCGCCGCCCGGCACGGCGCGCTCGTGGTGACCGAGCCCAGGCCGGGCTTCGGCGCCGCCTGCCACGCGGGCCTGACGGCCGCGACCGCCCCCGTCGTGTGCTTCATGGACGCCGACGCGTCCCTCGACCCGCGGCAGGTGCCGTACGTCGCGGACGGGGTGGTGAGCGGCGCGGCCGATCTGGTGCTGGGCCGCCGCAGGCCCGTCACCGGATCGGCGTGGCCCGCGCACGCCCGGCTGGGCAACCGGGTGCTCGCCTGGCGGCTGCGCCGCCGCACCGGCGCCCCGCTGCACGACCTCGGCCCGATGCGCGCGGCCCGGCGTACGGCGCTGCTGGCCCTGGGCCTGCGGGACCGGCGGTTCGGCTACCCGCTGGAGATGGTGCTGCGGGCGAGCGAGGCGGGCTGGCGCATCGGCGAGGTCGAGGTCGACTACCTGCCGCGAGTGGGCCACTCGAAGGTGACGGGCACCGTACGCGGCACCGTGCGGACCGTCCGCGACATGTGGCGGGCGGCGTGACGCCGGCCACGAGCGGGAACGCGACGCAGATCGTCGTCATCGCCAAGGCGCCCGTCCCCGGGGCGGTCAAGACGCGGCTCACGCCGCCCTACACGGCGCGGGAGGCCGCCGCGCTCGCGGAGGCGGCGCTGCGCGACACGCTGTCGGCCGTCGCCGCGGCCCCCGCGGCGCGCCGGGTGCTGGCCCTGCTCGGCGAGCCGGGGCCCTGGCTGCCCACGGGGTACGACGTGGTCGCCCAGCGGGGCGACGACCTGGCCGCACGGCTGGCCGCCGCCTTCGCCGACGCGTGGGCGGCGCTTCCCGTCCCGGTCGTGCTGATCGGCATGGACACCCCGCAGGTCACCCCCGCTCTGCTGGCCGAGGCCGGGCGGTTGCTGGGCGGGCACGAGATCGTGGTCGGCCCGGCCGCCGACGGCGGGTTCTGGCTGCTCGGGCAGCGCAGGCCCGATCCCGCCCTGCTGACCGGGCTGCCGATGTCCCGGCCCGACACCGGGGCGCTGCTGATGGAGCGGATTCGCGCCGCGGGCGTGCGGGCCGCCCTGCTGCCCGAGCTGACCGACGTGGACACCGCCGCCGACGCGCGCGCGGTGGCCGCGCGGGTCCCCTCCTCGCGGTTCGCGGCGACGCTGGCGGCCCTCGGCGCGGACGCCCCCGCGTGATCGGGCCCCTCTACGCCGAGTCGCTGGACGGCGCGCGGGTCGAGGTCGAGTCGGCCGACGGCGGGACGTGGCCGCTGGAGTCGTGGCGCTGGCTCCACGGCGCCGAGGGGGACGAGGCCATGCTCGCCCGCTGCGCCGACCCCACACTCGACGTCGGCTCGGGACCGGGGCGGCTGACCGTGGCGCTGACGAGGCGCGGGGTGCGGGCGCTCGGCATCGACGTCACCCCCCGGGCCGTCCGGCTCACCCGCCTGGCCGGCGGGCGGGCCCTGTGCCGTGACGTGTTCGGCCACGTGCCCGGCGCCGGCCGCTGGGGCACCGTGCTGCTGGCCGACGGCAACATCGGCATCGGCGGCGACCCCGACGCCCTGCTGCGGCGGGTCCGCGAGCTGCTCCGGCCCGGCGGCGAGGTCGTCGCCGAGCTCGATCCGCCCGGTGCCGCGACCCGCGCGGAACAGGTCCGGCTGCGCCGGGAGGGCAGGGTCACCGGGTGGTTCGCCTGGGCGCGGGTCAGCGTGTCCGACATCGGGCCGCTCGCCGGGCGCGCCGGCTTCCGCCCGGAGGAGGTGTGGACCGAGGCCGGCCGCTGGTTCTCCGTCCTGAGCCTGCCCCGTTGAGACAGGCCGGAGCAAGGCAGGCCGGAGTTTTGACCGCCGCTGACGGGAAACGGGGGCGACGGTCCCGGTCCGTGCGGCGGCCCCGCCGGTAGCCTGCGCGGGGAGCAGGCGGAAGCGGACGACACGGATGCCGGGGATCGCGCGAATTGCCGCAGGGATGATCGCGTGGGTGCGCGAGAACCGTGTGATCGAGGACCGTGCCGCCGAGAAGCCTGCCGGCGGGGACCTCGCGTTCGTCTCGGTTCTCACCGTCGCGGCGGCGGCGCTCTACGCGTTCTACTCGTGCGTGACGCTCGCACGGTTCCGGGCGGGCGCGTACGACCTGGTGATATTCGACCAGGCGATCCGCTCGTACGCGCGCTTCCAGCCACCGGTGTCGATGCTGAAGGGAGTGCACAACGGGTTCGGGCCGGGGTTCTGCCTGCTCGGCGACCACTGGTCCCCGGCGCTCGCGCTCCTGGCGCCGCTGTACTGGATCCACGACGGGCCCGCGACCCTGCTCGTCGCGCAGGCCGTCCTGCTCGCGCTGTCGATCCCGTTCGTGTGGGCGTACGCCTTCCGCGCCTCCTCGGCGGTCACGGCCGGGCGGCGCGTCGCCTGTCCCGTCGCGGTCGCCTACGCCCTGTCGTGGCCGATCACCGAGGCCGTGGCCTTCGACTTCCACGAGGTGGCGTTCGCGCCGCTGCTCACGGCGGTCATGCTGGAGCGATACCAGGCCGGGCGCAGGCGGGCGGCGGTCCTCGCGGGGCTGGCACTTCTGCTGGTCAAGGAGGACATGGGCCTGCTGCTGGCCGGGTTCGGGCTGTTCCTCCTCGCCCGCCGCCGCGACCGGCGACTGGGCGCGCTGCTCGTCTTCGGCGGCGTCGCCGCGACCCTGGTGGCGACGCGGCTCCTCATCCCGCACTTCGGCGGCAGGGCCGGCTACTACTGGGCGTACTGGACGCTGGGCCCGGACCTGCGCCGGGCCGTGGTGCACGCCGTGACGCGGCCCGGCGACGTCGTCGCGCTGCTCGCCGATCCGCCGCTGAAGCTGCGCACGCTCGTGCTGACGCTCGCTCCCGTGCTGTTCACCGCCGTGCTGTCCCCGCTGGGCCTCGCTCTGCTGCCGCCGCTGCTGGAACGGATGCTCGCCAGCACCTACCCGAACTGGTGGACCCCGAGATACCACTACACGGCCTTCGTCGTCGCGGTCGTCTTCGCCGCCGGGATCGACGGGGCGCTGCGGGCGGCCGCCCGCTTTCCTGGACGGTCCGGAAGGCTCGTGCGCGGATGGGCGCTGCTCGTGCTCGCCACCGCGCTCGCGCTCGTGCCGTTCTTCTCGTTCGGGGCGCTGTTCACGCCCTCCTTCCACGCGGAGACGGCGCGGACGCGCGCGGCCGGGCGCGCCGTCGCGGCCGTGCCCGACGGCGTGCTGGTCGAGGCGGCCGGCTCCCTCGCCCCGGCCCTGTCGCCGCGTACGCGGACCCTGCTGTGGGACCGCACCCCGCGCGGGGCGCCGTGGGTCGCCGCCGACGTGGGAGCCAGGGACTTCCCGTTCGACTCGGCCCGCCGGCAGCTCGCCAGGGTCGAGACGCTGCTTCGGCAGGGCTACCGGGTGGTGTTCCGGGAGGCCGGCTACGTGGTGCTCACCCGGCCGTAACCGGCCGCCTCACGAGCGTACGTACGCGTGCGGAGTCGTGCCGAAGGCGTGCTTGAACGCCTGGATGAACGCGCTGGGGCCGCTGTAGCCGCAGGCGGCGGCCGTCGAGGTCACCGATCGGCCGCCGGCCAGCAGGATGAGCGCGCGATGCAGCCGCAGCTGGGTGCGCCACTGCGGGAAGCTCATGCCGGTCTCCGCGCGGAACAGCCTGCTGAGCGTGCGCTCTGAGGCGCCGACCGCCGCGCCCAGCTCGGCGAGCGTCCGGCCGTCCGCCGGGTCCGCCTCCAGGATCGCGGCCACGTCGCGCAGCCGGGGGTCGGACGGCGCCGGCAGGCACAGCGGGAGCGCCTCGACCTTGCGGAGCTGGTCGAGCAGCACCCGTTCCAGGTTGGCCCGTTGCGTCGCGGTCAGCTCGTCGTCGCCGGTCAGGGCGACCACCACCTCCCGCAGCAGCGGCGTGATCGCCAGGACCGTGGGCCGGTCCAGCCGCAGCGGGTTGACCGGGGGGTCGAAGACCAGCGCCCGCATCTCCGTCGGCCCGTACGCCTCGTGCGCGTGCGCGACCCCTGCCGGTATCCACACGCCCCGATGCGGCGGCACCACCCAGTCTCCGATCGGGGTCGAGATCCGCAGCACCCCGCGGTGCGGGTGGATGAGCTGATGCGAGGCGTGGTCGTGCCAGTCGATGCGCTGGCGGTGGGCCAGCGGCACGCGGGACGGGCCGCCGCTCGCGGAATGGCGGGTTGCCGACATGACTCGGCAGAGTATCGCTAGTTCGCCGCCTCGGTCGTCCGGGATGCTCGACGGAGCCTCTCAAGGAGACGATCGGTGACAGAGACATCCGTGCAGGCGCCGGCGGCGCGGGCGACGTCCGCGTGGCGGCGCATGTGGTTATGGGCGGCCGCACACGCCGTCGACGACCTCTACCAGGGACTCGTGCCGGCCTGCGTGCCCTACTTCGTGCTCGACCGGCACTACGGCTACGTGGCGGCCTCCGGGCTGACGCTGGCCGCGGCCCTGGGCAGTTCGATCCCGCAGCCGTTCATCGGCCTGGCGGTCGACCGTTTCCGCCTGGACTGGCTGGCCGCCGCCGGCGTCGCGCTGGCCGGGCTCGGCCTCGGTCTGTCCGGGCTGATGGAGCCGTATCCCGCGGTCTGGGCCCTCGTCCTGCTGTCCGGGCTCGGCGTGGCCATGTTCCACCCGGCGGCGGGCAAGGGGGCCAGGGAGACGGCGGGAGACAGCGCCACGGCGATGAGCGTCTTCGCGGCGGGCGGCAGCGTCGGCTTCTTCCTCGCGCCGGTGCTGGCCACGCCCGCCCTCATCGCGATGGGCGTCGGCGCCACGGTCCTGTTCATCCCGCCGGCCCTGCTCGTCGCGTTCGCGCTGCTCAGGAACCGGCCATCGGCCCGGGCGGCCGCGGCGGGCACGCGCGCCGGCACCGACAGGTGGGCACCGTTCATGGTCCTCACCGGCATCGAGGTCGTCAGGTCGGTCACGTTCTTCGGCGTGCTCACCTTCATCGAGCTGTTCTGGATCAGGCACCTGGACGCCGGGCGCGGCCTCGCGGGCGCGGCCCTGGCCTGCTTCCTGGTCGGCGGGGTCGCGGGCACGCTGATCGGGGGGCGCCTCGCCGACCGGATCGGGCTCGTGCGCACCGTGCAGATCGGCGGCCTGCTGGCCATACCCGCGCTCGCCGGGCTGCGCCTGCTGCCGGGGCCCTACCTGCCGCTGGTGTTCGCCGTACTGGCGGGCATCGCGATCAACATCCCGTTCGCCGTGCTGGTGAAGCTGGGCCAGGACTACCTGCCGAACCGGCCCGGCACCGCGGCCGGTGTCACGCTCGGGCTCGGCGTGAGCGTCGGCGGGCTCGCCGCGCCGATGCTCGGCGTCGCGGCGGAGGCGTACGGCCCTCAGGGCGTCTTCACGATCCTCTGCCTGGTGCCGATCGCCGCCGTGGGACTGGGGATCTTCCTTCCCCGCAGGTGACTTCCCGCGATGATCCTCAGCCTGGCCGCGGCGGGGAGTCAGCCGGCGGTGACGACGCCCGGCGTGGCCGCGAGCAGCAGGACGTCGATCCCGGCGGCGCCGATCGCGGCGGCGAAGGGCGCCACGGGCACACGCCGGCCGAGCAGCAGGCCGGCCGCGGCGCACGCGGCCACCCCCGCGAGCGCGAGCCATCGGGCCGGGCCGGCCGGTCCCGGAGGCGCGACCACCAGCAGCGCGGACGCGGCCAGCAACGGCAGCGGCAGGAGAACCCGCACCCGGGCGGAGCCGAGACGCTGCGGCAAGCCCCGCACCCCCGTCGCCACGTCCGTCTCGATGTCGGGCAGCACGTTGGCGAGGTGCGCCGCGCAGCCGAGCAGCGCCGCCGCGAGCACGGCCCACCACGCCGGCGGGGCGTGTCCCGGCGTTCCGGCCGAGACGAACACCGGCACCGCGCCGAACCCGGCCGCGTACGGCGCCCACGAGGCCGCCGTGCCCTTGAGCCACAGGTTGTAGACCCAGGCCGCGGCGACGGCCGACAGGTGCGTCGCCCCGGCCACCACGCCGCAGGCCAGCGAGAGCGGCACGCAGGCCGCCAGCGCGGCGAACGCCGCGACGCGCACCGTACGCGCGGACACCAGGCCCGCGACGATCGGCTTGGCGGTCCTCCCGGCCGCGGCGTCCCTGGCGGCGTCCACGGCGTCGTTGCACCAGCCCACGGACAGCTGACCGGTCAGCACGGCGAGGGCCGTCAGCGCCGTCCCCGCCGGGCCCCACCCGGCGACCGCCACGAGCGCCGCGACCAGGGTCGTCACCGCCGCGGCCGGACCCGGGTGGCACGCCCGGGCCAGCCCGGCCACCGTCAATGCCACCGTCCCTGCCGCCGTCCGCGCCGCCGTCCCGGCCGCCCGGCGGCGCCCATCCGCCGCCTCGCCCGCGAAGTCGGCCGAGGCGCGGCCCGCGCGACGCGCGCGGCGAACCGGCACGGCGGCACCCGCGCCGCCGACGGCCGCCGTTTCGTCGGGCAGTTCCGCTGAACCGGTCACGATCCCGAGCGTAACCGGGCATGCCGGGGACAGATCACGATCGGCCCCGGAAGGTATGCGACGGCCGCCAACGGGCAAGAGAGACTTGTCACGGTTTTCGCCTGCACGGGGATGTGAGATGACGCGGATCGCGGCCGTCCATGGTGTCGTTCCCCCGCATCGCCACTCACAGGCGGAGATCGCGGACGCGCTGGCGAGGGTCTGCCTTCCGCCGGGCGCCGATCGCCGGCTTCTCGACCGGCTGCACGCCAGTGCCCGGGTGGAGCACCGCAACCTGGTGCTGCCGCTCGACCAGTACGGCAAGCTCGACGGCTTCGGCGCGGCCAACGACCTGTTCATCGAGGCCGCGCTCGACCTGGGTGCGCAGGCCGTCACCGGGGCGCTGGAGGCGGCCGGCCTCACCCCGGCGGACGTCGACATGATCATGTGCACCTCGGTCACCGGTGTCGCCGCGCCGTCGCTGGACGCCCGGCTGGCCAACCGGATCGGGCTGCGCCCGGACGTGAAGCGGGTGCCGGTGTTCGGGCTCGGGTGCGTGGCGGGGGCGGCGGGAATCGCCCGGCTGCACGACTACCTGCGCGGCTGGCCCGGCCACGTGGCGGTGCTGCTCTCGGTCGAGCTGTGCTCCCTCACGTTGCAGCGCGACGACACCTCCACGGCCAACCTCGTGGCGGGCGCCCTGTTCGGGGACGGCGCCGCCGCGGTGGTCGCGTACGGGGACGAGCGCGAGCCGCCCCCCGCGGACGCGGCGCGGCCCGTTGTGGTGGCGACGCGCAGCCATCTGTATCCCGGATCGGAACGGGTGATGGGCTGGGACGTCCGCGACAGCGGCTTCCGGGTCGTGCTGGACGCCGGGGTGCCCGACGTGGTCCGCACCTATCTGGGCGACGACGTGCACGGGTTCCTCGCCGACCACGGCCTGACCGCGGGCGACGTCACCGCCTGGGTCTGCCACCCCGGCGGCCCCAAGGTGCTGGAGGCCGTCGCGGAGACGCTCACGCTCCCGGACGGCGCGCTCGACCTCACCTGGCGTTCGCTGGCCGCCAACGGAAACCTGTCGTCGGCCTCGGTGCTGCACGTGCTGCGCGACACCCTCGCCCTGCGGCCCCCGCCGCCGGGCACGCCGGGCCTGTTGCTGGCGATGGGCCCGGGGTTCTGCTCCGAACTCGTCCTGCTGCGCTGGTAGGGAGGAGGAGCCGTGTCATCCTGGCCCGTGTCACTGTGGTACGTGCTGCTCGTCGCGCTCGTCGCGGTGGAGCGCCTCGCCGAACTGGTCGTCGCGCGCCGCAACGCCCGCTGGAGCCTCGGCCGGGGCGGCGTGGTGTACGGCAGGGGCCACTATCCCTGGATGGTCGCCCTGCACACCGGGCTGCTGGCCGGATGCCTGCTGGAGGTGTGGCTGGCGGACCGGCCGTTCGTCCCCGGCCTCGGCTGGCCGATGCTCGGGCTGGTCCTGGCCGCGCAGGCGCTGCGGTGGTGGTGCGTCACCACGCTCGGCCCCCAGTGGAACACCCAGGTCATCGTCGTGCCCGGCCTGACGCTCGTGACGCGCGGGCCGTACCGGTTCGGGTGGCTGCGCCACCCCAACTACGTCGCGGTGGCGGTGGAGGGCGCGGCGCTGCCGCTCGTGCACTCCGCCTGGCTGACCGCGCTGGCCTTCACCCTGCTCAACGTGCCGCTCATGGTCGTGCGCCTGCGCTGCGAGAACGCCGCGCTCGCCACCGCGGCCCCGGGATCCGCCGAGCGTGACGCCGGAGCGGGGACCGCGGCGTGATCGACATGCTGGTGGCCGGCGGCGGGCCCGCCGGGCTGGCCACGGCCATCCACGCGGCGCTGGCCGGCATGGAGGCGGTCGTGGTGGAGCCGCGGCCCGGCCCGGTCGACAAGGCGTGCGGGGAGGGCCTCATGCCCACCGGCGCCGCCGCCCTGGCGGACCTCGGGGTGACGGTGCCGGACGGCAGGCCGTTCCGCGGCATCCGTTACGTGGACGGGCCACACCGGGTGCAGGCGGAGTTCCGGGACGGCCCGGGGCTGGGCGTGCGCCGGACGGCCCTGCACACCGCGCTCGCCCACCGCGCCCGGGACCTCGGCGTCCGCGTGGTGACCGGCCGGGTGGACGCGGTGCGCGCCACCGGCGAGGGCGTACGCGCCCACGTGACGGGCGGGCCGGAGCCGTGTTGCCCGGAACTGGGCGGGCAGGAACTGTGTGGCCCGGAACTGGGCGGGCCGGAAGAACTGGGCGCGCGGTGGCTGGTCGCGGCCGACGGGCTGCACTCGCCGATCAGGGCGCGGCTCGGGCTCGACCTGCCTTCCGGCGGCCCCCGCAGGTACGGCCTGCGCCGCCACTACCGGGTCGCGCCGTGGACGGACTTCGTGGAGGTGCACTGGGCGCCCGGCGGCGAGGCGTACGTCACCCCGGTGGGCGACGACCTGGTCGGCGTGGCCGTGCTGAGCAGCGAGCGGCGGACCTACGACGAGCACCTGGCACGGTTCCCCGGCCTGCTCGCCCGGTTGGACGGCCCGCCCGCCACCCCCGTGCGCGGAGCCGGGCCGCTGCGCCAGCGGGTGCGGCGGCGGGTGGCCGGGCGGGTCCTGCTCGTCGGCGACGCCGCGGGCTACGTGGACGCGCTGACCGGCGAGGGGATCTCGCTCGCGCTGTTGTCGGCCCGCGCCCTGGTCGGGTGCCTGCGGGCGGGCCGCCCCGAGGAGTACGAGACCGCCTGGCGCCGCCTGTCGTGGCGATCCCGCCTGCTGACGGCCGCGCTGGTGCGGGCCCGGCGGCATCCCCCCGCGGCCCGGATGATCGTGCCCGCTGCGCGGCGCCTGCCCGCGGTGTTCGGGGCGGCGGTGCGGTCGCTCGCCTGAGCGCCGCGTCTTCCGCGGACCCGCGCCTTCCGCGCTCCCCAGGCCTTTCGCACGAAACAGGCACGGTGCCCGTGAATTGTTACAGCCGGATTCACAGTTCATGAACGCCCGTTTTTAGGGCGCCCCCGGAGATCCCTATACGCGGCAGTAATAGAACCTACTTCGACATACATGAAGTAGCCATATTTCGTGACCGGTATGCAAAGATCTAGCGTGTGTACCGAATGGCGAGGCCGATGTTACGGCGAGGATGACTGGAGGGTCGTCACTTGCCCCACTTGCCGCACATCGCCGTGCTCGCACCGCTGGCCCTGCTCGGTACGCTCCTGATCGCCGCGCTGGTCGTCCTCGCGGCGCGCCTGCGCCGGCTGCGCGTCATGCAGGCCGAGGCCGTGCGGCAGGCCGCGGCCGAAGCCCGCGAGCAGTTCGGCCGCGACGTGCACGACCTCGTGAGCAGCCGCCTGTGGCTGGCCACCCTGCGCAGCGAACTCGCCTACCGGCTCGCGGACGACGACAGCCCCCTGCGACCGGCGCTGGCCGACGTGGTGCAGTCGATCCGCCAGGCGTCCGCCGACATCCGCAACGTGACCCGCTCCTTCCGGGACGTCTCGCTCGCCTCGGAACTGGCCAACGCGCGGGCCGTGCTCCGCGCGTACGGAACCGACTGCAAGGTCGAGGCGACCGAGGCGGAGCTGGGCGACGAGGTGAGCGCGGTGCTCGCGATCATGGTGCGGGAGGCGGTGACCAACGTCCTGCGCCACAGCAGGGCGACCCTGTGCACGATCGAGATCGTCGTGCGCGGCGGCATGGCGACGCTCACCGTCGCCAACGACGGCGTCGACCCCTCCGTGCCACCCGGCGACGGCACCGGGCTTGACAACCTCCGCAACCGGGCGGCGGCGCTCGACGGCGTCGTGGGAACGGTCCTCGACCCGGACGGCTGGTTCCGCCTCATCGCCGAGATCCCCCGCAAGGCCGGGGACCGCCGCTGACGCCGGCCGTGCTCATCCGCCGGGCGCCTCGGCGTCCAGGGCGCGATGCGCGGGCCTCCGCGCCCTTCGCGCATTTCTGAACGACCCCTGCCGTGCGTGTGCGCCTCGCGCACCGCCCGGGCCCCCGGCCCCCACCCGCTCGCCGTCCCGCACAAGGCCCCCGGCCGGCCCCGCACAGCGGCGTGGCGCGTTTGACCAGCCCCTTGACCGAATAGTCCACGCGGCGTCCCGGAGACGACCGTGAAAAGCATCACCGTCGACCCATGACTGCGTCACGGTTCGTTATGTGCAGATTTCACATAGCGCAGTTGACGGGCGTAACTTGGCCCTTCTCTTTATTTCCGGAATTCTTTGATGTGACCGGCCTAAGGGGACATCTGGTGATTAGTAAGTACGAGATTTACTGCCTCGCAGATCCCTTGTTCTACGACACCCTCGACACCAAGCGCGCGGAGCATCCCGACTTCGCCATCGCCGCCCGGCCCACGCCCGACGGGTGGGCGCACGCCGAGAGCGAGACCTGGCTGCACTACGCGCCGGCCGGCGCGGCCCTGCCCACACAGGGCTGGAAGATCCACATCTCCTCCTCCGTGCCGGAGGCGGAGCGGGTGATCGCGGCGGCCTGGGACTACTGCGTGCCCCGCGGGCTGGCGTTCAAGTTCCTGCGCGGCCGGCGCGTGATGACGATGCAGAACTCCAAGTACGCCTTCCGCGGGTCGAGCGGCAAGCTGGTCACCATCTATCCCGTGGACGAGGCTCAGCTGGAGCTGACGCTCAAGGAGCTCGCCGAGATCCTCGACGGCGTCGAGGGCCCGTACATCCTCAGCGACCTGCGTTACGGCGAAGGACCCCTGTTCGTCCGGTACGGCGGGTTCGCCGAGCGCCACTGCCTCGACGACAACGGCGAGCGGGTGCTGGCGATCGAGGACGCCGACGGCAACCTCGTCCCCGATGTGCGCGGTCCGGCGTTCGCCCTGCCCTCCTGGGTGACCCTGCCGGCGTTCCTCGAACCACACCTGGCCGCGCGCAACGCGGTGACGTTCGAAGGCGTGCCCTACGCGGTGGACAGCGTCCTTCACTTCTCCAACGGCGGCGGCGTCTACCTGGGGCGCGACAGGCGCACCGGGGAGAAGGTGGTGCTCAAGGAGGCCCGCCCGCACGCCGGGCTCGACGTCGAGGGACGCGACGCCGTCACCCGCCTGCGGCACGAGGCCGCGATCATGGAGCGCCTGGCCGGGCTCGACGTCGTGCCGGCGCTGCGCGACTACTTCACCGTCGGCGAGCACCACTTCCTGGTCCAGGAGTACGTCGACGGCACCTCGCTCAGCCAGCTCATCGCCCAGAAGCACCCCCTCACGCGGGCCGACCGCACTCCCGAGCTGGACGAGGACTACGCCGAGTGGGCCATCGGGATGCTCGCCAAGGTGCGGGCCGCGGTCTCGGCGCTGCACGAACGCGGCGTGGTGTTCGGCGACCTGCACCCCTTCAACATCCTGGTGGAAGGCGGCGTGGACGGCGACCGCGTGGTCCTGATCGACTTCGAGGTCTCCTCACCCGTCGAGGAGCGCAGACGGCCGACGCTCGCCAATCCCGGCTTCGTGCCGCCGCGCGAGCTGGCCGGCGTCGAGGCCGACGAGTACGCGCTGGCCTGCCTGCACCTGGGTGTGTTCGCCCCGATGACCACCATGCTGCTGCAGCTCCACCGGCCCAAGGCCGCCCAGCTCGGCCGGCTGATCGTCGAGACGTTCCCCGTGCCCCCCGCGCTGATCGAGGGAGCCGTACGGACGATCCTCGGTCAGGACCCGCCCGCGCCGGAGCCGAGCCGGCTCCCTCGGCCGGGCCGGCTCGCCGAGGGGTGGCCCGCCGTCCGGGAGGCCCTGGCGAAGGCCATCCTCGCCTCGGCGACACCGGACCGCGAGGACCGGCTGTTCCCCGGCGACATCGTCCAGTTCGAGCCCGGCGGCGGGGTGAGCCTCGCCAACGGCGCGGCCGGCGTCCTGTACGCGCTGGCGGCGACCGGGGCGGGGCGCTTCCCCGAGCACGAGGAGTGGCTGATCAGGCAGGCCGCCAGACCCGGCATCGGGCCCGGCTTCTACAACGGCCTCCACGGGGTGGCGTACGCGCTGGAGTCCCTCGGCCGCCGCGAGGAGGCGCTCGACGTGGCGCGGCGATGCGCGCGGGAGCTGCCCGAGGGGCTGGACCTGAGCCTCTACCGCGGCCTGTCCGGCATCGCCCTCGCCCTGATGCACCTGCACGACGCGACCGGCGAGCCGGAGTTCCGCGAGCGGGCCGCGCGTGTCGTGGCGGTGGTGGCCGACCGGCTCGGCGGCCCGGACGACGTGCCCGAGATCAGCGGCGGGAAGTACCCGCACGCGGGGCTGATGTACGGCTCGTCGGGACCCGCCCTGATGTTCCTGCACGCCTACGAGCGCACCGGCGACCCCGGGCTGCTCGACCTCGCGGCCATCGCGCTGCGGCAGGACCTGCGCCGGTGTGTCGGCCGCGAGGACGGTCAGCTCCAGGTGCAGCAGGGCTGGCGGACCAACCCCTACCTCGACGAGGGGTCGGCCGGCGTCGGCCTGGTGCTGGACCGCTACCTGACCCACCGGCACGACGAGACCTTCGCCGAGTCGCTGGCCGCCATCCGGCCGGTCGCGACCCTGCACTACTACGTCCAGTCGGGGCTGTTCGCGGGCCGGGCCGGCATGATCGCCTGCCTGTCGTCCGGCTCCCGCCCCGACCCGGAGGCCGCCGCGGCGCAGATCGCCCGGCTGGCCTGGCACGAGCTTCCCTACCAGGGCGGGCTGGCTTTCCCCGGAGCCCAGTTGCTCCGCCTGTCCATGGATCTCTCCACCGGGAGCGCCGGCGTGCTGCTCGCGCTCGGCACCGCGCTGCACGACGAGCCGGTCCACCTCCCGTTCCTTGAGCCCCCCGGACGGTCCCAGGCGCAGGGGCCCCTGCGCACCGCCGCCGGGTCGAACGTCCCGACCAGCCCCGGAAGGAGGTGAACGCACAATGGCGCTTCTCGACCTGCAGACCCTCGAGGCCCCCGGTGGCCACGGCGGTGGCGACGGCGGCAGCAACCTGAGCCTGCTCGGATGCACCCCGCACGAGAACAGCAGCCTCAGCATCGTCTGCGGCTGACGACCCTCCGGTGAACACGAACTTCAGCCGCATCCCCGGCTGATGGAACCCATACAAGGAGCTGATCCAGATGGCGCTTCTCGACCTGCAGACCCTCGAGGTTCCCGGCGGCCACACCGGCGGCGGTGGCGGCGGCAGCAACCTGAGCCTGCTGGGCTGCACCCCGCACGAGAACAGCAGCCTCAGCCTGATCTGCGGCTGATAGCACGCTGAGGGAGTCCTGGGCGGTCGTCGCGGCCGCCCAGGCTTCCGCGTTTCCGGCCCCGGCCGGCCGCGGGAGCCGTCCCCGTCCCCCGTCCTGTCCGGCCTTTCACCTCTGGAGGACCCGGTGAGCTCTCGTCCGGCGGACCTGCTGATCGCGCGGGCCGTACGGCGCGGCGGCCCGTGGCTCGCGGCGCTGGCGGCGACGGCGCTGCTGGGCGCCGCGGCCGACCTGCTGCTCCCGGCGGCGCTCGGCAGCGCCGTCGACGCCGTGGTGCGGACCCAGGCGCGGGCCGGGGCCGAGGCCGGGTCCGGGTTCACCGGCCCGCTCACGACCGCCGCACTGCTGGTCGCGCTGGTCGTCGCGTGCGACGCGCTGGGCGTGCTCGCGGCCGGGGTGAGCGGAGCGCGGGCCGCGCGATGGCTGCGCTCCCGGGTGGTGGCCCACACCCTGTCCGTCGGCGCCGGCGTGACCCGCCACTTCACACCGGGCGAGATCGTCACCCGCGCCGGGGTGAACGTCGAGGAGGCCGGACGGACCCCCGAGGCGGTGGTCACCGCCGCCACGCTGATCGTTCCGGCGGCCGGCAGCGTCGTCGCCCTCGCGCTGATCGACCCATGGCTCGCGGTCACGCTCGTGGCCGGTCTGCTCCTGATCGTGGCCGTGCTGCGCGCGTTCATGCGCAGGACCACGGCGGCCTCAGGCGGCTACCAGCAGGCCCAGGGGGAGATCGCGGCCATGCTGGTGGGCGCGCTCGCCGGGGCCCGCACCATCACCGCGGCCGGAACCGAGGACCGCGAGGCCGCGCGCGTGCTCGCCCCGCTCCCCCGCCTGCGCGCCCACGGCCTGGCGCTGTGGCGCCTGCAGGCGCGGGCCGGCGTCCAGGCCGCCGTCGTCGTCCCGCTTCTGGAGATCGCCGTGCTCGCCGTCGGCGGGCTGCGCCTGTCGGCCGGCGGCCTCACCGTCGGGGAACTGCTCGCCGCCGCACGCTATGTCGTGCTCGGGGCGGGGCTGGGGTCGGCGCTCGGGTACGCGGCCCGCATCGCCCGCGCCCGCTCGGCCGCCCAGCGGCTGGAGCAGCTGTTCGCCGTGCCGCCCCCGGCGTACGGGGACCGGCCGCTGCCGCCGGGCTCGGGCACCCTGGAACTGCGCGACGTGACCGTGCGGGCCGACGGCGTGCGGCTGCTGAGCGGTGTCAGCCTGGTCGTGCCCGGCGGCACGTGCACGGCGGTGGTGGGCCGCTCGGGCGCGGGCAAGTCGTCGCTGGCCGCCGTCGCCGGCCGGCTCGTCGATCCCGAACGCGGGGCGGTCCTGCTGGACGGCGTGCCCCTGCGCGAGATCGGCCGGGAGCCGCTGCGCCGCGCGGTCGGGTACGCGTTCGAGCGGCCCGCGCTGTTCGGCGAGACGCTGGGCGAGGCCGTCGCCTTCGGCCTCGGCGCAGGGGACGACGCCGGTGAGCGGAGCGGAGACGCGGCGCGGGCGGCCGCGACCGCCGCCCGCGCCGACGCCTTCATCCGGCGGCTGCCGCTCGGGTACGCCACCCCGGTCGGCGAGGCGCCGATGTCCGGGGGCGAGATCCAGCGGGTCGGCCTGGCCCGCGCGTTCGCCCAGGCCGGCCGGCTGCTGATCCTGGACGACGCGATGTCGAGCCTGGACACGGTGACCGAGCGGCAGATCGGGCGGGCGCTCACCGGGAGCCTGTCCGACCGCACCCGCCTGGTGGTGGCCCACCGCGTGACGACGGCGGCGCAGGCCGACCAGGTCGTGTGGCTGGAGAACGGGCGGGTCCGCGCGACCGGCACGCACGAGCGGCTGTGGGACGATCCCGGTTACCGTGCGGTCTTCCGGGCCGAGGAGGCCTCATGAGGCGCCGCGCGCCCGCAGGAGGGCGGCCGGGAGCGGCCGCCGGGCAGGTGGTCGTGGGCGCCCTGCGGCGCGAACCCTCCCGGCTGCTGTGGCTGGCCTGCTGGTCGGTGGCGGAGGCCCTGCCCGCGCTGACCGGCGGGTACGCGATCGCGCGGGCCGTGGACGACGGCTTCGCGGCGGGGCGGCCCGGCGCCGGCCTGATGTGGCTGGGTGTGCTCGCCGCCGCGTGGGCGGTGGCCGCGGTGGCCGCCCGGCAGGTGCTGCTGCTCATCGCCGGGATCGTCGAGCCGTTCCGCGACGACCTGCTGGAGCGCGTGGTGACAGGGGCGCTGCGGGCCGGGCGGGGCGGCGACAGCGCGGCGGTCGCCCGGATGAACCACCAGGTCGAGCTGGCCAGGGACGCCTTCGGCGCGATCATCACGGTGGTCAGGACCTTCGTGTTCACGGTGGCCGGCGTGGCGGTGGGGCTCACGACCCTGGCCCCGGAGGTCGTCCCGCTCGTGCTGGCGCCGGTGGCCCTGGGGCTCGGCCTGTTCCTGGTCTCCCTGCCCGCCCTGGCCCGTCGTCAGCGCGAGTTCATCGTCGCCGACGAGCGTACGGCGGCCGCGGTGGCGGCGATGGCGAGCGGCCTGCGGGACGTGACCGCCTGCGGCGGCGAGGCGCGCGTCGCGGCGAGCGTCGGGCGGGAGGTCTCCCGGCAGGCGAGGGCCGCGCGGGCGCTGGCCCGGGTGACGGCGTCACGGACGCTGTCGCTGGCGGTCGGAGCGTGGCTGCCGGTCGTGCTCCTGCTCGCGGGCGCGCCCTGGCTGGTGCGCCAGGGGGTCACCGGCGGGGTGATCCTCGGTTCGCTGACCTACGTGATGCAGTCGCTCTCCCCCGCCCTCGGCGGCCTGGTCCAGGGTCTCGGCGTCAGCGGCGTCCGCCTGGCCGTCACGCTGGAGCGCATCCTGCACGCGCCCGGCCCGCCCGTGCCGCACGGTGACCGGGAGCCCGGCGGGGTCCGCCTGGAGCTGCGCGGGGTGCGCTTCGCCTACGGCACCTCCGGGCAGAAGGCCCCCGAGCCGGTGATCGACGGCCTGGACCTCGACGTGCCCGAGGGCGACCACCTGGCCGTCGTCGGCCCGAGCGGGATCGGCAAGTCCACGCTGGCCGCGCTCGTCGCCGGCCTGCTGGGCCCGGACGAGGGCGAGATCCTCGTCGGCGGCGTCCCGGCCGCGCGGGTCCACCCGGCCGCCCGCGCGCTGATCCCCCAGGAGGCGTACGTCTTCCCCGGCACCCTGGCGGAGAACCTGACGTACCTCGCGCCGGGGACGCCTCCGGAGCGGGTGGACGAGGCGGTGGCGGCGTTCGGGCTGGCGGAGCTCGCGCAGCGCACCGCGGGCGGCCCGCTCGACCCGGCCGAGCTGTCCGCGGGCGAGCGGCAGCTCGTCGCGCTGGCCAGGACCTACCTGTCCCCCGCCCGGCTGGTCGTGCTCGACGAGGCGACCTGCCATCTCGACCCCGCGGCGGAGGCGCGGGCGGAGGCGGCCTTCGCGGCGCGCGGGGGCACGGTGATCGTCGTGGCGCACCGGATCTCCTCGGCCCTGCGGGCCCGGCGGGTGCTGGTCATGGACGGCACCCGCGTCCTGCTCGGCACGCACGAGGAGATGGTGACCTCCTCACCGCTGTACGCCGACCTGGTGGGTCACTGGGAGGGCCCGGGGAGGCTAGCGGCGGGAGCGGTAGCGCAGGATGCCGATGTCGCGGCCGGCCGCGGGCCACAGCCAGCCGCACTCGGAGGCGATCTGGATCGCCTCGACGCGTGAGCGGGCGCCGACCTTGGTGAGGATGCGGGACAGGTAGTTGCGGACCGTGCCCCGCGACAGCGACAGGCGGTCGGCGATCTCGCCGACGGTGGCGCCACCGGCTGCGGTCTCCAGGACGTCGAGCTCGCGGGCGGTCAGCGGGTTGCTGTCGGCGTCGAGCGCGGCCACCGCGAGCTCGGGGTCGATGACCCGCTCCCCCTTCGCCACCCGGCGGATGCAGTCCACGAGGTGGCCCGGCGAGGCGTCCTTCACGACGAAGCCGCGCACGTTGGCGTCCAGCGCCTTGCGCAGCGCCATGGGCGTTCCGAGCCCGGTGAGGACGACGGTCCTGCAGGAGGGTAATCGGCGGTGCAGCTCGGCCGCCGCGGTGAGGCCGTCGACACCGGGCATCCCGATGTCGAGCACCGCGACGTCGGGGCGCCGCAGGCAGCCGAGCCGGACGATGTCCTCACCCTTGTCCGCCTCGGCCACCACCTCGAGGTCGTCCTCACTCGACAACAGAGCGACCAGCGCCTTGCGGATGAGGTGCATGTCCTCGGCGAGCATCAGTCGGATCAAACCCAGACCCCCTACACGCGGTGCGAGCGGATGCTCGCCGTTGGTGACCGCGGTGCTTCACTCACTATGAAGGTTCCGCGCACACGCCGTGACTGCTCTACCCGAACTGTCACCTTTAATCAGGAACCGCGTCAGAGAAAAGCCGGACGCCCGGCCCCTTCACGGGAACCGGGCGTCGCGGTCGGGTCTTCTAGTGGCGCCAGACCTTCACGTAGTCGGTCGCCTCGGAACCCTTGAGCCGGCGGTTGCCGTCGAACCGCACGGCCCAGGTGCCGGACCGCCAGGCCCGGACGCTGGTGGCGAAGTCGCCGTCGCCGTCGGTCTCGATCGTGTCCACGTACTGCCACCTCGGGGAGCCCGAGGGCTGGAAGTAGACCTCCACGTCCTGCGAGCCCAGCCAGTGCCAGTCGTTCCAGTAGTCGCGGCTGTCGAAGCAGTAGCGGTCGCCGCCGCGACGGCCGGAGAAGTTGTCCCAGTCGTCGTAGTACCAGTCACCCCAGCACTGGGCGACCTGCAGCGTGCCCTTGAGGGTCAGCGAGCGGCCCTTGCGGACCGGCTCGGGCGTGGCGTCGAAGCCCGCGATGCGGGTCGCCTTCGGGCCCGACGGGCGCGGCGCGTGCCACTCCCTGCGCTTCACCGTGAAGGAGCGGTCCTCGGTGTACTTCTTGCCGTCGAGCCCGATGGCCTCGACGTGCACGCGGTAGGTGCCCGCCCGGTCGCTCCAGTCGAAGCTCCACGAGCGCGAGGCGCGGTCGAACTTCGGACCGTCGTCGTGGCCGCCCCGTCGCTTGCCGAACCAGTGGTCGCCGCCGTGGTCGCCGTGGCCCCACGGACCCCACAGGTCGATGTCCACGCTCTGGACGTCCTTGGTGGTGACCCGGGCGGTGACCTGGGCCGACCGGCCCCTGCTCACCACGACCACGTCGGGGTCGACGTCGACCGACACGATGCGCGGGTCGGGTGTGTACGGCTTGTGGAAGTTCTCCCCGGCGGTGGGGCTCGGCGTGGGCGACGACGTAGGCGCGACAGTGTCCGCGTACGCGGGCGCAGTCGCGAGCGCCGTGGCGCCCATGGCGACCGCTACCAGGGTGGTAGCAGCTCGTTTCACCATGAGGGTGTTCCTCTCCCCGTTCAGGAAAGCGCCCCCGGTTTGGGACGCACCTACGTCATAGACGTCACAAGGGAGAGAAAAGTTGCCTCACTCGTTCATTAAAGAGATAACAAAACGGTAACTGTCCTTTACGTCTAATTTGTGCCCATTTGAGGCACTGACGGCATTTCACGCTTCTCGTTGCGGGCTGGCATCGGCGGCATACCGGGACGTACCTGCATATTCGGCACGCCACGCGCCCTCGCCGTCCGCACGGACCCGTGCGGTGAACCAGCCGTCCCTGCGGGTGACCGCCTCTCCGACGGTCTTCCAGCGGGACGACCCCGCGGGGCGGAAGCAGATCCTGACCCGCTGCCCGGCGAACGGCCGGTAGTCGACCTTCCCGACCGGGTCCACCCGCAGCAGCGTCCCGGTGACGCGCACGCCGTCTCCGTCGCGCACCACCTTGAGCCCTTCGATCTCGGTCGCCCGGCGCAGGTTGAACCCCACCCGGGCGACGGCCCGCTCGCCCCGCGCGTTCACCGCGGTCGCGGTGACCGTCCACGGACCGCTCGGATACCACCGCGACAGCGGCTTGTCCGGGAGGAACCGCCAGGTCTCCCACTCCCCCGACGAGATCCGGCGGACCGGCCGGCCGGTCCGCGACGCGCCCACCATGCCGGGCATCGCGGCGGACGCCAGCCCGCCCAGGCCCGGCAGGGGCACACCCGCGGGTACGGCGGCGCCCGGGGAGACCACGGGGTCCGGGGAGCCGGGCGGCACCGGCACGGCGTCGCCGGACGGCGGCGAGGGGGTCGCGTCCGGCTCGGGCTCCTTCCCGGGCTCCTCTCCGGGCTCGTCGCCTCCCGAGGGGGCGCGGCCGGGTTCCAGGACGACGGAGACGCGGTCCGCGCCGCGCGCCACCACGTCGACGACCAGCCGCACCGACCCGCTCGGGCCGACCACGGGGTCGGACGGGCGCACCTCGACCGATCGGATGGCCAGGTCACCGGAGGCGGGGGCCGGCGCGGCCGCCGCCGTCGTCGCGGCCGCGAGGACCAGCGTCGCGAGCAGAGGTCTCATCATGCCCCGTGACCGTACGCACGCTCGCGGGCCGCCCCGCCCCCGACACACTCCCGGCCCGGTAAAAGTTCGGCTCGTGAAAATTCGGCCGGGAGAACCCGCCTCGTGATCAGCCGGTCGTGTACAGCTCCTCGATCACCTCGGCGTACCTGGCGTGGACGACCCGGCGCTTGAGCTTCAGGCTGGGGGTGAGCTCGGCGGTCTCGGCCGTCCACTCGACGGGCAGCAGCCGCCACCGTTTGACCTGCTGCACCCGGGCGAGCTTGCGGTTGGCGGACTCGACCGCCGCCTCGACCTCCTTCAGCACGTCCGGATGCGCGGCCAGGTCGGCCAGGGAACCGAAGGCGATGCCGCGCGCCCGCGCCCACTCGGGCGCCACCTCGGCGTCCAGAGTGAGGATCGCCACCGGGTAGGGCCGGCGGTCGCCGTACGCGAGAGCCTGCCCGATGAGCGGATGCTCCTTCAGGTGACCCTCGATGGCGGCCGGGGAGACGTTCTCCCCGCCGGAGGTGATGAACAGCTCCTTCTTGCGGTCGACGATGCGGACGAAGCCGTCCTCGTCGATCGACCCCACGTCGCCGGTGTGCAGCCAGCCGTCGTCGTCGAGGAGCTCGGCGGTCGCCTCGGGCAGGCCGAGGTAGCCGCGGGTGTTGAGCGGGCTGCGGGTGAGGATCTCGCCGTCCTCGGCGATCCGCACCTCCACGCCCGGCTCGGCCCGGCCCACCGTGCCCAGCTTGAAGACGTCCGGCGAGTTGACGGTGAAGGCGCCGGTCGTCTCGGTCATGCCGTACACGTCGATGACCTTCAGGCCGAGGCCGGCGAAGAACCGCTGCACCTCTATAGGCATCGGCGCGGCGGCTGTCGCGCACCAGCGGGCCTGGTCGAGCCCGATCAGGCCGCGGACGACCGACAGCAGCGCGGCGTCGGCCCGCTCGTACGCCTCGCGCACCTCGGGCGTGACCGTGTGGCCGTGCTGCAGCCCCTCGACGTACGCGAGCCCGGCGGCCATCGCGGCGCGCACGCTCTCCTGCTGCTCGGGCGGCTGGGTGGCCAGCAGCGCCTGCAGCCGGGCCGTCATCTTCTCCCAGACGCGGGGGACGCCGAAGAACAGCACGGGACGCACCTGGCCGAGCGTGGCACCGAGGTTCGCCATGTCCGTGCAGAAGTAGACGTGATTGACCTTGACCAGCGGCAGGTACAGGCTGAGCACCCGCTCGGCGATGTGGGCGTAGGTGAGGTAGGAGATCTGCGTGCCGTGCGTGGGCAGGCGGATCATCCGCTGGGTCGTGACGATCTCGAACAGCACGTTCGCGTGCGTCAGCGGGACGCCCTTGGGGTTGCCCGTCGTGCCCGAGGTGTAGAGGACGGCCAGTGTGTCCTGCGGGGTCACCGCGCGCCAGCGCGCGTCCACAACGGCGGGGTCGGCGGCCAGCGCGTCGGCGCCGAGCTTCAGGAACGCCTCCCAGCTCAGGAAGCGCTCGTCGCCTTCGGGGGCGCCCTCCAGCATGACGATCCTCGTGAGCGCGGGCAGCTCGCCGAGGACCGGCTCCCAGCGGGCCAGGTCGGCCGGGCCGCCGAGCACCGCGATCCGCGCCCCGACGTCGCGGGCGACGTACGCGACCTGCTCGGGGGCGAAGGTCGCGTAGATCGAGCAGGGGACGGCGCCCGCGTGGACGGCCCCGAGGTCGGCCAGCACGTGCTCGCTGCGGTTCACCAGCATCAGCGCGACGGCGTCGCCCGGACGCAGGCCGAGCGCGGCGTAGCCCGCGGCGATCTGCAGCACCCTCCTCCGCGCCTCGGCGTAGGTCAGGGTCGTCCAGCCGTCACCGGCCGGGTCGGAGTAGGCCGGCGAGTCCGGATGCTCCTGCGCGGCCCACCTGAGCTGCTCGCACACCGTCCTGCCCGCGATCTCCCGCTCGATCGCGGCCCGTTCCTCAAGTACGCCGGTCATCGCGCCTCCCAACGGGCATTTCGCACGCGTGGCATGCATCGCACCACACGAGATCGCCACGGACAAGACCCCGGCGGTGAGCGGACGCGGGCGAGCGGGCGAGAACCCCGCCGCCCGAGCGGTTCCAGGGCGGCGAGTGCGGTCCCCGGTCTGTCCCCGGGCCGAATCGGCGCCGGTACTCCGCAGGAGTGAGCCCGGTCTCGCGGCGCATCAGCAGCACGCAGATCGGCAGCGGTGCCCAGCCCACTGTGCCACGCGACCGCTTCCGGTCGCGACTCGCCCCGCTCGATCTTCGCGCCGCCAGCAGATTCGGACAAAAGGGATATAAAGCCAGGTAAGGTACACGGGATGATGCGTGATCGGGGGGATCGCATGGCATCCGGAAGATCGGGTCCGCCGATGGGCGAGCGGACGTTCTTCGGCCATCCACGGGGACTGGCCACGCTGTTCGGCACGGAGATGTGGGAGCGCTTCAGCTACTACGGCATGCGCGCCGTCCTCGTGCTGTTCCTGACCGCGCCCGCCACGCGCGGCGGCATGGGCCTGCCCGAGACGACCGCGGTCGGCATCTACGGCGTCTACATCGCCTCGGTCTACCTGCTCGCCCTCGTGGGCGGCTGGCTCGCCGACCGGCTGCTCGGGGCGCGCAGGACCGTGCTGTGCGGCGCCCTGGTCATCATGGGCGGCCATGTCAGCATGGCGATGCCCATGGGCGACGGGTTCGTCTGGCTCGGCCTCGTGCTGATCGCGCTGGGCAGCGGGCTGCTCAAGCCGAACATGTCGGCGCTGGTGGGCGAGCTGTACCGGCACGAGGACGACGCCCGGCGCGACTCCGGCTACACGATCTTCTACATGGGCATCAACCTGGGCGCCTTCCTCGGCATCATGATCGTCCCCTGGCTTCAGACGGGCGGCCGCTGGCACCTCGCCTTCGGCGCGGCGGCGCTCGGCATGGCCATCGGCCTGGCGCAGTACGTCCGGGGCCGGGCCACCCTGTGCGGCGCCGGCGAGGAGCCGGACCACCGCCTGACGCCCGACGAGGAGAGGCGCTTCAAGGTCGTCGCGGGCGTCTCGCTCGCCGTCGGCGCGGGCGCGCTGGCCCTGTGGGCGCTCAGCGGCACGCTCACCGTGGACCGCTTCGCCCTCGTGCTCACGGTCGTGACGGCGGCCGTGCCGGTCGCGTACTTCGCCTTCCTGTTCTCCTCGCGCGAGGTCACCGAGGAGGAGCGGACCGGGCTGTTCGCGTACGTCTGGCTGTTCCTGGCCGCCGCGATCTTCTGGCTCGTCTACGACCAGGCCGGCAGCGCCCTGCTGCTGTTCGCGAAGAACGACACCGACCTGAACGTGCTCGGCTTCATGATCCCCCCGGGCTGGGTGGGGAACGTCAACTCGCTCGCGATCATCATCGTCGCCCCCCTCTTCGCGGAGATGTTCCTCAAGGCGGGCACCCGGATCAGCACGCCGCTCAAGTTCGCGGTCGGCCTGGTGATCGTCGGGCTGAGCTTCGTCGTCATGTCGGTCGCGGCCGGCTTCGCCTCCGGCGGAGTGAAGGTCTCGATCATGTGGCTGCTGTCGGTCTACCTCATCCAGACCGTCGGCGAGCTGTTCCTCAGCCCGGCCGGGCTGTCGGTCACCAACAAGCTCGCCCCCCGGGCGTTCGAGAACCAGCTCATGGGCCTGTGGTTCCTCTCCATGGCCCTCGGCGACTCCGTCGGCGGCCAGGCCTACCGGCTGACCAAGGTCGTGCCGATGCCCGTGTACTACCTCGCCCTCGCGCTCGCCGCGATCGCGGCGGGGCTCGTCATGCTGATGTTCGTCCGCAGGCTCCGCACGCTGATGGCCGAGCACCACATGCCGCCCGTGCCCACGCCCAGCTGAACAGGGACAGGGCTGAACAGAGACAGGGCCGAACCCAGCGCTCACAGGGTCGGCGTGAGCGGCTCGCACGGGCGATAACCGGCGGGGTCGCGGGCGATGCGGCGCACCGCCTCCTCCATCACGGCCGGCGGCTGGGTGAACGGCAGCCGCAGGTAGCGCTCCAGCGTGCCGTCCACGCCGAACCACGGGCCCGGAGCCAGCCGTACGCCACGGGCGGCGGCGGCCTCGGCGACCGAGCTCGCCACCGGCCCGTCGAGCCGCACCCACAGCGAGCCGCCGCCGCGCGGCACCGTGAACGCCCAGCCGGGCAGCTCCTCGCGCAGGACCGCGGCGAGCGCCGCGCAGGACGCGCCGAGCGCACGGCGGCGCTCGGCGCGCGTCTCCTCGATCCGCTCGAACAGGCGCGCGACCACGAGCTGCTCGAAGACCGCGCCCGCGATGTCCACGGCGGCCCGCAGCGCGGCCAGGCGGCGGACGGTCGCAGCGCTCGCCCGGATCCAGCCGACCCGCAGGCCGCCCCACCACAGCTTCGAGGCCGAGCCCACGCTGATCACCCGGCCATCGGTGTCGAACGCGGCCAGCGGCGCCGCACGCGCCGTCTCGTCCAGCACGATCTCCGCCCAGCTCTCGTCGGCGATCAGCGTGACGCCGTACCGGCGGGCCGCCTCCACCAGCTCGGCGCGGGCGGCGTCGGCCATCAGGTGGCCGGTCGGGTTGTGGAAGTCGGGGATGACGTAGGCCAGACGGGCCGCCGACTGCCGCATCGCACAGCTCACCAGGTCGAGGTGCCAGCCGTCCTCCTGCACGCCGACCGGCACCAGATGGGCTTCCCGCATCCGGGCCGCGTCGATCGCGTGCGGGTAGGTCGGCGACTCGACCAGCACCGGGTCGCCCCGCCCGGCGAACGCCGACATCAGCAGGTGGACGGCCTGCTGGGCTCCGGCCGTGACGAGGATCTGCTCGGGACGCGTGGGCAGCCCCCGCTCGCCGTACCTGCGGGCGATCGCCTCGCGCAGCGGCGCGAGCCCGGCCGGGTGGTAGCCCATGCCCAGCGCGTACCTGTGGTAGGCCCGGCCCACCTCCTCGATGGCCTCGCCGAGCAGGGCGCTCGCCGGAGGCGCGGCCGCGTGCAGCGGCAGCAGCCCGTCGTCGTCGGACGCCAGCCACGGGTTGTCGGTCCCGAGCGCGCCCGGGTCGGGCAGGGCCACGCGGCTGCCGGATCCCTGCCTGCTCTCCAGGTAGCCCTGCTCGCGCAGCCGGTCGTACGCGGCGGTCACGGTGGTGCGGCTCACACCGAGGGCCTCGGCCAGGTGCCGCTCGGCCGGCAGGCGTACCCCGACTGCGAGCCTCCCGTCCAGGACGAGGCCGCGTACGGCCTCCGCGAGCGCCCGGTAGTAGGGCCGGACGTCCGGCGTGTCTCCCGTGCCTTTTCCCGTGCCGCTCCGGACGAGCCTGGCGAGCTGGTGAGCGCTGAGGTGCCGGTCCATAAAGGCCAATTTCTCTGATTGGCCCTTTTCCCGCAACCCCGCCTGCCTGCACGATGGGCCGACTATGACCGAACTCTCCCTCCCCCGCCCCCGTTCGCTCCCGCTGCGGCTCATCCGCCTCTACACCGGCCTGGCGCTGTACGGCGCCGGGATCGCCCTGCTCGTCAGGTCCGGGCTGGGCCTCGACCCGTGGGAGGTCTTCCACCAGGGGATGTCGGTGCGCACCGGGTGGTCGATCGGCCTGTGCATCAACCTGGTGGGCGCGCTGGTGCTGCTGCTGTGGATCCCCCTGCGGCAACGGCCCGGCCTCGGCACGATCAGCAACGTCCTGGTGGTCGGCACCAGCGCCGACGGGGTGATGGCGCTGGTCCCCGCGCCCGCGGCCTGGCCGGTCCAGTGGGCCTTCCTCCTGGGCGGCATCGTCGCCATCGCCGCCGCCTCGGGGCTCTACATCCACGCGGGCTTCGGTCCGGGGCCGCGCGACGGCCTGATGACGGGCCTCAACCGGCTCGGGCTGTCCATCCGGCTCGCCCGCACGGTCGTCGAGATCACCGTGCTCGCCGTGGGCTGGCTGCTCGGCGGCACGGTCGGGATCGGCACGGTGGTGTTCGCCCTGACGATCGGCCCGGTGACGCAGGTCTTCATGAAGCTGTGGGCTCCCACGGGGGACACCGCCCGGCCACCGGGCACGAAACCGGCATGATGAGGCGAGCGCAATGCGGTCCTGCGTCCGGCGGGACACCCCGTCCGGCGCGGGTAGGTGAGCAGCATGCGGATCGAGGACTACGCCCTGATCGGGGACACGCAGTCGGCCGCCCTCGTCGGCCGGGACGGCTCGATCGACTGGCTGTGCCTGCCGCGGTTCGACTCCCCCTCCTGCTTCGCCCGGTTGCTCGGCGACGAGTCCAACGGCTTCTGGCGGCTGGCCGCCGTAGGACGCGACAGGGCCGCCCGGCGGGCGTACGTCGAGGACTCGCTGGTGCTCGCGACCGACTGGGAGACCTCCACCGGGACGGCCAGGGTGGTCGACTTCATGCCGGTTCGCTCCGGCAACCCGGACCTGGTCCGGGTGGTGGAGGGCCTGTCCGGGGTCGTCGAGATGACGACGGAGATCCGCATCCGCTTCGACTACGGCCGGATCGTGCCGTGGGCACGCCGGGCGGGCGGCCATCTGCACGCCGTCGGCGGCCCCGACTCGGTCTGGATCCACTCGCCCGTCCCGCTGCGCGGCGGCGACTACCGGCACGAGGCGACGTTCACGGTCGCCGCCGGGCAGCGGCTGCCGTTCGTGTTCACCTGGCACCCCTCCCACCAGCCGCAGCCCCAGGCCATCGACCCCCTCGCCGAGCTCGGCCTGACCGTGCAGGTGTGGCGGGACTGGGCCGCCCGTTGCGGCTACCGGGGCCCCTGGCGGGACGCGGTCGTCCGCTCGCTGATCACGCTCAAGGCATTGACCTACAGCCCCACCGGCGGGATAGTCGCGGCGCCGACCACGTCGCTGCCCGAGCACCTGGGCGGGGTGCGCAACTGGGACTACCGCTACTGCTGGCTGCGCGACGCCGCGATGACGCTCGACGCGCTCCTGCGGGCGGGGTACGTCGAGGAGGCGGACGCCTGGCGCGTGTGGCTGCTGCGCGCCATCGCGGGCCGCCCCCAGGATCACCAGATCATGTACGGCGTGGCCGGCGAACGCCGCCTGCCGGAGACGACGCTCGACTGGCTGTCCGGGTACGAGGGCTCACGCCCCGTCCGCATCGGCAACGGCGCCGCCGGCCAGTTCCAGCTCGACGTCTACGGTCAGGTGGTCAACGCCCTCTACAAGGCACGCAAGAAGGGCATGCCGCCCGACGACTACACCTGGTCGCTGGTGATGAAGGGGGCCGAGTTCCTCGAACACAACTGGGACCAGCCCGACGAGGGACTGTGGGAGGTGCGCGGCCCCCGCCGCCACTTCGTCCACTCCAAGATCATGTCGTGGCTCGCCATGGACCGCATAACGCGGGGGGCCGCGGAGCTGGGCCGCACCGGGCCGTTCGGCCGGTGGAGCGCCCTGCGCGACCGCATCCACGCCGAGGTCTGCGACAAGGGCTACGACCCCGAACGCAACACCTTCACCCAGTCCTACGGCTCCCGCGAACTGGACGCCGCCCTCCTGCAGATCCCCATCGTCGGCTTCCTCCCGCCCGACGACCCCCGCGTCACCGGCACCATCGACGCCATCGAACGCGAACTCATGACCGACGGCTTCGTCCTGCGCTACCCCGTGGCGGAAGACAACCCCGTCGACGGCCTCCCCGGCGGCGAAGGCGCCTTCCTCGCCTGCAGCTTCTGGCTCGCCGAAGCCCGAGCGATGACCGGCCGCCACGACGACGCCGTCGAACTGTTCGAACGCCTCATCGCCCTGTCCAACGACGTCGGCCTCCTCGCCGAGGAATACGACCCCAAAACAGGCCGCCAACTCGGCAACTTCCCCCAGGCCTTCAGCCACATCCACCTGATCCACACCGCCCAGGCGCTGAGCCGGGAGGTACGCGGCGCCGGCACGGCGAAGGTGGCGAGCATCTGACAGCCACACTCGCGGGTGAGAGGACGGCCTGCGCCCGGTAGCGTGACGGGCATGCGGATCGAGGACTACGCCCTGGTGGGCGACATGCAGTCGGCCGCCCTCGTCGGCCGGGACGGCTCGATCGACTGGCTGTGCCTGCCCCGGTTCGACTCCCCCTCCTGCTTCACCCGGCTGCTCGGTGACGAGTCCAACGGCTTCTGGCGGCTGGCCCCCACGGGACACGAGCAGGCCACGCGCCGGGCGTACGTCGAGGACACGCTCATCCTCGAGACCGTCTGGGAGACGCCCACGGGCGCGGTCAAGGTCATCGACTTCATGCCGCCCCGGCACGCCAACCCCGATCTCGTACGGATCGTCGAGGGCCTGTCCGGCACCGTGGAGATGACGACGGAGATCCGGATCCGCTTCGACTACGGCCGCATCGTCCCCTGGGTGCGCCGAAGGAACGGGCACCTGCACGCCATCGGCGGCCCCGACTCGGTCTGGATCCACTCCGCCGTCCCGCTGCGGGGCGGCGACTACCGGCACGAGGCGACGTTCACGGTCGCCGCCGGGCAGCGGGTGCCGTTCGTGTTCACCTGGCACCCGTCCCACCAGCCGGAGCCGGAGCGGATCGACCCGCTGGAGCAGCTGGCCGAGACCCGGCTCCTGTGGGAGGAGTGGGTCTCGCGATGCGGTCACCGGGGTCCCTGGCGCGAGGCCGTGGTCCGCTCGCTGATCACGCTCAAGGCGCTGACCTACAGCCCGACCGGCGGCATCGTGGCCGCGCCGACCACGTCGCTGCCCGAGCACCTGGGCGGGGTGCGCAACTGGGACTACCGCTACTGCTGGCTGCGCGACGCCTCCATGACGCTCGACGCGCTGACCGGCGCCGGATACGTCGAGGAGGCCGCCGCCTGGCGTTCCTGGCTGCTGCGCGCCATCGCCGGCCGCCCCGAGGACGTCCAGGTCCTGTACGGCGTGGCCGGCGAACGCCGCCTGCCGGAGATGACGCTCGACTGGTTGTCGGGCTACGAGAACTCGGTGCCCGTGCGGATCGGCAACGGCGCGGCGACCCAGCTCCAGCTCGACATCTACGGGGAGTTCGTCGACGCCCTCTACCAGGCGCGCAAGCAGGGCATGGCGCCGGACGACCACGCCTGGGCCCTGGTCACGAAGGTCATGGAGTTCTTCGAGCACAACTGGGACCAGCCCGACGAGGGACTGTGGGAGGTGCGCGGCCCCCGCCGCCACTTCGTCCACTCCAAGGTCATGGCCTGGGTCGCGGCCGACCGCATGGTCCGCGTCATCGAGGAGCTGGGCCGGCGCGGCGACGTGGAGCGCTGGCGTGCCCTGCGCGACCGCATCCACGCAGAGGTCTGCGACAAGGGCTACGACCCCGAACGCAACACCTTCACCCAGTCCTACGGCTCCCGCGAACTGGACGCCGCCCTCCTGCAGATCCCCATCGTCGGCTTCCTGCCCCCCGACGACCCCCGCGTCACCGGCACCATCGACGCCATCGAACGCGAACTCATGACCGACGGCTTCGTCCTGCGCTACCCCGTGGCGGAAGACAACCCCGTCGACGGCCTCCCCGGCGGCGAAGGCGCCTTCCTCGCCTGCAGCTTCTGGCTCGCCGAAGCCCGAGCGATGACCGGCCGCCACGACGACGCCGTCGAACTGTTCGAACGCCTCGTCGCCCTGTCCAACGACGTCGGCCTCCTCGCCGAGGAATACGACCCCAGAACAGGCCGCCAACTCGGCAACTTCCCCCAGGCGTTCACCCACATCCACCTCATCCGCACGGCCCAGGCGCTGGCCCGCCACGCCGAGCGGCGGTAGCCGGGGCTCCTGGCGCACTCGCGGAACCCGAGCGACCGGTACAGCCGGGCGGGCACCGGATGGGCGTCGTCGCCGCGCGCCCTTTCGGCGCGGCGGTCATGCGTCGCAGCCGCAACTGCGCCGCGCGACCAGGTGGGCCGCGGGAAGCGACGCGGACGCGGGCGCGCGGTCGAGGAGGAGTGCGACCGCCTGCTCGGCCATGGCGTCCAGCGGCTGCTCCATGACGCTGAGCGCGGGGGCCGTGTAGGCGCTGTCCGGAGTCCCGTCGCAGCTCATCAGGGCGAGGCGGCCGGGGATGGGCAGACCGGCGGCCGACGCGGCCGCGAGGACTCCGATGGCCTGTTCGTCGGTCGCCGCGATGAGGGCGCGCGGCATCGTCCCCCCGGCGATCAGCTCCGCCGTCAGCCGGGCCGCCGCCTCCCGCGAGTAGTCGCAGCGCAGCGGCAGGGGTTCGGGACCAGAGGAGGAGACGGCGCGCTGCCAGGCGTCCCGCCGCTCGGCGACCGGGCCGGCGTCGTGCGGACCGGACAGGAAGGCGATGCGCCGGTGCCCGTGCCCCCGCAGGTGCTCGACGGCCGCGCGGACCGCGGCGTCGTTGTCGGCGGACACGAGCGGGGCCTGACCCGGAACCGGCCGGTGGTGGACATAGGCGGAGGGCACGCCCGCCGCCACCGCCTGGGCCGCGACGTCGGCGCCGCCGTCGGCGGAGACGACGATCAGACCGTCGACCTGCGCCGCGAGGAAACGCTCGACCAGGTGCTGCTGCCTGCCCGGGAGGTAGCCCGCGTTGCCCGTCATCATCAGCGTGTCCCGCCTCTCCAGCGCACGCTCGACGCTTCGCGCCAGCGCGGCGAAGTAGGGGTTGGACGCGTCGGCCAGGACCAGGCCGACGACCCCGGTGGTGCCGGCCCGCAGCGCCCGCGCGATCCGGTTGGGGCGGTAGCCCAGCTCGGCGGCCGCGGCGAGAACCCGCTCCCTGGTCGCGGGGGCCACCGGGCGCGGGCCGTTGTTCATCACGTAGCTGACCACCGCCGTGGACGTGCCGGACCGGCGGGCCACGTCCGCGAGCGTGACGGCCATGAGGGGCTCCTTTCCTCGTACGGCTTGCATCCTCTCATCTAAACGATTAGAACTGCCACGTGAGCCGTCCGCGGACGGCCAGACCCACCTCGCCCGCATCCGCCGTCCCGCCCCCACACGAGGAAAGCCCCCACATGCCCCCGACACCTCTCCTGGTCGACACCGACACCGGATCCGACGACGCCGTGGCCCTGCTGCTGGCCGCCGCCAGCGGCCTGGGCGACGTGCGCGCCGTCACCACCGTGGCCGGCAACGTCCCGCTGCCGACGGCCACCCGCAACGCGCTGATCTCCCTGGAGATCGCGGGAGCGGCCGACGTCCCCGTCCACGAAGGGTGCGACCGCCCCCTGTTGAGACCCTTGTCCACCGCGCAGCACGTGCACGGGCAGGACGGCATGGGCGACATCGGCCTGCCCGGCCCGCGGCGCGGTCCCCAACCGGGGCACGCGGCCGACGTCCTGCTGTCCTACACCCGGCGGTTCCCCGGTGAGCTGACCCTGGTCACCCTGGGCCCGCTGACCAACCTGGCCGCCGCCCTCCTGCGGGAGCCCGGCCTGCTCGGCCGCTTCCGGCACGTGTACTGCATGGCGGGCGCGGCGGACGCCCACGGCAACATCACCGCCACCGCGGAGTTCAACGTGTGGGCGGATCCCGAGGCGGCCGGAGTCGTGCTGCGGGCGGCGCGCCCGGACACGGTCACCTGGGTCGGCTGGGACGTCTCCCGCAAGTACGCCGTCATGACGCCGGAGGACCAGCGGCGTCTCGAACGGCTTGGCACTCCTATCGCCGCCTTCGCCCATCGGATCAACCGGACGGTCGCCGAATGGGCGCGCGAGGTCACCGGCCTGGCCGGGTACGACCTGCCCGACCCGATCGCCATGGCCGTGGCGCTGCGGCCCGATCTGGTCCTCGAAGAGGAGCGGGCGCATGTGACGATCGCCCTCGGCGACGAGGCCCGGGGGCAGATGATCGTCGATCGCCGCCGTGCGGCCCGTGAGCCCAATCTGACCATGGTGCGCCGCGTCGACGAGGCCGGCTTCAAGGACCTGCTGTTCGCCACGTGCGCCGGAACGGGCCGGGCCGCATGACGCCCGCATCGCCGCGGCAGGGAGGGCGCTTCGAACTGCACTGCCATCTCGACGGTTCGGTCCGCCCCGCCACGGTCGCCGATCTCGCCAGGGTTCAGGGGATCACGCTGACGCGGCCCGCGCACACGCTCGTGACCGCGCCCGCCCGGTGCGGCAGCCTGACCCGGTTCCTCACCTTCATCGACCTCCCGTTGCGCGTCCTGCAGACGCCGGACGCGCTGCGACGCGCGGCGCGCGAACTCGTCGAGGACTGGCACGCGGACGGCGTGGTGTACGGGGAGGCGCGTTTCGCCCCGCAACTGCACGACCGGCGGGGCCTGACCCTGGACGAGGCGGTCGAAGCGGTCGCCGGCGGTCTCGCCGCCGGCGCGGCGGCCACGGGCGTACGCACCGGGCTGGTGCTGTGCTGCCTGCGGCATCAGACGCCGGACGAGAGCGTCGCCGTCGCGGAGACCGCGGTGCGGCACCGCGACGTGGTGGCGGGGCTCGACCTGGCGGGCGACGAGCGCCTGTTCCCCGGCGCGCCGCACCTGCCCGCATTCGCCGTCGCGCAGGCGGCGGGACTGCCCTGCACCGTGCACGCGGGTGAGGCCGCGGGCCCGGAGAGCGTCTGGGAGGCGATCGACGTCCTCGGCGCGCGCCGCATCGGCCACGGCGTGCGGTCCGCCTCCGACCGGGCCCTGCTCGACCGGCTCGGACGCGAGCGGATCGCCCTGGAGATGTGCCCCACCAGCAACGTCCAGACGGCCGCGGTTCCCCGGCTGGCCGATCACCCGGCCCACGCGCTCCTGGCGGCGGGCCTGAACGTCACCATCAGCACCGACACGCGGACCACCTCGGGGACGACGCTGCGCCGGGAGTTCGACGCGCTGCGGGAGACGTTCGGCTGGACGGCCGACGAGGAGGCGGCCTGTCAGGCGCACGCGGCCGCCGCCGCCTTCGCCTGGCCCGCGGCCCGGCCGGACTTCCCGCAGGGCACGAGCCGGGGGACGGCCTGACCGCGGCCTCCCTCGGCGCCGCCCCTCCCGTGCTCGTCGCCCCGCCCCTGCCCCGTGCCCGGGGCGGGCGTTACGACTGGCCGGCGATGCGGGCGAGGAGCCGCGCGAACTCCGGCGGCGGCGCGACGACCAGCCGGGTCTGCCCGTCGTGGCTGATGAGGTCGGCCTGGATGCGGGTCAGCTTGCCCCGGCGCCACCAGTACACGTGGGGGCTGAGCCCGTCGGCCCGGCCGGCGTGCTCCCGGTGGGCGAAGATGCGCAGGCGCTCGATCGCGCGGACCACGCCGATGCCGGCCACCGGGTGCACCGCGACCATCCCCCGGTGCGGCAGCACGGCGAGCATGCCGTCCTCGGGCACGTCCATGTACGCCGTCAGGCGGCGCAGGTGGGCCGCCGCGCTGGGCGCGGTCAGCAGCGAGACCTCGGTCCCGGCCAGGTCGAGCCGCGACACGGTGGGCCGCTCGTCGGTCAGGGCGTTGCCGATCGCCACGTCGAGCGCCTCGGCCGGCGGGATGGGCCAGCAGAACGCCTCCTCCGGGCGCACCGGACGGGCGCCGACGGTCAGCACCTCGATCAGGTCGGCGCTGAGGTGGCGGCCGATGATCCGGGAGGGATCGGGGAAGGCCGGGTCGTCGGCGGCGTGGACCCGCGTGCGCAGCAGCGGCTTGATGGGCGTGAGGTTGCAGGCGTCGAACGGCTCGCCCGACACCGCGTGGGCCAGATGCTCGGAGACCAGCATCGGCCAGTCCTCGCGGGCGCGGCGACCGGCCTCCCGGCGCAGGCCGACGAGGTTCACCACCCGCTCACGCTCGGGCGAGGTCAGCGTCAGCGACGTGCCGTCGGCCGCGAACGCGCAGGTGTAGCCCATGGTCTCGGCGACCAGGGCCAGCAGGGAGTCGAGATCGACGTCCTCGACGGGTCTCGGGGCGGGGTGATCCGGCCGCGTCCGGCTGAGCAGTCGCCGCAAGAGTCCCAACGCACCATCCCTTCGCCACGGCCCGGGCGCATCCGGGCGCGTCTCAGGTTGCCGCGTCAGAGTCGCGGAAGGTGCCCGCGACAGAGCACGATTCGGTCACAATAGCCACATTCGTCTCCAACCACATCGCCATCTGTGGTGCGCCGTGGCCGACGGGCAGGCCCGCGACGGTCGGGACGCCCAGCGGGGCCAGGAGTTCCGTCAGCACGGGCAGCGGGTCGCCGCAGTCCACCCACGATCCCAGCACGATGCCCGCCGCGCCGTCGAGACACCCGGCCTGCAGCAGTTGCGTCACCATGCGGTCGATCCGGTACGGCTCCTCGGTGACGTCCTCAAGCAGCACGATACGGCCACGCGCGCGCAGCGCGTACGGCGTGCCGCACAGGGCGGCCAGCAGGGCGAGGTTGCCCCCGGTGAGCCGGCCCTCGGCCCGGCCCGGCACGATCACCCGATCGCCCGTGACCGGCGCGGGCGTGCCGCCCTCGAACAGGGCCTCGCGCAGGTGGGCGAAGGTGGCCGGCTCGGGCCCCTCCGGGTCGCTGATCGTCGCGCACGCCGGCATCGGCCCGAACAGCGTCGCCAGGCCCAGCCGGTCGGCGAAGGCCCGGTGCAGCGCGGTGATGTCGCTCGATCCGAGCAGGATCTTCGGACCGGCCGCCGCCATGGCGTCCCAGTCGAGCAGCCCGAGCAGCCGGGTGGTGCCGTAGCCGCCCCTGGCGCAGATGACCGCCGCCACTTCGGGATCGCACCACGCGTCCTGGAGGTCGGCCGCCCGCGCGGCGTCCGGCCCGGCCAGGTAGCCCTCCCGGGCGAGGATCGACGCCCCGTGCACGACCCGCAGCCCGAGCCCGGCCAGGACCTCGGTGCCGCGCTCGAGCCGTACGGGATCGACGGGGCCGGCCGGCGCGACCAGCGCGACGGTGTCGCCGGGCCGCAGCCGCCGAGGCAGACTCGGGACCGTTACAGAGGCGTCACCGCCCGCCCCGCCGCGGAAGCGCTCGCTCACCCTTCAAAGGGTGTCAGACTTAGCGGTATCTATGCGACCTCCGACGCACATCCTCGTGGTCAACGGTGTCAAGGTCCGTCGTCCGGTGTTCGTTGTCGCGGCGCCGCACTCCGGCGCGGACCTGCTGGGCCGCGCCCTCAAGCGCTCGCCCGGTTTCCACGTGACCATGGGCAGGGGCCCGGTGGCCCGGGTCGTCTACGCCTTCGCCAGGAGACCGTCGATCGCCCGCAGCGGCGGCGCCCCGCAGGTGCTGCGCGACGTGCTGGCGGAGGCGTGGCAGGTGGTCCCGGCGGCGTGCGCGGAGTGCACGACCACCTGCCGGGAGGCGGGCGGCATCGTCGGCGCGGGGCCGTGCGTCGGGCCGGGCACGCTGTCCCGGTTCGGCGACGCCAGCCCCGACCTGCTCTACAGCGCGCCGGTGCTGCTGCGGGCGTTCCCCGACGCCCGGCTCATCCAGATCATCCGCGACGGCCGCGACGTCGTCGCCGACATGCTCGCCGACCCCGCCTGCATGACCTGGGTCAAGCCCCACATGCTGAGCGAGGACGCGGAGTTTCCCAACCCGTTCCTCGGCGTGCGCTCGGCCGAGCACCGCGAGCGCTGGGCCGGGATGCCGCCCGCGGGCAAGTGCGCCCTGCGCTGGCGCGGCGCCGTACGGCTGAGCGCCGCCCTGCGCCGCGAACTGCCCGGCGAGCACCTGCTCACCCTGCGATACGAGGACATCGTGGCCTCACCAGGAGAGGCGATCGACGCGGTGTCGTCCTTCCTGGAGGCCAAGATCTCCACGATCGCGCTGTACGGCACGACGATCCCCCGGCCGGGAAGCTGGCGCAGGCGGCTGTCGGCCGAGGACGCCGAACTGGTGGAGAAGGTGGCCAGGGAGGAGCTCGCCCGCCTCGGCTACCGCTGAGCCGCACCTCCGGCGTCTCGGGGCCTCTCAGGAACCGCCCGGGCCCGAGCCGGTGAACTGCGTGCGGTACAGCTCGGCATAGGCGCCGCCCCGCTCCAGCAGCTCCTCGTGCCTGCCGCGTTCGGCGACCCGGCCGTCCTCGACCACCAGGATCGTGTCGGCCTCGCGGATGGTCGACAGCCGGTGGGCGATCACCAGCGACGTCCTCCCCCGCAGGGCGGTCTTCAGCGCCTGCTGCACCGCGGCCTCGGACTCCGAGTCCAGATGGGCGGTCGCCTCGTCCAGCACCACCACCCGCGGCGCCTTCAGCAGGAGCCGGGCCAGGGCGATGCGCTGCTTCTCCCCTCCCGACAGCCGGTAGCCGCGGTCGCCGACGACCGTCTCCAGCTCCTCCGGCAGGTTCTTGACCAGGTCGGCGATCTGGGCCGCGCGCAGGGCATCCCAGATCTCCTCGTCGGTCGCCTCAGGACGGGCGTAGCGGAGGTTGTTGCCGATCGTGTCGTGGAACAGGTGGGCGTCCTGCATGACCACTCCCACCGTGTCCCTGATGCCGTCCAGGGTGACGTCGCGGACGTCCACGCCGTTGATCCGGACGGTCCCCTCGTCCACGTCGTACAGCCGGGACACCAGTTGGGTGATGGTCGTCTTGCCCGCGCCCGAGTGGCCGACGAGCGCGACCAGCTCGCCCGGGTGCGCGGTGAACGACACGCCCTTGAGCACCTCCTGCGAGGGCCCGGTGTCCGGGCGGGCCACCGACTCGAGCGACGCCAGCGACACCTCGGAGGCGGCCGGGTAGCGGAAGCGGACGTCGTCGAACTCGATCGTGACCGGCCCTTCGGGGATCGGCCCCGCGTCCGGCTTCTCGGCCACCATCGGCTTGAGGTCGAGCACCTCGAAGACCCGGTCGAAGCTCACCAGCGCGGTCATCACGTCCACGTGGACGTTCGACAGGCTGGTCAGCGGGCCGTACAGGCGCATGAGCAGGGACGACTGGGCGACCAGGGTGCCGAGCGCGAAGGCCCCGGAGATCGCGAGCACGCCGCCGAGACCGTAGACGAGCGCGGTCGCCAGCGCGGCGACCAGGCCGAGCGCGATGCGGAACACCGTGCCGTACATGGCGACGATCACACCCACGTCGCGGACCCGGCCCGCGCGCTCCGCGAAGTGGGCCGCCTCGTCGTCCGGCCTGCCGTACAGCTTGGCGACCATGGCCCCGGCCACGTTGAACCGCTCGGTCATCACCGAGCTCATCTCGGCGTCGAGCTGCATCTGCTCGCGGGTCAGCGCGGACATCCTGCGGCCGACCCACTTGGCCGGGAAGATGAAGATCGGCAACAGGACCAGCGCGACCAGCGTGACCTGCCACGACAGCACGAGCATGGTGCCGAGCACCATCACCAGGCTGATGACGTTGGACACCACCGACGACAGCGTGCTGGTGAGGGCCCGCTGCGCCCCGATGACGTCGGTGTTCAGCCGGGAGACGAGCGCGCCGGTCTGGGCGCGCATGAAGAACGCGACCGGCATGCGCTGCACGTGGTCGAAGACCTCGGTGCGCAGGTTGTAGATCAGGCCCTCGCCGATGCGGGCGGAGAACCACCGCTGCACCAGGCCGAGCCCGGCGTCCAGCACCGCGAGCGCTCCGATCGCCGCGGCGAGCCACACCACCACGTCGACCCGCCCGGGGGTGATGCCGTAATCGATGATCGCCTTCATCAGCAGCGGGTTGGCGACCACGATGACCGCGTCGACCACGACCAGCGCGAGGAAACCGGCGATCTGGGCGCGGAACGGCCGGGCGTAGCCGGCGATGCGCCGGACGGTCCCCGGCGTCAACCGCTCCTTCGTCACGGAGCTGTCACGCCGTAAGGACCGCATCACCTGAAGGCCGTAGCCCCCGTTCATCATCGACATATGTCGTACATCCTCCCAGCCGTGCAGCGGTGGGAGGACTCCCCCGATTCCCCCGTCAGCTCGAAGCGAACAGCACTTATCCGTTCAACCCGAACAGTACTTATCCGTTCGACCCGAACAGTGCCCGGATGCGCGCCACCTGCTCGGCCCGCTCGGCGGCGGCCTGCTCCTCCAGCGTGCGTCCCGGCGCGGCCTGGAGCAGCCGCTTCGTGGCGGCCGCGGCGGCGCGGTCGGTCGCCAGCAGCGCGGCGGCCAGGTCCTGTACGGCCTGGGCCAACTCGGACGCGGGCACCGCGATCTCGGCCAGGCCGAGCCGTACGGCCTCGGCGGCCCCGACGGTACGCGCGGTCAGGCACATCTCGATGGCCCGGGGAACCCCCACGATGTCGGCCAGGGGCTTGGTCCCGGTCAGGTCGGGAACCAGCCCCAGCGCGGGCTCCTTCATGCAGAACTTCACGTCGTCGGCGACGACACGCAGGTCGCACGCGAGTGCGAGCTGGAAGCCCGCCCCGATCGCGTGGCCCTGCACGGCCGCGATCGACACGATCTCCGGCCTGCGTAGCCACAGGAAGCCCTTCTGGGCCTCAGCGATCCGCTGCTCGAACTCGGTGTCGCCGAGCGCCGCGGCGCTCGCGAACGATCCCTGTCCGGGCACCCCCTCGGGCCTGAACATGCGCAGGTCGATCCCGGCTGAGAAGGACGGCCCCTCGCCTTTGACCACGACCACTCTCACCTGCTCCGGAAGGGTCTCCCCGATCCGGGCCAGGGCCGACCATGTCGCGAACGTCTGAGCGTTGCGCTTGTCCGGCCGGTCCAAAGTGACGGTCGCGATCTCGCCGTCCACCTCGAAGCGCACTCCGACCTCGGCCGGCGCGGCCGCCGAGATCGTCGACACATCGGAGCCGTCGCCCGTCTCACGGGCGTGCTCCAGATTCCCCCCCATTGCCGCTTCCGCCATGCCCTGCTCCTGCTCCGGTGCGGAGTGGCGTCGCCTCGCACGGCCGGTCCGGTGCGGCGCACCGTCCGTGCCGGGCGTCCGCCCTCCTGTTCATCTCGCGGTCGCGCCCGAGCTTACCGAATATCGTTCTGGCGAGTCGGACGCGACCGCTCCTCCTGCAGGAACGAGCGGCTGCGGTCGCGCGTCTTGAGGTGGATCTCTAGCGCTTGGACTTGCCCCGGGTCGCGCCGCCGCGCCCGCGCAGAGTCACTCCGGACTCGCTCAGGATGCGGTGGATGAACCCGTACGAGCGGCCGGTGGAAGCAGCCAGAGCGCGGATGCTCTCACCCGCGGAATAGCGCTTCTTGAGATCAGCGGCCAGCTTTTCCCGGTCGGCCCCGGTCACCCGGGTGCCCTTCTTCAGAGTCTCGGCCACGAGTACCTCCTGTAGTGCCAGACTTCCGCAGCGTTACTTCAGCCCATGATCAGTCATTTCGACGGGATCGGCTACCTACTCCGCGGGAAAAGATCCCTACCCGCTCAAATTAAGATCAGGCGAGCGCCACAAGATCGGAAAATTCGTCGCTCCATGCGTCTTCTACTCCGTCTGGCAACAGAATCACCCTATCGGGCTGCAGCGCCTCCACGGCCCCCTCGTCGTGCGTGACCAGCACAATCGCGCCGGTGTAGGAGCCGAGGGCGGACAGCACCTGATCGCGGGAGGCCGGATCGAGGTTGTTGGTGGGCTCGTCGAGCAGCAGCACGTTGGCGCTCGACAGCACCAGCGTCGCGAGGGCGAGACGGGTCTTCTCCCCGCCGGACAGGACCCCGGCGGGCTTGTCCACGTCGTCGCCGGTGAACAGGAACGATCCCAGCACCTTGCGCAGGTCGACGTCGGCCAGGTCGGGCCCGGCCGAGCGCATGTTCTCCAGGACCGTGCGCCCGGGGTCGAGCGTCTCGTGCTCCTGCGCGTAGTAGCCGAGCTTGAGCCCGTGGCCGGGCAGGACCTCGCCGGTGTCGGGCTTCTCGATGCCCGCGAACAGACGCAGCAGGGTCGTCTTGCCCGCGCCGTTCAGGCCCAGGATGACGATCCGCGAGCCCCGGTCCACCGCGGCGTCGACGTCGGTGAACACCTCAAGCGAGCCGTACGACTTGGACAGGCCGCGGGCCGTCAGAGGGGTCTTCCCGCAGGGCGCGGGGTCGGGGAAGCGCAGCTTGGCGACGCGGTCGGAGCGCCGCTCGCCCTCGACGCCGGAGAGCAGCCGCCGGGCGCGCCGCTCCATGTCCTGGGCCGCCTTGGCCTTGGTGGCCTTCGCCCGCATGCGGTCGGCCTGGGACAGCAGGGCCGACGCCTGCCGCTCGGCGTTGACCCGCTCACGCTTGCGCCGCTTCTCGTCGGTCTCCCTCTGGGCGAGGTACGCCTTCCAGCCGACGTTGTAGGTGTCGATCACGCAGCGGTTCGCGTCGAGGTGGAGCACCCGGTTTACCGTCGCATCAAGAAGGTTCACATCATGGCTGATGATCACCAAGCCGCCCTGGTGTGAGCGCAAAAAATCACGAAGCCAGCCGATCGAGTCCGCATCGAGGTGGTTTGTCGGCTCGTCAAGCAGGAGAGTCTCCGCTCCGGAGAACAGGATGCGGGCCAGTTCCACCCGGCGTCGCTGGCCGCCGGAGAGGGTCTCCAGCGGCTGGCCGAGGACACGGTCGGGCAGCCCCAGGCTGGAGGCGATCGAGGCCGCCTCCGACTCCGCCGCGTAGCCGCCGAGGACGTGCAGGCGGTCCTCCAGGCGGCCGTAGGCGCGCACCGCCCGATCGCGTACGCGCTGGTCGTCGGCCGCCATCCCGGCCTCCGCCTCGCGCAGTTCGCGGAGCACGTCGTCGAGGCCGCGGGCCGACAGGATCCGGTCGCGCGCCAGCACGCTCAGGTCGCCGGTGCGGGGGTCCTGCGGCAGGTAGCCGACACTGCCGGAGATCGTGACCGTGCCCGCGGCGGGCAGGCCCTCTCCCGCCAGGACCTTGGTGAGGGTGGTCTTGCCGGCCCCGTTGCGGCCGACCAGACCGATCTTGTCGCCCGGGTTCACCCGGAACGAGGCGCCCTCGATGAGCAGGCGCGAGCCGGCGCGAAGTTCGATGTCGGTAGCGATGATCATAGTTAAGGGGACACTCCCGTAGGTGATGGGGTCAGGATCGGCACCGGGAGCGATCAATCGGGAGTGCGCATGGGCTCAAGTGTAGTGCCGCCGTGTCCACCACCGCCTGCGGTGAAACCCCGCCCTCGCCCCGCCGCACGGCCGGTCAGGGGTCGATCACGCGGATCCGTACGGCGCGGAACAGCGCGGGGGCGCCCTCCAGGACCGCCAGCCGGGGGTCGGGGACGGTGAGGAAGGGGCCGGTCTCCAGCGCGAACAGCGGCGCGAGGCGCCGGTCGCGCCTGATCTCCTCGATCGAGCGCCGGTCCCCGCCGAGCACGACGGCCTCCAGGTCCGCGAGCCTCGGCAGGAGCACCCGGACGGCCACGTCGGCGGCGGCCCCCAGCGCCTCGGCCGACTGCTTGTCCCTGCGCCGGGCGAAGCGCTGCTGCGACCATCCGCCCGCCGCGCTGCGCCCGTGGACCTGACGCGAGCCGACCTTGCCCGTCACGAGGCGGGCCCCGGCGAAGACGCCGGCGGCGTGCCCGCCGAGCCGGGCCAGCAGCACGCCGACGGTCCGCTCACGGCACACGTGGGCCACCAGCGCCGCCGCAGGCGGGGGAAGGCGGAACTCGCCCTCGTGCCCGCCGTCACCTTCACCGTCGCGGGAGGGGCGCAGCGGCGGGAACGGCACGTGGCACTCGGCGACCGCGCCGTCGGCGGCGTCGAGACGGACCAGGTCGGGCAGGACGACGGCCTCGATCGCGCCGTGCCGCTCGGCGAAGCGCACGATCCATCCGGCGAGCCGCTCGGGGGCTACCGAGATCCATCTGCCGCCTCCCGCGGCGGGCCCTGCCGTCATGGCTGATCAGCCTACTCGTGCACCGTCTGTCGGATTCCGTCCAACTGACGGGGAAATATAGGTGAATTTCCTTCTGTGGACGGCAAGTCCGGGGGCCCGGCGTCCCACAATTCAATCGTGTCGCTCCCCTCCCCCTCGGCGGCGCCGCTCGCCGCGACCTCGCAACTCACCCCGGCGTCCGGCCCGGCCCCGGCGACCCCGTTCCCCCCGGACAGCGCGCGGGAACACGCCCCGGCGGACGCCGTGTGGGAACACGGCCCGGCCACCATGGTGCGGAGGTACACCCCGGCGGCCGCCGCCCAGCCGTACGACCAGCGCGCGTACGCGTCCGCGGGTCCCGCGCCCGGCTTCCCCGGCCCGGCCGCCCCGCTCTTCCTTCCGGTGGTCGACCTCGACACCGGCGGCGCCGTGGCCATCGAGGTGATCGCCGAGGGCGCCTCCTCCGGCGGTCCGGACGTGGCGGGCACGGTGAACGGCCTGCTGGCCGCCGCCCGCGAGGAGGCCCTGCTGCCGCTCGTCCTGCCGATCTCCGCCGCCGCCGTGGCCGGGGGTACGGCCGGCCTCGCGGCGCTGCACGAGGCGATGCGCGTGTGCAAGCGGCGTCCCCGCGAGGTCATCCTCGTGATCGAGGGCGATCCCGCGCCCGTGGATCGCACGGCCCTGCTGTCCGGGATCGACGGTCTGCGCGCGGTGGGCTACCTCATCGCGTTCGGCGGGGTCGGCACCGCCGCGCTGCCGCTCGACCTGCTCGCCGACGCCTCGCCGTACGTGATCGCGCTGTCCCCCGACCTGGTGGCGCGGGGGCCGCGCGATCCCCGGCGCGGCGCGCTCGCGGAGTCGCTGGTCCGGCTCGCGCGTGGCGTCGGCGCGCACGTGCTCGCCCCGGGCGTGCGGGACGAGACGGAGCTGGCGGCCGTACGCGGCTGGGGCATCCGGCTCGCGCAGGGCCCCCTGCTCGCGCCGTCGGACTGGCGGCCCTCCCACGGGTACAACCGCGTCCACGTGCCGCTGCCGGTGCCCGAGGCGGCCGCGGTCACCGCGTCGCTGGGCCCCCGGGTGCAGGAGCTCCTGCTTCCCGCGGTGACGCTGCCGGCCGGGTCGACGGCCGAGGAGGTGGTCGCCGTGCTGAGCGCCGAGCCCTCGATCACGAGCGTGATCCTGGTGGACGAATACCAGCGGCCGCAGGGCAGCATCGACCGCAGCCGGTTCCTGCTCTTCATGGCCGGGGCGTACGGCCACGCGCTGCACGCGAAGAAGTCGGCCGGCCGCCTGGCGGACACCGCGAAGATCGTGGCGAAGACGACCCCGGTGATCGCGGCCATGCAGGTGGCGGGGCGGGACAACGCCCGCGTGTACGACGACCTCGTGGTGGTCGACGAAGTCGGCCGGTGCATGGGCGTGGTGCGGGTCGGCGACCTGCTGCGGCACGCCGCCGACCTCCAGGCGCAGCCGGCCCGCTGAGGCCACCGCGGATCGCGGCCGAGGGCGCGTCCTGCCTTCTCCACGGGGTGATACTACGGCGGCGTCGCCGCTTGCCTCAGACTTGCAACATACATGTGGCAAGTTGTAGCTTCACTGCGTCCCGCTTGATGCGACCAGTGACGCCCCTTGAGAGGGAGAAACACGTGGAGTACCCCCGCCTCGGCCGCAGCGGCCTTTCGGTGTCCCGGCTCGTCCTCGGCACCATGAACTTCGGGTCGCGTACGTCCGAAGAGGACAGTCACGCGATCATGGACCGTGCGCACGAGCACGGCCTCAACTTCTTCGACACGGCCGACGCGTACGGCGAACAGCAGGGCGAAGGCGTCACCGAGCAGATCATCGGCCGTTGGTTCGCCAAGGGCGGCGGCCGGCGCGACAGGACCGTGCTGGCCACGAAGGTCTACCAGCCGATGGGGAACTGGCCCAACGAGCAGTTCCTGTCCGCCCTGCACATCCGGCGGGCGTGCGAGGCGTCGCTCAGGCGACTGCGGACCGACCACATCGACCTGTACCAGATGCACCACATCGACCGGAGCACGCCCTGGGAGGAGATCTGGGAGGCGTTCAGCGTCCTTCGCCGGCAGGGGAAAGTGCTCTACTTCGGCTCGTCCAACTTCGCCGGCTGGCACATCGCCCAGGCGCAGGAGGCGGCGCGGGACCGGCACTTCCTCGGGCTCGTCAGCGAACAGTCCATCTACAACCTGATGTCGCGCTGGGCCGAGCTGGAGGTGCTGCCCGCCGCTCGGCACTACGGGCTGGGGGTGATCCCATGGTCGCCGCTGCACGGCGGCGTGCTCAGCGGCGTCCTGCGCAAGCAGCGTGAGGGGGTCGCCGACCGCAGCGGCTCGGGACTGTGGGCCGCGGCGCTCGCCGAGCACCGGGACTCCGTCGAGGCGTACGAGAAGTTGTGCGCCGACATCGGCGAGGACCCGGCGCATGTCGGACTGGCGTGGCTGCTCGCCCAGGACGGCGTGACCGGACCGATCGTCGGGCCGCGCACGGTCGAGCAGCTCGACGGCTCATTGCGCGCACTGAGGATCACGCTCGACGACGGCACGCTCGCCACGCTGGACGCGCTCTTCCCGCCCCCCGGCCCCAACGGAGCCAGGCCGGCGCCCGAGGCGTACGCCTGGTGATCACGCCCCGCCCTGCCTCGCCGGTCAGAGCCAGCCCTGCGCCTGGGCCTTCTGCACGGCCTCGATCCGGTTGCGCGCGCCGGTCTTGTGGATGGCCGCCGAGAGGTAGTTGCGCACCGTGCCCTCCGACAGGTGCAGCCGCAGCGAGATGTCGTTGATCGTCGAGCCGTCCGCGGCGGCGGACAGCACGTCGCGCTCGCGCGGCGACAGGGGGTTCGGCCCGGCGCTGAGCGCGGCGGCGGCCAGACCCGGGTCGATCACGCGCTCGCCCCGCAGCACCCGCCTGATCGCGGCGGCCAGTTCGCTCGCGGGACTGTCCTTCACCAGGAAGGCCACCGCCCCGGCCTCCATCGCGCGGCGCAGATATCCGGGCCTGCCGAAGGTCGTGAGGATCACCACCCGGCACCCGGGGACCCGGCGGCCCAGCTCCTCGGCGGCGGAGATCCCGTCCCTGCCGGGCATCTCGATGTCGAGCAGCGCGATGTCCGGTCTGGTCGCCTCGGCGACGGTGATCACCTCGTCCCCGTTCGCCGCCTCTCCGACCACCTCGATGTCGGGCTCCAGGCCGAGCAGGGAGGCGAGCGCCCCCCGCACCATGCTCTGGTCCTCCGCCAGCACGACCCTGATCACTCGCCCAACCTATCCGCGATCATCTCCGCCGCACGGTCCAGGGGCGGCGGAACCGCGACCCGCACCCTGAACCCCCGCTTGCCGGCCTCGACCTCCAGGTTGCCGCCCGCCGCGCGCACCCGCTCGCCGAGCCCGGTGAGGCCGTTGCCCTGCTCGTACGCCCCGCCGCCGCCGCCGTTGTCGGCGATCCCCAGGACCGCGCCCTCCTCCCCGTACGACACGTCGATCTCGCAGCGGGTGGCCCCGGAGTGCCGTACGACGTTGGTGGTGGCCTCGCGTACGGCCCAGGCGAACAGGCCGTCGAGATCCTCGGGCAGCGGGGTGCCGCGGGTGCGCACGGTGAGGGCGACGTCGGCCGCGCCCAGCGCCGACCTGGCGCCGTCGATCTCCTCCGACAGGCGGCGCCGGCGGTATCCGCCGACGGCCTCGCGCACCTGGGCCAGCGCCTGCCGCGCCACCGACTCGATGTCGGCCACCTCCCCGGCGGCCTTCGGCGAGCCCTGCTCGCCCAGGCGGCGGGCCAGCTCGCTCTTGAGCACGATGAGCGAGAGGCTGTGCCCCAGCAGGTCGTGCAGGTCGCGGGCGATCCGCAGCCGCTCCTCGGTCGCGGCCAGCCTGGCGACATCGCTCTGCGCCTGCTTGAGCTGGACGACGAGGACGCGGGTGTTGCGGACGCTCATGAACAGCACGCCGAGTGTGACGATCTGCAGCACGAGCGCCCACACCGTGCCGTCGTCGGCGCCCATGACCTTGCCCTCTGCGACGACGAGCGCGGCCATGGCCGCGAGACCCAGCAGGGCGCGGCGGGGCGGCAGGCCCATCGCGTAGACGACCATCAGGTAGACCGGGAGGGTCAGCCAGGAAGGGCTCTGGAAGATCAACGGGAAGACGGCCCCCATCACCGTCGCGACGCCGAGCAGGGGGAACATCCACCGGGGATGAGCGTCGAGGTCGCGCGGGCCCAGCACGATCGTCAGGTAGACGGCTATGAAGACCGCGAGCGCGGCCATCCACCAGGCCGCCCGCGCGCCGCGCACCGTGCCTTCGACCACCTCGGACACCGGGTAGAAGAGGTAGATCAGGCCCAGCGACATGCCCATCAGGCGCCTCAGGCGGGAGGGACGGTCGTCAATCCCGCCGAAGGTGAACACTCTGGCCAGCCGGCTCATCCCGCTGTCCCTCCGAACGTGGTGAATATCAGGCGCGCACCGTCGCGCTGTCTCCGATCAGGCGCGCACCGTCGCACTGTGTCGATCAGGCGCGCACCGTTGCACTGTGTCGATCAGGCGCGCACCGTTGCACGACGGTAGGCGACGAGCGCCAGTGCCACCAGGGCCACTCCCCAGGCGAGGATGCCGGCCGCGTCGGCCGCGTGCGGGGTCTCGCCCGCCGCGATCCGCCATCCGATGCGCGCGTAGTCGTACGACGGGGTCACGTGGGCGATGCTCTTCATGGCCGCGGGCATGATGCTCTCGGGGAACCAGAGCCCGCCGAGCAGGGCCAGCCCGAACATGCCGATCATCGCGACGGGCTGCGCGGTGTCGGGCGGCAGCAGGGATCCGATCGCCAGGCCCAGCGCCGCGAAGGGGATCGTGCCGGCCCACATCGCCAGGATCAGTTCCACCCACCGCACCGGCGACAGCGACACGTGCTGAGTCAGCACCGCGGCCAGGCCGACCAGCAGCAGTGACGGCAGCACCAGCAGCAGCGAGGAGATCAGCTTCGTCAGGATGATCGCCCGGCCCGGTAGCGGGGTGATCTGGAGCTGCCGCAGCCAGCCACTGTGCCGCTCCTGCGACCAGGGCACGGCCGTCGACATCATCGCGGCGGCCAGCGCGCCGTACGCGGCCATCGAGACCATCAGCAGGACGCTGCCGCGCAGCCCGGTCGCCTGGTCGGACTCCGACCCCCAGAGGTTGGAGTAGAGGAGGTAGAAGCCGACGGGGAAGGCGACCACGAAGATGACGTAGCGCTTGTTGCGCAGCATCCGCAGCAGTTCGACCTTGATGTAGTGCCGCATCGTCAGGCCTCCTTGGTGAGGGCGAGGAAGGCGTCCTCCAGGTCGGCCCCGTGGAGCTGGAGGTCGCGGATGTCGAGGGTGGTCTTGCGGTACAACGCGGCGACGGTGGCGTCGAGGTCGGTGGTGCGCAGCGTTACCCGGCCGCCCTGGAGTTCCACGCCGGTCGTCCCCGGCAGGGCGTCGAGCCCTGCGACCGGCTGCTCGCCCAGCAGGAAGCTCACCGCCTGACCGGCGACCCCGGCCTTGATCTCGGCGGCGGTGCCGTCGGCGACGACCCGGCCGCGGGCGATCACGACGACCCGGTCGGCGTTCTCGTCGGCCTCCTCCAGATAGTGGGTGGCGAACAGGATCGTCCGGCCCCGCGCGGCGTACGCCCGCATGTTGTCCCAGAACGTACGGCGGGACTCGACGTCCATGGCCGCGGTCGGCTCGTCGAGCAGCAGCAGCCTCGGCCCGCCGGCGATCGCCAGCGCGAACCGGACCCGCTGGGTCTGGCCGCCGGACAGCCGGTCGGCCCGCCGCCGGGCGAGCTCGGTCAGGTCGGCGAGCCGGAGGATCTCCTCCAGCGGCAGCGGACGCGGGTAGAGCCGCCGGACGAAGTCCACGGTCTCGGCGACGGTCAGCTCGGGGATCAGCGCGCCCTCCTGGAGCATCGCGCCGATCTCCCCGTTGGCGACCGCCGTCTCCGGCGGCTCGCCGAAGACCCGGATCTCGCCGGAGCTGGGCCGCAGCAGGCCCAGCAGCATGTTGATCGAGGTGGACTTGCCGGCCCCGTTCGGCCCGAGGAGGGCGACCGTGGCGCCGGCCGGGACCTCCAGGTCGAGGCCGTCGACCGCGAGCACGTCCCCGTACCTCTTGGTGACGTCGGTGAAGGCGATGGCGTTCATGCCCTCACGGTAGGGATCGGGCGGGTCCGATCATCAGTGCCGCGTCTCCGGCCTTCGCGGTGACATTTGTCATCCGCCTCCCTCCCCGTACGAGAGGGGAGGGAGGAGACACAGGGGTCGTCAGGCCACTCGTCTCAGGTCCATCTGGAAGTTCTGCCGCCAGGTGACGCCGCCGTCGAGGGTGTACTCACCGACCTCGTGCCACGTTCTGCCGGTGAAGCTCAGGGTGTACCGGATGGTGGGCCCCCCGGTGTGCAGGCTCCACTGGAAGAAGTGGTCGTCGACCACGGGCACGGACTCGGTGACGTGCCCCTGGGAGAACGCCTCCCACCGGTACTGCCCGGTCACGTCGCTGTAGCCGACCACCGCGAGCGCGGTGTCCACGATCCTGCGCGGATCGTTCTTGTCCCGCCCCTGGCCCTCCACCGTGAGCACCTGGCCGCCCGCCTTGTAGGCCACCTTTTCGGTCTGGAGGAACTCCTGCCGGCCGGAGGCGGTGTCGACCCATCCCGAACCGGCCCATCGCCCGACCATGAAATCGAGCCTGCGGATCGCGTCGAGTTGCGTCGCGGGGACGTCCGCCGCCCCCGCGCTGGTCGCCGAGTGCTCCGCCGCGACGGCGGGCGCGCCCGCCGCGAGGGTGAGCGCGCAGATCAACGGCACCAGCAGACGATGTAATCGCATCATGACGCGATCTTGGCACACGGCGCGCCACGGTGACAGCGGGTCGAAAAAGCCTGATTCAGAGGCGGCAGGCGAAGATGGCGGTCACGAGGATCGCCTTGGCGCCGATCTCCCAGAGCTGGTCCATCACCTGCTGGTGGCCCTTGCGCGGGACCATCGCCCGCACGGCCACCCAGCCCTCGCGGTGGAGCGGGGAGACGGTCGGCCCCTCCATGCCGGGGGTGATGGCGATGGCCTCGTCGATGCGCTCGGCCCGGATGTCGTAGTCGATCATCACGAAGTCGCGGGCCACGATCACGCCCTGCAGGCGGCGGATGAGCTGCTGGAAGCCGTTGGCCTCGGAGGCGCCGGCCCGCTTGATCAAGATGGCCTCGGAGTGCGCGATCGGCTCGCCGAACACCTCCAGGCCGACGTTGCGCAGCGTCGTGCCGGTCTCCACCACGTCGGCGACCGCGTCGGCGACGCCGAGCCTGATCGCCGTCTCGACCGCGCCGTCGAGCTTGATGACCCGGGCGTCCACGCCCTGGTCGGCGAGGTGCTTGCCGAGCAGCCCGGCGTACGAGGTGGCGATGCGCAGGCCGGACAGGTCGGCGACGCCGGAGTAGGCGCCCGCCGTGGAGGCGAAGCGGAACGTCGACCGGCCGAACCCGAGCGGCATGACCTCCTCGGCCGGGGCGCCGGAGTCGAACAGCATGTCGCGCCCGGTGATGCCGGCGTCGAGAGTGCCCTCGCCGACGTAGACGGCGATGTCGCGCGGGCGGAGGAAGAACAGCTCGCAGGAGTTCTCGGAGTCGACGACCACGAGCTCCTTGCTGTCCCTGCGCTGGCGGTAGCCCGCCTCCTTCAGCATGGTCTGGGCGGCCTCGGAGAGCGCGCCCTTGTTCGGTACGGCGATGCGCAGCATGAGTGGGAGATCCTTTCGGGCAAGAACGAGGTCGATGGACGATCTGTGGCCGCCGCGGCGGCTACAGATGCTTGTAGACCTCGTCCAGCCCGATTCCGCGCGCAAGCATCAGGACCTGGACGTGGTAGAGCAGCTGCGAGATCTCCTCGGCCGCCCGGTCCGCCGACTCGTGCTCGGCCGCCATCCAGCTCTCCGCGGCCTCCTCGACGACCTTCTTGCCGATGGCATGGACGCCGGCGTCCAGGGCGGCCACGGTGCCGGACCCCGCGGGCCGGGTGCGCGCCTTCTCTGCCAGCTCGGCGTACAGCTCTTCGAAGGTCTTCATGGTCTCTCTCGGGTCGTGTGCCTGCGCGTTCAGGGTATCGGCCCCAGGGTAGTCGCGGGGGCGGGCCACCGCGCCCCGCGTCCACCCTGCGAGATCGGCCCCTGCTCGGGCCCCTGCGGGACCGGGTTCAGCCGAGGATCTTCCTGGCCAGCCTGAGCTGCTCGAGCGCCTGCTGCGACTCCCCGCCCTCGTGGCCGTTGAACGGCCAGACCGTGATGTCCTTGGGGCCGGCGTAGTGGTTGTAGGCCCCGAAGACGGTCGAGGCCGGGGTGACCCCGTCGCGCAGGGCGACGGAGAACCGGGCGGGCGTGCGGGCCCGCGCCGCGAAGTGCAGTCCGTCGAAGTAGCCGAGGGTCGCGAAGATGTCCTCGACCCGCGTCCTGTGGATCCCGCAGAACCGGCCCAGCTCGCCGTACGGGTCCTCGTCGGTGATCTCGACGGCGCGCCGGATGTCGCACATGAACGGCACGTTGACGAACGCGTAGGCGAGGTCCGGCACGAGCGCGGCGGCGGCCAGCGCCATGCCGCCACCCTGGCTGCCGCCGGTCACGACGACCCGCCCGGCGTCCACGAGGGGATGCGACCTGGCCGCCTCGACCGCGCGCACGACATCGGTGTAGAGGCGCCGGTAGTAGTAGTCGTCCCGGTCGAACACACCCTGGGTGAGCTTGCCGGGGATCTGCGCGCCGTTGCCGCCCACCGGGTCGGGGGTGTCGCCCGAGCGCCAGGTGCCGCCCTGCCCACGGGTGTCCATCACGAACGTCGCGTATCCGGCGGCCGGCCACAGCAGCCAGTCGTGCGGCCGGCCGCGGCCGCCGCCGTACCCGATGAACTCCACCACGCACGGCAACGGTCCCGACGCGCCCGCGGGCGCGATGAACCACCCCTTGATCGGATGCCCGCCGAATCCCGCGAACGTCACATCGGCCACGTCGACCAGCGCGAGGTCGGCCTCGTACGGCTCGAAGACGGGGTTCAGGTCGTGCACGCGGGCTTCGGCGAGCGTGCGGTCCCAGAAGGCGTCGAAGTCGGCGGGCTCCCGGCGCTCGGGCAGGTACGCGCGCAACTGGTCAAGGGGCATGTCGACGAACATGGGGGCTCCCGTGGGGTGGTCGGCCTGGCTCGTGTACGCCGCAAGGTTACACAAGTGCCCTGTTTCAGACTTCTGACCCGGTTAAGAGTCGCCCGCAGGAATCCACCTCACCGCCGTTCACCCATTTGAACTGGGAAATCGCGCCGTGAACGGCGTGACGTCCGGATTGACGGGATGAAACACCCTCTTGAAACTAATCCGGTTTAGTGCTGGACTCTGCACGAATTCGAAGCGTGGGAGGTGCGCCGCGCGGGCAGGGCCTCGCGGCCGGCCGCCTCTCGGGGGGCACGACATGTCAGTCGATCACTTTCCGTAGAGATCGGAGACGTCCATGCGACGAACGACGGCGGCCACCTGCGCCGCCCTGATCGCCGCCTTCGGCGCGGGCTGCGCGACCAGCGGCACCTCGGACACCAAGCAGGCCGACGCGAACGCCCCCGCCGGGATCACGTGGTGGTCCACGGGGGGCGACGACGAGAGCGCGGCCTTCCAGAAGGCGGCCGACCTGTACACGAAGTCGCACCCCAACGTGACGATCAAGGTGCAGACGCTGGCCTGGGACGACGCGTACGCCAAGCTGCTGGCGGCCTCGACCAGCCGCAGCGGGCCCGACATCATCTCCGGCGGCATGACCTGGACCATCCAGTTCGGCCTGCGCGGCGGCATGGTCGACCTGCGCAAGTACGGCATCGAGCAGCTCCAGGCCCAGGCGCAGCCCGCCCAATGGAAGTCGGCCGTCTCCCCCGACGGCACCGTCTACGGCATCCCGCTCGACATGTCCACCGAAGCGCTCTATTACCGGACCGACCTGTTCGACAAGGCCGGGCTCAAGGAGCCGCCCAAGACCTGGGAGGAACTGACCGCCGACATCGAGAAACTCAAGAAGTCCGGGGTGAAGACGCCGTTCAGCATCGACTGGGGCAACCTCGACTGGATCGGCTACTTCAACTTCCTCTACCAGGCCGGCGGCAGCTTCTACACGCCGGACTGCAAGCCCTCGCTCGACACCCCGCAGGCCGAGCAGGCGCTGTCGTACTGGATCGACCTGCACCGCAAGTACGGCGCGCCGACCGACACGGTGACGACCTCGGACGCGCTCGACCAGGGCATCGCGATGGTCTACGGCGGCAACTGGAACGCCCTGGGCATCGACACCAGCAAGCCCAAGATGAAGGGCAAGTGGGCGATCGCCCCGCTGCCGGCCGGCCCGGCGGCGCCCACGACCTTCATCGGCGGGCGGGCCGTCGGGGTCACGTCGTACAGCAAGCACATCCAGCAGGCGGCGGACTTCGTCAAGTTCCTCTACACCGACGAGGCCGTCGACGCGGTGACGGCGGAGTCGAAGGCCCGCAACGTCGCCTACATCCCGCCCCGCCCGGACAAGATCGCCGACTCCCCGTTCACGCCGGAGCACTCGGCGGTGTTCGCGGAGATCATCAAGACCGGCGCCGCGGCGCCCGGATGCCCCGGCTGGGACGAGAGCGCGTCCGACGTCGCCAAGCAGTTCCAGGCCGCGATCCTCGGCAAGGCCGACGTGAAGACGGCCCTGGCCGAGGCCGCCAAGGTCATGGAGCGCAACGCCGGATAGCCGGGACGGCCGTGGCTCGCCGGTGACGCCTGACCCCTCACCGGCCGCGGCCTCCGTCCTCCGCACCTGCCCGGGCCGGTGCCGCCCGACCCCGCACCGGCCCGGGTCCGCCCACGGTTTTCCCTCCGGATGGAGAACGACATGGCAACCCACGCCGCCGCGCCCCGGCAACGATGGCGCCGCTACGGCACCTCCTATCTGATGCTGCTGCCGTTCCTCGGCCTGTTCGCCGGGTTCCTGGTCTGGCCTTTGGCCAACTCGCTCTACCTCAGCTTCACGAAGTTCGACGGGGTGAACGCCCCCGAGTTCCAGGGCCTGGAGAACTTCCGGCGCCTGCTGTTCGACGACGACCGGTTCCGGCACGCCCTCGGCAACACGTTCGTCTACGTCGTGGCGTCCGTCGGGATCGGCACGCTGCTGTCGCTCGGCCTGGCGCTGGCCTTCAGCGGGTCGAGCTGGCCGCACCGCATCATGCGGACGATCTTCTTCCTGCCCTCGGTGACCTCGTCGATCGCGCTCATGCTGCTCTGGAAGTGGATCTTCAACCCCGGCGACTTCGGTCTGGCCAACACCGCCGTGACCTGGTTCGGCGGCAGGGCCGTCGAATGGCTCGCCACCCCCGGGCTCACGATCCCCATCCTCGTGCTCATGTCGGTGTGGGGCGGGATGGGCTACGGGATGGTCCTGTACGTCGCCGGGCTCAACACGATCCCGCAGGAGTACTACGAGGCGGCCCGCATCGACGGCGCCGGCACCTGGCAGCAGTTCCGCCGGGTGACGCTGCCGCTGCTGCGCCCGGTCACCACATACGTGGTCGTGACCGGCCTGATCGGAGCCTTCCAGGTCTTCGAAGCCGTCTACATCGTGTTCCGGGGCACCAACAACATCGGCGGCGTGCTCGACTCGGGCCTGATGATCGTGCCCTACCTCTACGACCAGGGCTTCACGCACTTCAAGCTCGGCTACGCCTCGGCCGTCGCCTGGGTGCTCTTCCTGATCATCTTCGCCCTCAGCATGGTCAACCTCCGCATCGGCCGCGCCCTGAAGGAGCTGTGATGGCCGTCGCTCCCACGACCACACCGATCGTCGCCGACCCGGCCGCCGCGCCCCGGCAGGCGCCCGCCGCCGGGGCGGGCACCACCTGGCGCGGCCACCTGCTGCGCCTGCCGTTCTACCTGCTGTCGCTCACCATGATCGCGCCGTTCTACTGGATGCTGATCACGGTGTTCAAGCCGGTGACGGAGCTGAACCGGCAGCCGCCGTCGTTCGTGCCCGAGCATCCCACGCTGAACAACTTCTACGACCCCGGCTACTCCCCCACCCAGGTCAACCCCGGCCATCTCCAGGGCATCTTCCAGCGGTTCCAGGTGGACTTCGGGTTCGGCCGCTTCATGTTCAACAGCCTGGTGATCACGGTCGCGATCACGGTCGGGTCGTTGCTGATCGCCTCGCTGGCGGCGTACGTGATCACCAAGCATCGAGTGCCGGGGCGGCGGCTGATCTTCCTGCTGATCGTCGCCTCGATGATGGTGCCCTGGCAGACCACCCTGGTGCCGAACTACGTCATCATGCGGAACCTGGGCTGGCTGGACACCTACCAGGGCTACATCGTCCCGGCGCTGGCCAAGGCGTTCGTGCTGTTCTTCCTGGTGCAGTTCCTCCACTCGGTCCCGGACGAGCTCATCCAGGCCGCCCGGGTCGACGGCGCCGGGGAGTGGCGCATCTGGTGGCAGATCGTGCTGCCGCTGCTGCGCCCGGCCCTCGCCGCAATGTCGATCTTCGTCGTGCTCGCGGAGTGGAACAACTTCCTCTGGCCGCTGATCATCGTGCAGAGCGACGAGATGGCGAACATCCCGGTCGCGCTCGCCCGCCTCAACTCCTACTTCACGGGCGCGCAGAACCAGGGCGCGATCATGGCGGGCGGCCTGCTCGCCTCCCTGCCGTCGATCGCCTTCTTCCTCGCCTTCCAGCGCTACTTCACCCGCGGGATCGTGCTGAGCGGCCTGAAGGGCTGAACGGCTCGCGCCCCCGGGGACGGGTTACGAGCGCGACGGCTCGGGCGACCTCCACGGGGTGCGTCAGCTGGGGGTGATGGCCGGCGCCCGCGATCACCGTCACGGTGGCCGGCGGGAGCGTGTCCAGAAGGGCCCGCCCTTCCGTGCTGAGAGGGTCGCGGGAGCCTACGACGATGTGCACGTGTCCCGGGTAGCGCGTCAGCTCGGCCCGCAGGTCCGCCCTCCACCGGGGCGACGCCGTGGCGGCCAGGAGCCGGGCGGCGGTGGCGGCGGCGCCGCGGCGCAGATCCGCCACGCTCGTGTGGAGGGCGGCCGCGTGCGCCGGGTCTCCGGTGAGCCGCTCGGCCAGCGCCCGGGGTGAGACCCGGTCGAGGTACCGGCGGGCCAGGAGCCGGGCGGCGCGAGCGGGGGGCGTCTGGAGGAAGAACGGCGCCACGAGCGTGAGCCGGTCCACCGCGTCCGGATGGGCGGCCGCGGCCTCGACGGCGGCCGCGGCGCCGATGGAGTGACCGACCAGGTGGCGTGCGCCGGTCTCGGTGACGAGGGCGGTCAGCCATGACGGCCAGTCGTCGCGGCCTCCCGCGCTCATCCCCAGCCCCGGCAGGTCGGCGGCGCGGGCCTGGCCCAGCGCGGCGACGACCGGCGCCCAGGTGTCGGCGTTGACCGGCAGGCCCGGCAGCACCACCGTGGGCGCGCCCGGCTCGCCGAGCTCGAACGTCCGCACCCCACCCGGGCCGGTGAACCGTCTGCCGCCGGCGGGGGCGTCCCCGAACCGGCTCGCCGCCAGGTGGTCGGCCCAGCGGCGGATCGTCGTGGCGGTGTCCGGCATGGTCAGCCCGTGACGGGCGGCGAAGGCCCGCGCCGAGCCGGTGGGATAGCGGTCGCTCGACAGGAACGTCAGCGTCTCCGGGTCGGCCTTCGTGAGCCGGCGGGGCAGGCGCTTCAGCACGGCTACCGGAACCCGCGCCCGGGGCGCCTTGACCCGGTAGTGCTCCGCGACGAGCGCGAGCAGGCCGGGCAGGGCGGGCGTGTCGTCGTCCAGCAGCCAGTAGGAGGCGCGCACGGCCGTCTCGTCCACCGGCAGCAGGGTCATGAACCGGGCGAGGTAGTCGACCGCGACCACGGGGACGAACGTCCGCGCGTTCCCCGGAACCGCCGCGAGGCCGCCCCGCCAGAGGTCGCGCAGGGTCGACGCGAGCCCAAGGTACTGGCCGGACTCACCGGTGACGCTGTCGCCGATCACGCTGGCCGGATTGACGACCGACCAGGGAACGCCCAGCCGCTCCGCCTCTGACTGGAAGACGGCGTCCGCCTCCACCTTGGACGCCTCGTACGCGCCCAGGGCCCGGTAGGTCTCCCGCCGCTGCTCCTCGCTCCAGGGACGGGGGTCCTGCCGGCCCACGCGATAGCCGGAGACGTGGACGAGGCGGCGCAGCCGCGGCAGTCGCGCCGCGAAGGCGACGACCGCGCGGACGCTGCCGACGTTGGCACGGCGGGCCTCGTCCGCCGACATGCCGAACCGATAAGCGCCGGCGCAGTTGTAGACCTCCGTGACGTCGTCGAGCTCCCCCTCGATCAGCTCCCCCTCGATCAGCGCCCCCTCGATCAGCGACGGCGTCGTGAAGTCGGCCCGGAGGTCGGCCGGGGCCTCGTCATGCCCGTGCTCGGCCAGCCAGCGGGCGAGCCTCCGGTAGGACTCAGGGCTCCGGCCGGCCGTGCTCACCCGGACGCCGGCATGACCCAGCGCGAGCACCAGGTGGCGTCCGACGAAGCCGGTCGCGCCCAGGACCAGCGCGTGCCGGTCCCCGGTGCTCACGACGACACCTCCGCACGCTCACCCAGGGACGCCCCGTTGTCGTGGAAAGCGCCGTCGCGCGGTACGGCGAGCGCCCGGGCCGCGCAGTGCGGCGTCACCCCCGGCGTGAACGCCGGAGCACCGCGGACCAAGCGACAGCCCTGCCGCCGGATCAGCTCGGGCATCGACTCCACCAGCCGAGCACTGGTCTCGGCTCCTTCGGTTCCGACCATGCGCAGGATAGTAGACCGGTCTACATATTTTGTGCAAGCGAGAGCCTTGGGCGGGCTGTAGCGTCCGGCTGTGACAGAGGATGAGTTATGGACTCTGCTTGAGGGCGCCCGCCGGGATGGCGGGGGCGTGCTGGCTGATCAGGTCCGGCTGCTGCGGGAGTTCTTCCTGGAACGTGGCTCGACCGGATCTGGCGGAGTTCGCGGGTTCGGCAGGAGCGCCGGGGTAGCCGCCCCGGGCCCCGCTTGAGGAACGGCCCGCACATGCCACCGGGCCGCCCGTACGGACGGCCCGGTGGAGGTGGTGCTCAAGGCAGCGCGGTGAGGAGGACTCAGCGGCCGGTGAAGCGGCTTCCGCGGCCGCGGCGTCCGCCCTGGCCGCCGTACCCGCCCTGACCGCCCTGGCCGCTGTATCCGGCCTGGCTCCCGTACCCGGCCTGACCGTGCCCGGCCTGGCCGCCGTGTCCGCCCGTGCGGCCACGGCGGTGGCCGCCGCCGGTCTCGGCGCGGCCGTCGGCCCGGCCGTCGCCGGTCCAGGGACCGCGAGGCCGCTCGCCCTGCTCGGACCGCCTGCGCCGGCCGTCGCCGTCACCCGGACGGTCGGCGCCGCGATGACGGTCTCCGCCGTGCCGTCGGCGGCCGGGCGCCCGGTCGTCCCGCGCGGGCCGCAGCGGCCTGCGCACGTCGGGCTCCCACACGGGAACGGCCGCGCCGTTCGGCCGCCGGGCCCCGGCGATCTCGGCCAGGATCGGATCGCCCGGCGCCACCCGGTGACGGGACGGGGCCACCCCCGCCTTGCGGGTCATCGACTCGGTGGCGCGGCGCTCGCTCGGCAGGACCAGCGTCAGCACCACGCCGCGCTCGCCCGCACGGGCCGTACGGCCGCCCCGGTGCAGGTAGCTCTTGTGGTCGGCCGGCGGGTCCACGTGCAGCACGAGGCTCACGTCGTCCACGTGGATGCCGCGGGCGGCGACGTCGGTGCAGACGAGCACCCCGATGGTGCCCTCGCGGAACCCGTCGAGGATGCGGGTGCGCTGGTTCTGCCGCTTGCCGCCGTGCAGACCGCCCGCGCGGACCCCCGACCGGGCGAGTTGCTTCACGACGCGGTCGACGCCGTGCTGGGTGCGGACGAACAGGATCGTACGGCCGTCCCGGTTGGCGATCTCCGCCGTCACGTCCGCCTTGTCGTCGCGGTGCACCTGGAGCAGGTGGTGCTCCATCGTCTCCACCGAGGAGGTGGCCGGGTCCAGGGAGTGGATCACCGGGTCGGTCAGGAAGCGCTTGACCAGCGTGTCCACGTCACCGTCGAGCGTCGCGGAGAACAGCAGGCGCTGCCCGTCGGCGGGCGTGCGCGCGAGCAGCGCGCTGACCACGGGCAGGAACCCGAGGTCGCACATGTGGTCGGCCTCGTCGAGGACGGTGACCTGGACGTCGTCCAGCGCGCACTCGCCCTGCTCGATGAGGTCGGTGAGGCGGCCGGGCGTGGCGACGACGACGTCGACCCCCCGGCGCAGGTCTTCGATCTGGCGGCCCATGGACATGCCGCCGACGACCGTGCGGGTGCGCAGCGACAGCCCGCGGCCGAGCGGTTCGAGGGCGTCGGCCACCTGCAGGGCCAGTTCGCGGGTGGGCACCAGGACGAGGGCCCGGGGTCGGCCGGGGCGCGCCTTCTCCCCCGCGATCCTGGTCAGCGTGGGCAGGCCGAAGGCGAGCGTCTTGCCGGAGCCGGTCTGGCCCCGGCCGAGGACGTCGTACCCGGCGAGGATGTCGGGGATGGCCGCCCGCTGGATCGGGAACGGCGCGGTGATGCCCTGCCGGGCCAGCCCCGCCACGAGCGGCTTGGGCAGACCCAGCAGTGCGAACTCGGCGCGGGTCTCGGTGCCCTCACCGAGGTCAAGCATGGTCACGAAATCGTGCCTTTCGTAGAAAGAACGTGCCGGAACACGTGGGCGCGTCACTTCTGCGAAAGGACGAGCCTGTACAGGTACGGCAGGCGAGCCGTACCGATCGGGGCGCCGCGGGCCGGAGAATGAAGCGGCCTGCGCCCGGGTGATGCCGTGAGCGCGTCCCGCAGAAGTGGAGACCGCCGGGTGGCGGCATCCCACGGACGCCCGTAACTCACGTCGCACAAAGCAAAGCAAAGAACAACTGTACGGCATTCCCGCGCCGCGACGGCGATTTGCCGGGCGGACGGCGGCGGGAGCGCCGTGTCGTGAGCACCCGCGTCGCGAGCACCGCGTCGTGAACGCTCCGGGAAACGATCGCCGGAACGCGTGTGTCCGGGGCGCGAGGCCCCGGACACACGGGTGGCAGAACCGGCCCCGGTCCGGCCGGTCAGACGTTGAAACCGAGCATGCGAAGCTGGTCGCGGCCCTCGTCGGTGATCTTGTCGGGACCCCACGGCGGCAGCCAGACCCAGTTGATGACCACATTGGAGACCAGGTCGGCGAGCGCCGAGTTGGCCTGGTCCTCGATCACGTCGGTCAGCGGGCAGGCGGCGCTGGTCAGCGTCATGTCGATGGTGGCGATCGGGCGCTCGCCCTCGCCGGCCGGATCGAGGTTGACGCCGTAAACGAGGCCGAGGTCCACCACGTTGATCCCCAGCTCGGGGTCGACGACGTCCTTCAGCGCCTCGAGCACGTCGTCAAGGGAGCTCTCCCCGTCGTAGGTCCCGGTCGCCGCCTCGGTCGCGGTTCCCGTCGGGGTCTCGGTCGGCTTGCTCACGTCGTCTCCTCACCTCGCGGCGCCCGCGGGACGGCGCCGTACTTCCCAACGCGGCCGGGGCGGCCGGTCATCCCTGGCTCCTCATCAGCGCGTCCTTGTAGGCCATCCAGGCCAGCAGCGCGCACTTGACGCGGGCGGGGAACTTCGCCACACCGGCGAACGCCACCGCGTCGCCCAGCACGTCCTCGTCGGGCTCCACCTGGCCCCTGCCCTGCATGAGCCGGGTGAACTCCTCCACCACCGACAGCGACTCCTCCACCGTGGAGCCGGTGGCGAGCTCGTGCAGCACCGAGGCGGCGGCCTGGCTGATGGAGCAGCCCTGGCCGTCGTAGGACACGTCGAGCACCTTGCCGCCGTCGGCCACCTTCACCCGCAGCGTCACCTCGTCGCCGCAGGTGGGGTTGACGTGGTGCACCTCCGCGTCGTACGGATCACGCAGGCCCCGGCCCTGGGGATGCTTGTAATGCTCCAGGATCAGCTCCTGGTACATGGATTCACCGATCATGGCTCAGCCGAACACCTTCTGCACGTGGTGGAGGCCGCGGACCAGTGCGTCGATCTCGGCCGTCGTGTTGTACAGGTAGAAAGACGCCCGCGTGGTCGCCGGAATTCCGAACCTGAGGTGGAGCGGCCGGGCGCAGTGATGACCTACCCGCACCGCGATCCCGTACACGTCGTCGAGGATCTGCCCCACGTCGTGCGGGTGGATCCCCTCCAGCGTGAACGAGATCGTGCCGCCGCGGGCGATGGGCGTGCGCGGGCCGATGATCCTGAGCCCGGGGACCTCCGGCAGCGCCTCCAGCGCGTACGCGACCAGTTCCTTCTCGTGCGCCTTGATCTGGTCCATGCCGACGGCGGTCAGGTAGTCGGCCGCCGCGCCGAGGCCGATCGCCTCGACGATGGGCGGCGTTCCCGCCTCGAACTTGTGCGGCACCGGCGCGTACGTCGAGCGGTCCATCCAGACCGCCTCGATCATCTCGCCGCCGCCGAGGAACGGCGGCATGGCGTCGAGCAGCTCGCGGCGGCCCCACAGGACGCCGATGCCGGACGGCCCGACCATCTTGTGGCCGGTGAACGCGACGAAGTCGACGCCCAGCTCGGTCACGTCCACGGGCTGGTGGGGCACCGACTGCGACGCGTCGAGCATCAGCAGCGCGCCGACCTCGCGCACGCGGGCCAGGATCGGCGAGACCGAGTTGACCGTGCCGAGCACGTTCGACTGGTGCGCGATCGACACGATCTTCGTGCGCTCGTTGACCAGCTCCTCCAGGCCCCCGATGTCGAGGCGGCCCTCGTCGGTCACGGGGAACCAGCGCAACGTCGCGCCGGTCCGCTGCGCGAGCAGCTGCCACGGCACGATGTTGGAGTGGTGCTCCATCTCCGAGATGACGATCTCGTCGCCGGGGCCGATCCGGAACCGCTCGTCCTCGCCGACGGGGTTGCCGAAGGCGTACGCCACGAGGTTGAGGGCCTCGGAGGCGTTCTTGGTGAAGACGACCTCGTCACGCGACGGGGCCTTCACGAACGCGGCGATCTTGTCGCGCGCCGCCTCGTACGCCTCGGTCGACTCGCTGCCCAGCACGTGCAGCGCCCGGCCGACGTTGCCGTAGTGCCAGGTCAGGTGATCGCGCATGGTCTCGATCACCTGGGTCGGCTTCTGGGAGGAGTTGCCGGAGTCGAGGTAGACCAGCGACCTGCCTCCGGGGAGTTCGCGGCCGAGGACCGGGAAGTCCTTCCTGATCCTCTCCACGTCGAAGCCGGGCGCACTCATCAGGCGGACGCCGCCTTCGCCGAGTCAGCCTTTCGCGCGTCCCGCACGTATGCCTCGTAGCCCTCGGCCTCCAGCTTGTCGGCCAGCTCGGGGCCGCCCTCCTCGACCACGCGCCCGCCGGCGAAGACGTGGACGAAGTCCGGCTTCACGTAGCGCAGGATGCGGGTGTAGTGGGTGATCAGCAGCACGCCGGTGTCGCCGGAGGCGCGGAACCGGTTGATGCCCTCGGACACGACGCGCAGGGCGTCGACGTCGAGGCCGGAGTCGGTCTCGTCCAGCACCGCGATCTTGGGCTTGAGCAGCTCCAGCTGGAGGATCTCGTGGCGCTTCTTCTCGCCACCGGAGAAGCCCTCGTTGGTGTTGCGCTGGGCGAAGGCCGGGTCGATGGACAGCGCGTCCATGCCCCCCTTCAGCTCCTTGGCGAACTCGCGCAGCTTGGGCGCCTCGCCGCGGACCGCGGTGATCGCCGAGCGCAGGAAGTTCGACACGCTGACGCCGGGCACCTCGACCGGGTACTGCATGGCGAGGAACAGGCCGGCGCGGGCGCGCTCGTCCACCGACATCTCCAGCAGGTCCTCGCCGTCGAGCAGCACGGTGCCGGAGGTGACGGTGTACTTGGGGTGCCCCGCGACGGCGTACGCCAGCGTGGACTTGCCCGAGCCGTTGGGGCCCATGATGGCGTGCGTCTCGCCGCTGCGGACCGTCAGGTCGACGCCGCGCAGGATCTCCTTGTCGCCCACGGCGACGTGCAGGTCACGAATCTCAAGGGTGGACACTTGTATTTACTCCTTCGAGAGCGAGACGTACACGTCGTCGCCTTCGATCTTGACTCGGTAGACGTTGACGGGCCTGGTCGCGGGCGGCCCGGTGGGCTTGCCGCTGCGCAGGTCGAAGCAGGAGCCGTGCAGCCAGCACTCCAGCGTGTGGTCGTAGACCTCGCCCTCGCTGAGGCGGACCTCGGCGTGGGAGCACACGTCGTGCAGGGCGAAGACCTCGCCGCCGGTCCGCACCACCGCGACGGGCGTCTCCCCGACCTCCAGGCCGATGACGCCGCCGTCGGGGATGTCGCCGACCTGGCAGACCTTCTCCCAGTGGGCGGTCTCGGCGCTCATCGAGCCAGCTCCGCCTCGACCGCGGACAGGACGCGCTCGCGGATCTCCGGCACCTCGATCTTCTCCAGCAGCTGGGCGAAGAAGCCGTGGATGACCAGGCGGCGGGCCTCGTCGAACGGGATGCCGCGGGCCTGCAGGTAGAAGATGTGCTCGTCGTCGAGGCGGCCGGAGGCGGACGCGTGGCCCGCTCCCGCGACCTCGCCGGTGAGGATCTCCAGGTTCGGCACCGAGTCGGCGCGGGCGCCGTCGGTGAGGATGAGATTGCGGTTCAGCTCGTAGGTGTCGGTGCCCTCGGCCTCAGCCCGGATGATCACGTCGCCGATCCAGACCGCGTGGGCGCCGTCGCCCTGCAGCGCGCCCTTGTAGGTCACGTTGCTGCGGCAGTTGGGCACGCTGTGGTCCACCAGCAGGCGGTGCTCCAGGTGCTGGCCCTCGTCCACGAAGTACAGGCCGGTCAGGTCGGCGTCGCCGCCCGGAGCGGTGTACGACACCGAGGGCGACAGCCGTACGAGGTCGCCGCCGAGGGTGACCACGAACGAGCGGAACGTCGCGTCCTTGCCGAGCCGCGCGTGGTGGTGGGAGACGTGCACGGCGTCGTCGTCCCAGTCCTGCAGGCTGACGACCTTGAGCGTCCCTCCCTCGGCCACGTCGAACTCGACGTTGTCGGCGTAGACGGCGCTGCCGCGGTGGTCCAGGACCAGCACGGCCTCGGCCATCGGCTCCACCGACACGAGGATGTGCCCGTAGGCGGCGGCGCCCGCCCCGGACCCCCGCAGCGTGATCACGGTGGGCCGGGAGGCGGCCGTCATCTTCGGCACCGTGACGACGGTGGCCTTCTCGAACGACGAGTAGGCCTGCGCGCTCACCCGGTCGGCCGGCGTGTAGGCCTTGCCGAGCCGGGCGTCGTCACGGCCGACGGTCTCGACGCGCACCTCGGGCGCCGCCTCGACGTCCACCACGACGCCGCCGGTGACGGCGGCCGTGCCGTTGTGCAGCCCCTTCAGCCGCGACAGCGGCGTGAAGCGCCACTCCTCCTCGCGGCCCGTCGGCACCGGGAAGTCGGCCACGTCGTACGACGACTTCTCGTGCAGCGTCGACAGCGGCTTGGTCTCCAGGCCCATCAGCCGACCGCTCCTTCCATCTGCAGCTCGATCAGGCGGTTGAGCTCCAGGGCGTACTCCATGGGCAGCTCGCGGGCGATCGGCTCGACGAAGCCGCGCACGATCATGGCCATCGCCTCGTCCTCGCCGAGGCCGCGGCTCATCAGGTAGAAGAGCTGGTCCTCCGACACCTTGGAGACCGTGGCCTCGTGGCCCATCGACACGTCGTCCTCGCGGACGTCCACGTAGGGGTAGGTGTCGGAGCGGCTGATCTGGTCGACCAGCAGCGCGTCGCACTTGACGGTCGAGGCCGAGCCGGCCGCGCCCTCCTCGATCTGCACCAGGCCCCGGTAGGACGTGCGGCCGCCGCCGCGCGCCACGGACTTGGAGATGATCGTCGAGGACGTCTTGGGCGCGAGGTGCACCATCTTGGCGCCCGCGTCCTGGTGCTGGCCCTCGCCGGCGAAGGCGACCGACAGCGTCTCGCCCTTGGCGTGCTCGCCCATCAGGTAGACGGCCGGGTACTTCATCGTGACCTTGGAGCCGATGTTGCCGTCGATCCACTCCATGGTCGCGCCCTCGTACGCCACCGCGCGCTTGGTGACCAGGTTGTAGACGTTGTTCGACCAGTTCTGGATCGTCGTGTAGCGGCAGCGGGCGCCCTTCTTCACGACGATCTCGACGACCGCCGAGTGGAGCGAGTCGGACGAGTAGATCGGCGCGGTGCAGCCCTCGACGTAGTGGACGTAGGAGTTCTCGTCCACGACGATCAGGGTCCGCTCGAACTGGCCCATGTTCTCGGTGTTGATCCGGAAGTAGGCCTGCAGCGGGATCTCGACGTTCACGTTCGGCGGCACGTAGATGAACGAGCCGCCCGACCACACGGCGGTGTTCAGCGCGGCGAACTTGTTGTCGCCCACCGGGATCACCGTGCCGAAGTACTCCTTGAAGAGCTCCTCGTGCTCACGCAGGCCGGTGTCGGTGTCGACGAAGATGACGCCCTTCTCCTCGAGGTCCTCACGGATCTTGTGGTAAACGACCTCGGACTCGTACTGGGCGGCGACGCCGGCGATGAGGCGCTGCTTCTCCGCCTCCGGGATGCCGAGCTTGTCGTAGGTGTTCTTGATGTCGGGGGGCAGCTCGTCCCAGGACGCGGCCTGCTTCTCCGTCGAGCGGACGAAGTACTTGATGTTGTCGAAGTCGATGCCCGTGAGGTCGGAGCCCCAGGTCGGCAGCGGCTTCTTCCCGAACAGCCGAAGGCCCTTGAGGCGCAGGTCGAGCATCCACTCCGGCTCGTTCTTGAGCGCGGAGATGTTGCGGACGACCTCTTCGGACAGCCCACGCCGGGCGGTGGCCCCGGCCACGTCCGTGTCGGCCCAGCCGAACTTGTAATTCCCGAGGCCTTCCAGCTCCGGGCGGTCGGTGACAGTCACCTTCCGGACTCCTTGCTCGTCGATGTGCTCGATAGATGTGCGGCCGATAGATCGGCGATCGATGAATCGGCGGTCGATAGATCGGGACGCGCGTGCCGTGCGGCGAGCGCGTGTGAACTCACGTGGGTGGTGCAGACCCCGTCGCCGTTGGCGATCGTGGCGAGCCGCTGCACCGGCGTGCCCAGCAGCCGGGCGAAGGCCTCGGTCTCCGCCTCGCACAGCTGCGGGAACTGCGCCGCGACGTGCGCGACCGGGCAGTGATGCTGGCACAGCTGCTCGCCGCCCTTGCCCGTCGCGGACGCCGACGCCGCGTAGCCCTCGGTGGACAGCGCCTCGGCCAGCACGCGGACCCGCTGGTCGGCGGGGACCTCGCGCATCAGCGCCTCGAGCCGGCCGACCAGCCCGGACACCTGCGCCCGCGCGAACTCCGACACCGCCTCGCCGCCCAGGCGCTCGGCCAGGAAGCGCAACGCGCTGCCGGCGAGGTCGTCGTAGGCGTGGACGAAGGCGCTGCGCCCCGCGTCGGTGATCGCGAACATCTTCGCCGGCCTGCCGCGCCCCCGCTGGGCGCGCGGGCGGGCCGTACGCGGCTCTATCATGCCCTCGGCCAGCAGCGCGTCGAGATGGCGGCGCACCGCGGCCGGGGTCAGCCCGAGCCGCTCACCGAGCGCCGCCGCGGTCACCGGGCCGTGCTCCAGGATGAGACGCGCCACCCTGGCCCGGGTGCCGCGCTCGGCACTGATGTCCATGTGCACAGGGGATGCCGGAACGGGCCGCGTCACCACGGCCTTCTCGGCGTTCTGCTTCCCCTGCACGTTTTTCACAACATCAGTGTGCCGTAATTCCTTCCCCGGCGACAAACCCAAGGCGGGGTCGGCGGAGATGCAATTTCTCACGCAGGTAAGCCTTACCTAACCTGCGACGATGGGACTTTTCCGCATCCTTTACCTCCCTGGGCTGGAATGGCGGCACTCGCCGACGAGAGCGCGGCTCCCGCTCCCTAGACTCGATGCCGTCGACGACTGACAGGGCGGCCCGCATCCGGCCCGCTCCGGCGGTCGGTCCTGTGAGGGGAGGCCGGTGGGAGTGCCGGGGGTTGACAGCACGTTCGAGAGCACGCTCGGCAGCGCGGGCGACGGCGCGCCGGCGGTCGAGATCGACGGGCTGGTCAAGCGCTACGGAAGCACCACGGCCGTCGACGGGCTGACCCTCACCTGCGCGCGGGGCGCGGTCACGGCGATCCTCGGGCCGAACGGCGCGGGCAAGACCTCCACGATCGAGATCTGTGAGGGCTTCCGGCGGCCGGACGGCGGCACCGTGCGCGTGCTCGGCCTGGACCCGGCCGACCCCGCCCTCAGGCCGCGCCTGGGGATCATGCCGCAGACGGGAGGCGTGCCTCCCGCCGCCCGCGCAGGCGAGTGGCTGCGGACGGTCTCCCGGTTCTACGCCCACCCGCTCGACCCCGACGCCCTGCTCGGCGTGCTCGGCCTGACCGGCCACACGCGCACGCCGTACCGGCGGCTGTCGGGCGGCCAGCAGCAGCGTCTGTCGCTCGCGGCGGCGGTGATCGGGCGGCCTGAACTGGTCTTCCTGGACGAGCCGACCGCCGGGCTCGACCCGCAGGCACGGCACGCCTGCTGGGACCTGGTCGCCGCGCTGCGCGCCGCCGGGGTGTCGGTGGTGCTGACGACCCACCAGATGGACGAGGCCGAGAAGCTCTCCGACCACGTGGTGGTCATCGACCACGGCCGGGTGGTGGCCGAGGGCACGCCCGCGTCGCTGACCGGCGCCGAGCGCCAGCTCAGGTTCCGCGCGCGCCCGGGACTCGACCTGGAGGAACTGCTGGCCGCGCTGCCGCCGGGCAGCGCCGCCAAGGAGTCGCCCTCGGGGCACTACATCATCGAGGGGCAGGTCGGCCCGCAGCTGCTCGCCACCGTCACCGCCTGGTGCGCCACCGAGGGCGTCACCACCGAGGACCTGCGCATCGAGCGGCGCACACTGGAGGACGTCTTCCTCGAACTGACCGGCAGGGAGCTGCGGTGAGCACGATCGCCACGCTGAACCTCACGCCGCGGCCGGGAGCCGCGCCGCTGCACCGGATGGTCCTCGCCCAGGCGGGCGCGGAGATCCGGGCCATGCTGCGCAACGGCGAGCAGCTCCTGCTCACGATGATCATCCCGATCCTGCTGCTTGTCGGCTTCTCCACCGCTCCGCTGGTGGACTTCGGCGGCGGCGCGCGTGTCGACTTCGTCGCCCCCGGCATCCTCGCGCTCGCGGTCATGTCGACCGCGTTCACCGGGCAGGCGATCGCGACCGGCTTCGAGCGCAGGTACGGCGTGCTCAAGCGCCTGGGCGCGACCCCGCTCTCACGGACCGGGCTGCTGCTGGCCAAGACCGTCGCGGTCGTCGCCGTGGAGGCGCTGCAGGTCGTGGTGATCGTCGCGGTGGCGCTCGCGCTCGGCTGGTCGCCGCACGGCGACCCGCTGTGGGCCGTGCCGCTCCTGTTGCTGGGCACGGCGGCCTTCAGCGGCCTCGGCCTGCTCATGGCCGGCACACTGCGGGCGGAGGCCACGCTGGCCGGGGCCAACCTCGTCTACCTGGTGCTGCTCGGGCTCGGCGGCGTGCTGTTCCCGCTGGACCGGTTCCCGGCCGGGGTGCAGCACGTGCTCGGATTGCTGCCGATCAGCGCGCTCACCTCCGGCCTGCGGACCGTCCTGAGCGACGGCGGCGGCTTCCCCGGCGGCGCGCTGCTCGTGCTGCTGTGCTGGACGGTGGCCGCGCTCGCCCTGGCCGCCCGCACGTTCCGCTGGGAGTGACGACGCCGGGGGCCCTACCTGCGGTCTGACGGCCGGCGCATATGATTGCGGGGTTTGTCCGTGATCAATGCGATTTTGTGGGGTCGCCGGCATGACCGCTGAATCCCTTCCGGGAGCCGAGCCGTATCGCATGAGGCCGTCGCCGGGCAGGGCCCTGCGGGCCGCCTCGGACGCGATACCGCCGTCGGGGCTGGTGCTGCTGGGCATCCTGTCGGTCCAGGTGGGCGCCGGACTGGCCAAGAACCTGTTCACGCAGCTGCCCCCTTCGGCCGTGGTCTTCCTGCGCATCGCCACCAGCGCCGTCATGCTGCTGGCGGTCGTCCGGCCCAGGGTGCGCGGGCTGTCGCGGCGCGACCTCGCCGTCGGCGTCGCGTTCGGGCTCAGCCTCGGCCTGATGAACCTGTCGTTCTACGAGGCCCTCGCCCGGCTGCCGATCGGGATCACGGTGGCCATCGAGTTCATCGGGCCGCTCACCCTGGCCGTGGTGTCCTCCCGCCGCCGGCTCGACCTGCTGTGGGTGGCGCTGGCCGCCGCGGGCGTGATCCTGCTCGCCCCCTGGGGAGGGGCGGGCACCGCGAGCTGGGTCGGCATCGGGTGCGCGGCGCTGGCGGGGACGTGCTGGGCCGCCTACATCGTCTTCTCCGCGGCCACCGGCGCCCGCTTCCCCGGAGCGAGCGGGCTGTCGTTCGCCATGATCGTGTCCACGATCGTCGTCGCGCCCATCGGGGTCACCGCGGGCGGGAGCGACCTGCTGCGGCCCGAGATCCTGCTGATCGGTGCCGGCGTCGGCCTGCTGTCCTCGGTCATCCCCTACTCGCTGGAACTGGAGGCCCTGCGCCGGATGCCCAAGCGGGTCTTCGGCATCCTGATGAGCCTGGAGCCCGCCGCCGCCGCGCTCGTCGGCCTGTTCGTCCTGCACGAGGTGCTCCAGGTCCGCGAGTGGGCGGCGATCGGCTGCGTGGTCGTCGCCTCCATCGGCGCCACCCGCGCCGGCGACGGCTGAGCCGTACGGGTCAGGCCGGTGGACTACAGCCGGAGGACGGCGTCGGTCCAGGTGGACACGGGCCGGAACCCGAGCGCCCGGTTGACCGCGAGGATCGCGGCGTTCGACGCGTCGTTCGCGGTGGTCACCAGGGCGACGTCGGGCCGGTCCGCGGCCAGCAGCCGCAACGACTCCCGCTTGATCCAGGTGGCCAGGCCCCTCCCCCGGTGCGCGGCGACGACCGCCGTGTCGTCGACGCCCGCGACGGCTCCGGTGTCGGGCGACACGCGCAGCTCGGTATAGCCCGCGACCTCTCCCGCGCCGTCCAGGGCGACCGTGACGCGCTGCCGGCGGCCCCGCAGCACCAGCGCCTCCTCGAAGTCGCGCACCGTCTCGACGGTCCACCGGGGCTCGTCGGCCCCCTCCGTGTGCGGTGCGTCCGAGATCGCGTTGCGGGCCCGGGCGTACGATTCGACGAGGTCGTCCGGGGCCCGGGTGATCCACGAGCACAACCGGTATCCGGGCACCGGACGCGCGTCGCCCTCCGGCGGAAGGGTCAGCACGGAGACGATCTGGCTGTTTCCCGGCGTCGCGCCCACGGCGGCGGCGAAGGCGGCGCCGCTCGGGCCCGCGTGGCGGCCCACCAGACGGGCGCACCCGAGCGTCCGCGCGTACACGGCGACGGTCTCCAGCAACGCCCGGCCGAGACCGCGCCGTCGGCGGGACGGCGCCACACAGACCTCCACCGAGGCGCCCGCGGCCCCGCGGATCCACGACAGCCCGGCGTACCCGCCCTCGACGGCTCCCCCCTCGACAACCCAATGCAGGCGGGTCACGAGCGCCGGCGGGTGCAGCACGACGCCCCGCCACACCTGCTCGGTCGCGAACGGCTCCTCCGGCGCGTCGAGGCGGTGGCACTCCGCGCGCAGGCGGTAGATCTCCGGCAGCAGATCGCGGTCGGCGGCGAGGTCGACCGGGCTCGGCGTCTCCACGCGGTGATCCTAGGAACCGCGCACCCGCCGGCGCCTCCGGTTTTCCGGAGGCCACGCCGGCCGCGTTTCGCCTACCCGTGCGGCCCGGCCTCCGGCTGCGCCGGGTCGGCCGACCAGATCGCGCGCACATGCTGGAGATGGTGGTTCATCAGGCGCTCCGCCGCCTGGACGTCGCCGCGTACGAGGGCGTCGAGAAGGTCGAGGTGCTCACGCGCCGAGGCCGCCATCATCCGCGCGTCGGGCAGCCCGCGCAGCCCGTAGAGCCGGGCCCGGGCGCGCAGGTCCCTGACCGTCTCGACCAGCCGGGCGTTGCCCGACAGGGCCAGCAGCGCGAGGTGGAACCGCTGGTCGGCGGCCACGTAGGCGAGCAGGTCGCCCCTCCCGGCGGCCGAGACGATCTCCTCGGCGAGCGGGCGCAGGGCCTCGGCCTCCGCGCTCCGGGACTCTCCGGCGAGCCGGGCCACCGTGGGCACCTCGATCAGCCGCCTGATCTCGATGATCTCGTCGAGGTCGCGCTCGGACACCTCCGCGACCCGGAATCCCTTGTTGCGCAGGGCCTCGAACAGGCCCTCCTTGGCGAGGTCGAGCATCGCCTCCCGCACGGGTGTGGCCGAGACCCCGAACCTGACCGCCAGCGCGGGGGCCGAATAGACGACGCCGGGCCGCATCTCCCCGGCCACCAGCGCGTCGCGCAGCGCCTGCGCCACCTGCTCGCGCAGGTTCTGCCGCGCTCCGGCGCCCGGCGCGCGAAGGCCGTCACGCTCGCGGCCCGCCGGTCCGTCCCACGCCCCGCCCATCGACCGGCCACCGCCCTCCTCGGTCCCGTACGGCCGATCGTACCGGCCCCCGCCAGGGAAACGATCAGCGCGTACCCGGGCGGACCCGAAGGAGCGGGGGCGGCGCTGAACTCGCCGGACGGCGCGCGGCCCGGAGAAGGGACCACCCACACGGCCGCCTACGATGAATTCCGTGAATCCCACGACTGACCGGATCCGCGGCACGCTGCTCGCCTTCTATCGCTCGTTCATGTTCCCGACGAACGAGTCGATGCGGCGGTGGGCCCTGGCGGCGATCGTGGTCAACGTCGGCATCACCGTCACCGGCGCCGCCGTCCGCGTCACCGGCTCCGGCCTCGGCTGCCCGACGTGGCCGCGCTGCACGCCGGACAGCTTCGTGCCGGCGAGGATCGACACCCACGCGCCCCTCAACATGGCGATCGAGTTCGGCAACCGGCTGCTGGCGTTCCTCGTGCTCGCGGTCGCGGTCCCCTGCGTGATCGCCGCGTGGCGGCTGTCGCGGGGCGAGCGCGGCCGCCCGGTTCTGCTACGGCTCGCGCTGCTGCAGCCGGCCGGCGTCCTCGTCCAGGCCCTGTGGGGCGGCGTCGTGGTCCACACGATGCTCAACCCGGTGACCGTCAGCGTCCACTTCCTGCTGTCCATCGGCATGATCGCCGCCGCCGTCGTGCTGTTCGCCCGGGCGGACGAGGGCGACGCCCCTCCCGAGCGGGTGGTCCACAGGGACATCCGCACGCTCGGATACGTGCTGACCGCGGCCGCCCTCGCGCTGCTGCTGGCCGGGATGGTGGTGACCGGCACCGGGCCGCACTCGGGAGACGAGGCGGCCTCCCGCTTCGGCTTCGACATCCAGAGCGTGGTGCGGCTGCACACCGACATCGCCTACGTCGTCGTCGGGCTGACGTTCGCCCTGCTGTTCGCCCTGCACGTCACCGACTCCCCCGGCCGCGTCCGGCGCGCCGCGCTCGTGCTGCTCGGGGTGGAGCTGTCCCAGGGCGTGGTCGGGTACGTGCAGTACTTCCTCGCCGTCCCCGCGGCGCTGGTGCTCCTGCACGTGCTGGGAGCGACGCTCGTGTGGGTCTGCGCGCTGCGCGTCGTCTTCCTGATGCGGACCCGGGGCCCCGCGCCCGCCCCCGCTCCCGAGCAGCCGGAGCTCCACCACGCGGGCGTGTGACCCGAGGTGGCCGGCTTACCGGGCTCCTCGTCCCGCAAGGGCGTCCTGTCCCAGGTCATCCGCCCCTGGACCTGGTCGCGTACGGCCCTGCGCCGGGGTTTCCAGGGGCTGGTCGCCCTGAGCGTGCTACCGCTGGCGCCGATGACCTGGGCCTGGCTGACGAGCGCCGCCTACCGGGTGACGGCGGAGCCGGGCACGCGCTGGACCGCCGAGGTGCCCGCGATGCCGGCCGCGCTCGTGCTGGGCGCGGGCGTCTGGAACGGGCAGCCCAGTGCGATGCTGGGCGCCCGGCTCGACATCGCCGCCGAGCTGTACCGCACGGGCAGGGTGCGGGCCCTGCTGCTGTCCGGCGACAACAGCCGCAGGGACTACGACGAGCCTTCGATCATGCGTGACTACCTGATCGCGCACGGCGTCCCGGCCGGAAGGATCGTGCTCGACTACGCCGGGTTCGACACGTGGGACTCCTGCGTACGGGCCAAGGAGATCTTCGGCGCGTCCCGTCTCGTCGTCGTCACCCAGGTGTTCCACCTCCCCCGGGCCGTCGCGCTGTGCCGCGCGGCCGGGCTGGACGCGTTCGGCGTCGGCGACGACTCCAGCCGCGACTGGCCGATGGAGACGGTGGTCTACGCCGTCAGGGAGTTCCCCGCCTCCGCCAAGGGCCTGCTGGACAGCATGGTCCTGCACTCCTCGCCGCGCTTCCTCGGCCGTCGCGAGACCGCGCTCGACCGCGCGCTGGCCGGCTGAATCGCGCCTCGCCGGACGACCTCCACGAGCGGCACGGCGGGCGGCACGACGGGCGGCACGACCGGCGGCGCGACGAAACTTTCATCGGGCGGCCCGCCCTGAGCTGGGCGGACAGGACCCCCGGAGGCCCGTCCACTGGCCGGTGACGGCGCGGCACGTTAGGGTCCGGGCCACGTGGGAGCGCTCCCACCATCCCCAGAGGGAGGTGAGGCCACACCCACAGTGGCTATCGCACCGCGGGTACGAGGCGGATCCTCCTCCGCCCACCCATCGCGCAACGCCCGGGGGGCCGCCGTGACGGCATCCCCGGGCGTCTCCCGCGGACTCACCCGGCGCCGGGCCGTTGCCCGGCGAGATCAGGCCCCGCTCAGCCGCAGCTGATGTCGCTGATCGACGGCGTGGCCGACCCGCTGCCGAGGAACCCGGCCGTGGCCGAGGCCCCCGGGGCCAGCGAGGAGTTCCACTCCGGGGCGTGGATCATCGCGAACGGCCCGCTCTGCATGGACGTCCCGTTCCACGCCTGCGTGATCGTCGCGCCGTTCGACATCTGCCACTGGACGTACCAGCCGTTGAGCGGGCCCGTGCCGGTGTTCTTGATCGTGACCTCGCCCTGGAAGCCGCCCTGCCAGGTGTTGGTCAGCTTCACCGTGGCCGTGCACGCCGGGTTCCCGGACGTCGGGGAGGGCGAGGGGCTCGGCGACGGGCTCCTGGTGGGCGAGGCGCTCGGCGAAGGGCTGGGCGAGACGCCGTCGTTGAGGAAGTTCACGTCCGAGCAGCCGTAGAAGGTCTCCTGGCTGTCGGACCGGTACCAGACGGCGTAGATGATGTGCCGGCCGCTCTTGTCGGGCAGCTTGCCGGAGAAGCGGTAGGCGCCGTTGGTGACCGCGGGCTCGGGGTCGACCGTGAGGAACGGCTGCTCCTCCATGTCGGCCCACGTCAGCGGCTTGGTCGGGTCCCATCCGTCTTTGGTGACATAGAGCTTGAAGCCGCCGGGGTGCGGCACCCACGCGCCGTAGACGAAGTCATAGGTGCTGTTCGCCTTCAGCGTGGTGGTCGGCCAGTCGGTCCTGGGCGCGTCGTAGGCGGCGTACTTGCTGAAACCGCCGCTGCACAGCTGGCCGTCGGGGATGAAGCCCCGGGTTCGGCCGCCTCCGTCGGAGCGGAGCACGCCATACCAGTCGTAGAGAGGCTGGGTGCCGCCGGCCGCCACGGCGTCCTTGCAGGCGGGGTTGTTCGGGATGATCTGGCCGCCGGTGAGACCGTCGGTGTAGCACGCGTACGTGCGGCTCGCGGGCGCCTGCAGCGCGCCGTGCGCCTCGGCCGCGGTCTGCGTCAGGACCGCGACGAGACCGGCGAGCACGGCCGCCACCGCGGCGAGTACGGCGAGCTTTCGCCCCGATCTCAGGGGCAGCGATCTCCAACGCGGGGATTGCGCTGTGGTGCTCATGGTGGGGGGTTCTCCTCATGGTGGGCGGGCACGCCTTCGGGGAAGGTCGCGCCGTCTTGGGCTGTCGTACGAGAAGAACGCGTGCGGCATCGCCGCACGCCCTCCTGGAGCCCACCCATCAAGTGGCCACCGCGCACAGTGATTGAAACACGCACCGGCCGTCCGGGCCAAGCGGCACCGCGATCGTGCCGCGGCGCGGAATCAGCGCCGCGGGTCGCCGGGCCCGGCACCGGGCCCAGGACCGCCCTGTGGCGGGCCCTGTGGCGGGCCCGGCGGCTGTCCGGGACCGCCCAGCGGGTGCCCGTATCCGGGCGGCGGCCCGCCCGGCGGCGGACCGTAGCCCGGCCCGCCCGGTTGCTGTCCATACCAGGGCGGCACCGCGGGGCCACCGCCTGGCCACCGGCCCGGGGGCGGGGCGCCCGGCGCGTACCCCGGCGGAGGCACCCCCCGCGCGGCGTTCGCCTGGTGGCGTTCCGGCAGCGGGAACGACAGCCTGGCGTAGGCCATGAGGTCCGCGAGCGACCGCTGCTGGACGCGGAAGGTCTCCTCGTCCACCCCGCCCCGGGCCGCTCGGGCGTGCAGCAGCCCGAGCTCGGTGGAGGCGACCTGGTAGTCGATCATCGCCCGTGCCCCGGCCCTGCCGCCGTGGGCCTTGGCCCACGCCCTGGCCTGCCGCCGGCGGCGCAGGGACGACAGCATGAAGATGTCGGCCTGGTTGATCAGCCCGTTGCGCTCGTACGGCGGCAGGTAGTGCTGGATCAGGCCGACGATCCGCCGTCTGTCCCGGAAGATCACGATGAGCTCGACGATGAGCAGGATCATCAGCAGCAGGTAGGCGATGGCGAGCCCGCCGAGGCCGCCGAAGGAGGCGAAGCCGTTCCAGAGGCCGTGCAGCAGCATGGCGCCGATCCACCCGATGACGATGACGACGACCCCCACCGCGCCGCCGCGCTGGGCGGCGTACGCGACAGCGATGCCGATCAGGGAGGTGAACAGCGGATGGGCGAACGGCGACAGCACGGCCCGCAGCACGAGCGTGGCGGCCAGCCCCTGCGCGCCGTTCTCCTCGAGGGCGGCGAGGTAGTAGCTGACGTTCTCCGACATGGCGAAGCCGAGCCCGACCATGCTGGCGTAGATGATCCCGTCGGTGGGCCCGTCCAGCTCCTGCCGCCGGAACCACAGCAGCCCGAGCAGGACCAGCCCCTTGGCCGTCTCCTCCACGGGCGGGGCGCCGAACGTGGCGACGAGGTTGCGCGCGCTGGTCGTGTCCCCGAGCTGATGGGCCACGTAGACGAGGTTGAGCGAGTTGAGCACGCCGGCGAGCAGGACGGCGATGCCGGCGCCCCAGGCGAACGCGAAGATCAGGTTGCTGCGCGGTTCCGGTTCCATCCGGTCGAGGGCGAGCACTCCCGCGAGCAGCAGCGGCACGGGGGCCACGGCGAGCCCGAGCGCGATGAAGAACTGGACCGGCTCGCCGTTGATGATGTCGAAGGAGAACGACACCAGGGCGCAGATTCCGGCGACGACCAGACCCACGATGAGGCCGATGGACGGACGCTCCCTGAGAACGGCGCGGGGGTCGAGGCCTGCCACTGTGCGACTGTAACCGACCACGCCCGCCGCGGTCCTCCTCCGGCCTCAAAAGATCCCCATGCATTCCGTGCCGAGGCAAGTATCTCGCAGGCGTGCCGGCCGTCCCCGGCACGTCCCCGTTGCGGGCACAATGGGCGATCATGGATGTCGCACCACGTGACGGGCTCGGACGACGCGGTTTCCTCCGTGTCGCGTGCGCCGCCGCCGTCGGCTCGGTCGCCGCCGCATGCGCGCCCGGGTCCCGGGAAGGCTCCACTCCCGCCTCCCCGTCGCCCTCCTCCGCCTCCACGTCGCCGGGCAGGAGGCCGGTGGCGGAACGGCTGCTGCCCGGCGACCCTGACTGGCGGGTGCGCAGGCGGGGACCCGACGAGGCGATCGAGGGCTACGGCGACCGCGCGAGCGTGCTGCCCGGGGAGTCGTTCGGGCTGCACGTCTCCACCGCCGACGACCGCTACCGGGTGACGGCCTACCGGATGGGCTGGTACGGCGGGACGCTCGCCCGCCGGGTGTGGCGTTCGGGGTGGATGAGGGGACGCGACCAGGGCCGCGGACGGCTCGTCGGCGACACCCGCACCGTACGCGCCGGGTGGCGGCGCTCCCTGACCGTGTCCACGGAAGGCTGGCCGGAGGGGGCCTACCTGCTGCGCCTGGACACCGAGCGCGGCCACCAGCGGTACGTGCCGCTGGTCGTGCGCTCGGCCTCCGGAGCCGGCCGCACGGTCCTGGTCCACGCCACCCCCACCTGGCAGGCGTACAACCGGTGGGGCGGCTACAGCCTCTACTACGGCGAGGACGGCCGCTACGAGAGCCGCTCGCTCGCGGTCAGCTTCGACCGGCCCTACGACAGCACCGGCATGGAGAAGTTCCTCATCCACGAGCGGCCGGTGGTGGCGCTCGCCGAACGGCTCGGCCTGCCCCTGGCGTACACGACGGGCGGCGACCTGGAGGCCGGCGACGACGTGCTCACCGGCGCCTCCTCGGTGATCTTCCTCGGGCACGACGAGTACTGGACGCCCGGGGTGCGCCGCACGGTGACCGAGGCCCGCGACGCCGGGGCCAACCTGGCCTTCCTGGGCGCCAACACCTGCTACCGCCGCGTCCGGATGGAGGAGGACGGCAAGCTGGTGGTCTGCTACAAGACCGCGGTGGACCGCGACCCGCTGCTCCGCACGCGCCCGTCGCTGGCGACGACCGACTTCCGGGCGGCGCCGAAGGCCGATCCCGAGTCGTCGCTCATCGGGGTCTACTACGACGGCTATCCCGTGGACGCGCCGTTCGTGGTGCACGAGCCCCGTCACTGGATCTTCGCGGGCACCGGCGTGCGCCGTGGCGACGCGTTCCCGCACCTCGTGGGCGTGGAGTACGACCGGGTGAACACCGACGTGCCGACGCCCAGGCCGCTGCAGATCCTCGCCCACTCGCCGGTGACCTGCGTGGGGCGGCCCAGCTTCGCCGACGCGGCCTACTACACGGTCCCGAGCGGGGCCGGGGTGTTCGCGTCGGGGACCATGCGGTGGGCCGAGACGCTCATGGCACGCACCCGCGACCTGCCGCGGGCCCACGGGATCGACGCGCGTACACGGGCCTTCGTCACCACCGCGACGACCAACCTGCTGAAGGGCTTCGCCGAAGGCCCCGCCGCCGAGCGCCTTCCCACGCCCGAGGACAACGTCCGCCGCACCTACCGCGCCTGACGTCAAGAACCCGGCCTGACCGTGCGTCCCGGTCTTGTTGACGAGTAGATCAACCGGTCGATATAAATTCATAGACCGAACGTTCTATCCATACCAAGGAGCCGAAGTGCCGCAACGGACCACAGCCGAGGTCATCGACCGTTTCAACCACGCGTTCGTCCACCATGCCCCCGAGGTCCTCGACGACCTGATCGCCGAGGACTGCGTGATGGAGGCGATCCAGCCGGCCCCTGACGGGGAGCGCGTCGAGGGACGCCAGGAGTGCCTGGCGTTCTGGCGGGCGCTCGCCGACGACCGCACCACCCAGTTCGGGCCCGAGGACGTCTGGGTCGACGGCGATCGCGCGACGATTCTGTGGCGCTACCGCTTCGGCGACGGCCCCGAGGACTCGGTGCGCGGAGTCAACCTCATGCGGGTCCGGGACGGGAGAATCGTCGAGGCCCTCGGCTACAGCAAGACCGGCGCCTCCGTCCCGCTCGCCACCGACTCCGAGGCCCGGGCCTGACGATGCGCAGCTACCACCTGGACAGCGGCGCCGGGCTCGCGGGTCTGACGATCAGAGACCACCCCGATCCGGTCCCCCGCGCCGGTCAGGTCGTCGTCGCCGTACGCGCGGTGTCGCTGAGCTTCCGGGAACTGATGATCGCCCGCGGCGACTACGTCCTGCCGGTGAAGCCGGACGTGGTCCCGGTATCCGACGGGGCCGGCGACATCGTGTCGGTCGGGCCCGGGGTCGACCCCCGGCGGATCGGCGAACGGGTCACCGCCACCCTCTTCCCGAGCTGGCAGGACGGCCCGTTCGGCATCGAGCACCTGCCGCAGCGCGGCGGCTCGCTGGACGGCATGCTCACCGAACGCGCCGTGGTCGACGAGGACGCGTTGGTGCCGGTCCCCGGCCGTTTGTCCTACGAGGAGGCGGCGACGCTCCCCTGCGCCGCGGTCACCGCCTGGAACGCCGTGACCGGCGCGGACGGCCTGCGTCCTGGCCAGACCGTGGTGACGCAGGGATCGGGCGGGGTGTCGCTGTTCGCCCTGCAGTTCGCCAAGACGCTCGGCGCCCGGGTGATCGCCACCACCAGCAGCCCCGAGAAGGCAGCCCGCCTGCTCGGCCTCGGCGCGGACGAGGTCATCGACTACCGGGCCGTCCCCGACTGGCCCGCGAGAGTCCGCGAACTCACCGGCGGGCGGGGCGCCGACCGCGTCATCGACGTCGCCGGCCTGCTGGAACAGTCCCTCAAGGCGGTGGCGGTGGCAGGGCACGTCGCCTGCGTGGGCTTCGTCTCCGACACCGCGCCTCCACTCGACGCGCGCACGCTCTTCGCCTCCGGCGCCACCGTGCGCGCCGTCGCGGTCGGCAGCCGAGCCCAGTTCCTCGCCATGAACCGAGCCGTCGAGGTCAACGACCTGCACCCGGTCATCGACCGCGTGTTCCCCTTCGATCAGGCTCACGACGCCTACCGCTATTACGCCTCAGGCAAGGCGTTCGGCAAGGTCCTCATCACCATCTGACCTCGGTGCGTACGTCACCGGGCGACCCGGTCGCGACCGCACCGGACCAGCGCGGCCGCACCTACCGCGCCTGATCCGTACGGCGGACGGCCCGACGGCGTACGCGCCGCGCCGTAGCGGCACGTGACGTTCCACGGGGGACGCGCGCGACGCCCCCCGCGCACCACCGTTGATCTCCCATCGAGGACGACGAGAGGTGCGGAATGGAGACGTTGCGGCGCCTGGCCGGTCTGCCGGCGGGGCGGATCGGCAAGTGGGCGGTGATCGCCGCCTGGCTGGTGATGCTCGTTCCCCTCGGCGCGCTGGCCGGGGGCATCGGCCGGGTGCAGGACAACGACGAGACCAACTGGATGCCCGCGAGCGCCCAGTCGACCCGGGCCGTGGAGCTGGCCAGGCGGGAGTTCCCCGCCGGGCGCGACAGCACGCTGGTCCTCGTGTACGCACGGGAGGGCGGCCTGAGCGCCGCCGACCGCGAGACCGTGCTGGACGACCGGGACCGGCTCCGGGCCCTCGCGGGCGGGAGCGTGACCGGCCCGGCGCCCTCGGCCGACGGGGAGGCGCTCACGCTGACCGTCCCGGTGCCGGGCCGCGCCATGGAGACCGGCGAGGCCGGGGAGATCGTGGCCCGGGCCCGGGAGATCATGCGGGCCGGACTGCCCGCCGGGCTCGCGGGGGCCGCCACGGGGCCCGCCGCCTTTCGCGCGGACGCGACGGACGCCAACGGGCGGATCGACGGGACGCTGACCCTGGTCACCGTGGGGGTGGTCGCGCTGCTCCTGTTCGTCACCTACCGCAGCCCGGTCCTGCCGCTCGTCCCCCTCGCCTGCGTGGCGGCGGGTGTGGTGGCCGCGCAGGCCGGGGCCGTGCTGGCCGGCAGGGCGGGCGCCGAGGTCAGCGGCTCCGGTTCGATCCTGATGATCGTCCTGGTCTTCGGGCTCGGCACCGACTACGCGCTCCTGCTGATCTCCCGCTATCGGGAGGAGCTGGCGGAGCACGCCGACCGGCACCACGCGATGGCGCTCGCGCTGCGGCGCACCGTGCCGTCCGTGGCGGCCTCCGCCGCGACGATGGCCCTCGCCGCGCTGGCGCTGCTCGCGGCGGACATGAACTCCACCAAGGGGCTCGGCCCGCTCGCCGCGATCGCCGTCGTGGCGGCGCTGCTGGCGATGACCACCCTGCTGCCGGCGCTCCTGACGGCGCTGGGCCGGGGCGTCTTCTGGCCCGCGATCCCCCGTCGGCGGGCTCCCGGCGCCCGCAGCACGCGGATCTGGCAGCGGATCGGGGCGCTCGTCTCCCGGCGGCCGCGCCGCGCCTGGGCCCTGGCCGGGCTCGCGCTCGCCGCGCTGGCCTGCGGCACGGCCTTCCTGCGGGTGGGCGTTCTCGACGGCGGCGACAACTTCACGCGCAAGCCCGAGTCGGCGGCCGGGCAGGAGATCATCCACGCGCACTTCCCCGGCGGCACCACCGCTCCCGCCCTCGTCTACGCCCCGGTGCGGGCCGCCGCGCCCGTCGCCGCCCTGGCCACGACGGCGCCCGGGATCGCCTCGACCGGCCCCGCCGAGACCTCCGCTTCGGGCCGCTGGGTGCGGATCACCGCCGTGCTCGCCGACGCCCCGGCGAGCGAGCCGGCCAGGCGATCGGTGGCGGGGTTGCGCGCCCGGCTCGCCCGGGCGGCGCCCGGCGCGCTGATCGGGGGCCAGACCGCGGCGCTGGTCGACCGCGACGCCGCGATGGACCGCGACCTCGCGGTGATCGCCCCTCTCGTCATCGGCATCGTCACCCTCGTCCTCGGCGTCCTGCTCCGCGCGGTCGTCGCGCCCCTGCTGCTGCTCGGCTGCGCCCTGCTCTCGTCCGGCGCCGCCGCCGGTCTGTCCACGCTGCTGTTCCACGCCCTCGGATTCCCCCGCACCGACCAAACCGCGCTCACGCTCGGCTTCCTGTTCCTGGTCGCGCTGGGCGTGGACTACACGATCTTCCTCATGGCCCGGGCGCGTGAGGAGGTCGCGCGGCGTGGTCACCGGGAGGGAACGATGACCGCGCTCGTCGCGACCGGGGGCGTCATCACCGGTGCCGGCGTCGTGCTCGCCGCGACGTTCCTGGTCCTGACCATCACCCCGGTGGTCCTCAACATCCAGCTCGGCCTGCTGGTCGCGCTCGGCGTGCTCGTCGACGCGTTCGTGGTGCGCACGGTCCTGGTCCCCGCCCTGGCCCTCGACATCGGCCCCGCGACCTGGTGGCCCGCCCGGCCGGTGCCCGCGCCGCGCCCGCGTAGTCAGCCCTCGGGGATCGGCAGCCCGCCCTGGTAGGCGAACACGACGAGCTGGGCGCGGTCGCGCGCGCCCAGTTTCGTCATCGCACGGCCCACGTGCGTGCGCACGGTGGCGGCGCTGACCACGAGCCTGAGCGCGATCTCGTCGTTGGACAGTCCCGCGGCCACCCACCCGACCACCTCGCGTTCGCGCTCGGTGAGCGCGGACAGCCGCGCCCTGGCCTCGCCGGGCGGCCCAGGCCGCCCGGCGAACCGCGCGATCACCCGCCGGGTGACCGCGGGCGACAGCAGAGACTCGCCCTCGGCCACCACCCGCACCGCCCGCAGCATCTCGTCGGGCTCCGCGCTCTTCAGCAGGAAGCCCGAGGCGCCCGCCCGCAGCGCGTCGAACACATGGTCGTCCAGATCGAACGACGTCAGCATGACCACCCGGGTCGCGGGGGCCTCGGCGACGATCCGCCGCAACGCCTCGATCCCGTCGAGCACCGGCATCCGGATGTCCATGAGAACCACATCGGGGCGCCACCGGCGGACGGCGGCCACCGCTGCCGCCCCGTCCGCCGCCTCGGCCACCAGGTCGATGTCCGGCTCGTCCTCCACCAGCATGCGCACGCCCATGCGTACCAGCGCCTGATCGTCCACCACCGCCAGCCGGATGACGGGCCCGGGTCCGTCCACCGCCGGCCTCATCCGGGGGTCCCGCCGCCGGCGCGCGGTTCGCAGGGCAGGACGGCCAGGACCCGGAAGCCGCCTCCCGGGCACGGACCCGCCTCCAGAGCGCCGCCCACCGACGCCGCGCGCTCCCGCATTCCGGGCAGGCCGTGCCCGCCGCCCTGTCCTGCGCCATGCCCGCCGCCCCGGCCGTCACCGTCATGCCCCAGGCGGCCGGTCCCGTCGTCGGTCACCTTCACCGACACCGTGTCCGGCCCGTACGTCACCCGCACGTCCGCCCGGGACGCACCGGCGTGACGCACCACGTTGGTCAGCGACTCCTGCACGATCCGATATCCGGCCAGATCCACCGCGACGGGCACCCGGCGTCGCGCTCCCTCGACGACCAGGTTCACCGGCAGGCCTCCCCGCCGCACCGCCTCGACGATCTCCGGCACCCGCTCCAGTCCCGGCGCCGGGGCCAGGCCCTGGTCCAGGGTCCCGGGCAGCGTCCGCAGCGCCACCCGCAGTTCCTCCAGCGCCTGGGCGCTGACCTCCCGCACGGCCCGCAGCGACTCCTCCGCCCTCTCCGGCCGCCTGTGCAGCACGTGCAGGGCCACCCCCGCCTGCATGTTGATGACCGCGAGGCTGTGACCCACGATGTCGTGCACCTCCCGGGCCATCCGCAGACGCTCCTCTTGGACGTGGCCCAGGCGCTCGGCCTCGGCGGCCCGCGCCCTGACCCGGCGGTACGCACGCACGGCCACCCCGGCCGCCCACGGCACGAGGAGCCACAGGGCGGCCAGCGCGGGCACGCCCATCTCCGGCGCGGCCGGCGCCGCCGTCCAGGACGAGAACGACAGGTAGGCGACGGCCACCGCCGCCAGCGCCGCCGCCGACACCCGTTCCGGGCGCCAGGCGGCGACCGAGTAGACCGCCACCGACGTCAGTTCGAGCACCGGGGCGTACGGATGGCCGCGGGCCAGGAAGGCGATCGTCGCCGTGAAGGTCGTCGCGAGGGCCGCGAGCGGCCACGCCCGCCGCGCCACGAGCCCGGCCGCCGCCACCGCGACCAGCGCGTACCCGGCGGCGTCGAGCCGCAGGCCGCGCTCGGACAGGGCGGACGCCGAGCCCAGCGCGGCGAGGACGCCGAGGACGGCCGCGAACAGGGCGTCGAGCGGTCCCACCCGGCGGGGTTCGCCGCCGGGCCCCGCCCATGCGGCACGCCACACCGCCATCCGTTCCATGGCTCGAACGTACGCAAGGACGCGGCCGGCGGCATCAGCGCTGTGACGTATTCCGTCGGCAGGCCCGACGTAGGCGGGCCGGGCGGAAAAGGATCAGGCGACCAGGGAGTCGAGCGCGACGGCGAGGAACAGCAGCGCCAGGTAGATGTTCGACCAGTGGAAGAACCGCATCGGGCGCAGGTCGACGCCGGTCTTGCCGGCGTTCACCCGGCCGAGCAGGCGGTAGACCTCCACCAGGCAGACCGCGCCGAGCACGAGCGCGGCGGCCGGGTAGAGCAGGGAGGTGCCGGCGATCGGCCACAGCAGCAGCGAGCACAGCACGGTGGCCCAGGTATAGGCGACGACCTGCTGGACGACCCGGCGCTCGGTGGTGACCACCGGGAGCATGGGCACGTCGGCCGCCGCGTAGTCCTCCCGGTAGCGCATGGCGAGCGTCCAGGTGTGCGGCGGCGTCCAGAAGAACACGACGCCGAACAGCACGACCGGGGCCCACGACAGCCCGCCGGTGATGCCGGCCCAGCCGATCAGCACCGGCATGCAGCCGGCGATGCCGCCCCACACGATGTTCTGCGACGTGCGCCGCTTGAGCACCAGCGAGTACACGAAGACGTAGAACAGGATCGCGCCGAGCGCCAGCACGGCGGCCAGTCCGTTGACCGTGAGCGCGAGCCCGAGCGTGGAAAGAGTGCCGAGAATCACACCGAAAATCAGCGCGCCCATCGGCGACACGTCGTGCTTGGCGAGCGGCCGCCTGCGGGTGCGCCGCATCGTCCGGTCGATGTCCCGGTCGATGTAGCAGTTCAGGACGTTCGCGCTGCCCGCCGACAGGGTGCCGAACACCATGGTGGCGGTCGCGGTCCACAGGTCGGGCAGGCCATGCGCCGCGAGGAACATGACCGGCAGGGTCGTGATCAGCAGCAGCTCGATGATCCGGGGCTTGGTGAGCGCCACGTAGGCCTTCACGAGCGCCCCGATGGAGCGGGGAGCCGTGGCCGTCGCGGCGGACCCGAGGGGGGCCACCGTCTGCTTGTTCGTCAAGACCGTCAAGGCGCTTCCAACACGTGCGGGGTCAACGCGTAACCTCTGATTAGGGCGGATCTCCGGGCAGCCTGTCTCCGGGCGGCAGCCGGCACTTGCGAAATCACTGTAGTCGCCACCGCAGGTGGTCCCCGAACCGGGGCCGAAGCCGCAGGCACCGTTACCGAGGTGGCTACCAAACGGTATTACGAGGAACCCGTTAGGGTCCCCTGTGGGCGGGAAATGCCAGAACCGGCGCGAAAACAAGAGGGGATCGAGCAGTTGAGCAGCGGAAGCCTTGAGTGGAGTGACCTTGACCGGCAGGCGGTCGACGTCGTGCGGGCCCTGGCGATGGACGCCGTGGAGAAGGCGGGATCGGGTCACCCCGGCACCGCGATGAGCCTCGCGCCCGCCGCCTACCTTCTGTTCCAGCGGGTCCTGCGTCATGACCCCTCGGATCCCAAGTGGGCGGGACGAGACAGGTTCGTCCTTTCCTGCGGGCATTCGAGCCTGACGCTTTACATTCAGCTCTACCTGTCCGGCTACGGCCTGACCCTGGACGACCTCAAGGCGCTCCGGCAGTGGGGCAGCCTCACCCCGGGCCACCCCGAGTACGGCCACACGGCCGGCGTGGAGACCACGACCGGCCCGCTCGGCCAGGGCATCGGCAACGCGGTCGGCATGGCCATGGCGGCCCGCCGCGAGCGCGGCCTGTTCGACGCGGACGCCGCCCCCGGCGCCTCGCCGTTCGACCACATGATCTGGTGCTTCGCCTCCGAGGGCGACCTCGAGGAGGGCATCAGCCACGAGGTCAGCGCCCTGGCCGGCCACCAGAAGCTCGGCAACCTGGCCGTGGTCTTCGACTCCAACCACATCTCGATCGAGGACGACACCCAGATCGCCCTGTCCGAGGACATCACCAAGCGCTACGAGGCGTACGGCTGGCACGTCCTGGAGGTCGACTGGACCGCGACGGGCGAGTACAAGGAGGACGTCCAGGCGCTGTACGACGCGCTTGAGGCGGCCCGCGCGGAGACCGAGCGGCCGACGTTCATCAAGCTCCGCACGATCATCGGCTGGCCGGCGCCGAACAAGCAGAACACCGGCAAGATCCACGGCTCGGCCCTGGGCGCCGACGAGGTCGCGGCGACCAAGCGCGTCCTCGGCATGGACCCCGACAAGAGCTTCGCGGTGCCCGCCGAGGTGCTCGACCACGCGCGTGAGGTCGTCGAGCGCGGCCGGGCCCTGCGCGCCGAATGGGACAAGGGCTACCAGAGCTGGCGCGAGGCCAACCCCGAGCGGGCGGAGCTGTTCGACCGGATCTCCAAGCGCAAGCTGCCGGAGGGCTGGGACAAGGCGCTGCCGTCGTTCGAGATCGGCTCGCAGGTCGCCACCAGAAAGGCGTCCGGCGAGGTGCTGAGCGCGCTCGCGCCGGTGCTGCCGGAGCTGTGGGGCGGCTCGGCCGACCTCGCGGAGTCCAACAACACCACGATGAAGGGCGAGCCGTCCTTCATCCCGGACGAGTACCAGACCAAGGAGTTCCCCGGGAACCGGTACGGCCGGACGCTGCACTTCGGCATCCGCGAGCACGGCATGGGCGCGATCCTGAACGGCATCGCGCTGCACAACGGCACCCGCCCGTACGGCGGCACGTTCCTGGTGTTCAGCGACTACATGCGGCCGTCGGTGCGGCTCGCCGCGCTGATGAAGCTGCCGGTGACCTACGTCTGGACGCACGACTCGATCGGCCTCGGCGAGGACGGCCCGACCCACCAGCCGATCGAGCACCTGTGGGCGCTGCGCGCGATCCCCGGCCTGGACGTCGTCCGCCCGGCCGACGCCAACGAGACGGCGGCCGCGTGGAAGGCCGTCCTCGAGCACGACGACCGCCCGGCGGGCCTCGCCCTGACCCGGCAGAACGTCCCCACCCTGGAGGGCGCGGGCGACCCCGACGCCGTCGCGCGGGGCGGCTACGTCCTGCAGGACGCGTCCAACGGCCAGCCCGAGGTCGTGATCATCGGCACCGGCAGCGAGGTCCAGCTCGCCGTCGAGGCCCGCACGATCCTGGAGTCGCAGGGCATCCCGACCCGCGTGGTCTCCATGCCGTGCGTGGAGTGGTTCCGGGAGCAGGACGCCGCCTACAAGCAGACCGTGCTGCCCCCCGCCGTCAAGGCCCGGGTCGCGGTCGAGGCGGGAATCACGCTCGGCTGGCGCGAGTTCGTTGGAGATGCGGGCGAGGTCCTGGGGCTCGAGCACTTCGGCGCCTCCGCGCCGTACAAGACGATCTACGAGCAGTTCGGCCTCACCGCCGACCGCGTCGTCGCCGCCGCCAAGGCCAGCCTGGCCAAGACGGGCGCCGACAAGGGCGAGACGACCGGAAACTGAGGGACGAAGGATGAATGAGAATCTGAAGCGGCTGTCCGACGCCGGAGTCTCCATCTGGCTGGACGACATCAGCCGGGAGCGGCTGCGCTCCGGCAACCTCGCCGCCCTGATCCGCGACAAGAACGTGACGGGTGTCACCTCCAACCCCACGATCTTCGCCTCCGCGCTGAGCAAGGGCGACGCATACGACGCGCAGCTGCGCGACCTCGCCGCCCGCGGGGTGACGGTCGAGGAGGCCGTACGCGCGATCACCACGTTCGACATCCGCTGGGCGGCCGACGTGCTGCGGCCGGTCTTCGACGCCACCCGCGGCGTCGACGGGCGCGTGTCGATCGAGGTGGACCCGCGCCTGGCCCGCAAGACCGAGGCGACGATCGCCGAGGCCCGCGCGCTGTGGTGGCTGGTCGACCGGCCCAACGTGCACATCAAGATCCCGGCGACCGTCGAGGGCCTGCCTGCGATCACCCAGGCCATCGCCGAGGGCATCAGCGTCAACGTCACGCTGATCTTCTCGCTGGAGCGGTACCGCCAGGTGTTGGACGCCTGGCTGAGCGGCCTGGAGAAGGCGAAGGCCAACGGCCTCAACCTGGCCACGATCGAGTCGGTCGCGTCGTTCTTCGTCAGCCGCGTCGACACCGAGATCGACAAGCGCCTCGACAAGATCGGCACGCCGGAGGCCGCCGAGCTGAAGGGCAAGGCCGCCGTGGCCAACGCCCGCCTGGCGTACGCCGCGTACGAGGAGGTCATGAACTCGCCGCGCTGGCAGACGCTGCGCGCGGCCGGCGCGCACCCGCAGCGCCCGCTGTGGGCCTCCACCGGTGTGAAGAACCCCGACTACCCCGACACCCTGTACGTGGAGCAGCTGGTCACGGCCGGGATCGTCAACACCATGCCGGAGAAGACGCTGGACTCCTCGGCCGACCACGGCCGGATCTCGGGCGACACGATCCGCCCCTTCTATCAGCACGCGTGGGACGTCATGGCCTCGTTGAAGCAGGCCGGCATCGACTACGACGACGTCGTCCGCGCGCTGGAGGAGGAGGGCGTCGAGAAGTTCGAGACGTCCTGGACCGAGCTTCTCGAAACCGTCGACGGCGAGCTGCGGAAGGCCTGAGCTGCATATGACAATCGAGGTAACCCTCGGCGACGAGGCGGACGCCGTCACGGCGGTCAAGGACAAGCTCGTGGCCGAGGGGGTGCCCGCGGCCCTCGCCGCGGGCGACTCCACGCTGTGGGGCCCGCAGGCGCAGTCCGAGGCCGCGATCCGGCTGGGCTGGCTCGACCTGCCCCGCAGCAGCCGGGAGCTGCTCCCGGAGATCGCCAAGCTGGTGGAGCGGGCCCGCGCCGAGGGCCTTGACCACGTGGTGCTCGCCGGCATGGGCGGCTCCTCCCTCGCACCCGAGGTGATCTGCGCCACCGAGGACGCGCCGCTGACCGTCCTCGACACGACCGACCCGCACCAGGTGCGGCGCGCGCTCGCCGACCGGCTCGACCGCACGATCGTCGTGGTGGCGAGCAAGAGCGGCGGCACGATCGAGACCGACAGCCACCGGCGCGTCTACGAGCAGGCGTTCCGCGACGCGGGGATCGACCCGGCCGAGCGGATCGTGGTCGTCACCGACCCCGGCTCCCCGCTGGAGCGGACGGCCATCGAGGCCGGATATCCGGTCGTGCTCGCCGACCCGAACGTGGGCGGCCGCTACAGCGCGCTCACCGCGTTCGGCCTGGTCCCGAGCGCCCTGGCGGGCGCCGACGTGACCAGGCTGCTCGACGACGCCGCCGCGGTGGCGCCGCTGCTCGCGCAGGACGAGGGCAACCCGGGCCTGGAGCTCGGCGCGCTGCTCGGCGCGCGGGCGCTGCACGGGCGCGACAAGCTGATCCTGCGCGACGCGCCGTCCGACATCACGGGCCTGCCCGACTGGATCGAGCAGCTCATCGCCGAGTCGACGGGCAAGGAGGGCAAGGGCGTCCTGCCCGTCGTCGGCGCCGAGGCCGCCGAGGCGGACGACCAGTTCCTCGTCACCATCGGGTCCGACAGCGGCACGACCGTCGACGGCCCGCTCGGCGCGCAGTTCCTCGTCTGGGAGTACGCCACGGCCGTCGCGGGGCGGGTGCTCGGGATCAACCCGTTCGACCAGCCCAACGTCGCCGAGTCGAAGGAGAACACCACCCGGATCCTGCAGGAGGCCGGGGACGGCCCGCTGCCGACCGGCACTCCGGTGCTCACCGACGGCCCGGTCGAGGTGTACGGCGACCTGCCCGGCGACCTCAAGAACCTGGCCGACGTCCTCACCTGGCTGCTGCGCGCGATCCCCGAGCGCGGCTACCTGGCGATCATGGCGTACCTCGACCGCGAGGCCGCGTTCGACGCGGCGGTCGTCGGCGAGGCGTCCTTCGAGGAGATGACCGAGACCTGGGCGAGCGCCGACGTCGCCACCCTGCGGGCGCTGCTCGACTACCGCACCGACCACGCGGTCACGTTCGGCTGGGGCCCGCGCTTCCTGCACTCCACCGGCCAGTACCACAAGGGCGGGCCGGCGTCGGGTGTGTTCCTGCAGATCACCGGGGCGGTGACCGACGACGTCGAGGTCCCGGGCAAGCCCTACACGCTGGGCAGGCTGCAGCTCGCGCAGGCGCTGGGCGACCTGGGAGCACTGACCTCCCGCGGCAGGCCGGCCGTGCGCCTGCACCTCACCGACCGCGTCGCCGGGGTCAGGCACCTGCTCTCCGTGGCGGAGGAGCTCTGACCATGCGATGCGTTACTGGCGAAGGGCCCGTCCGCGGGGAGGACACATGACGGAGCAACAGGAGCCGCAGGCCCCCGCCGGCGACGCCCTGCAGGCGCAGGAGTCGCGCAGCGCCGCGCAGGAGGCGGGGGACGACCTGACGAGCGCGGAGCGGGCGGTCCTGGCCGCCGCTCAGGCCGCCACCACCGCGACCACCGAGCTGACCATGGCCGCCAACCCGCTGCGCGACCCGCGCGACCGGCGCCTGCCCAGGGTCGCCGGGCCGTGCGTGCTCGTGCTGTTCGGCGTCACCGGCGACCTCGCCAAGCGCAAGCTGCTGCCGGCGATCTACGACCTGGGGAACCGGGGGCTGCTGCCCCCGGGCTTCTCCCTGGTCGGCTTCGCCCGCCGCGACTGGGCGCACGAGGACTTCGCCCAGGTCACGTACGAGGCGGTCAAGGAGCACGCGCGGACGCCGTTCCGCGAGGAGGTCTGGAAGCAGCTCAGCGAGGGCATCCACTTCTGCCCGGGCGAGTTCGGCGACGACGGCGCCTTCGACGTGCTCGCCATGATGCTCAAGGAGATCGACGAGACCCGGGGCACCGGCGGCAACTACGCGTTCTACCTGTCGGTGCCGCCGAAGTTCTTCCCGCTCGTGATCGAGCAGCTCAAGCGGACGAACCTGGCCAAGGGCCCCGAGGGCTCCTGGCGCCGGGTCGTCATCGAGAAGCCGTTCGGGCACGACCTGAAGAGCGCTCAGGAGCTCAACGCGATCACCAGCGCGGTGTTCCCGGAGAGCTCGGTCTTCCGGATCGACCACTACCTCGGCAAGGAGACCGTCCAGAACATCCTGGCGCTCCGCTTCGCCAACACGCTGTACGAGCCGATCTGGAACCGCGGCTACGTCGACCACGTCCAGATCACGATGGCCGAGGACATCGGCATCGGCGGCCGGGCCGGTTACTACGACGGCATCGGCGCGGCCCGTGACGTGATCCAGAACCACCTGCTCCAGCTCCTCGCGCTGGTCGCGATGGAGGACCCCACGTCCTTCGACGCCGACGCGCTGCGCCGGGAGAAGGAGAAGGTGCTGCGGGCCGTCAAGCTGCCCGCCGACCTGGCCACCGGCACCGCCCGCGGCCAGTACGTGCGGGGCTGGCAGGGCGGCGAGCCCGTCGTCGGCTACTTGGAGGAGCAGGGCATCTCCCCCGACTCCGCCACCGAGACGTACGCCGCGGTCAAGCTGGAGGTGGCCAACCGCCGGTGGGCCGGGGTGCCGTTCTACCTGCGCACGGGCAAGCGGCTCAGCCGCCGCATGACCGAGGTGGCCGTCGTCTTCCAGCGGGCGCCGCACCTGCCGTTCAGCAAGGACGACACCGAGATCCTCGGGCACAACGCGCTGGTCATCCGCGTCCAGCCGGACGAGGGCATCACGGTGCGCTTCGGCTCCAAGGTGCCGGGCACGGCCATGGAGGTCAGGGACGTCAACATGGACTTCGCCTACGGCGAGTCGTTCATGGAGTCCTCCCCCGAGGCGTACGAGCGGCTGCTGCTCGACGTGCTCATCGGCGACCCGCCGCTGTTCCCGCACCAGCGGGAGGTGGAGCTGTCGTGGAACATCCTCGACCCGATCGAGGAGTTCTGGGCCTCCCAGGGCCAGCCCGAGGGGTACGCGTCCGGCTCCTGGGGTCCCGCCTCGGCCGACGCGATGCTGGCCAGGGACGGACGCGCCTGGAGGCGGCTGTGAGCGTGGCTGTCAGCGCGGCGCATCTGGGGTGGAGCGAGCGGAGAGCGGTGTGACGACCTTCAACCTGACCGAGACGACCGCGTCGAAGATCTCCTCGACGCTCACCCGCCTGCGGCACCAGATGGGCGCGCCCGCCGTCGGCATGGTGCTGACCCTCGTCGTGGTGGTGGACGAGGCGGGGCAGTACGACGCCCTGCGCGCGGCCACCGACGCGGCGCGCGAGCACCCCTCGCGCATCCTCATGGTGATCATCCGCGATCCTGCCGAGTCCAACCGGCTGGACGCGGAGATCCGCGTGGGCGAGTCGGCGCCGGGCGAGGTCGTGCTGCTGCGCCTGTACGGCGAGCTGACCGAGCACGCCGACTCGGTGATCACGCCGTTGCTGCTCACCGACACGCCGGTGGTGGTGTGGTGGCCGGGCGAGTGCCCGGAGATCCCCGCCAAGCACCCGATCGGGCACCTGGGCAGCCGCCGGATCATGGACGCCAGGTCGGCCGGAGACGCGGTCGCCGCCATCTCCTCGCGGGCCGGCAGCTACGTCCCCGGCGACACCGACCTGGCCTGGACCCGGCTCACGCCGTGGCGCAGCCTGCTGGCCGCCGCCTTCGACCAGCCCATGGGGAAGATCACCGGGGGCGTGGTGGAGGCCGCGGCGGGCAACCCCAGCGCGCCGCTGCTGGCCGCCTGGCTGTGCGACCGGCTGGAGGCGCCGATCGAGATCGCCGACTCCGGCGGCCCCGGCCTGACGGGCGTGCGGCTGTCCATCGAGGGCGGTGGCGAGCTGACGGTGAGCAGGACCGACGCCAGGCTCGCCACGCTGTCGCGGCCCGGCAACCCCGACCGGCGGGTCGCCCTGGCCCGCAGGCCGACCTCGGAGCTGCTGGCCGAGGAGCTGCGCAGGCTCGACCCCGACGACATCTACGCCGCCTCGATCCGCAGGCTGGCGGAGATGAAGGGGCGGGGACGGGCGTGACCGGCGTTCCCACCGTCATCGTCCACCGCGACGCCGAACTGCTGGCCCAGGCCGTGGCCGCCCGCCTCATCACGCGGCTGGTGGACACGCAGGCGGCCCGCGGTTCGGCGCACCTGGTGCTGACCGGCGGCACCGTGGGCATCTCGACGCTGGCCGCCCTCGCGGGGACGGCGGCGCACGACGCCATCGACTGGCGGGCGCTCGACATCTGGTGGGGCGACGAGCGGTTCCTGCCGACCGGCCATCCCGAGCGCAACGAGACCGGGGCACGCCAGGCCCTGCTCGACCACGTCGACGTGGACCCGGCGCGGGTGCACCCGATGCCCGGCCCCGACTCGGGGATGACCGCCGAGGAGGCCGCCGACGCGTACGCGGCGGAGCTGGCCAAGGCGGCCAGGCCGGAGGACCACGGGCCGGTGCCGTCGTTCGACGTGCTGCTGCTCGGCATGGGCCCCGACGGCCACGTGGCCTCGCTGTTCCCCGGCCAGCCGGCCGTCTATGAGGAGGAGCGGCCGGTCGTGTCCGTGCACGGCTCCCCCAAGCCGCCGCCGACCCGGCTGTCGCTGACGTTCCCCGCGCTGCGGGCCGCCAGGGAGGTCTGGGTCGTCGCGGCGGGCGAGGAGAAGGCTCAGGCGGTCAGGATGGCACTGTCCGACGCCGGACCGTTCCAGGTGCCGGCCGCCGGGGCGCGCGGGCGGCAGCGCACGCTGTTCCTGCTCGACCGCGCCGCCGCGCACAAGATCCCACCGTCGTTGGGGCGGATCGCCTCCCCCTGACAGGAGATCACAACGGAACGGCCGGGCCGGGGCACACACCCCCGCCCGGCCGTTCCACTTCCCGCCGACCGAGCACGCCGGCAGATATCTGTCACAGTCGGAGGCCGCAGGCGGAGAGACGTCACTGCGGAGAGACGTCACTGCGCCGGGCGGAAGCTCCGCTCCTTGAGTGCCGCGCCATCATTCGTCGGCGGATCGTGCCTCGTCGAGGGTGGCGCGGGCCTGCTCGGCACGCCGGCGGGCGGAGCGGACGGCGCGTTCGGCGTTCGTCTCCTCCCGGCGGGCGACCTCCAGCCGGTGTTCGGCCGCGTTCAGCTTGTCCTTGGCCTTGACCAGCTTGGCTGTGATCGTCTCGACCTTGGCCGCGCGCCGCTCCTGCTCGAGTACGGCCTCGGCCCGCTCGGCCTCCCAGTCGGCGCGGCCACGCTCCGCCTCCTGCACGGCCTGCTCCGCCTCGGCGAGGGCGTTTTCGAGGTTCTCGATCCGGCGACGGCGTTCGGCTTCCCGGCGCTCGGTGTCGCGCCGTTCGCGCTCCCGCCGCTCCTCGTCGCCGGCGCGGCGCTCGGCCTCGGGTTCGGCCTTCGGCGTGGGCTTCGCGCGTGCTGCCGGTTCGGGTGCGGGCCGTACGACGGGGGCCGGAGTGAAGCCGCTGTAGCTCAGGGGCCGGGTCAGCCGGCCCAGGCGCACCTGCTCGGCCGCGTCCTCGTCCACCACGGCGGCGTCGAGGGTCTGCTCGATCTCCAGATCGGCGGTGGAGGCCAGCGGATGCCCGGCCGCCTCCGCCTCCTCACGTACGGACCGGACGACACGGGCGATGAGCGGGGTCCGTTCGCGGCCCGCCTCGGCCAGGGCGTCGGCGTCCTGGGCCCGCCAGGCGTCCCGCAGCCGCCGGCCGAGGCCGAGCAGCCGGCCGAGCTCCTGGCTCCGTTCGCGGGCCGTCCGGTTGACGGCCCAGGCCACGGCGGTGGGCTTGCGCAGCGCCTTGATCCGCTTGGCCAGCGCGGCGTCGCCGGCCGCCTTCGCCTCCTTTGCCAGCGCGTCGCGGGCCGAGGTGAACTCTCCGGGCACCATGCCGTAGAGCCGGTCGGCCGCCTCGTCGAAGTCCACAGACCACGTGTACCCGAGTTCCTCCTGGCGTTCCAGCATGGTAGGTAGTCTCCGCATGGAGTTCTTCTGTTATCACCGCGACCGGCCCGGCTCGGGGGCGCTGCGCGACGAGCTGCTGGAAGAGCACTGGTCCTACATGGACCGGTACGACGCGGAGATGATCGCCCGTGGCCCGACCTTCGACCGCGTCACCGACATCGCCACGGGCAGCGTGCACATCGTCGACGTGCCGGATCCCGCCACGGCGCGTGCGTTCGCCTTCGACGAGCCCAACTACCAGGCCGGCGTGTATCGGGACGTGATGGTACGGCGATGGCGCAACGTGCTGGGGCGCACCATGTGGGACTTCCCCGGTGGCAGGGACGGCGGCAACCGATATCTGGTGCTGGGCCTGGGCTCCGGGGAGGCCGCCGACCTCGTCCCGCCGCCCCAACGGGACGAGCTGATCGCGTATGGGCCGCTGCTGTCCGACGACGGCGCCACCTGGCTGGGTACGGCGGTGCTGGTCCGGGCGCCGGACCCGGACGCGGCACGGGCCGTCCTGACCCGGGACCGGTACGCCGGCATCGAGGTGCACGACTGGGAGTTCGGCGGGCGGCGGTGACGCACCGCGGCGACCCGTCCTGGTCCGGTGCCCTGAGCTACACCGGACCAGGAGGATCACCCGTGAGGACGTCAGCTCGGGGATGCCGTCGCCATCACGCCCACGGCGATCCGCGCCTCCATCACACCGGGATCCTCGGTGTGGGTGAGCGTCGCGCCGAGGGAGCCGAGCAGCCTGCGCATGCGCGTGTTGTCGTACAGAAGGGTCGCCCGCACCTCGGCGAAGCCGAGGTCCCTGGCCTGGGCGAGGAGCATCCGGGCCAGCCGGCCGCCGAGGCCCCGGCCCTGCCAGCGGTCCTCCACGAGAAAGGCGATCTCCGCGATGCCGGGGTCCGCGGAGAACATCAGCGACGCGAGCGCGACCACCTGGCCGTCGCGCCCCGCGACGAGCGACTGGCCGCGGGCCCGGTCGCACAGCCGGTCGAACATGTGCGGCGGCAGGGTGGGGTTGGCGGTGAAGTAGCGGAACCTGCGCGTCTCGGGTGAGCAGCGCTCGTGCAGGTCGCGCAGCGCCTCGCGGTAGAGCGAGGTCAGCGGCTTGACCTGCACCTCCGCGCCGTCGGCGAGCCGCACCGGCCCCTCGGCCGCGGACGGTTCCGCCGGCGGCTGCGCCAACCTCACCATCGCGGCGGCGCGGGCCGCCTCGGTCAGGGTGAACGGGAGCCCGGAGCGGCGCAGCCGGATCGACCGCCGCGGCGCCACGGGCACCACGAGCAGGGTCGGGTCGGGCAGCTCCAGAGCCTCCCCCTCGTCCCGCTCGCCGTCCTCGGGCCGCGAGCGTGCGGCGGTCGCGCCGTACACCCAGCGGGCGTCGTCGGCGCGCAGCAGCTCGCCCAGGATCTCCGGCAGGCGCCAGGGAGCCGAGCGCAGCCGGGCGGCGAGCAGCAGCGCGCGCGTCGGCTCGTCGGTGAGTTCGTGCGCGGTGGCGGGCACGATCCGCACCCGCCTCCCGCCCGCGGCCTCCAGCGCCTCGCGTACGGCCTCGGGGGAGGCGGGGATGTCCGTGACGAACTCGTCGACCGTGCCGTCCGTGTCGGGCTGCACCGAGAGGCCGAGGATGTTGCCGCCCTTGTCGGCCAGGGCGGTCGCCAGCGACGCCAGCCGCCCGGGCCGCTCGTCCACGGTCGTACGGATCCGGAAGAATCCCATCGCTACCCGCTCCCTCCGTTGCGCTGGTCTTCAGAGTGCCGGAGCGCTGTTACACGTTTGCTACACGGCGGTGAGCCGATCGTTTCCTTTCGATGGAGGACGTTACGACTACGGTTATCCGCATGTGTCTCCTCGGATCTCCACGACATCCGTCGCCGAATAGCGAGATGAACACGGATATAGCAGGATGTGCCCCATGACCGCTCCCCTGTCCCCCGGTTTCGTCAACGGCGAGGTGTCCTTCTGGTACCGGTCAGTGGGGGTGCCCGCGCCCGGAGAGCCGCTCGGCGGCGACCTGCAGGCCGACGTGGCCGTGGTCGGCGCGGGTTACACCGGGCTGTGGACCGCCTACTACCTGAAGAAGGCCGACCCGTCGCTGCGGGTCGTCGTGCTGGAGAAGGAGTTCGCCGGGTTCGGCGCGTCGGGACGCAACGGCGGCTGGCTGACCGGCGCGCTGGCCGGTTCACCCGAGCGGTACGCCAAGACCCACGGACGGGACGGGGCCCGGCGGCTGCAGCGCGCGATGTTCGAGGCCGTCGACGAGGTCATCCGCGTCGCCCGCGAGGAGGGCATCGACGCGGACATCGTCAAGGGCGGCCTGCTCACCGTCGCCCGCGGCCCGGCGCAGGACCTGCGGCTGCGCGAGGAGCTGACGGGCCAGCGCGCCTGGGGCTGGGACGCCGACGACGTCCGGCTGCTGACCACCGACGAGATGAACGACCGGCTGCGCGTCGCGGACGCCACCGGGGCCACCTGGAGCCCGCACTGCGCCAGGATCCAGCCGGCCAAGCTCGTCCGCGGCCTGGCGCGGGCCGTACGGGACCTGGGCGTCGAGATCTACGAGCGGACCCCGGTGACCGCGATCACGCCGGGCCGAACGACACACCCGGCAGCGGCGGTCACGCCGTACGGGACCGTGCGGGCGGACCACGTGCTGCGCTGCACCGAGGGGTTCACCGCCACCATCACCGGTCACCATCGCGACTGGCTGCCCATGAACAGCTCCATGATCGTCACCGAGCCGCTGCCCGAGCGGGTCTGGGCGGAGATCGGCTGGCAGGGCCGCGAGCTGCTCGGCGACATGGCGCACTACTACATGTACGCCCAGCGGACGGCCGACGACCGCATCGCCTTCGGCGGGCGCGGCAGGCCCTACCTCTACGGGTCGAGGGTCGACGAGCGGGGGCACACGCACGGCTGGACCGTGGACGCCCTGTGGGACCTGCTGGTCGCGTTCTTCCCCGCCGTCGCCGGGTCGCGGGTGGAGCACGCCTGGTCGGGCGTGCTCGGCGTGCCGCGCGACTGGTGCTCGGCCGTCCACGTGGACCCCGCGACCGGCCTCGGCTGGGCGGGCGGCTACACGGGTCACGGCGTGACCACCACCAACCTGGCCGGGCGCACGCTGTGCGACCTGGTGCTGCGCCGCGACACCGACCTGACCCGGATGCCGTGGGTGGACCGGCGGGTGCGCGCGTGGGAGCCCGAGCCGCTGCGCTGGCTCGGCGTCCACTCGATGTACCGTCTCTACCGCCTGGCCGACGCCCGCGAGAGCAGGGGTATGACCAGGACGTCCGTACTGGCCAGGATCGCCGACAAGATCACCGGGCACTGAAAGGCTTCACGTGAGTTCCTCCCTCCTGTTCCGCGGCGGCCGCGTCTTCGTCCCCGGCGGGTTCGCCGAGGCGGTCCTCGTGCGCGACGGCGTCATCGCCGCCGTCGGCGCCGAGTCCGACCTGGTACGGCTGGCGCCGGACGCCGAGCCGGTGGACCTCGGCGGCGGCCTGCTGACGCCGGGGTTCACCGACGCCCACATCCACCCGGTGCAGGCCGGGCTGGAGCGGGCCAAGTGCGACCTGTCCGAGGTGTACGGACTCGACGCCTACACGGCGGAGATCGGCGGCTATGCCGTGAGAAATCCGGACAAGACGTGGATCGACGGCGGCGGCTGGGACATGTCGGCCTTCCCCGGTGGGCTCCCCCACCGGTCCCAGCTCGACTTCCTCGACCGCCCGGCGTACTTCGTGCAGCGCGACCACCACGCCGCCTGGGTCAACACGCGGGCCCTGGAGCTCGCCGGCATCACGAAGGACACCCCCGACCCCGCGGACGGCCGCATCGAGCGCGACCCGGACGGCACGCCGAGCGGCGTGCTGCACGAGGGCGCCATGGACCTCGTCGGCCTGCTCACCCCGCGCCCGACCCCGGCCGACGTCGACGCCGCCCTGATGGACGCGCAGGCCCATCTGTTCTCGCTGGGCATCACCGGCTGGCAGGACGCCATCGTCGGGTCGTACGCCGGGTCGGACGACCAACTGCCCGCCTACATCTCCGCGGCCTCCTCCGGGCGGCTGAAGGCCCGCGTGGTCGGCGCCCTGTGGTGGGACCGCGCGCGGGGCGCGGAGCAGATCCCGAGCCTGGTCGAGCGGCGCGCGTCGGCCGAGGGCCTGGACCGGTTCCGGGCGACCTCGGTCAAGATCATGCAGGACGGCATCCCGGAGAACTTCACCGCCGCCGTCATCGAGCCCTACTGCCGCTGCGGCGGCACCGGCCTGTCGTACATCGACCCCGCGCTGCTCGGCGGGTATGTCAAGGAGCTCGACGCCCTGGGCTTCCAGGTGCACTTCCACGCCATCGGCGAGCGGGCCGTGCGCGAGGCGCTCGACGCGCTGACCGGCACCGACCCCGCCAACCGGCACCACATCGCGCACGTGCAGATCATCACGCCGCAGGACGTGCCGCGCTTCGCCGAGCTCGGTGTGACGGCCAACCTGCAGGCGCTGTGGGCCACCCACCACCTGCAGATGGACGAGCTGTGCATCCCCTACCTCGGCGAGGAGCGCGCCTCCTGGCAGTACCCCTTCGCCGACCTCGTGCGGCACGGCACCCGCTTCGCCGGGGGCTCGGACTGGCCGGTCTCCTCGGCCAAGCCCCTGGAGGCCATGCACGTGGCGGTCAACCGCACCGAGCCGGGCGGTTCCGTCCACGCGACCTACCCCACGGCCCAGACCCCGTTCCTGCCGGAGCAGAGCCTCGACCTGCGGACCATCATGACGGCCTACACCAAGGGCTCGGCCTGGATCAACCGCTCCCCCGCCGGGGTGATCGAGGAGGGCCGCCCGGCCGACCTCGTCGTGCTCGACCGCGACCCCTTCGCCCTCGACCCGAAGGACATCTGGACGACCGAGGTCGTCATGACGTTCCTCGACGGCGAACAGGTGCACGGCTGACCAGGACGGCGCTTCAGCGGTCCCCGGCCAGGGCGGAGCGGTGCCGGGACACGGCGAACGCCACGGCGAGGCAGGCCGCGGCGAGCAGCAGCGCCGAGCCGCAGAAGCCGAGCGGACCGTCCTCCCCGACGGGGCCGCCCACCACCCAGCCGACGGCCAGGGACGGACCTGCCCACCAGGGCAGCACCCCGGCGCGAAGCAGGCCGACGGCGAAGAGCACCAGCCCGATCAGCGAGACGAGCATGGACAGGAGGTAGACCGGGCCCAGCGACTCCGCGTCGCCGCTGGCGAGCGACACCACGAGCGGAGGCAGGAAGCCGAGCATGCCGACGGTCGTGAGGACGAGCGCCACCGAGCCGAGCCGGCCGCCCCGGCCGCCGTGCAGCGCGTGGATCGCCGCGACCGACACCAGCATGCCCAGGGCGAGGGGGAACCCGTCCGCGGTGAAGGCGTAGTCGGCGAGGTCGATCAGCCGGTCGTGCTGCGGCACGGAGGTGAACAGGTCGAGCAGGGCGAGCGCGGCGGCCGACGCCGCGCTCGTCATGAGGCCGGCCTGGGCCAGCCCGTACGGCAGGCGAGCGGGTCCGGTGTGAGCCTGGGTGGCCGATGTCGTCATCGGTGTCCTCCCTCGATGTGGTCGTTCGACGGTCGGCGATGACACTAGAAACCGGGTGGCCGCCGGTCGTCCGGCCGTGCGGGGAAATCCGGTCCGCCCGCCGTGTGAGCCGGGAGTCCGCCCGTGGTGGGACGACACGGCACGGACAAGGGCCTAATCTTCGGGCGATGGACCGGCTCTTCCCGTTATCCCGATGGGGTACGGCCGTCGGCGGCGATCTGCTGCTCGCGGCCGCGCTCGCGCTGGTCATGGCCGCGGCGGCCGCCCTGGACGGGCCGGCGACCCTCAGCGGCCGGGTCGGCGCGGTGATCGCCGCGGGCGGGCTGCTGGTCCTCGCTCACCGGCGCCGCCGTCCCGCGACGGCGGTCGCCGTCGTGATCGTGGTCACCGTGACCGAGGTCGTCGCCTCCCCGCAGGCCAGCACGGCTCCGGCCTTTCTCGCCATCATGGTCGCCACGTACTCGCTCGGCGCGTTCGCGTCGACCTGGCCGCTCGTCGCGGGCCTGGCGCTGGCCACGGCCGGGGTGGCGACCGCCCAGTGTCTGGGGCCCTCGCAGGGGTATTCGCGCGCCTCCGCCGACCTGTTCCTGGTGGCGTCGCTGGTGCTGGCTCCGGGGGTCGTCGGCGGCGTCGTGGGCGCGCGCGACCGGCTCGGGCGGCGGCTGGACGCGGGGACAGAACGGCTGCGGGCAGCGCGACACGAGCGGATCGCGGAGGAGCTCGCACGCGAACGGCGGCGGGTCTTCGCCGCCCTGGAGGTTCTGCTCGGCGGCCTGGACGAGACCAGGCGGCATGCGGCGGTCGCCGGGCTGGCGGACGTCACCGCTCTGGAACGGATCGCCCGCGACCTGCTGACCCGGATGCGTACCCTGGTCGGGGAGCTGCGGGCGCCGAGCCCCGGCGACAGGCGGCCGGTCCGCGAGGTCGCGGAGCTGCGGACGCAGGTGCGGGAGGCGCTCGCCGCCGCGAACCTGCCCGACACGAACTGGAGCGGGCTGCGCCCCGCCGGCAGGTGGACCCTGGCCGTCTCGGGATGGCGGGACGCGGCGCCGGCGGGCGTCGCGGCCCCACTGGCGTGGGCCGGGCGGCATCCCTTGACCTGTGCCGTGATCTGCCTGGCCGTCACGCCGGCGTACACGGCGGCGACCGCGAGCCCCGATCCCTTCGACGGTCTCGTGCCCTGCGGGGTCCTCGTCGTGTCGCCGTTCATACTCGGTGTGGCCTGCCCGATCCGCCGGGCGCTGGCCGGGCTCGCGCTCTGCCTGCTCGGCTGCGCGGCCGTAGGCCTGGCCAATCCCGCCGCGATGATCACGGCGCCGGAGGCGACCGGAGCCGTCGCGGTGATCGTGGGGTGCTGGGCGGCGGGTCGCGTGCTGCGCGGCGGCGCCGAGGCGCTGGCCGCGCGGGCGCGGGCCACCATCGCCGCCGCCGAGGAGAACCGGAGCAGGGCGGCCGCCGCGCTGGACGAACAGCGCGCCCGCCTCGCCCGGGACCTCCACGACGCCGCAGGGCACATGATGACCGTCATCGTCCTGCAGGCGGCCGCCGCGCGGCGGGTCTGGGAAAGCCGGCCCGGTCTGGCCGGCGAGCACGTGGCCGTGTTGCGCCGGACGCTCGCGGAGGCGCTCGGCGAGTTGCGCCCGCTCCTGCTCTCACTCTCACTCGCCGACGTCCCCGCCGCGATCGGGCTCGCCGGCCTGTCCACGCTCGCGGACAGAGCGCGCGCCTGCGGCCTGCGGGTGGCCCTGGATGTGAACCCGGGCGCGAGCGCGGGGGTGGAGACCTTCGCGGACCTCGGTCGAGCGCCGCTGCCGCGTGCGGTGGACACGGCCGCCTACCGGATCGTCCAGGAAGCGCTGACCAACGCGGCCCGGCACGCTCCCGGCGCGTTCGTGCGCGTCAGGATCACGCGCACGAAGCAGACCCTGGCGATCGACGTGAGCAACACCCCGCCCGCCGACCGGCCGGCGCTGTCCACCTCCGCCGGGCACGGCCTCAGCGGCATGGCCGAACGGAGCGCCGCCTGCGGCGGCACGTTCGCGGCCGGCCTCCGGCCCGGCGGCGGCTTCGGCGTTCGTGCCGTGTTCCCCCTGGAGGAAGTAGCGTGATCCGCGTCCTGCTCGCCGACGACCAGCCCTTGGTGCTGACCGGGCTGCGCACCATTCTGTCGGCAGAACCTGACATCGACGTCGCCGGCCAGGCGCGGGACGGTCACGAGGCCGTCGCGCTCGCCCGCGACCTGCGACCGGACGTCGTGCTGATGGACATCCGCATGCCGGGGCTCGACGGGCTCGCCGCCGCACGCCAGATCCTCGCCACCATGCCGAACGTCCACGTGATCATGCTGACCACGTTCGACCTGGACGAGTACGTCTACGAGGCGCTGCGCGCGGGAGCCGGCGGCTTCCTCGTCAAAGACCTTCCGGACGAGCAACTCGTGGCGGGCGTGCGCACGGTGGTCCGCGGGGACACCCTGCTCGCTCCGTCGGTCACGCGCCGGTTGATCGAGGCGTACACGCGGCGTCCTCCGGCTCAGGCCGCCCTGCCTCCGGGCGCCGACAGGCTGACACCGCGAGAGGCCGAGGTCTGGAGGCTGGTGGCCCGGGGGCTGTCGAACACCGAGATCGCCGCCGAACTGTTCGTCGGCGAGGCCACCGTGAAGACACATGTCTCCCGGATCATGGCCAAGCTCGGGGCGCGCGACCGGATCCAGGCGGTGGTGCTGGCCTACGAATGCGGCCTGTGACGCGCTCCCCACGGGTGCCCGCTCCCCCGCAGAGTGCACCGTCCCGTGGAACGGCACGGTCGGGCCGGCGCCGGCGCCGGCGGCCCACGCGCCGCCCGGGGCGGCATGTCGGTCCCACCGGCCGACATGCCGCCCCGCCGCCTCGTCCTCGCCTGGAACAGCGCCGGCGGGAACCCGCTCATCCGCTCCGCGGGCACGTCCGCTTCACCCCCGGCCTGGTAGGCCGGAGCACTGCGGACGAGTGCGGTAGCACCGGGAGGTTCAGTACCAGTTGGTGCAGGTCCAGGTCGACTGGTCCTGGGGATAGGCCGCGGGTCTGATGCAGGCTCGGACCCAGTAGCTGAAGCCGATCATCAGCGTGTAGGGGCCACCCCCGTTCGTGTAGCTCAGGACGGGAGGACCGCCCTTGCTGTTGGCGCCCTGGATGCTGAAGTCCCACCGGGAGTCGCTCCTGGCCCATACGGCGTTGCACTGTGCCGAGTGCCGCAGCTCCACCGCCGGTCCGCCCCCACTGGGCTGGACGCTGGTGGTGGTCCAAGCGTCGTCGCACTGCATCGTGGACGGGTTCTTCCCGGTGCAGCCACTGTCATAGCAGCCCGCCGCGAAAGCCGGGCTGGGTGGCACCGCGAACAGCGGCAGCCCGATGACCAGGGCCGCGAGGAGACTGCGTTTCTTGCTGATCTTCACGTGCTTCACCACTTTCTTGTTGCAGGGATCTACGGGATGCCGTTGGACCGGCTCTGGTCCTTGGCACAGTTCATGGCCGGCGAACAGGCGGCACCGTGCTCAGGGCCGCGGTGATTCCTCTGACTGAGTGACCCCCAGGGGTGAGGGATCACGGACACCCTTCGGTGGTGAGGCGGACCGCGTCGGCCGCCGTGAAGGTCCCGGTGGGGCCGGTGTCGTCGAGTGTGATCCGCGCACCGCCCCCGCCGTCGGTCGTGACCACGCCCAGGAACGTCCAGCCTGTGGTGTTCGCCTGGTTGATCAAGGAGGTGAAAGCCGGCGAGGTCGCCGAGCCCGGGTAGCCCTGGTAGTGCGCGGCGGTGTTGTTGGCGTAGTTGTCGGGGATGAAGGCGCAGGCCGAGTAGGCGGTGTTGCGGGCCGCACCGGTGAAGGTCCAGGTGGCCGTGGAGACCGCGGTGGACCCGTGGGTGTTGGTCCACTTCTCGTATCCGAGCAGGCCGTGGCCGAAGCGGTTGTACCACTCGTCGTGCAGGGTGAACTGCGTCAGGGGCGAGCCCGGCCCCTGGGTCAGTGTGGAATAGGTGGAACCCTGGAGTGACGCCGGACATCCGACCCGCACGAACGACATCGTGTCCGCGGCCACGAAGGCGTCGTTCTTGAGCGGGCTCTGGTCGGTCAGCACGACCGTGAGCGCGCCCTTGCTGGTCGCCCGGTAGGTGCCCAGCCCGGCGAACGCGTTGGTGTAGGCGTTCTCGTCGATGGTGACCGTGGGTTTCGCGCCGCTCGCCGACTCGATCGTGTACACCGCCTGGTAGCTGTTGGAATGGTCGTCGGGGACGTACGCGAAGATCTCGTAACAGGCGTCAGGCGTCACCTGAACGCTCCAGGTGGCGGAGGAGTCGGCGGCCGGGCCGTTGGTGAAGGTGTAGTACGAGTTGCCGAGCTGGCCGCGGTCCGCGTCCGCGTACCAGCCGTTGACCGTGCCCGTCGTGGAGGTGCCCGACAGGGTCAGGCCGTTGCCGTAGTAGGCGGTCGCCGACGACCGCACCAGGCCTTCGCAGTCGGCCTGGCGGATGTAGCGCATCGCGTCGGCGGCGACCTGGCCGTTCCCGGCGCCCTGGTCGGTGAGGGTCACCGGCAGCGTCCCGTCGTCGCGTGCCTTGAAGACGCCGAGTTCCACCCACTGGTTGGTGGCCTTGTTCTCGTCGACGGGCACCTCGCTCTGGCCGAAGCCCTTGTCGATGACGATGTACTGCGCGGCGGCGTTGTTGGACCAGTGATCCGGCACGAACGCGTCCACCCGGTAGCAGGTGTCGGCCGACAGCGACGGCGACCACGAGGCGGTCGAGTCGGCCGGTACCTTGTGGGTGTTGGTCCACAGCATCGCGCCGATCTCGCCGTGTCCCGGGTCCTGGTACCAGCCGTGGGTCGTGCCGGGGTAGTCCGAGCCGGTCAGCAGTGCCGGGCCGAGCACGACCAGGCCCGGCGGCTGGGACGGGTAGGTCGCCTTGACCACGCCGGCGTTCGCCGGCTCGGGCGGCGAGGCGGCACCGTCCTTGGGGCCGTCCGCGACGTGGATGAAAGCGCCCGGCCACGGGATGGGGAAGGGCGACAGGTTGAAGCTGTCATCGCTGTAGCCGAGGCCGTACTTGAGGTGGACCACCGAATACTGGCCGTTGGCCCGCATGTTGTAGGACTCGATGGTGACCGAGCCGTCCGGGTAGACGTCGGTGACGTAGCCGACATGCCCGGTGGTGCTGCTGGGAATGCCGTGCTCGGCGTCCGGCGGGTTGTGGTCCTGCGGGTCGGGCACCGCGTTGGGCCACCACGCGATCGAGCCGGGTGACGGCGCGTCGTCCACGCGATAGCCGAGCGCGGAGAACTTGGCGGCCCACACGTCGGCGTTGCCGTATTTTCCGTTGTTCGGACCCCAGGTGAACTGGTCGACGGGGCTTATCGACGCGTTGCCCGGCGTCCATCCGGGGGCCGGCACGGACTGCGGGTGCTGCGCGGCCGAGCCGGCGAGGTTCTCGTACACCTTCCACGCGGCGAACGAGTCGCACTGGCCGTAGAACTCGTTCCACGCGTCGGTGCCCTCGTCGATGTGCTCGAACTGGCCGAGCGTCTCGTACGGGTAGTCGTCGCCGGCGTGGGCGGCGTGCCCCACGGTCCAGTGGGAGTGCGGCGGCACGAGCAGGGCGGCGATCTGCGCCAGGCTGTGCGGGGCCTGGCGGGGCGAGTCCAGCCGCACGTCGCCGAAGTCGGCGGTGGTGTCGCAGTGCGCCGTGCAGACGAACGCCTTGGTGTAGGTGGCCGGGTTGGCCGGGTCGGGCAGCGTGCCGTCATTGAGGTAGAACGGCGCGTGGGTGCAGGTGCCGCTGAGCCCGTTGCCCGCTTCGCCTGCCGGGCCGCCCGGGATCTGCTGGCAGGTGCCGGTCTCGTGCTCGTATTCGGTCGCCAGGTCGGCGACGTGGAGTTGCTGCGCGGTGTCGACGGCCCATTCCTCGACCGCGCCGTACAGGACCTTGTAGTCGGCGTGCATGGCCAGCGAGCTGAGCGCGTTGACCACGCCGTCGGCGTCGGGATACTTCACCGCATCGAGGTGGTCCGCGAGACAGGAGAGCGTACGACCGAGCGAGAACTCCTCGGCCACGTCTCCGGGGCCACAACTCAACGACTGGTAGGTGCCGCCGTAGAACTGCCCGGACGGCACCGAGGATCCGATGAGCGCCCAGAACGTGCCGTCGCGTCCCTGCGGCTTCTCGAACTGAGCCTGGCCCAATCTGTTCATGAAGTCGCTGCCGGGGGTCAGGTCGGCGACCTGCTGCGTGCCGTACCCCGACCACCAGACGGCTTGCTGGGCGACGCCGCCGAACCCGCCGTGCGGCGTGGCCACCGTGACCGCGCGCGAGACCAGCAGCGGCGCGGGCGGGAAGTGGGCGAGCGAGGGATTGGAGCCGCCGATCGCGGCGCGAGTGATCATTCCGCCCATGCTGTGCGCGACAATCTCGACCGGGATGCCGTTCTTCGTGTAGGTGTCGTAGATGTACCAGGCGAACCTGCAGCCCAGTCGCATCAGGCCCTCGCCGGTGGTCCCGTAGCCGAGCGAGTTCGGCCAGTACCCGTCGCAGCCGGCCGCGTCGGAGGACTGCCAGCCATCGGTCTTGTTGAGGTTGACGTCGCAGCCGCGCTCGTCGTCGTTCAGGTAGTAGCCGACCGTGGTCATGTCGTCTCTGGACCAGCCCCCATAGTCGCGCAGGTAGTCCAGGGTCGTGGTGTCGTGCTGCTGCGTGGTCGTGTGGTCGTGGCCGTTGGACGTATAGGTGTAACTGCCGGCGTGGTCGAAGGCGTACCCGCAACTGTCGGTGTAGCCGTGAATCAACAGCAGGTGCGGGGCGGCCGTGGTCGCGGCCGCCGCCCTCGTGGCGGCGACGGCGGGACGCGACGGGTGGATCACCCAGATCACCGCGCACAGCAGCGCCAGGGTTGCGAGGGTTCTCTTCACGGAGGCTCCGGGGCTGGGGACCGCTGGATGGGCACTAAGCGGGGTGTATCAGGGGGTTTGCCGCCGCAAAAGAGATCGTGAACAATGGTGGACAATCGCGCTCAAGGCCCAGATCCAGCACCTTCGACCTGGAGAAAGGCATGGCCGGACGTAAACGATCCGCGCTCGGCGGCACCGGATTATCCGCGGAGCTTGCGCGCAGGCTCAGAGCGCTGCGCGACGGCAGCGGGTTGACGCTGCGCCAGCTCGCCGCCAAGTCGGGGTTCTCCCACAGCGCGCTCTCGCTGGCCGAGAGCGGGCGCGTGGTGCCCTCCTGGGAATTGGTCCAAGCGTTCGTGCAGGCGTGCGGGGACAGCCCGCGGGCGTGGCGGCAGCTCTGGGAGATCGCCCGCGCCGAGTCGGAACCAGCCGAAGCCCCGCCCGTCCTCTCCTCTGGCAGCCCGGCCGCCGCCCCCCAAGGGTCGCCCGCCGCGACCGAGGCTCTTGCCACCGTGGGCCTGGCTACCGCTTCAGCCGGGCCACCGGCCGGCGAGCCTCCCGCCGCCGCCTCGGCCGTCCCCGCGCCGCACAGGCGGCGGCCGCCCGGGCCCGTGCTGGTGGCGGCCGTCGCCGCTGTCGTCGTCGCCGTCTCAGCGGTTACCGCCTGGGTTGTCACCGCCGGACGCGCCACCAACGCCGGCACCGGCATCGCCGCCGCCCCGCTGCCCAGTCCAGCCCCCGCCAAGGACGGCACCGATCCGTACGACGACGGCTGCAAGGCGGATCACAAGCAGCTCGACTGGCAGCCCGTAACCCGCAAGGACGGCAGCGCGTTCGGCACCATCCTGCTGATGTACTCGCCCGCCTGCCGGGCCGCCTGGGGCTACCTCCAGGGGCCCAACCGTGCGAGCTGGACCACGCACATCGTCGCTCACCGCATGCCCGGCGACGTGAGCGCGCCCTCCCAGTTCAAGGGCGACGCCGACCCGGGGTCGTGGGGCAACGTCCTGTCCACCAACCCCGGCTGTGTCTTCGTCGAGGCGTACGTGGTGGACGGCGCCGGCGAGGGGCCGCACGCCCGCACCGCCTGCATCCAGCCATAGTCTCCGGCGCCGGTGCGGCCGGACGACCACCGGCGTGGCGAGGAAGCCGCGCCCGGGGAGAAATCCCCCGGACGCCACAAAGCCCCCGATCCGGGCGGGGTCGGGGGCCTGTGTCGTACCGGAATCAGCGGCGGAGCCGCGTCACCTCTAGTAGATCGGGCGGGAGGAGGAGCGCAGCCGCTCCAGCGCCTCGGCGAGGATCTGCGCGCCGTCCTTGTCGCTACGGCGCTCCTTCACGTACGCGAGGTGCGTCTTGTACGGCTCGTTCTTCGGCGGAGCAGGCGGGTTCGACTGGTCCTGCCCGGCCGGCAGCCCGCACCGCGGGCAGTCCCAGAACTCGGGGACGGCCGCGTCACTGGCGAAGCTCGGGCGCGTCTCGTGCATGTTCGCGCACCAGAACGAGACCCGCACACGGGGGGCGGCCTCGCCGCGTTCGGCCTCTCCCATGGGGCCGGCGCCGACTCGGCTGCCACGGATCGCGTTGCCACTACCCACCGATGAACTCCTTGCTCGATCGCCCCGCGGACGGGGGGAGGTGAATCTCTGTCACGCGTGGCCGGAGGCCGTCCGCTACGGCTTGAGCAGGAAGCCCAGCGCGATGATGCAGACGAACCAGACGATGCCGGTGATGATGGTGAGACGGTCCAGGTTACGCTCCACCACCGACGAACCGCCGAAGGAGGACGAGAACCCGCCTCCGAACAGGTCGGACAGGCCGCCGCCCTTGCCCTTGTGGAGCAGGACGAGCAGCACCATCAGAGCGCTCGACAGGATGAGGGCGATGGAGATTCCGATTGTCACCGTAGACCTGTTCCTATGTCCGGGCGTGCACGACGCGTTGTGCACGATGCCATCGGCGTGACGATTCAATTGTGTTCTTTGAGGGTACGACCTGGTGTCAAGTCGCACCCCCCAAACGGCTCAGCTAGCCGGCGGTCTCGCCAAATCGGCAGATCTTGGCGAATTCTCCCGCGTCGAGGCTGGCCCCTCCCACGAGGGCGCCGTCGATGTCGGTCTCCGCCATGATGCCGGCGACGTTGTCCGACTTCACCGAGCCACCGTAAAGGATACGGACAACAGAGGCCACATCATCACCGTAAAGCTCGGCGAGTCGCGTCCTGATGGCGCCGCACACCTCCTGGGCGTCCTTCGGCGTGGCGACCTCGCCGGTGCCGATCGCCCAAACCGGCTCGTACGCGATCACGATGGACTTCGCCTGATCGGCGGGCACGCCCTCCAGCGCACCGTCGAGCTGCGCCAGCGTGTGCTCGACGTGGCGGCCCTCCTGGCGCACCGGCAGCCCCTCGCCCACGCACAGGATGGGCGTCAGCGAGTGCCGGTAGGCGGCCTTGACCTTGGCGTTGCACAGCGCCTCGTCCTCGCCGTGGTACTGCCGCCGCTCCGAGTGCCCCACCAGCACGTACGTGCAGCCGAGCTTGCCCAGCATGACCCCGGAGATCTCCCCGGTGTACGCCCCGGAGTCCTGCGCCGACAGGTCCTGGGCGCCGTAGGCGATGCGGAGCTTGTCGGCGTCCACGAGCGTCTGCACGCTGCGCAGGTCGGTGAACGGCGGGATGACCGCGACGTCCGCCTTGTCGTAGTCGCGGTCGGTCAACGTGAACGCCAGCTTCTGCACCAGGTTGATGGCCTCGAGGTGGTTGAGGTTCATCTTCCAGTTGCCGGCGAACAGCGGCTTGCGGGCCATCTACTCCTCCAGCGCCGCGAGTCCGGGCAGCGTCTTGCCTTCGAGATACTCGAGGCTCGCGCCGCCACCGGTGGAAATGTGCGAGAAGCCGTCCTCGGGCAGGCCGAGCCTGCGCACGGCCGCCGCCGAGTCGCCGCCGCCGACCACGGTGAACGCCTTGGAGTTCACCAGCGCCTCGGCCACCGCGCGGGTGCCGCCGGAGAACGCGTCGAACTCGAACACGCCCATCGGGCCGTTCCAGAACACGGTCTGGGCGTCGGCCAGCTTCGAGGCGAACAGCTCCCGGGTGCGGGGGCCGATGTCGAGGCCCTCGCGGTCGGCCGGGATCGCGGTGGCGTCCACGACGTCGTGCGGCGCGTCGGCGCCGAACTCCGTGGCGGCCAGCACGTCCACCGGCAGCACCAGCTCGACCCCGCGGGAGGCCGCCTCGTCGAGGAAGCCCTTGACCTGGTCGATCTGGTCTTCCTGCAGCAGCGACTTGCCCACCTCGTGGCCCTGGGCCTTCAGGAACGTGTAGGCCATGCCGCCGCCGATGAGCAGGCGGTCCACCTTGGACAGCAGGTTCGCGATCACGCCGAGCTTGTCGGAGACCTTCGCGCCGCCCAGCACGACGACGTACGGCCTGGCCGGGTCCTCGGTGAGCTTGCGCAGCACCTCGACCTCGGCGAGGACCAGGTCGCCCGCGGCGTGCGGCAGCCGCTTGGGCAGGTCGTAGACGCTGGCGTGCTTGCGGTGCACCGCGCCGAAGCCGTCGCCGACGTAAAGCTCGGCGAGGGCGGCCAGCTTGCCGGCGAACTCGCCCCTGACGGCGTCGTCCTTGGACTCCTCGCCCGGCTCGAAGCGCAGGTTCTCCAGGAGGGCGACCTGCCCGTCCTGCAGGCCCGCCACCACGCTCTGCGCGGACTCGCCGACCACGTCGGTGGCGAACGCCACGTCCTCGCCGAGCAGCTCGGCCAGCCGCCGGGAGACCGGGGCGAGCGAGTACTTCGGCGTGACGGAGCCCTTGGGGCGGCCGAGGTGGGCGGCGACGACGACCTTCGCGCCGCGCTCGATCAGCTTCTTGATCGTCGGCACCGACGCCCGGATGCGACCGTCGTCGGTGATCGTCTCCCCGTCGAGGGGGACGTTGAGGTCGGCGCGCACGAACACGCGCCGGCCCTTCACGTCGAGCTCGTCGATTCCGATCATCAGAGGGAGGCGCCCACGTACTCGATGAGGTCCACGAGACGGTTGGAGTAGCCCCACTCGTTGTCGTACCAGCCGACGACCTTCACCTGGTTGCCGATGACCTTGGTGAGGCCGGCGTCGAAGATGCAGGACGACGGGTCGGTGACGATGTCGCTGGAGACGATCTCGTCCTCGGTGTAGCTGAGGTAGCCCTTGAGCGCGCCCTCGGCGGCGGCCTTCAGCGCGGCGTTGACCTCCTCGACGGTGGTCTCGCGGCCGACCTCGACCGTGAGGTCGGTGGCCGAGCCCGTCGGGATCGGCACGCGCAGCGCGTAGCCGTCGAGCTTGCCCTTCAGCTCCGGCAGGACCAGGCCGATGGCCTTGGCGGCGCCGGTGGAGGTCGGGACGATGTTCAGCGCGGCGGCGCGGGCGCGGCGCAGGTCCTTGTGCGGGCCGTCCTGCAGGTTCTGGTCCTGCGTGTAGGCGTGGATGGTGGTCATCAGGCCCTTCTCGATACCGAAGGTGTCGTTGATGACCTTGGCCATCGGGGCCAGGCAGTTGGTGGTGCAGGAGGCGTTGGAGATGATCGTGTGAGCGGCCGGGTCGTACTTCTCGTGGTTCACGCCCATGACGATCGTCACGTCTTCGTTCTTCGCCGGGGCGGAGATGATGACCTTCTTCGCGCCGTTGTCGGCGTGCACCTTGGCCTTGGTGGCGTCGGTGAACAGACCGGTCGACTCGACGACGACGTCCACGCCGAGGTCGCCCCAGGGCAGCTTGGCGGGGTCGCGCTCGGCGAACGCCTTGATCGCCTTGCCGTCAACGGTGATCTCGTCCGCCGAGGCCTTGACCTCGTACGGCAGGCGGCCCAGGATGCTGTCGTACTTCAGCAGGTGGGCCAGCGTGGCGTTGTCGGTGAGGTCGTTGACGGCGACGACCTCGATGTCCTTGCCGCTGGCCGCCACAGCGCGCCAGAAGTTGCGGCCGATACGGCCGAAGCCGTTGACGCCTACGCGGATGCTCACGGATCCGATCTCCCTCGTACGTCGTGCGCCGGGTACCGGCGCCAGGGCTGTGTTAAACCTCAATGACAGACCTTATCGGACCCAAATTGGTGTAGACCACCGGGCCACGCTTTGACGGCGTGTCAGGCCGGACGAGCCGGTGAGCGGGCCCTTCCCGCACGACGGCGACCCCGCCACACGCGTTCCACCGGGCCCTCGCCCAGGCGCCGGCCGCCGCGCCGCCGGGCGGCAGGAGAGTGGCGCGGCGCGCACGCCGCCCCCGGTGCGCCGGGCCGGGACGGAGCCGGGAAGGCGCCGCTACTGCACGAGCATGTCCGCGGTGAGGTTCGCCTCGGTGTTGGCGATGCCGAGATCCTGGGCGCGCTTGTCGGCCATCGCGAGCAGCCGCCGGATGCGCCCGGCGATGGCGTCCTTGGTCAGCGGCGGGTCGGCGATCTGGCCGAGTTCCTCCAGGGACGCCTGCTTGTGCTCGACCCGCAGCCGGCCGGCGATCACCAGGTGCTCGGGGGCGTCGTCGCCGAGGATCTCCAGCGCCCGCTGCACCCTCGCGCCGGCGGCGACGGCCGCCCTGGCCGACCTGCGCAGGTTGGCGTCGTCGAAGTTGGCCAGGCGGTTGGCGGTGGCCCGCACCTCGCGGCGCATCCGCCGCTCCTCCCAGGCCAGCACGCTGTCGTGGGCGCCGAGCCGGGTCAGCAGCGCGCTGATCGCGTCGCCGTCGCGCACGACCACGCGGTCGACGCCGCGCACCTCGCGCGCCTTGGCGTGGATCCTGAGCCGCCGGGCCGAGCCGACCAGGGCCAGCGCCGCCTCCGGCCCGGGGCAGGTCACCTCCAGCGACATCGACCGGCCGGGCTCGGTGAGCGAGCCGTGCGCGAGGAACGCGCCCCGCCAGGCCGCCTCGGCGTCGCAGGTGGCCCCGGAGACGACCTGCCGTGGCAGCCCGCGCACGGGACGCCCGTGGTTGTCGATCAGGCCGGTCTGCCGGGCAAGCGCCTCGCCGTCCTTGTAGACGCGCACGACGTAGCGCGAGCCCTTGCGCAGCCCGGCGGGGGCCAGGACCAGCACCTCGGCCTTGTGGCCGAAGACCTCGCCGATGTCCTTGATCAGCCTGCGGGCTGTGGCGTTGGTGTCGAGCTCGGCCTCGATCACGATGCGCCCGCCCACCAGGTGCAGCCCGCTGGCGAACCGCAGCAGCGTCGAGACCTCCGCCTTGCGGCAGCAGGGCTTGAGCACCGGAAGGCGGCTCAGCTCGTCTTTCACCACACCCGTCATGGCCATCAGCTCGTGTCCTCCCCCAGACAGACTCTGCCCGTCAGTCTCTCGCACCTGGCGGACACGCATTCACCGCTTCTCACGGAAAATCTCATCCAGGACAGCGGCAAGACGTGGTCCGTCGTGCCGCGCAGATCCGTCAGAGGCGGCCACATCGGCCAAAACGACCCGGCCGCCCATCGACCAGGCCGCCTTCTCCAGCGCCCTCGGGTCGGCGACCACACCGCCGTCGGCGATCACCGCGTCGACGACCAGTGCGGGGGCGTGCTCACTGAGCACCTCCAGGTGCCGTTCCGGCGAGAAGCCGTCGGTCTCCCCCGCCTGCGGCGCGAGGTTGAGGATCACCAGCCGCCTCGCGCTCGTCTCGTGCAGCGCCCGGGCGAGTCCGGGCACCTTCAGGTGCGGCAGCACGCTGGTGAACCAGGAGCCCGGCCCGAACACCACCCAGTCGGCCGCCTCGATCGCCTCGATCGCCTGGGGGCAGGCGGGCGGGTCGGACGGCACCAGCGAGATGGAGCGCACCCGCCCGGGCGTCAGCGCGCAGGCGACCTGCCCGCGCACCGTCGTGACCGTCCCGTCCAGCTCGACCTCCGCCTGGATGTCGAGCGGCACGGAGGCCATGGGCAGCACCCGGCCGTGCGCGCCGAGCAGCCGGCCCACCCATTCCAGGCCCACGACGGGGTCCTCCAGCAGCTCCCAGAGCGCGACGATGAGGAGGTTTCCGACGGCGTGGCCGTGCAGTTCGCCCTCGCTTCTGAAACGGTGCTGGACGACTTCGCTCCAGGTCTGGCCCCACTCGTCGTCGCCGCACAGGGCCGCGAGCGCCATCCGCAGGTCACCGGGCGGGAGAACCCCCAGCTCGCGCCTGAGACGCCCACTGGAGCCGCCGTCGTCGGCCACCGTCACCACGGCCGTCAGGTCGTCCGTGACGGTCCTGAGGGCCGACAGGGAGGCGTACAGGCCGTGGCCGCCGCCGAGCGCGACGACCTTGGGACCGCTCGCGGCGGTGGCGGGGTGCGGGGAAAGCATCGGTCTGCCGGGGGTGGGGGACTTCCGGGGATGATCGGGGACGGAGGGGTCCGCGGGTTTTTCCGGGGCGGGGTCCTTCATCGTCCTCCTCGCCTCGCCACGAGCACCGCTCTGCGGAGCCGTGGCGCTCATGTCGTGCCGATCGGCCCGGCCCCGGCGCCTGCCGGGGCTCGCCGTACGAGGTTCCGCCCGCGGGCCCGCCGGCGGACCGGGCGGGGACCGTCACTCGCGGCCCGTGTCCCGGTGGCTGACCTGGACGTCCATCCCGCGCTCGCGCAGGCGGGCGCCGAGTTGCTCGGCCATCGCGACGCTGCGGTGCTTGCCTCCGGTGCAGCCCACGGCGAGGGTCGCGTAGCCCTTGCCCTCGCGCGTGTATCCGGCGGCCACGACGCCGAAGACCTCCTCGTAGCCGTCGAGGAACTCCTTGGCACCGGGCTGGCTGAGCACGTAGTCGCGCACGGGGGCGTCGAGCCCGTTCATGGGCCGCAGTTCCGGCACCCAGTGGGGGTTGGGCAGGAACCGGCAGTCCACGACGAGGTCGGCGTCGACCGGCAGGCCGTACTTGTAGCCGAAGGACACCACGTTCACCTTCAGCCCCGGGCGGTCCTCCCCGCCGAAGAACGACACGATCTTCTTACGGAGCTCGTGGACGTTCAGCAGGGACGTGTCGATGACGAGGTCGGCGTTGGCGCGGACCTCGCGCAGGATGCCGCGCTCGCGATCGATCCCGTCGACGAGCCGCCCGTCACCCTGGAGGGGGTGGGGACGCCGGACGTTCTCGAACCTGCGGACCAGTTCCTCGTCGCTCGCCTCCAGGAACACCACTCGGACGCCGACGCCGCGCCCGTCGAGTTCCTCGATCGCCGCGTTCAGGTCGGTGGTGAAGGCGAGGCTGCGCACGTCGACCACGGCCGCGACGCGGTCGGTCGCCATGTTCACCCGGCCCGCCTCCTCGGCGAGCGAGGACAGCAGCCCCGGCGGCAGATTGTCGATCACGAACCAGCCGAGGTCCTCCAGAGCCTTCGCGGCGGTGCTGCGCCCCGCCCCCGACATTCCGGTGATCACCACGAATGCCGGCTCAGTCGTGCTCATCGCCCGCTCACCGCCTTGCCGCCCATGTCAGCTCGCCCAACGTCAGCCCCGTCCACCGCCCACGCCGGGATGGCCGGCCCGCCCGCAGGGGACCGGGCCCCCTCCCCGCGGGAGGGACCTCTGGTGCCGGAGCATGACACCTCTTCACCTGATCACGCCACCGCCACGCCGGGCGACCCCGACGGCGCCCTCCCCGCTGCCCCTGCCTGCTGCCCTGCCCGGGACGGGACATGCCGAGGTGCTCGCGCGAGCACCTCACGACCCCTGCCCCGCCGGGGACGGACTCTCACCGCGCAGCGCCGCGACGATGGCCTCGGCGGTCGCACGGCCGATGCCGGGGACCTCGCGGATCTCCTCCGCGCTCGCCTCCCGCAGCCGCTTCACCGAGCCGAAGTGCCGCAGCAGGGCCTGACGGCGTGCCGGGCCCAGACCCGGCACGTGGTCGAGCGCGCTCTCCTTGAGCGATTTCGACCTCTTCGTCCGATGGTAGGTGATGGCGAACCTGTGCGCTTCGTCGCGGACGCGCTGTAACAGATAGAGGCCCTCGCTGCTGCGCGGCAGGATCACCGGCTGGTCGTCGCCGGGCAGCCAGACCTCCTCCAGCCGCTTGGCCAGCCCGCACACCGCGATGTCGTCGATCCCGAGCTCGTCCAGGGCGCGCTGGGCCGCCGCCGCCTGAGCCGGGCCGCCGTCCACCACCACGAGGTTGGGCGGGTAGGCGAACTTGCGGGGACGGCCGGTCTCCGGGTCGATCGGCGTCGCGGCGCCGCCGCGCTCGGCCGCTCCGTACCCGTCCGCGTCGTACCCTGCTCCCTCCTCCGCCGCCCCGTCGTGCGCCGCCCCGTCGTGCGCCGCCCCGTCGTGCGCCGCCCCGTCGTGCGCCGCCGCGTCCTCCGTCTCCGCGTCCAGCTCGCCCGTCGCCGCCCGCTCCTCCAGATAACGCTTGAACCGCCGGCAGATGACCTCGTATATCGAGGCGACGTCGCCTTCCGCGGTCCTGATGGAGAAACGGCGGTACTCGCTCTTGCGGGCCAGGCCGTCCTCGAAGACCACCATCGAGGCCACGACGTTCTCGCCCTGGATGTGCGACACGTCGTAGCACTCGATCCGCAGCGGCGCCTGGTCCAGGTCGAGAGCGTCCGCGATCTCCTGCAGGGCCCGGCTGCGCGTGGTCAGGTCGCTCGCGCGGCGCAGCTTGTGCTGGGCGAGCGACTCCTTGGCGTTGCGCTCCACGGTCTCCATGAGGCTCTTCTTGTCGCCGCGCTGGGGAACGCGCAGGTCGACGCGGGAACCCCGCTGCTCGCTCAGCAGCTCGATCAGTGCGGCCTCGTCCGGGGGCCGCGCCGGCACCAGGATCTCGCGGGGAATCGTCGCCTCGCCGTACATCTGGAGCAGGAACTGCTCCACCAGCTCGCCGGGGCCGGCCTCCTCGACCTTGTCGACCACCCAGCCGCGCTGCCCGCGGATCCTGCCGCCGCGCACGTAGAAGACCTGGACCGCCGCCTCGAGCGGGTCCTCGGCGAGGGCGATCACGTCGCAGTCGGTGTCGTCGCCGAGCACGACCGTCTGCTTCTCGAGGGCCCGTTGCAGCGCCTGGATGTCGTCGCGCAGCCGCGCGGCCCGCTCGTACTCCTCCACGGCCGCCGCCTCGCGCATCTCGCGCTCCAGCCGCTTGATGAAGCGGCCGGTGTTGCCGGCCATGAAGTCGCAGAAGTCCTCGGCGAGGTCGCGATGCTCATCGGGGGTGACCCGGCCGACGCAGGGCGCGGAGCACTTGTCGATGTATCCCAGCAGGCAAGGTCGCCCGATCTGGCCCGCCCGCTTGAAGACCCCCGCCGAGCACGTCCGCACGGGGAAGACGCGCAGCAGCAGGTCGACGGTCTCCCGGATGGCCCAGGCGTGCGAGTAGGGGCCGAAGTAGCGGGTGCCCTTCCGCTTGGCCCCGCGCATCACCTGCACCCGGGGGAAGTCCTCCCCCATCGTCACGGCCAGGTACGGGTACGACTTGTCGTCGCGGTACTTGACGTTGAACCGGGGGTCGAACTCCTTGATCCAGGAGTATTCGAGCTGGAGCGCCTCGACCTCGGTGCCGACCACCGTCCAGTCCACGGACGCCGCGGTCGTCAGCATGGTCTGCGTCCGCGGGTGCAGGCCGGCGAAGTCCGCGAAGTACGAGTTGAGCCGCTGCCGCAGGCTCTTCGCCTTGCCCACGTAGATCACCCGGCCGCCCGGGTCGCGGAAGCGGTAGACGCCTGGCGACTCAGGAATCGATCCGGGCGCCGGTCGATAAGTTGCCGGATCCGCCACACCCAAAGACTACTGGCCCCCACCGACATTCCCGTCGCCCTCGCGGATGGCGGAACGCGACCCGGCCTTTACGCTGTAGATCGCCGTGCCGCGCCGCACCGTGGAGCCGTGGCCGGTTGCCGGTGCTCTCGCGCTTGACGGTCAGGATGGCTGGACTTCGTCGAAGAGGGCGAGGGCTTCGGTGGGGTCCGGGCTCACGAGGCGTTCCAGACCGGCCGTCGTCATCTTCGCCCACCTGCCGGCCCGTGCCCCCATCTGCTCCTCGAAAGCGCGGACGGCCTCGTCCAGATCGTCGGGGCCGGGGGCGGCGGCGACCGACTCGGCGAGTTCGGCGCCTTCCAGCATCGCGAGGTTCGCGCCCACCCCCAACGGGGGCATCAGGTGGGCGGCATCGCCCAGCAGCGTCACCCCGGGGACGTGGGTCCAGGTGTGGGGCGCGGGCAGCACGTAGAGGGGGCGGTGGACGAAAGCGGTGCCGCGGCGGAGGAGGTCGAGGACGGGAGCGGCCCAGCCGTCGAACAGAGCCAGCAAACTTGATCGCACGGCATCGACGTCGGCCAGGTCCAGGCCTGCGTCCAGGCCCGCATGCCGGTTCAGGCCCATATGCCGCTCCAGGTTCGTGTGCCAGTCCAGTGGCGCGCGGAACTGGGCGTACACCTTGACGTGGCCGCCGCTGTTGCGCTGGGCGACGAGATTGCGGTTCACGCCGAACACAGCCATGGCACCGTCGCCGATCAGCCGGGCGAGGTCGGGGTGGCGGGTGTCGACGTCGTCCAGGGAGGTCTCGACCGAGGTGACGCCGGTGTAGTGCGGCGTCGCGGACGAGACCGCCGGGCGGACCCGGGACCAGGCGCCGTCCGCGCCGACCACAAGGTCGAACGTCTCCTGTCGCCCGTCCGCGAAACGGACCAGCACCCCATCCCGGGTCCCCGGCACCACCTCCGTCACGCCCCGCCCCCACTGAACGTCCAGGGGGCCGAGCAGCAGGTCACGCAGTTGCCCGCGGTCGATCTCCGGATTGGCCCGGTCATCCGGGCGCGGTTGCCAGTCGCGGAGGACGGTCCCGTCCGGGTCCAGGATGCGCATGGCCTGCCCCTCGGGGCGGGACAGCGCCTGGAACTCCGCCAGCAGCCCCGCCTTGTCCAGCGCGAGCTGGCCCAGCTTTTCGTGCAGGTCCAGCGTGCCACCCGGGGGACGGGCGTCGGGGGCGGGATCGCGTTCGAGGACGGTGACGGGGTGATCGTGGCGGTGCAGGACGCGGGCGAAGGTAAGGCCGGCGGGGCCGCCCCCGATCACGGCGATACGTTGTCTCATGTCTATACACTGTATTGGCATGAGACGATGTATCGCAAACAGTACGATGCATGCATGACTGTGTGGGACCGGCCGGAGCCGCCGACTCGCCCCGTGCCGCTCGATCGGGAGCGAATCGTTGCCGCCGCCATCGCGCTGGCCGATGAGGGCGGGCTGGAGGCGGTGTCGTTGCGCAAGGTCGCCGCCCGGCTGGATGTCGGCCCGATGCGGCTGTACGGATACATCTCCATCAAGGAGGAGTTGTTCGACCTCATGGTGGACGAGGTCTACGCCGAGATTCTCTCCGAGGAGCAGCCCGCTGACTGGCGGGAGGTGCTACGCATCCTCGCCCACCGCACCAGGCAGGCCGCCCTCCGTCACGAATGGCTGGCCGACCTGCTCGGCGGCCGTCCGGCCCTGGGCCCGAACGCCCTCGCCGTGACCGAGACCACGCTGGCCGCCTTCGACGGCCTCGCCGACCTCGAGACCGTCATGCGCGCTGTGGAGACGATCAGCGCCTACTTCACCGGCGCGATCAGGCGCGAGATCGCGAACCTGCGGGCCGAGCGCGCCACGGGCCTGTCCGAGCGCGACTGGCAGCGCGCCTCCGGACCGTATGTGATGAGGATGCTGGCGACGGGCCGCTTCCCGGCGCTGGCCAAGGTCGTGCACGACGGCACGGAGGTGGACGCTGAGGCGTCCTTCGCGACCGGCCTGGACTGGGTCCTCGACGCCGTGGCCGCCAAACTCGCCCGGCCGCCGGCGTGACGTTCAATCGCTTGGGATGCCGTGGGCGGCCGCCCGCCATCGCGCACGCTTCCGCGCGATGACGGGCGGCGGTGTCTCCTGGCACACTCAGGCGAGGTCTCTTGGCGCCCGCAGGCGACGGAGTGCTCGCCGGCCTGCGGGCATCGGGCACCGAGCCGGCTCGAGAACCGGACCCGGTAGCCCCCGTCAGGCGAGGGTGATGCTGTCGCCGCTCACCGTGATCTTCTTCTCGGCGAGCGGCTTGGCCGCCGGGCCGTTGGTCACGGAGCCGTCCTTGGCGCTGAACTTGCTGCCGTGGCACGGGCAGACGATCTCGTTGTTCGAGACGCTCGCGACCGGGCAGCCCTGGTGGGTGCACTTCGCGCTGAACGCCTTGAACTCGCCGGCCGCCGGCTGCGTGACGACGACGTCCTGGTCCTTGAAGACCTTGCCGCCGCCTTCGGGGATGTCGGAGGTCTTCGCGAGCTCGCCTCCGCCCTGTGCCGCCTGGGACTGGCCGTCCTGGTCCGCCGACGCCGTCATGTCGTCCCCGTCGGAGGCACCGCACGCGCTCAGCGCCACGGCCAGCCCGGCGCCTCCGGCGCCGAAGATCACGGCCCGGCGTGTCGTATCCGTCATGCTCATCCTTCCCTGATGCGGCGGCCCGGGACGTCCACGGCCCCGGGTCCTTCCCCTGCGCGACGCGTCACCCTGTGTGTCCTCAGGTACGGCCATCACCCCGTGGCCGGTTCAGAGTGACGCGGTCGGAAGGAGAACAGTAGGGAGAAATCATGAGACGAATACTCATACGCCCAAGATCTTGCGCAGGAACGCGCCAGTGTGGCTCTCCTCGACCCGCGAGACCTCCTCGGGCGTGCCGGCGACGATGACCCTGCCGCCTCCGGACCCGCCCTCGGGCCCCATGTCCACGATCCAGTCGGCGGTCTTGATGACGTCGAGGTTGTGCTCGATCACGATCACCGTGTTGCCGGCGTCCACGAGCCGGTTGAGCACGCCGAGAAGCCGCCTGATGTCCTCGAAGTGCAGGCCGGTGGTGGGCTCGTCAAGCACGTACACGGTGCGGCCGGTCGAGCGCCGCTGCAGCTCGGAGGCGAGCTTCACCCGCTGCGCCTCGCCGCCGGACAGCGTGGTCGCGGGCTGGCCCAGCCGTACGTAACCGAGACCGACGTCGTTGAGGGTCTGCAGGTGACGGCGGATGGCGGGAATCGCCTCGAAGAACTCCAGCGCCTCCTCGATCGGCATGTCGAGGACCTCGGCGATCGTCTTGCCCTTGTAGTGGACCTCCAGCGTCTCCCGGTTGTATCGGGCGCCGTGGCAGACCTCACAGGGGACGTAGACGTCCGGCAGGAAGTTCATCTCGATCTTGATGGTGCCGTCGCCGGAGCACGCCTCGCAGCGCCCGCCCTTGACGTTGAAGCTGAACCGGCCCTGCAGGTAACCGCGGACCTTCGCCTCGGTCGTGGCCGCGAACAGCTTGCGCACATGGTCGAAGACGCCGGTGTACGTCGCCGGGTTGGACCTCGGCGTACGGCCGATGGGCGACTGGTCGACGTGGACGACCTTGTCCACCAGGTCGGTGCCGACAACCCGGGAGTGGCGTCCGGGCACGGTCTTCGCGCCGTTCAGCTCCTTGGCCAGCGCGGCGTACAGGATGTCGTTGACCAGCGTCGACTTGCCGGACCCCGAGACACCGGTGACCGCCGTGAAGACGCCGAGCGGGAACTCGACGTCCACCCCCTTCAGGTTGTGCTCACGGGCGCCCTTCACGACGAGCTGCCGCTTCTTGTCCCGCGGACGCCGGATCTCCGGCGCGGTGATCGCCTTGCGTCCCGACAGGTACGCGCCGGTCAGCGACTCCTCGCTGGCGAGCAGGTCCTGCACGGTGCCGGACACGACGACCTGGCCGCCGTGCTCGCCCGCGCCGGGGCCGATGTCGACCACCCAGTCGGCGGCGGCGATCGTGTCCTCGTCGTGCTCGACCACGATCAGCGTGTTGCCCATGTCGCGCAGCCGGATCAGTGTCTCCAGCAGGCGCTGGTTGTCCCGCTGGTGCAGGCCGATGGACGGCTCGTCCAGCACGTACAGCACGCCGACCAGGCCGGAGCCGATCTGGGTGGCCAGCCGGATCCGCTGCGCCTCGCCGCCCGCCAGGGTGCCGGCGGCGCGGTCGAGGGTGAGGTAGTCGAGACCGACGTCGAGCAGGAAGCCCAGCCGGGCGTTGATCTCCTTGACCACCCGCTCGGCGATGTGCATGTCCCGCTCGGACAGTCTCAGGCCGGACAGGAACTTGGCGCAGTCGGCGATCGACATGCCCGAGACCTCGGCGATCGAGGCCTCCCCGACGGTCACGGCCAGCGAGACCGGCTTCAGACGGCGGCCCTTGCAGGCCGGGCAGGGCACCTCGCGCATGAAGCCCTCGAACCGCTCCCTGCTGGCGTCGCTCTCCGACTCGGCGTGCCGGCGCTGGACCCAGGGGATCACGCCCTCGAACTCGGTGTAGTAGGACCGCTGCCTGCCGTACCGGTTGCTGTAGCGGATGTGGACCTGCTCGTCGTGGCCGTGCAGGATCGCCTTCTGCGCCTTCTTCGGCAGCCGCTCCCAGGGGGTGTCGAGGTCGAAGCCGAGCGCGTTGCCCAGCGCCTCCAGCAGCCGCACGAAGTAGTCGCTGGTGTGGCCGTTCGCCCACGGGCTGATCGCACCGTCGCCCAGCGTGCGCTCGGGGTCGGGCACAAGGAGGTCGGGGTCGACCTCCATCCGGGTGCCGAGGCCGGTGCACTCGGGGCAGGCGCCGAAGGGCGAGTTGAACGAGAACGACCGGGGCTCCAGCTCCTCGAACGACAGGTCGTCGTAGGGGCAGTAGAGGTGCTCGGAGTAGAAGCGCTCACGGTTGGGGTCGTCGTCGGGAAGGTCGACGAAGTCGAGGGTGATCGTGCCGCCGGACAGCTGCAGCGCCGTCTCCACCGAGTCGGTGAGCCTGCGCCGCGCGCTCTCCTTCACCGACAGCCGGTCGACGATCACCTCGATGTCGTGCTTCTCGTACTTCTTGAGGGTGGGCGGCTCCTCCAGTCGCACGATCGTGCCGTCCACGCGGGCGCGGGCGTAGCCCTTGGTCTGCAGCTCGCGGAACAGCTCGGCGTACTCGCCCTTGCGGCCGCGGATGATCGGGGCGAGGACCTGGAAGCGGGTGCCCTCCTCCAGTTCGAGCACACGGTCCACGATCTGCTGCGGCGTCTGGCGGGCGATCGGGCGCTCGCACTGCGGGCAGTGCGGCTTGCCGATGCGCGCCCAGAGCAGACGCAGGTAGTCGTAGACCTCGGTGATCGTGCCGACGGTCGAACGGGGGTTGCGGCTGGTGGACTTCTGGTCGATGGAGACGGCCGGGGAAAGGCCCTCGATGAAGTCCACGTCGGGCTTGTCCATCTGACCCAGGAACTGCCGGGCGTACGCGGACAGGGACTCCACGTATCGCCGCTGTCCCTCGGCGAAGATCGTGTCGAAGGCCAGGCTGGACTTGCCGGAGCCCGAGAGCCCGGTGAAGACGATCAGAGCGTCTCGCGGGAGGTCGAGCGAGACGTCCTTCAGGTTGTGTTCGCGTGCGCCACGCACGATCAGGCGGTCAGCCACGGTGGTCCCGATAGGTCGATGAGGTGAATGGAGGTGCACGGGCAGGCTATCCAGAGCCACCGACAATTTCGGGGGGGCATCGTCCGGCGGCCGGAGGGGGCGGCCCCGCGTGCTTCCGTGGGACACGCTCCGTGAACCAGGGTATGAGCTTCGTCAAACCCGCGCCCGGCATCCGCGCGAAACCCCTGCTCATACAACCGCCGGGGGCGCCGTCCTCTTCCCTCGCGGTCACGGGGACGGCGGCCGGGGAGTCCAGGGTCCATGATTCTGTCCATGTCCGTCATCGACGAGATCGAACGGGAGCTGACCGAGGCGACCGAGCGGCTGCTGGCGACCGCCGCCCGCCTCACCGACGAGGATCTCCGCGCGCCGTCCCTGCTGCCCGGGTGGACGAGGGGACACGTGCTCGCACATATCGCCCGCAACGCCGACAGCTATGTCAACCTGCTGGCCTGGGCACGCACGGGGGTGCGCACCCCGCAGTACGCGTCGGCGCGGGCCCGCGAGGCCGGCATCGAGGCGGGCGCCGGCCGCCCGGCCGGTGAACAGCTCGCCGACCTGCGCGACAGCGCGGAGCGGTTCGCCGCGGCGGTCGGGCAGATGCCCGCCGAGGCGTGGACCGCGCCGGTCTCGGGGATGAACCCGCCCGACCACCCCGCCTGGTACGTCCCGATCCGCCGGCTCAGGGAGGTCGAGGTGCACCACGCCGACCTCGGGGCAGGCTACGGATGGGCCGACTGGCCCGAGACGTACGTGAGGCGAGAGCTGTACGACACGATGCTCTGGCTCGGCGACGAGAGCCCGGTGGGCGAGGTCGTCGCCCTCGACCCGGGCACCGGCGAGGTCCTGAGGACGTGGACCGGCCTCGGCGACGGCCCGGCCGTGGAGGGCACGCCGCGCGAGCTGCTCGCCTGGCTCGCGGGCAGGACCGACGGCAGGGGCCTGCGACTCGCTTCACCTCAGGGGCACCTCCAGCAGGCCGGGAGGCCGCCGTCCCCGCCGCCCTGGCCGAAGCCGTCCCCGGCGGGGCTGCCCGCCGAGCCACCGTCGTCCTGGCCGCCGCCGGGAACCAGAGAGGAACGATCATGACCTACACCGGAAACGTCACCAAGGGCGGACCCGCCGACGTACGCGAGGTCCCCGGGCTGACGATCTCGAAGATCGAGGTCGGCGACTTCGGCAACAACGCCTATCTGCTCCGGTGCGCGGAGACCGGCGACGGGCTGCTGATCGACGCGGCGGCCGAGCCCGACCGGCTCCTCGACCTCATCGGCGACATGCCGATCAGCTCGATCGTGACCACCCACCGGCACCGCGACCACTGGGGGGCCCTGAAGGAAGTCGCCCGCGCCACCGGCGCGCAGACCGTCGCCCACCCCCTCGACGCCCCCGAGCTGCCGGTGAAGATCACCCGGGAGGTCGGGCACGGCGACCGGGTGACGGTCGGCGTGGTGACGCTGGACGTCATCCACCTGCGCGGCCACACCCCCGGCTCGATCGCGCTGCTCTATCAGGACCGCCACCTGTTCACCGGCGACTCCCTGTTCCCCGGCGGCGTCGGCAACACCCAGAAGGACCCGGCGCGGTTCGAGCAGCTGTTCACGGACGTGGTGGAGCGGATCTTCGATCGCCTTTCCGACGAGACGTGGGTCTACCCCGGCCACGGCAGGGACACCACGCTCGGCGCCGAGCGGCCGCATCTGCCCGAGTGGAAGGCCCGCGGCTGGTGACGTGACACACGCCAGGACGGCCGGCGTCCCGCAGCGGACCGCCGGCCTCGTCCCGGCGCCTCCGGTCCGATCGAGCCTGGGCCGCGTGATCCGTGCGGCGTGAGCCGGACCACCCGATCCGGATCCCACGATTCGGGCGGCGCGATCCGGGCCCGCACGATTCGGGGACGCGTGAGCCGGTTCGCGTGATTCGTGGGGCTCCTGCGGGGCAGCGGCTACCGCACGAACCGTCGGAGGAGCCCCGGATGACCCCCCTCGTGACCCCCCTCGCGAGCACGGCCGCGTGGAGCGGCGACGACACCCGCCTCATCGTGGCCGCCCTGGCCGGCATCGCGGTCATCGTGCTGCTGATCACGAAGCTGCGGACCCACCCGTTCCTCGCCCTCGCGCTCGGCTCGGGCGTGCTCGGCCTGGTGGCCGGCATGGCCCCGGAGAAGCTGATCGACAGCTTCTCCGCCGGGCTCGGCTCGACCGTGGCCGGCGTCGGCGTGCTCATCGCCCTCGGCGCCATGCTGGGCAAGCTGCTGGCCGACTCGGGCGGGGCCGAGGAGATCGTGGACGGCATCCTGCGCCGCAGCGGCGACCGGGCCCTGCCGTGGGCGATGACGCTCATCGCGGTGCTCATCGGACTGCCGATGTTCTTCGAGATCGGGCTGGTCCTGCTGATTCCCGTCATCCTGCTGGTGGCCCGGCGCAGTGGCCGTCCGCTGCTGCTGATCGCGATCCCCGCTCTGGCGGGCCTGTCCGTCCTGCACGGCCTGGTGCCCCCGCATCCCGGGCCGCTGGTCGCGATCGACACGCTCAAGGCGGACCTCGGGCTCACGCTCGGGCTGGGCCTGCTGGTGGCGATCCCGACCGTGGTCGTGTCCGGCCCGCTGTTCGCCAGGTTCGCCGCCCGATGGGTGCGGCCGGTGCCGCCCGAGCGCCTCGAACGCGAGCAGACCCAGGAGCCTGAGAACGCGGTGCCAGGGGACGCGGACCGCCCCCGGCCGGGGTTCGGCGTCACGGTGGCCACGATCCTGCTGCCTGTCGTGCTGATGCTCGGCCGGGCCGTCGCGGAGATCGTCCTGCCGGAGGGCCACGCGGTGCGCACCGTGTTCGAGGTCCTCGGCACTCCCCTGATCGCCCTGCTGATCGGCGTGATCGTGGCGATGTTCACGCTGGGCCGCGCCGCGGGCTTCGGCCGGGCCCGGATCTCCTCGGCGATCGCCGACTCGCTGCCGCCGATCGCCGGGATCCTGCTCATCGTGGGCGCGGGCGGAGGATTCAAGCAGACCCTGGTCGACTCGGGCGTCGGGAAGGTCATCGGCGAGGCCGCGCAGGGCGCGAACGTGCCCGTGCTCGTGCTCGGCTGGCTGATCGCCGTCGGGATCCGGCTGGCCACCGGTTCCGCCACGGTCGCCACGATCTCCGCCGCCGGGATCGCCGCGCCGCTGGCGGCCGGGCTCTCCCCCGCCCACGTCGCCCTTCTCGTGCTCGCCATCGGCGCCGGGTCGCTGTTCTTCTCCCATGTGAACGACGCCGGGTTCTGGCTGGTCAAGGAGTACCTCGGGATGTCCGTCGGCGAGACGATCAGGAGCTGGTCGGTGATGGAGTCGATCATCTCGGTGGTGTCGTTCTGCTGCGTGCTCCTGCTCGGGCTGGTGGTCTGAGGACCGCGGAACGGCGTCCGTATAGTGGTCGGCGCACACCGTCCTTCCCCTGGAGCCCGGGCACCTCATGGAGATCACTGGAATCGAACTGCGCCGGATCGCGATGCCGCTCGTCGCGCCGTTCCGGACGTCGTTCGGCACCGAGACCAGCCGCGACGTCCTGCTGGTGCGGGTGGTGACGCCGCGGGCCGAGGGCTGGGGCGAGTGCGTGGCGATGTCCGAGCCGCTGTACTCCTCCGAGTACGTGGACGCGGCGGCCGACGTGCTGCGGCGCTTCCTGATCCCCGCGCTGCCCCGCGAGCCGGACCCCCAGGCCGTCGGTCCCGCCCTCGCGCCGTTCAAGGGCCACCGGATGGCCAAGGCGGCGCTGGAGGCCGCGGTGCTCGACGCGTCGCTGAGGATCACCGGCGAGTCCTTCGCCCGCTACCTCGGCGCCACCCGCGACCGCGTCCCCTGCGGCGTCTCGGTCGGGATCATGGGCTCGGTGGCCGAACTGCTCGACACGGTCGGGGCGTACGTCGAGGAGGGGTACGTACGGGTCAAGCTGAAGATCGGGCCGGGATGGGACGTGACGCCGGTCCGCGCGGTCCGCGAGCGCTTCGGGGAGGACCTGCTGCTCCAGGTGGACGCCAACGCGGCCTACACCCTCGCGGACGCCCGTCATCTGTCCCGGCTGGACGACTTCGATCTCCTGCTGATCGAGCAGCCGCTGGCCGACGACGACCTCGTGCAGCACGCCCGGCTCGCCCGGTCGATCCGCACGCCGATCTGCCTGGACGAGTCGATCGAGTCGGCCGCCCACGCGGCGGCGGCCATCAGCCTCGGCGCGTGCTCGGTGATCAACATCAAGCCGGGGCGGGTGGGCGGATACCTGGAGGCCCGGCGCATCCACGACCTGTGCCGCGCCCACGGCGTCGCGGTGTGGTGCGGCGGCATGCTGGAGACCGGGATCGGCCGGGCGGCCAACGTCGCGCTGGCCGCGCTGCCCGGCTTCACGCTCCCGGGCGACACCTCCGCCTCCCGGCGCTACTTCCACACCGACATCACACCGCCCTTCGAGCTGGACGGCGGGCACCTCGATGTGCCGGACGGCCCGGGGCTGGGCGTGATCCCCGTCCCGGACGTCCTGGACGAGGTCACCACGGCGACGGAGTGGATCCGGCTGTGACGGCCCGAACCGGTCAGACGTCGCCGAGAGGCCAGGTCAGGCGTCGCCGAGGGCAGGGTGCGGCCGGGGCTCGCCGGTGGTGAAGACCTTGACGATGCGGTCGGCCGCGAGAGCGGGCTCCTCCGCGCTCTCCACCACGTCGCCCCAGGACCAGCGGTAGAACCAGCCGTCCGACATCGCGACGCAGTCCACGGTCTCGGTGAACAGCGCCGCGTCCGGGTCGCGGACCTTCAGCGACGGCGGGTCGGGGCGCAGGGACGCCTCCAGCCCTCGCAGCTCAAGCTCCCGGGCCAGTTTGCCGAGGAAGTACGTCCGGGTGTGCTCACGAGGCATGGCGACCAGGGCTCCATTGGACTAGGCGTTTTCTCCACGTGATTGGCCCGGGCCCAAGGTGGCGGGCCCCAGCCGACCGGGGCCCTGTTCGTGCGACGACGTCAGCCCGCGTTCTCCGAGCGTCGTTCCCTGCGCTGCTGCTGTTTGAACATGAGAACGCGAAGCGGAATCGCGGACACGATCGCGATCTGCATGGTGGCGCCCACCTTGATGAGCTGGTCGCCGCCCGTGAGACCGGCCGCCCAGATCGTCAGGCAGGCCACGTTGATCAGCATCCAGGCCAGCACGACGGCGGCCAGATTGCCCTTCGGCTTGGGGTATTCGATCCGGCTGACCATGAGCCAGGCCACGGCGAAGATGGCGGCGAGTGTGACGTAGTTCGGCTGGAAGAGCAGCACGATCGACACCACGGTCATCGCGCCCATCGGGATCGGCAGGCCCATGAAGTCGCCGCTCTTGGTCTTCACGCAGGCGAAGCGGGCCAGCCGTACGACGCCGGCGAGCAGGACGGACCCGGCCGCGCACAGCACCAGCCACAGCGGGAGCTTGCCGGAGAAGCCGGCCCAGATCATCACCATGAAGGCGGGCGCGAAGCCGAAGCTGATCACGTCGGCGAGGTTGTCCAGCTCGGCGCCCATCGCGGACGCGCGGAACTTCCTGGCCACCAGGCCGTCGAACAGGTCGCAGGTCGCGCCGATGAGCAGCAGCACCACGGCCGTGCCGAAGAAGCGCGGGTCGGGGACGAACTTGACGCCGGCCTGCAGGTTGCTGATCGCCGACCAGGCGAGCACGCAGACGGCGAGGAAGCCGCTGAGGGCGTTGCCGAGCGAGAGGGAGTCGGCGGCAGACAGGCGGAAGGCCTTGCCGACGGGCCCGCGCGGCTCCTCATCCACCTCCTCCACCGGCCAGGCGGCTTCGGCCCCGAGGTCAGATGTGGTCAAGGCGTGTCACCCCCGCGACAGTCCGGGTGCCGACGGTGACCGCCGGCCTGATGCCCTCGGGCAGGTAGACGTCCACCCGTGAGCCGAAACGGATCAGTCCGACCCGCTCGCCCTGGGCGACCTTCGCGCCCGCGAACAGGTACGGCACGATGCGGCGCGCGACGGCGCCGGCGATCTGCACCATCTCGATGTCCCCGAGCGCGGTGTCGAAATGCCACACGACACGCTCGTTCTTGTCGCTGTCCTTGTTGAACGCGGGTACGAAGCCGCCGGGCACGTGCTCGACCGCGGTCACCGTGCCGGCCGCGGGCGCCCGGTTGACGTGCACGTTCAGCGGACTCATGAAGATCGCGACCCGGGTGCGGCCGTCCGGCCACGGGTCGATGCTCTGCACGACGCCGTCGGCGGGCGAGATGAGCCTGCCCTCGCCGGGCGCCCGCTCGGGGTCGCGGAAGAACCACAGCATCCCACCGGTGAGGGCGGCGAGCGGCGCCGCGGCCAGCGCCCAACGGGGCGACCTGCGGGTGAGAACGGCGGTGACGGCCGCCGCCGCGGCGGTCGGAGCCAGCCACGGGGAGACCCCGCGTGCGAGCCTGATTCGGCCCCGGGCACTTCCCGCGAGCCCGGATTCAGGGCCGCGGGGCAACGATTCGTTGGACACAGATGACCTTTGTACTCTTCTGGCGACTATGGAGCGGCATGCGAGCTAACGATCGATATTACCGATCCGGCAGTCAATGCGTGGCACAACGAGAACAAGCAAACAGGGTGAGTGCCCGTTTCGCTAGCCCTGCGGGGCTTCCGCCTGAGACGCCTCCGTTTGGGAGGCTTCCGCCGGAGTAACGGTCCTGTCGTCGCGGCGAGCCTTGAGGAGACTGGCGACGGTGGTCACGGCCATGGTCGCACCGATGACCGCCAGCGACACCCAGATGGGGATCTGAGGGGCCCAGGAGACCTCGTTCTCGTGAAGTGCTTCGAGAATCAGCTTAACCCCGATGAAACCGAGGATGAACGCCAATCCGTAGCTGATGTAGACCAGCCGCTGCAGCAGTCCGCCGAGCAGGAAGTAGAGCTGACGCAGCCCCATCAGGGCGAACGCGTTCGCGGAGAACACGATGAAGGCCGCCTTCGTGAGGCCGAAGATGGCCGGGATCGAGTCGAGGGCGAACAGCAGATCCGTGGTGCCGATGGCGATCATCACGATCAGCATGGGCGTCACCATGCGCTTGCCGTCCACCCGCACGGTCACCCGGGAGCCGACGTAGTCGGGGGTGGTCGGGAAGACCCGCCGGGCCCAGCGCAGGAGGATGTTCTCGTTGAACTCCTCGTCCTCCTTGTTGTGGTCCCGGACCAGCGTGTACGCCGTGTAGATGAGGAAGGCCCCGAACGCGTACAGCAGCCAGCCGAAGCGGCTCAGCGCGGCGGCCCCGATGGCGATGAAGATCCCGCGCATGACGAGCGCGAGGACGATGCCGACCAGCAGGACCTTGTGCTGGTAGATCCGGGGCACCCCGAAGCGGGTCATGATGATGTAGAAGATGAACAGGTTGTCGACGCTGAGGCTGTATTCCGTCAGATAGCCCGCGAAGAACTCGCCACCTGTCCCGGCACCGGCCCAGACCGTTAACCCGATGCCGAACAACACGGCCAGGCAGACGTAGAAACCCACCCAGATGCCGGCCTGCCGCATGGAGAACTCGCGTGGTTCACCACGATCGACGATCCACAGGTCGATGGCGACCACGACGACGAGACCCACGATGACCAGGGCCCACAACCACAGGGGAGCATGTACCACGATTACCTCCGGCGCGCGCTGAACACACTGCCGGAGGTCTCTCCCGCCCGTACGCGCACGACGGACCGACGGCCCCGGGTGCTGACACCGTGATGACGGAACCGCCGCGAAGGGATACTCCCCCCCAACCCGTCCAGTATATGGATCAGACTTAGCCTCACCTAATCCTTGCCGGAACGTCGGCGCTCGTCGGCGAGAACAGGCGGCGGCTCACCAGGCCGACGGTCTTGTGTCACCGACGCGAGAGGGTGGTCGCACCCTCCCGCCACCCCGGTCACCACTATGGCGCCAGCCCGTACGCCGTGAGCACCGCCCGCAGCGCCGCGTCCTCGTCGGGCAGCTCGCGGCCCCGGCGCGCGGACGCCTGCGCCAGGCGGGCGGCCAGGGCGGGTTCGCCGAGCAGGCGGCCGATCTCCCGGCTCAGCGCCCCGGGGTCCTGCGGCGGCACCAGCAGGGCCGCCTCGCCCACCATCGCGGGAACGCCGCCCACCCGGGTCGCGATGATCGGCCTGCCCGCCCGCAGCGCCTCCTGGACGCTCAGCGGCTGCCCTTCCCATCTGCTGGGCACGATCACCGCCGTCGCGACCTGGAGCAGATCTGCCGGCTCGGCCCAGCCGTACAGGACCACGGGCAGTTCCTCGGCGTCGACGCGGGCCTGAAGCTCCTCGCGCAGCGGCCCGTCGCCCGCGATCACGAAGACCGGATCCCCCTTGTACGGCCCGGCCGCCGCGTCGAGCAGCGTCTCCAGGCCCTTCTGCTGGGCCAGCCGGGCGACCGTGAGCAGGATCGGCCGCTCCTGCTCGGCCTGCGGCGCCTGCCCCGCGCCGGACACTCGGGTGGCGATCTCGGCCCGCACGTCCTCGGCCGAGCGGGCGGGTTCTGCGAGCGGCGGCGCGGGCACCACCGCGAGGTCCACCCCCCGGGCGCCCCTGGCCCGCATGCGCTCCGCGACGTCCGGCGAGATGGCCAGAACGCGGTCCGCACGCCGGGCGACGATCCGTTCCAGCAGCCGGTAGACCGCGCCGATCGCGCCGCCCGCCGTGACCGCGTTGTGCAGGGTGACCACGAGGCGCGGCCACCCCCGCGACCCCGTGAGAGCGAGCGCGGCCAGCGCGCCGGCCCGCAGCCCGTGGGCGTGGACGACGTCCGCGCCGCGGGCGAGCCCGCGCAGGCGCAGGGCGGTGCGCAGGTCGTGCGCGGGGTGCGGCCGGTCGGCGATCTCGACCTCGGCGTAGCCCGCGCCGGTGCCGCGGAAAGAGAAAGCCTCCTCGGTGCTGCCGGGACCCGCGACCAGCACGCGGTGTCCCCGCGTGACGAGCCCGCCGGCGAGCATCCGCACGTGCCGGGCCACGCCCCCCACGCTCGATCCCAGCACGAGCACGACACGACTCATGCTCTCTCCTCGCCTCCGGCCCGGAGTCCGGCCGTGCCGCAGGCGCGCGATTCAGCGCCCCGCCGGACGCTGTGCCTACTGATCCGCTTGCTCATACCGCCTCCTCGGCCGGCGGGTCCGCCGGGCTCGCGCCTCTTCCACCCCTCACTCCGGACAGGGCGGCGGTCAGGTCCCCGCGGTCCACGAGCCCGGCGACGAGGACCCCCGCGACCACGGCCGTCAGACCGGCCAGAGCGGCCGTCAGGAGGCCGCCCCACGGGCCCTCGCCCGACAGGGGAAGCCGGGCGGCCGCCGCACCCGCGAGGAAGCCCGCACCCCCGCCCAGCAGGGCGGCCAGACCGGCCCTCGACACTCCGTGGGCCGCCCGCGCGCCTCGCGCCCGCACGACCGAGGCCAGCAGCAGCCCTGCCCCCACCGTCATGCCCGTCGCCTGGCCGAGCGCGAGCCCGCCCAGGCCCCAGCCGTCCGGCAGCAGCAGGACGAACGCCACCTGGGCCACGGCGACGACCAGCCACCCGGCGACCTGTCCCCGGGCCGCCGCCCTGCCCTGTCCCGCGGCGTACAGCACCCGGCTGAGGTGGGCCACCAGGCCATACCCGACGAGCCCCGGCGCGAACAGCGCGATCCCCCGGGCGAACTCCGTCGCGGCGACCGCGGTGTCGGCCCGGGCGAGGAAGACGTGCGCGACCGGCACCGCGACCGCGGCGAGCGCGCCGGCCGCCAGGCCGCAGACCAGCACGACCGCGCGCGTCGTCCGCGCCGCCAGCGCCGCGAAGCCCTCACCCTCGTCCTCGGCCTGCGCCCGCGCGGCGAGCGCGGGGAACGCGCTGGTCGCGATGGGCACCGCGAGCACGGCGTACGGCACCTGGTAGATCGCCCACGCGTAGTTGTAGGCGGGCAGCGCGCCCCCGCCGACGCGGTTGGCGACGGGGATGAGGATCGCCGCGGCGGCCTGCTGGGCGACCAGCGCGCTCAGCCCGGCCAGGGCGAGCCGCCGCACCTGTACGGCGACGCCCTCGGGAAAGCGGAGCGTGGGCCGCCACCGCAGGCCGAGCCGCCACGTGGGGCCGACCACGGTGACTACCAGAGCCAGCACGCCGAGCGTCGTGCCCGCCGACAGCGCGATCTCGGCCGGTCCTGGCACCGTCGCGGGATCCTTGTGGCCGCCGCTGAGCGGCCCGAATGCCAGGTAGGCGACGATGACCACCACGCTCGACACCAGCGGTGCCAGCGCCGGCCCCGAGAACCGGCGATGGGCCTGCAGCACGCCGTAGAGCACCACGGCCATGCCGTACAACGGGATCTGCGGCGCGAAGACGACCAGCATGCGCGCGGCGACGGCGGCGACCTGCCCGGCGTCGCAGTGGTCTATCTCGGAGCCGACGAGTAGTCGCGCCACCGGCGCCGCGACCAGCGCGGTCAGCGCCGCGAGCGGCACCAGCAGCACGACCACCCAGGTCAGCAGCGCGGAGGCGATCCGGCCGACCTCCGCACGTGCCCCGCCGTCCGATCTGGCGGCGGCACCCGCGAGCACCGGGACGACCATCCCGGCGAGCGCGCCGCCCACCACGACCTCGAAGACGATGTTCGGCACGTTGTTGGCCGTGTAGTAGGCGGTCGCCAGGCAGTTCGTGCCGACCGTGCGCGCGAACGCCAGTTGCTTGGCGAAGCCGGTCACCCGCGCCAGGACCGTGATGACCCCGATGAGGACCGCCGCCCCCGCGATCCCCGCCCCGAGCCGTCTAACCATGCCGCTTATCCATGCCGCTTATCCATGCTGCTTATCCATGCCGGTGCCGTACGCCTCCGCGCACGGCCCTGGTCATCCAGGTCACCCGCGCGACCCCGACGTGCCGGGGGTGGTCTGCGGAGCGCGGCGGCCGAGCATGTCCAGGCGGTTGAGCACCGGGTTGCCCGCGATGACCTTGGTGAAGCTGACCTTCTCCGAGGCGGCGGTGAGAGCGGCGACGACACCGAAGGCGGCGATCCGGCCGGGCCTGCCCAGCCGGGCCGTGGCCGCCAGGCCGAGCAGCGCGCCGAGCGCGTTCGCCCCGGCGTCGCCGAGCATCGCCCGCTCGCCCAGGTCCTCGGGCAGCAGCGCCGCCGCCGCGCCCAGCGGAACGGCGGTCAGCGCGGCGGCCCTGGTGGAGCGCGGGCCGTACGGCGCGGCGATCGAGGCGGCCAGCAGGGGAACCCCGGCCAGCAGCCCCACCTTGATCGCGCGGCCGGGCCGCAGGTCGAACAGGTTGGCCAGGTTGGCGCTGCCGGCGATCAGCGCACCGTCGACGAGCGTGTCGAAGGACCGCGCCACCACGCCCCCGTCCCGGGCGTCGCGGGGGGCGAGCGCCGCCGCGGCGAGCCCGGTCGCGCCGATGCCGAGGATCTTGACCGCTCCGCTGGTCACCTCACCGCGCGCGAGCGCGGCCAGATGGCCCTTGAACCCCTTCGACGAGGTCGTGCCGAACAGGTCGTCGTACGCGCCGAGGACGCCGCTGCCCGCGCCGGCGAGCACGGCGGCCGCGCGGGCCCGTACGGGGAGTCCGGGGGCGAGGGCGGAGGCGGCGACGGCGCCGGCGGCGAACGCGGGGCCCTCCAGCAGCGTGACCGGCTCGCCCCGGTGGTTGACCCGGGTCCAGTACTCGTCGGCGGTCTTCTCGTCGCCGATCGGCGGGCGGCGCCGGAACGCGGCGAAGGCGGCGCGCGCGGCGGCCGCGCCGAGCGCGGCGCCGACGGCGGCCCCGAGGGCCGCGGCGGCGCGGGTGCCGGCCTGAGGACGTCTGGCCACGGCTGTTGCCCTTCTCTATGTAATCGTCAGGCGTGGTGTGCCGACCGGCGGCTCAGCCCCGGCTCGCCGCCGGGGTGGGGGTCTGGCTGGGCGCGGTCACCGTGGGCTCGAACGCCGTCGCGCCGCTGCCGATACCGTACGCGCCCGAACGGCCGGCGAGTTGCTCCCGCAGAGCGTAGACCACCACGACACGGCCCGCGGCGAAATCGACCGTGTCGACGGTCGAGACCGCCGAGGCCACGCCGCCGGTGTCGTGCAGCGCCGCGATGACGCCGCCGTTGGCGGAGGCGGTGACGGTGCCGGCCAGGACGGTGCCGAGAGCTCCGCTGTCGAGGCCGGCCGCGACCGAGACGAGCGCGTTCGTCTGCCGATCGGCGTCCTCCCCCTCGTACGGCTGGGCCGGCGCGAGCACGATGGCCATCGTCGCGCGCTGCTCGGGGTCGCCGTTCAGGGTCAGGAAGTCGCCCGCCTGGAACGCCTCCAGCACGCCGGTGGCCGCGGGGTTCGCCCGGCCCGCCTGCGCGCGGTCGTTGGTCACGATCGCGCCGGCGAGCATCGCGGCGGCCTTGTCGTACGGCGTGGCCCCGTCGGGGAAGGCGGTGCCGGCCGGGGCGAGGTTGGTGGCCAGCCCGTCCACCACGCTCGCCTGTTCGGCGTCGACGAACTTCTCGGTCAGGCTGACCCTGCCGGTGTAGGCGGCGCCCGCGCTCGTGACGAGCTTCTCGACCGGATCGCGCAGGGCGGCCGACGCGCCGGGAGCCTCGACGAGCACGACGCGCTCCCCCGCGAGCTGGCCGCGCACGAGCTCGGGCAGGTGGGTCGTGACCAGTGAGTCGGAGCCCTCCTCGCGGCTCTGCAGCTGCGAGATCTGGGCCAGGTTGCTCTCGTTGGCCTTCCGCAGGGACGCGGTCATCTCCTCGGCCGACTTGAAGAACGTGGGCTCGAGCACGGTGCTGCCCAGCACGATGCCGACCGTGAGCGCGAGGAAGATCGCCACGATCGAGACGAGGTGATAACGGAAATCGATCACGAGAAGAGTCCGACCAGCCAGAAGATGAAGCCGTTCCAGGCCACGCGCAGGCCGTTGAGCCACACCTGGCCGATCGGCGATACCGAAAGGACCACACCGATCGTGACCAGCGTGGTGGCCACGAGCAGCAACAGGGAGGGCGTGGAGATCCGGCTGCGGTAGAGCCTGCTCACGCCCTTGGCGTCCACGAGTTTGCTGCCCACTCGCAGGCGGGTGAGGAAGGTGCTCGCCGCGCCCGACCTGCCCTTGTCCAGGAACTCGTCGAGCGTCCAGTGGGTGCCGACCGCGACGATCAGCGTGGCGCCCTTGTCGTCCGCCAGGAGCATCGCGATGTCCTCGCTCGTCCCGGTCGCGGGGAACACGACCGCCTCCTGGCCCAGCTTGTGCACCCGCTCGAGCCCCGGCGCCCGCCCGTCGCGGTAGGCGTGGACGACCAGTTCGGCGCCACAGCACAACGCCTTCTCCGAGACGGAGTCGAAGTCGCCCACGATGATGTCGGGCGCGTACCCGGCCTCCAGGAGCGCGTCCGCCCCGCCGTCCACGCCGATCAGCACCGGGCGGTACTCGCGGATGTACGGCCGGAGCGTGGCGATGTCCTCCTTGTAGTGGTAACCCCGCACCACGATGAGGGCGTGGCGGTTCTCCAGGGAGGTGCGGATGTCGGGCACGCCGACCCCGTCGATCAGGAGGTCACGCTCGCGCCGGACGTACTCCATCGTGTTCGCGGCGAAGGCCTCGATCTGGACGGCGAGGCCCGCGCGGGCCTCGGTCATCGCCGCTTCGACGCTCTCGGCGGTCTGCGGCTGCCCCTTGCCGACCAGTTCCTCGCCGAGGTAGACCATGCCGTCGTGGACGCGGATCACTTCACCGTCGGCGATCCGCTCGAACAGCTCCGGCGACGCGTTGTCGATCAGGGGGATGCCCGCGTCGATCAGGATCTGCGGCCCGAGGTTGGGGTAACGGCCGCTGATGCTCGCGGCGGCGTTGACCACGGCCGCCACGCCGCACGCGACGAGAGCCTCCCCGCTGACCCGGTCGATGTCGACGTGATCGATAATCGCGATTTCCCCGGGCTTGAGGCGCTTGGTCAGCCTCTTCGTCCGCCTGTCGATTCTCGCCACTGCCGTCACCCCGGGAAGGCCGTCGGCCTTCCTGCGGCGGAGGCCCGGAACATTCAAGCTCGGGACCTTCATCATGACCATCCTGCCAGAGGCGGCGACCGCCACGCTTCCACACCCCACGGCTCGTCTGAATTGTCACTGCAAGTCAGGGATGTTGCCGAGGTGCGCCGACCGGGGGCAGCCGAGCCAACGCACACCTTCCGCGACGCCGTCCGCCCCCGTTCCTCCGCCCCCTCGTGCCGGGGCTTGACTGCTTCCCGGCGCGCCCTGCTCCAAACGTCACCCCCGCGCACGCCCCGCCGAGTGTACGCGCCGGGCGGGCCGGCGGCGGCGAGCAGCGGCAGGCCGGTGCGAGCGCGCGACCCGTGCGACCCGGCACGCGAAACGCACCGCATCGCACCGCACTGCACCATGCACCGCACCTGCACCGCACCGCACTGCACCGCACCTGGATCGGCGGCGGCCGGAGGCCTCAGCCTGTGGGCTGGAGGGGCCCTCAGCCGGCGGCCCGGCGGCCCGGGCGCTTGGCCGCTCCCGAGGACGCCTTCTCCCAAGCGGCCTTGTCGGCGGCGGCGATGGACAGCAGCTCGGCGGCGTGCGCCCGGCCGAGCTCGGAGTCCTCCAGCCCGGCGAGCATCCGCGACAGCTCCCGCTCGCGGCCCTCCTGGTCGAGCGTCACGACGCCGCTGCGGACGACCCTGCCGTCGCTCGCCTTCTCGACCACGAGGTGCTGGTCGGCGAAGGCCGCCACCTGCGGCAGGTGGGTGACCACGATGACCTGCGCCGTCCTGGCGAGTTTGGCCAGCCGCCTGCCGATCTCCACGGCCGCCTTGCCGCCCACCCCCGCGTCGACCTCGTCGAACACGAACGTCGGAACGGGGTCGGCCCCGGCGAAGACCACCTCGATGGCGAGCATCACCCGGCTCAGCTCGCCGCCGGAGGCGCCCTTGGTCAGCGGCAGCGGCGGCGCGCCGGGATGGGACGCCAGCCGGAGCTCGACCTCGTCCACGCCGTGCGGGCCGAAGCCGTCGGTGGTGGTGATCGCCACGCTCACCCGCGCGTGCGGCATGGCGAGCGCGGTCAGCTCCTCGGTCACCGCCTGGCCGAACCGGTCGGCGGCGACCGTGCGGATCGCCGTCAGCTCACCGGCCAGCTCGCCAAGCCGCTCGGTGAGCTCACCGTGCTCCCGCGTCAGCTCCTCGATGCGCTCGTCGTCGCCTTCGAGCTCCGTCAGCCTCTCGGCGGCCCGCTGCGCCCATGCGAGCACGGCCGCGACGTCCTCGCCGTACTTGCGCATGAGCCCGTTCAGCGCCGCCCTGCGCTCCTGCACCGCGGCGAGCCGCGCCGGGTCGGCCTCGACCGACTCGGCGTACGCGGCCAGCTCGGTCGCCACGTCGGAGACCAGGTAACCGGCTTCGGCCAGGCGGTCGGCGAGCCCGGCGAGCGCGGGATCGAAGTCGCGCACGGACTCCACGGCCGTCTTCGCGTGACCGAGCAGCGACACGGCGTCCTGCACGTCCTGCGCGCTCGACATCGGATCCCCGAGCAGCGCGGCGTGCGCGGTCGTTGCGGCGGTGCGCAGCGCGTCGGCGTGGGAGAGCCGCTCGGCCTCCTCCTTCAGCTCGGCGTCCTCCCCCGGCCGGGGCTCGACCTTCTCGATCTCCTCGAGGCCGAACCGCAGCACGTCGGCCTCCTGCGCCCGCTCCCTGGCCTTGACGGTCAGCTCGTGGAGCAGCTCGCCCACCTGCTTGTGCCGCTTGTATGCCTGCTCGTAGGCCCGCAGGGGTTTGACCAGCTCGTCACCGGCGTAACGGTCGAGCGCCGCGCGCTGCCTGCCGGGCTGCAGCAGCCGCTGCTGGTCCATCTGCCCGTGCACGGCCACGAGGTCGTCGGCGATGTACGTCAACGTGCCCACCGGCACGGCACGGCCGCCCAGCCAGGCTCGGGAGCGACCCTCGGCGGAGACCGACCGGGAGATGATGAGCTGCCCGTCCTCGACCTCGCCGCCGACGTCGGCGACCTGCTGAGCCACGCGGCCCCCGGGCTCGATCACGAGCGTGCCCTCGATCAGCGCCTTGTCGGCGCCCGGCCGGACCCTGGCCGGGTCGGCCCGCCCCCCGAACAGCAGGCCGAGACCGGTGACGACCATCGTCTTGCCGGCCCCCGTCTCACCCGTGACGACGGTGAATCCCGGCGACAGCTCCAGTACGGCCTCGTCGATCACGCCGAGCCCCTGGATGCGGACCTCCTCGACCCGTGGCCGCACTGGTCCCTCCCGTTTTGCCGACCGAACTCGCCAGAGATCCTACGCGTAACTCGTCAAGATTTTCGAGGACAGCGTGTCCGGACCGCGACCCGAACGAGAATCTGTGGACACGAAAGCCCTGCTCATTCGGCATATCACCACCAACCGCCACAACCCGCTGTGGATTGCGGCGCCTCACGCGGTCAGCCGGAGCGTACGCGGCCCCGCCAGCCCTGCACCGGCAGACCGAACTTCGCGACCAGGCGGTCGGTGAAGGGCGCCCCGGTGGTCTCCACACCGAGCAGGCGGGCCAGCCGAACGGGCACCTCGCCCCTGCGGACCTCCACCCGGGCGCCGGGCGGGATGTCGAAGCGCCGGCGGCCGTCGCACCACAGCACACCGGCACTGGTGTCCGGGAGGATCTCCAGCGCGAGCGTGGACTTCGGCGACACCACCATCGGCCGGGCGAACAGGGCGTGGGCGCTGTTGGGCACCAGGAGCAGCGCCTCCACCTCGGGCCAGACGACGGGACCGCCGGCCGAGAAGGCGTACGCCGTCGACCCGGTAGGGGTCGCGCAGATCACGCCGTCGCACCCCCAGCGCGACAGCGGGCGGCCGTCGACCTCCGCGACGACCTCAAGCATGCGGTCCTTCTTCTCGACCGACGCCTCGTTGAGAGCCCAGGTCCGCGCGAGAACCGACCCGTTCAGGCGCACGACGACATCGACCGTCATGCGCTCCTCGACCTCGTAGCGGCCCTCGACCACCAGGTCCACCACGGACGCCAGATCCTCCACCTCCGCCTCGGCGAGGAAGCCCACATGCCCCAGGTTCACACCGAGCAGCGGCACCGCGGCCGGGCGGGCCAGTTCGGCGGCGCGCAGCAGCGTGCCGTCACCACCCAGGACGATGATCAGCTCGGCCTCCTCCAGCGCCGCCCCGTTCTCCGGCACCACCTCGACATGGGCGCAGCCGAGCTCCTCCGCCTCCTCGTCGAGCACCCGGACGTTGATGCCCGCCCCTATCAGCCGTTCCATGACCAGGCGGGCGCTGCGCACGGCCGCCTCCCGGCCCGTGTGCGCCGTCACCAGGACGGTCCTTTTGGCGTCCGCCCGGTCGCCCGCCGCGCCGCCCGTGCTCATCGTGCTCATCGTCTCCACGCCTCGCCGCCCGTGCTCACCGGGGTCCCTCCGCGACCGCCGTGTCGATGGCCGCGTCCACGTCGGGCACGGGGTCGTGTCCCGGCCCCTTCCCGAGCCACAAAACGTATTCCACGTTCCCCGACGGCCCCGGCAACGGGCTCGCCGTCACGCCCTTCACCGTCAGGCTCAGCGAGTCCGCCGCCGCCGCGACGTCCCGCACCGCCTGCGCCCGCAGGTCCGGGTCGCGTACGACGCCTCCCGCGCCCACGCGCTCCTTGCCGACCTCGAACTGCGGTTTGACCAGCATCGCGAACTCCGCCACCTCGGCCGCGCAGCGCACCAGGGCCGGGAGGACGAGCCGGAGGGAGATGAAGGACAGGTCCCCGACGATCAAGGTCGGCGGCTCGCCCACCATCTCGGGGGTCAGGTCGCGGACGTTGACCCGCTCCATCACCGTGACCCGCTCGTCCGTACGCAGCGACCAGGCGAGCTGGCCGTACCCCACGTCGACCGCGAGCACGTGGGCGGCGCCGTGCCTGAGCAGCACGTCGGTGAAGCCGCCGGTCGAGGCTCCCGCGTCGAGGCACCGGCGTCCCTCGACGCGGAGCCCTTCGAACGCGCGCAGCGCGCCGAGCAGCTTGTGGGCGCCCCTGGACACGTAGTCGGGGCCCTCGGCCGTCTCGGCGACCACGATGGGGGCGGCCGTGTCCACCTGCGTGGCCGCCTTCTCCGCCACCCGGCCTCCGACGCTGACCCGGCCCGCCTCGATGAGCTGGGCCGCCTGCTCTCTGGACCGGGCGAGCCCGCGGCGTACGAGCTCGCTGTCCAGCCGGACACGCTTCATCGGGCCCGCCCCGCCGTGCCGTCCCGTGCCGTCCGGCCCTGCGTCCGCGCCCGGCTCGCGGTGTCCGCGGCCGCTCCCGTGGCGCTCACCGACCGCTCTCCCGGCCGCCGTGCGCTTCGGGCTGCCGCCCGCCCGCATCCTCCACGGACGCGAGCACCGCTTCGAGGCCGGCGAGGACCTGCTCGAAGACGCCCACGTGCTCGGACACCGGCGCGTGAGCCAGCCGTCCGAGGGGCGACAACGCGGCCTGCACGCCGTCGGCGCCCGAGGCGAGGTGCTCCCCGGCCGCGATCCCGCTGTCCGTCATGGTCCCTTCCTGCTCCGATCAGCTGCCCCGTCGCTTCCCCGTCACGTCTCCCCGTGCACGGCCGCACGCGCGCTCCGGGGCTTCGGCCCGGCTCTCACCGGACCGGGTCCCGGACGTCGCCGGACGACACGCGGCCATGCCGCGGGTCCCGTACGAGCCCCTGCGGCGCTGGTCGCCTCGACGCTATCGGACGCCACCGACGATCGTGCGCCGTCGGGCCGTTCCGCAGGGGATCGCGGGCCTTCCCCCGCGTGACCTCGCCTCAGGTGCCCGAGGGAGGCCATGCTCGCCTCGCCCGTCCCTTTCGTTGCGAAATCTACGGCTCGCGGACCGCCGGACGCGTGCCGTGACCTTTCCATGACCCGACGCGGATTTCGCGCAGGCCGCCCGTGGAAAGCTACTGTCGGTAGGTAGAGGGGAATCACATCGTCGACCGGTGATCCGTGCGCGGCTCACAAGCGGACACGGTCCGCGAGAAGACACGGTCCGCGAGGAGAAGGGCAGGCGCATGGCGACCGTCGAGGAATGCCGGGCGGCGCTGGACAAACTCGTCGAGCACTTCGACGAGATAAGCGAGGAGGACCGTGCCAGGCACGTGGTCGAACGCCGGCTTGCCTGCCGGATCTCCGACCTCGGCGTGACCTTCTACGGTCGCATCCACCGGGGCGGGCTCGACCCCTTCAAGGAGGTGCCCCCGGAGGACGGCCGGCCCGCCGAGGTCAAGCTGACGCTCAAGAGCGAGGACCTCGTCTCGATGGTCAACGGCGAACTCGACATGGGCCGCGCGCTGCTGGGCGGCCGGGTCAAGATCGACGCGAGCCTCGGCGATCTGCTGCGCCTTCGCAAACTCCTCTGACCGCTGCGTCAGAGCCGCGACGCACCCCCACGCCGAGATCCCGCGCCGAGGGCCTCGAACGCCGGCCACGCCGTGACGCGTGTGCGCCCGGCGACGCCGTCACCACGTCGGTCAGCGGCCGAGCGTCGCCAGGGCGGCCTTCACCGCGTCCTCGTCCGCTTGGCCGTCTCCCGCCGCCTCCCAGGCGGCGGCGCACGCCGCGCGCAGCCCCTCGACGGGGTCGCCCTCCCCGGATAGCACGAGCTCCCCGTCCTGCCACACGGCCGTCCACCCGCCGCAGGTCCAGCCGCCCGAGCCGCGCCGCACGGGAACCACGGGGACGTGCAGGCCGGACAGGTCGGCGGCGATGTGGGTGGGACGATGATGGGGCGCGGCGGTGAGCACGTCCAGAGGAGTGGCGACGCCGGTCAGCACGAGCAGGCTGTCGACGCCGGCCCGGGTCGCGCCCTCGATGTCGGTGTCGAGCCGGTCGCCGACGATCAGCGGCCTCTCGGCGCGGGTGCGGATCATCGACTCGCGGTGCAGCGGCGGCTCAGGCTTGCCGGCGACCACGGGCTCGACGCCGGTCGCGGTGGCGATCACGCGGCTCATCGACCCGTTCCCGGGCTGCTCGCCCCGGCCGGTCGGCATGGTCGTGTCGCCGTTGGCCGCGACGAACCACGCCCCCTGACGTACGGCGAGCGCCCCTTCGCACAGCAGCCCGTAGGACAGGTTGTCGGCGATGCCCTGCACCACGGCGGCGGGCGCGTCCAGGGCCGTGGTCACGGGGCGCAGGCCGTGCTCACGCAGGGCCATCCGCAGTCCCATGCCTCCTACCACCAGGACGGCGGAGCCCCCCGGCACGTGCTCGGCGACCAGCCGGGCCGCCGCCTGTGCGGACGTCACCACGTCCTGCGGGGCGGCCGGAATGCCCAGATGGCTGAGGTGCTGGGCGATCGCCCCCGGCGTGCGGGACGCGTTGTTGGTCACGAACGCGAGCCGCACGCCCTGGTCCCGGGCCGTCACCAGCGCCTCCGGCGCTCCGGGGACCGCGTGTTTGCCGAGGTAGACGACACCGTCGAGGTCGAGCAGCAGCGTGTCGTAGGCGTCCACGAGCACGCCGGTGGTTTCTGGCATGTCGGAAGTATGACCTACGGTCACGCCCGCCTCGCCCGCAGCGTGGCCCTGACCTGCTTCAGCGCGGACACATAGTGCCGCAGGTCGGGACGCATCGCCACCGCCACCGCGAGAGGCTCCTGCGCTCCCTCGATGTCTCCGCTTCGCCACAGCGACAGGCCGAGACCGAAGTAGGCGTAGTCCTCGGCGGGGTTGGCGTCGACGATCCAGCGGAAGCTGCCCGCGGCCTCGTCGTAGCGCTTCGAGTTGAACTGGGCCCGGGCGAGGGCCTCGCGGATGCTGCGCGAGTCGGGCTCGGCCTGTACGGCGTGCTCCAGGATCGCCGCCGCCGCGGCCGGGCTGCCCTCCTCGAGCAGTTTCATGCCACGCTTGAACCACTCATAGACGCCGCCGGAAGGCGTACCGCCCGGATCATTGGAAGAAGCAGCGGCCTCGTTTCGTCCTTCGATCATGGGGTAAGCCCTCCTGCACTCCGATTTCACAAGCAACCGGGCACCGCAGCGTCGGGGAGTCCGGGCACTTATGGCAACATGCCCGGTATGGAGAGTTCTGAACGGGCGGGACTGGTGCTACGTCCGTTCCACGGCGTCCGTTACGCGGTGGACGATCTGGGCGCTGTCACCTCCCCGCCGTACGATCTCATCTTCCCTGACGAACTGCGGGAACTGCTCAGTCGTCATCCGAACAACGTAGTGCGCCTGATCCTTCCCGGGATCAGCCACTACGGCGAGGCGAGCGCCACGTTGGGCGAGTGGCTCTCCGATGGAGTGCTGACGGTCGACTCCCTGCCCGGCCTGTACGTGTACGAGCAGAGCGGCGTCGGCTTCCTGCAGCGGGGCCTGATCGGAGGCGTCGGGGTCGGGTCGACCGCGATCCTTCCGCATGAGAACGTCCTGCCGGAGCCCGTCGCCGACCGGCTCGCCCTGATGCGGGCGACGCAGGCCAACTTCGAGCCGATCTTCCTGTTGTACGAAGGCGGGGGCACCGCCTCCCGGCTCGTCGACGACGTGGCGACACAGCGTTTCCCCCTTATGGACGTCCGGACCCGTGAGGGCGTGCACCACCGGCTCTGGGCCGTGACCGACCCCCACGAGATCGAAGCCGTCGCGGAGGACCTGCATGATCGTCAGGCGCTGATCGCCGACGGTCACCACCGTTACGCCACCTACGAGGCGCTGCAGAAGGACCACGTGGGTCCCGGCCCCTGGGACTACGGCCTGGCGTACCTGGTCGACTCCACGGCCTACCCGCCCGATCTCAGGGCCATCCACCGTGTCATCCCGGGGCTGCCCCTGCAGGAGGCCGCCGCCCGCGCCAAGGGCGCCTGGCAGGTCCACGAGTTCCCCTCGGTCGAGGACGCCCTCGCGGGGCTGGCCACGGCGACCGGCCCCGCCTTCGTGCTCGCCGGCGAGGGACCCGCCCATCTGCTGACGGATCCGGACCCGCTGCAGGTCGAGCACGCCATGCCGTCCGGGCAGTCCCCGCGGTGGCGGATGCTCGACACCTCGGTCCTCACGACGTTCCTCCTGCCCAAGGTGTGGGGGATCACCGACAGCGAGCAGTCGGTGATGGTCGTGCACCACGACCCGCTCGCCGCCGTGGAGAGGGCGCGCCGGCTCGGCGGGACGGCGGTGCTACTGAATCCGCTGTCCACGGAGGACGTCCTCACGGTCGCGGCGCAGGGTGAGCGGGTGCCGCGCAAGTCGACCTCGTTCGGTCCCAAGCCCCGTACGGGCCTGGTCATGCGGACCTTCGCCACTGACTGATCACCTTGTCGCCGGGCTCCGCCGAGACGGCGTCGTCCCGTTGGTCGCAGGACGACGTCGCCGGAGGGCCGACGGTGCCGACGGCCTGGCCGCCAGAAGAGCCTGCCGGAGGGCCCGTGGGATTCGCCCCGCGGCCGGAGGCGCCGCCGGAGGACACCTCACCGCCGGAGCACGCCTCACCGCCGGAGGACACCTCACCGCCGGAGCACGCCTCGTCTGTCGCACGGGCAGGGGCGATCTCACCGGCATCACCGGCCTGGCCGGTCTCGGCGGCGGTTCCGTCATGGGCGTGGGGCGTTCTCCTGCGTGGCCTGCCGCGGGGCGCGGCCGGTTCGACGCGGCGTGCCGTACGGACCTCGATCTCGTAGCGACTGCCGCCGCGCCACCAGCGGCGGCGCAGCGCGCCCTCCACCTCGACCAGATCATCGAGCTGCCAGCCGACCAGCATGTCGCGCACGCCGTCGTCGAGCGTCGCGCACTCGATCGCGTCCGACCGCTGATGGCCCGAGCGGCCTCCCGGCCTGCGGACCGCGAGACGCCACTGCGTCAGCAGGGCTCCGCTCGGCAGTTCCCGGTGTGCCGGCTCCATGGACAGCCGCCCGGCCAGCACCACCTCGTTGCGGTGCATGTGATCTCCTCTCTGCCGTGGAGATCACTATGCGTGACCAGGTTGGGCCGACGAGGCCCTGAATGCCATTCTGTGAATACCGGTTCTAGTTTCAGGAGTGGGCTGTGGACAACGTGACTCCACTCGGCGGCGACGTCTACGAGATCGACACGCGGATGGCGGGCTATTCCGGCATCACCGCGGGCTATCTGATCCTCGGCGACCGCCCCTGCCTCGTCGAGACGGGCACCTCGACCTCGGCTCCCGTGGTCAGGGACGCCCTGTCCTCCCTCGGGGTGGGACCGGACGACCTCGCGACCGTCGTGGTCACCCACATCCACCTGGATCACGCCGGGGGCGTGGGGGACATCGCGAACTACTATCCGTCCGCGGAGATCGTCGTCCATGAGAAGGGTGCCCGTCATCTCGCCGATCCCTCCCGGCTCATGGCGAGCGCCAAGATGGTGTGGGGCGACAAGCTCGACGTACTGTTCGGCACTCTGGCGCCGACCGACGCGGCCCGCATCAGGGCCCTCGGCGACACCGGGACGATCGACCTGGGCAACGGCCGCACCCTGGCGAGCCACTACTCCCCCGGCCATGCCAAACACCACGTCGGCCTGCTGGACTCGCTCACCGGCGACCTGTACGTGGGCGACGCCGCCGGCGTGTACCTGCCCGAGACCGGAGACCTGCGGCCCGCCACGCCGCCGCCGGACTTCGACCTCGACGTCGCCCTCGGCTCGATCGCGCTGTTCACGGCCCTGAAACCGCAGCGGCTGCTGTTCAGCCACTACGGACCGGTGAAGGACGTGCCTCCCACCCTCGAACGGTCGGCCGAGGAACTCCGGATATGGGTGGATCTCACCAGACGGGCCAGGGACGAGGGACTCGACCTCGATCACGCCGTCGCCATGGTGCGCGACCGGACGCGGGAGCGGTACGCCGCGCTACGCGCCGACGAGGCCACCGCCGAGCAGTTCGAGCTGCTGAGCGGCGCGCCGTCGAACGTCGCGGGGATCATGCACTGGCTGGACCGTACCCCGCGCTGACTCCTGGCCCCCAGAAAGACCCGTCCCTGAGACGCGGCTTCTCCCGGGAAAAGTAAACGGGCGCCGCCGAGGCGGCGCCCGCACGGAAGGAACGTCAGGGCTGGCGCTTCGCCCGATCCTCGGCGTCCTCGGCCTCCACGGGGTCGTCGAGCACGTCGCCGAAGTCCGGCTCGATGAACGCGGGGCCGTAGGACGGCGCGCTCTTGGCGGAAGCCCGCTCGGCCCCCTCATCGGCGTCGCGCGTCTCCTCGGCACCCGGTGCCGGCGTCGCCGCAGGCGCCACCGGTTCGGACACCTCGCCGGCCGAGGACGTCTCGGCCACATCGTCGCCCGCGGAGTCGCCGTCCGCCGAATCCTCGGTCAGCTCGTCCTCGTCGGAGAGGTCGTCCTCCCGGGGGTCGCCGGGGAGATCCGCCTCGTCCGCCTCGTCCTTGACCGCCTCTTCGATTTCCTCTTCATCGTCGGCAAGGTCGTCCAGGAGGTCACCGGACTCGGCGCCGGACTCGTCGTAGTCCTCCTCCATGTCCTCGATCAGTCCGCCGGTCAGTTCGGCGTAGCGTTCGGCCGCGTCGGTCTCGCCGTCCTCGTCGAACGCCATGGCACGAGCGAACCAGTCGGTCGCCGCTTCTTCGTGCCCCGCGTCGGCCAGGGCGTCCGCGTACGCGAACGCGAGGCGTGCCGACCACGGCTTCGGCTGAGGGTCGCGCAACTCCGGAACCCGCTGCAGCGTGATCACGGCCGCGTCGTGCTGGCCGAGGTCACGACGGGCCCCGGACTCCACGATGGCCAGTTCGATCTTGCCCGCGCGGTCCAGCCGTTCGGCCTCGCGCGACCGGACGAGGTCGAGCGCCCGCTCGGGCCGCCCGAGCCCGCGCTCGCAGTCCGCCATGATCGGGAGGTATTCGTCCGAGCCGCTGATCCGTCGGGCGGCCCGCAGGTCGCCCAGCGCCTCGGCGTACTGACCCGCGTGGTAGGCGGCGATCCCGGTGGCCTCGCGGACCACGCCGATCCTGCCCGCGAAGCGGCGGGCCACCTTGGCGTGCTCGTAGGCCTTCTCCGGATCCTCCGCACTCAGCGCACGGGCGGCCGCCACGAGGTGGCCGGCCACGAGGTCCGCCAGGTCGTTCGGCAACGACCGAAGCTCCGCACGCGCCTCCCGGTCCAGTTCGTCCGGCGTGATGTCCGGGTCGAGCGGAGGAATCTCCTCCCGCGTCCTCGGCCTGCTCGGCTCGTCCGGCCTGCCGTAGCGGCCGCGGCTGCCGCCCCGCTCGTCGCGGCTGAAGGGACGCGCCGCGCCGCGCTCGCCGCTGAACGGCCTGGACTCGTCACGGTCCCTGCCGAACGGCCGGGCACCGCGATCGCCGCCGAACTGGCGCCGTGGCCGGTCGCCGGAGCCCGACTCGCGCCCACGGAACGTCCGAGCCCCCTCCTCACGGTCGCGGCCCGAACGCCTGTCGTCGCGGTCCCGGAAGGACCCCCCAGGCCGATCTCCCGACGTACGGCTCGGCCTGTCGCGGAACGAGTCCCGGTCGCGGTAGCGGTCGCCACCCGCGTCCTGCCGGTCCCCATAGGGGCGCCTGGGCCTGTCCCCGCCGCCCCTGCCGTCGCGGTCGCCGAACGAACGCCGCGGCCGCTCCTCGCCGCCGAAACCTCGATCGGTGCCCCGGTCGCCACCTCGATCGCCGTACGGGCGCCGGGGACGGTCCTGGCGCTCGTACCCGCTTCCGCCCCTGTCGTCGCGGCTGTAACCGCGCTCCTGATCCGTACGTCGCGGCGGGCGACTGCCAGACCCGTCACGATCGCCGCGCTCGTACCGGGGCGTGAAAGAGCGCCCTTCCCGGTTCTCCCGGTTCTCCCGACCCTCACGGCCGTCGCGCTCGCGGGAGCCGTAGCGCCCGCCGAAACCGCCGCCCTGGCGCTGCGGGCGGTCTCCGTACCCGCCGCCGCCTTCCCGCCGATCCGTGCGGCGCTCACCGTACGGCCGGCTGCCGCGGTCGTCGGAACGGAACGGGCGTCCGCCCCGTTCCTCGCGATCCCGGGAGCCCTGTCCGCCTCGGAAGCCGTCGCGGTCCCCAGAGGGGCGGCGCGGCCGATCGGTGCGGAAAGCGTCCCGGTCCTGATAGACGCGCTCCCCGCGTCCTTCGGAGCCTCCGGCTTCCCTGCGTCCCTCGAAGCCGCCGGCCCCGCGCGGCCGGTCACCACCGCGATCGAAGCTCCGTCTCTCGTCGCGGTCGCGGTACCCGCCGCGATCGTCGGTGCGGCCACCCGCGCGATCTCCGCCGTCGAAGGGACGGCGACCCCGGTCGTCCCGGTCGCGGTTGCCGCCGCGCCTGTCACGATCCCCGTAGGAGCCTGTCGCCCTGTCGTCACGACCACGCGATCCGAACCGTCCCCCGGACGGTCCGCCCTGGTCGCGGTAGCCGCGCCTGTCGGACTGGAACGGGCGCTCGCCGCGCTCGCCGCGGTCGTTCCGGGAGCCTTCTCGCCGCTCTCCATAGCGACCGCCGAAGCCGCCGCTTCCTCCGTTACCGCGGAATCCTCCGGTGCGCTCAGCCCGGTCTCTGCTCTCTTCGCGGTTGTCTCCGCCACGGCCCGCGCCGTCGCGCCCGTCTTCTCTGTTCACTTCTGTCCTCTGTTGCTTGCTCACCGCGTCCGGTTCGCCGGCCGCAGGGCTCTGTCTTCCCACTGTCCTGACTATTGGGGATCCGCCCCATACCCGATGAGTGCCAGGGAAGACATGTTGTTTGCGCCGCAGGTCCGCTGAGATCGCGTCCGCCGCAGCCTTCGCTTCTCGTCCGATGCGACGAAGGCCACCCGTGGGGGTGGCCCGGCATTGCCAGCCTAGCGCGCCGTCACCACCACCCGGGCCTCGACAGGAGCTTTCGTTCCCCGTCGACCCGGGTTTCGGCGTGGTGAAGACATGGCCTCGTAAATACAGAAGGGCCACCCCATCGGGGTGGCCCTCCACAAAGATTGTCCGGCGGTGTCCTACTCTCCCACACCGTCCCCGGTGCAGTACCATCGGCGCTGACAGGCTTAACTTCCGGGTTCGGAATGTAACCGGGTGTTTCCCTGCCGC